>CAWCWZ010000022.1:0-33762 GCA_963799395.1 uncultured Actinomycetes bacterium
GATGATCTCGACATCGCCGATCAGCTTCTGCGTCATCGCCAAGGACCGGGTCTTCGGGGCAAGAGGCGGTGCGCGCCCTGCACGACGCCTTCGAGATCTCGCAAAAGCGAGGCCGTGAGCCACGAGCGCACCGACCGGGGGTTGGAGCATGGCGCAGCGCGCCTACACGGTCGCGATCGCTATGGGGGTCGTGCTCGGCGACTGTGTCGAACGTCGCGTGGGCGAGCGCGAGCGCTCGCGCGGCGCCCGGCTCCTGTTCAAGGGGGCTCGAGCTGCACGGTCGGCGAGCGGCCGGCGCCTTCGCCGGCGTCGATCTCTCTCCTCCCTCCGCCGCGCGGCGCGCGGAGAGGAGTCGTCCCCAGGCCGTGGCCGCTGGGCGCGCGCGGTGATCGACAGCTTCTTCGCGCCGACCCCGCCGCGCGCGGTCGTGCCCGAGGTCAACCGACCACCTCGACCACCACCAGGGCGCGATCGCCACCCCCAACTGCTCGACCATCCAGATGGTGGTCGCCCTCAAGCCCGTTGATGACGCCGCCGGCGTCGAGCGCGTCGTTGGTGTCCACCTACCAGGTCGGTCTCGGGCAGCAGCGGCAAGTGCGGCGTCGACGACCTCGACCGTCAGGCGCGCGCCTGGTCGACAGGCGCCGACCGAGCTGTCCTCTACCGCAACGGATCGCCTTCGCCCCACATCGACAGCTTCCTCGCCGACGGCGCGACCAAGGAAGAGCAGAAGATGGTCGACGAGACGGTCAAGATCTTCGCCCACCTGCGGCAATAAGAGCTACCGCCGACCTGTGCGGTGCGGCGTTCGGGGCCACGCCGAGGCGCTCCGAACGTGGAGACGCGTGCTCGGTGCTGCTGCTGCGCGCAAGCTGCTCGCGGCTGGCGCCCTGCATCGAGGTCGACGATCCTCTCCACGGCCGCTACCCCTGCTCCACGCCGAGGGCAAGGACCCGGTCTTCGTGGGCCGCATCCGCGACGACGACACGCGCCCACCGCCCCAGCCTCTGGGTGGTGGCCTACAAGGCGCCGCGCTGAACGCGCGGGGAGATCGCGGAGACGCTCCGCTTCAGCGAGGCCGTTGCGCCGCGCTCGCGCCGCTCAGACGAGGGCGCGCCGCGCGAGCTCGAATTGCCCACCTCGTCGGCGCCGGCCCCGCGGCATGACCGCTGCTACTCCCAGCTCGCGAGCCCGCCTCGACACCACTCGTGTTCCAGCGCAACATGGCCCGGGCCCGCATCATGGCGCTCACGGAGCGCGTCGGAGACCTACCTGGGCTTTCCCAAGGCATCACCGGTTTCGAGCTGGCCGAGAAGATGAAGTGGGCAGGTGGTCAGTCGGGGCGGCTGACCTGCGCGGAGTCACCGGTGTCCCGCTGTCACTCCAGCAGCGGCCTGATGGTGCCGGCTCGTCGCCACTCTGTGCTACGGCGCGCGCCGTGATCCTGTCGCCGGGGGTTGTTGGCGTGCCGGCGAGGCCGAGTCCATGGGGCGTGGTGTGTCCTCGATGCGCCACCTGCGACGGTCCGCTCTACCGCGACAAGGAGGTCGTGGCGGATCGGCGGTGGGAACGCGGCCGTCGAGGAGGGCATGTTCCTGGCGCGCTTCTCGCTCGACGGCGCACGTCGTGCACCGTCCTCGCGCCGCGCCGCGCGCGCGATGCGGACAGCCCCAGAGCGGCGCCTTCGCCAACATGCACTTCATCTGGAGCGGATTAGTGCGGCGCATCGTCGGGAGAGACGGAGGTTCCAGCGGATCACGAAGACGCGCCGTCTCGCGCACACGCCGGCCGGTGTCGGGGCGGCGCTCCTCGCGTCCCACACGAGTTCCTGCGCCACGTGGTCGAACTTCTTGCACGACAGCGTGCACATCGTGACCGACGCCCACCTGCGCACGAACCGGCCCGGCCTGCGGCGACGCCCGGGCGGGGCGCTCATCAAGCAGATCGCCACGTGCCGCGAGGGCCGCGGCCCGCGATCGAAACCGAGAGGTACCTCGTCGCGCTCGACTTCGCGGCCACCCGGTCGAGCGCCGGCGCCGCTCGCGGCGCGCGTGGCCCCGCCCAGCACCCGACGGCGAGGCGGCGGCCCGGCGCTGACGCCGGCCGCCTCGCCCGCCGACGCCGCCACCGACGGCGACGTCTCGCCACCGAATGCAGTCAGGAGGACGGCGACGGACGAGGACACCTTCAAGGCCGGTGCTTGATGCTCCCGGCAAGGTCCTGGTCGATTCCGGCCGAGCGGCGGAGGTGCCGCGTGGTCGAACCGGTGCTCGGCGAGATCGCCGAGCGCAATCCGGGCGCTACGTTCGTCAGTCGAACGTCGACTCGATAGGCCGAGGTGGGCGCAGGACCTCGAGGCGCGAACATCCCCACGCTGCTCGCGTTCCATGCGGCGGTTGAAGAAGCGCATCGTCGTGCCGCCCAAGCTCGTCGAACTTCGCCGACTGGCTCGGGCAGGCCTGCTGCTCGTGCCGCTGTCCGTGCACCGCCGTGCGCCTCTGGACGGCGTAAGGCCGAGCTCGCGCGACGGATCCCCGACGCCATGGTCGAGGTCGCGGCTGTGAGCGCTAGACGACGTTTGAGGACGTTGAGAAGCGACTGGGCGGTCGGCGGACGACTGGCCGACGAGCCGAGTGACGAAAAACTGTAACCCCCGATGCCTGCCGCCGGGAGTGTCGAGACCCGACCGGGCTTGTAGTCTGCGCAGGGCTACACACGCCGCGTTCGGCAGCTGTCCCGCGGGGAGCCACGGCTCCGAACCAACGTATTGTCTGGCTGTCCCCTCCCGCCGGTTCGGAATAAATCTGGGGCGTGGTGGGTCCAGGAGATATCACGGCCGGTCCTAATGTTATCGACCAGGCCGAAGGCGATCTCGCAGCCAGGGGGGGTGCCACGACTCGGTTTCCGCCGTCATGTGGTCGCTGGTCAGTCGCCACGCTCGTCGCGCTCGGCATGGGCCGCGCTGGCCGCCGGAGGTAGCCCCGGCGCTGGCCGCGCCGGGCCGATCCAGGGTCTCACCTCGCCGAGCCATCCCGACGCCGCGAGCTGGTACGCCGATCCCAGCCCAAGCCTCCGCCTGGCTGGCTCGCTCGGCGTCGTGGGCTACGCCTACCTCATCGACCAAGCACCGGACGACTCTCTCCGCCCCGTCGTGAGTCCGGCTGTGCGTTTACAACTTCTCATCGACCTCGACCGCCGGTCTGCAACCCGAGGGCATCGCCAGCGGTGACCTCAACGGCGACGGCAAGGCCGACCTCGTCGTCTCCGACTACGCGGCCGGCACGATCAGCGTCCTGTTGGGAACGGCACGGGTACCTTCAAGACCCATGTCGAACTACCCGGTGGGGGCGGGTGCCTACGGCATCGCGATCGCCGACGGCGACGGCAGGCGACGTAGCCGATGTCGCCGACTGGAGCGCCGCCACCGCCGCTGGGCAACGGCGATGGCACCCGGCAGCCGGCGGTTCTTCGGCGCCTGTACTCGCCAGATCGCCGTCGGCGACTTCGAACTGACCGTAAGCTCGACCAGCGTGCTCCACTATGCCGTCAGCGCGAGCGTGCTGCTGGGCAACGGCGATGGCACCTTCCAGGCGGCGACCAGCTACCCGACGGCGACAATGCCAGCGGCCCTGACCGCCGGCGACTTCAACCGCGACGGCATACTCGACTTGGCGGTGGTGGACTGGACCGCGAACTCGGTCAGCATCCTGCTGGGTAAGGGCGGGACCCCAACTTCAAGGCCCACGTCGACTACCCGGTGGGCGGATGTGATCGAGCCTGATTTCAACGGCGACGGACACTCGATCTGGCCATGCGAACTGGTCAATGACCGCTTGTCGGGACATGGGGATGGTACGTCCACGCAGGTGACTACATGCGGGTACCTCGCCGGCCCGGCTCCTGCGGTCGCCTACTTCACCGGCGACGGCATCCCCGACCTGGCCGTCGTCAACCACTCCCAATGCCGTAGGCAGCGCCGCGCATGCTCGGCGTGGGCGGATGCACCTTCATGGCGATGCAGAGCCTTGCCACGGCTGTACGGCACCTCGTGGCCGGTGACTTCAACGGCGACGGCATCCGAGCATCTGGCGTGGCTATACGCGAGCGGCACACGCCTGTTCCTCAACGCGGCCACGGCCATGGCCTAGATCTACTCCAGCGATGATGTGGCAACTTCCACGTGCCGCGCAATCCACATGTCCGGTGCGGCCACATGCACGGTGGGCAATCATGACGGCCCCCGTCACCAGTGATGATGCTAAACCCGCGGCACTCGGCACCCGGCCCCTGGACTTGACGCTCACCCCCACTGGGCACCGTGGCCGGTGACGCACGCATGGTCGGCGGCCTGGCGAGCACCCAGTATTCCCTCGGCACGGCGGCGCGACCGGCAGCGGCACTTCCGTGGCCTTCCGCGCTGGAAGCGCGGCTGCGGCTCGGGCACCTACAGCGTGCCTCACCGATCGACCGAGCGCCGCCGGGCAGAAGATCCGAGTCGACCACGGCGCGCATCGACTCGCCGCCCACGTCGGAACCCACCCCTACCGGCCGGGTCCCTACACTGTGACCGACGGTCCGGTGCTAACTGCGTCTGCACTCGCTCGACGGCGGCCCTAGCACAGGGCGAGCCTATCCCAGCTCGGCGGCATCCAGGTGAGTGTCTCTGGCCTGGGCGCCCACACCCTGAGCCACTACGCGGCTCCAGTACGCTGGCAACGCGCAGTTCTCCGGCTACTCCGTGGCCATGGTGACGAGCTGGACTTCGGCCGGCGGCCACCTCAACGTCAGGCTCTACCGCCACGAACCGCCGGCCACTGGACGTTGGGTGAGCGCGCAGAGGCTGACGCGGAAGCGGCGCCGCGGTATCAGGGGCCGCAGCCTGGCACACTAGGCTTGCTCGAGCCTGGATCCCATGTCGTCGTAAGAGACACACGAGGTCGTCGGCGGCCAGGCGCCGTGGAGCGGCAACTCCTGCAGGATGCGTGCCAGTGCCGGGTCGAGCACCGCCGCCGCCTCGAGCCAGTACCTCGAGGTCGGCACCGTGCGGTGGAGGCGGCGCTCCTGAGCTACGACGAGGCCCGCCTTGGCGAATCGAAGTTCGAGGAACTCCTCGTAGGTCGAGTAGCGGCGGCGTGCGGCGGGATCGCTCAGCCGGCGGAGCTCGTTCAGCGACTTGTCAATTCGGCCACGCAGCAGATCAGATGCTCACCCGCGTCATCTCCTTGAGCGCGGAGACCGTGCTCGGGAAGGCGATGCAGGCGTTGCGGCAGGTGGCGAGCGAGAACGCGCCGTCGGCGAAGGGCAAGGCGTAGGGGGTTGGCCAGCGTGAACCAGACGTTGTCGACCTCGCGACACAGCCGCACCGCCTCGTCGATCGTGTCCGGGCGGTTCGTCGACGGCGAGGACCGGCCACAGCGCCGAAGGCCGTCGCCCAGCCGTCGATGACCCGGTCACGAGGTCGGCCGGCCGACTCGGTCACCAGCTCGAGCCAAAGGATCGCCGTGCAGGACCGCGTCCGATCGTGACTCACGTCGTGGTCCGCCTCTCAGCCGTAGTTGACGCCAAGATCGTGCCCGTGGGCGCGCGACGCCCATGCACCATCCTCACCTCCCTCGACCCGCAATCGCGGTGCGATCGGGGCCGGTCGCCGAATCGAGCTCGCTTGCCATGGGTCTCGCTCCTGACGACGCCTGCGTCGCGTTCGACGGTACCGACGAGCTTGGGCGCACGGCGAGCGCCAGGCTGTCGCACTCTATCCGTAATCGACGTTTCTGCGCGAGCAGTCTGGGGGAACGCGCTATTCCAGCTCGCGCACGACGGCCTTGTCGCGGAGCGCCTGGTCGAACGCCACGGCCAAGGCGTCTGAACGCTTTCGACCGGCAGCCCCTCGGGGCGATGCTCCTTGGAACTGAGTAATCTCGCCCCCTTCGTCCAAGCGCACCAGCCTCGCCTGTTCGGCGAGTACGAGGAGCCGAGCCGCGCGCTTCTCGTAGCGCCGGGCCGACGAAGTCGGGGGCGTCGACCTCGCGCAGGGCGCCTCCGACGGCCCCGGCGGCCAGACGCGGCCTCAGCCCCAGGTTCGGCTTGAGCGCGTAGTCGAGCAAGGTCGGCGTCGTCGACCAGGCGCACTCCTTGAACGCTTCAGCTCGCCGCCACGTCGGCCAGGCGCCGAGGGCGGCGCGCTCGGTGCCGCGGTGCCACCACCACCTCGGGGCGAGTGCGGCGGGTCTTGACGGCGGCCGCGTTGCGTGCTGCCCGGCCCCTACCCGGCGGCTGTCTCCATGTCGACACGGCCTCGTCGACGGCGGCCTCAGGGCGGACGCTCTCGGGCGCGCGGATCGCTTCACCGAGCGCACAGGGCTTCTGGTAGAGCTCCTCGGCAACGAACCGAGTGTAGGCCACAATGGCAGCGTGATGGAGGACTCGTACAACGTGGTGGAGGTGGTCAGCTTGTCGCGGTCGCTCTCGCTCTTCCAGAAGCGCCGCCGGCCGCGGTGCAGGACCATGGAGAGCTCGTCGACGAACTCCTTGGATGGCGTGCCGAGTTCGTGGCGTCGTACCTCGAGCCCGTCGCCGACCCGTGCTACGAGCTGCGCCAGGCGCCGGCCAGCGGTCGAGCAGCGGCCGCCGGCTCGACCTGTTGGGTCGAAGCGGTCGATGTTGGCGTAGACCGTGAAGAAGCTGCAGGTGTTCCACAGGGTGAGCAGGCAACTTGCGCACCACCTCGTCGACCAGCTCGAGCCAGAATCGCCGTGGTGGATGGGCTCGACAGTCGGTGAAACGACAGCACCGAGAAGGCGTCGGTGCCTGGCGATCGAGCACGTCGTCGGGCTGCACCACGTTCGCCGTTGTTTTTCGCCCACTTCTGGCTCGGCGCTCCAGGAGGCCAGGTACAGCACCGTGTCGCATGAGCTGCGGCACGCTCGATCAGCGTAGCCACCGCCGACCAGGCTGTAGAACGAGCCTGTTGGGTCTGATCGCCCTCGAAGTCGGCCGGAACTCGCGGAAGGTCGCGTCGCCGTCGAACGGGCAGCGGCGCCATTGGGCGAACGGCATGGAGCCCGAGCTCGAACCAGGCGTCGATCGCTTCGGGCACGCGCTGCATCATCTCGCTGCATCGGCAGCGCAAGACGACGTCGTCGACGAAGGGGCGGTGCAAAGCTCGAGTCGTTGGCGGGTCGGCGACGCTTCCCACGCAGTGCGCGTGCATGGCCCGCTTCGCAGCGCCAGACGGCAGCGGCGTGCCCCAGTAGCTGGTCGCGCGCTGACAGCGCCCAGTCGGCACCGTCGTCGAGCCACTCCCCGAAGCGGCCTTTCTTGATGTGCTCGGGGTACCAGGTCACGGCTCGTTGGCGGCCAGCAGGGCCTCGTTCTCCACCGCCGGGCCTTCACGTACCAGGTCTTGCAGTAGTACAGCAGCGGCGTGTCGTAGCGCCAGCAGAACGGGGTAGCTTGTGCTTGTACACCTTGGCGCAGCAGGTTGCGCTGCGCAAGGTCGGCGATGATGCCGGTGGTCGGCGTCGGACGAAGACGTGGGCCCATGGTGCGATGGCCGCGACGAAAGCGCCTGGTGGTATCGACCGGATTGACCACCGGGTCGGTCGTTGTCGCGCTGATGCGCATGTCGTCTTCGCCGAAAGCCGGGGCGATGTGCACGATGCCGGCGCCGGTGGTCGTGACGTAGCCGTCGCCGACCACATACCAGGCCCGCTTGTCGGGCGCCACGAACCGGGAGCGCGGCTCGGCCTCGAGTACGAGGCGCCTACCGGTTCGTGGCGCCCGACAAGCGGGCCTGGTACGTGGTCGGCGACGGCTACGTCACGACCACCGACGGCACCGGCATCGTGCACATCGCCCCGGCTTTCGGCGAAGACGACATGCGCATCGGGCGCGACAACGACCTGCCGGTGGTCAATCCGGTCGACACCGCCGGGCGCTTCGTCGCCGCCATCGCACCATGGGCCCACGTGTTCGTCAAAGACGCCGACCACGGCATCATCGCCGACCTCACGCAGCGCAAGCTGCTGCTGGCCGAGGTGCCCTACGAGCACAGCTACCCGTTCTGCTGGCGCTGCGACACGCCGCTGCTCTATTACTCCAAGACGACCTGGTACGTGAAGCACGACGGCGATCAAAGACGACCTGCTGGCCGCCAACGAGGCCGTGACCTGGTACCCCGAGCACATCAAGCACGGCCGCTTCGGCGAGTGGCTCGAGAACAACGTCGACTGGGCCCTGTCGCGCGACCGCTACTGGGGCACGCCGCTGCCGGTCTGGCGCTGCGAGCGGGCCACGCGCACTGCGTGGGCAGCGTCGCCGAGCTGCGCGCCATGGCGGTCACGGCCGCCGCCCGACGACCTCGAGCTGCACCGCCCCTTCGTCGACGACGTCGTTCTGCGCTGCCCCGAGTGCGGCGGTGACATGCAGCGCGTGCCCGAAGTGATCGACGCCTGGTTCGACTCGGGCTCCATGCCGTTCGCCCAATGGCACTACCCGTTCGACGGCGACGGGACCTTCCGCGAGCGCTTCCCGGCCGACTTCATCGCCGAGGCGATCGACCAGACCCGCGGCTGGTTCTACAGCCTGCTGGCGGTGGCTACGCTGATCGAGGGCCGCAGCTCATACGAGACGGTGCTGTGCCTGGGCCACGTCCTCGACGCCGAGGGCCAGAAGATGAGCAAGAGCCGCGGCAACGTGGTGCAGCCCGACGAGGTGCTCGACCGCCAGGGCGCCGACGCCTTTCGCTGGTATCTGTTCACGAGCTCGAGCCCGTGGTATCCGCGCCGATTCTCGCTCGAGCTGGTCGACGAGGTGGTGCGCAAGTTCCTGCTCACCCTGTGGAACACCTACAGCTTCTTCACGGTCTACGCCAACATCGACCGCTTCGACCCGACGGTCGAGCCGGTGCCGCTCGCCGAGCGGCCGCTGCTCGACCGCTGGCTCGCCGGGCGCCTGGCGCAGCTCGTCACGCGGGTCGGCGACGGGCTCGAGGACTACGACGCCACGAACTCGGGCCGCGCCATCCAGGAGTTCGTCGACGAGCTCTCCAACTGGTACGTGCGCCGCAGCCGGCGGCGCTTCTGGAAGAGCGAGAGCGACCGCGACAAGCTGGCCGCCTACCACACGTTGTACGAGTGCCTCGTCACGCTCGCCAAGCTGCTGGCCCCCTACACGCCGTTCGTGGCCGAGGAGCTCTACCAGAACCTCGTGCGCTCGGTCGATCCCGCCGCGCCCGAGAGCGTCCACCTGTGCGACTGGCCGGTGGCCGACGAGGCCGCCGTCGACGAGGCCGTGCTGTTCGACATGGAGACGGCCCGCCGGGTCGTCGAGCTGGGCCGGGCGGCGCGCAACGCGGCCGCCGTCAAGACCCGCCAGCCGCTCGCCGAGGTGGCGGTGGCGGCGGCCGTGGCCGAGCGCGCCGCCCTCGGGCGCCTGGCCGACATCGTGACCGACGAGCTGAACGTCAAGGAGCTGCGCCTCGTCGACGACGCCGACGAGCTCCTCGACTACGCGCTCAAGCCGAACCTCAAGCTGCTCGGGCCGCGCCTCGGCAAGCAGGTCGGGGCCGTCGGAGCGGCCCTGCGCGAGGTCGACGCCCCCGACTTCGTCGCCGCGCTGCGGACCGGCGGCTCGGCTCCCCTGGTGCTCGCCGACGGCCGAGCAGGTGCGCTTGGACGAAGACGAGGTGCTGGTCGAGACCGTCGCGCCCGAGGGCTGCCGGGTCGAAAGCGACGGCGCCTTCACCGTGGCGCTGCGCACGACCGTCGACCAGGCGCTGCGCGACGAGGGCATCGTGCGCGAGCTGATCCACGCCGTTCAACTCTCGCGCAAAAACGCCGATTTACGGATAGAGGACACGATCAGCCTGGCGCTGGCGGTGCCGGCCGAGCTCGTCGGGCTCGTCGAACGCAACGCGGCGTACATCAGGAGCGAGACCCTGGCAAGCGAGCTCGAGCTCGGCGACCGGCCCCGATCGCACCGCGAGACCGTACGGGTCGAGGGAGGTGAGGTGGTCGTGGGCATCACGCCCACGGGCACGATCTTCACGGTCAACTACGGCTGAGAGGCGGACCACGACGTGAGCCACGATCAGACACGCATGCACGGCGATCCCTCGCTCGAGCTGGTCCTCGAGCTGGCCGGCCCGAGCCTCGGTGACCGGGTCATCGACATCGGCACCACGGTCGGGGCGACGGCCTTCGCGCTGGCCGGCGCGGTGGCCAGCGTCCTCGCCGTCGACAACCGCCCCGACACGATCGACGAGGCGGTGCGGCTGTGTCGCGAGGTCGGGGTCGACAACGTCTCGTTCACGCTGGCCAACCCCTACGCCCTGCCCTTCGCCGACGGCGCGTTCTCGCTCGCGACCTGCCGCAACGCCCTGCATCGCTTTCCCGAGCCGGTCTCCGCGCTCAAGGAGATGGCGCGGGTGGTCATGACCGAGGGGCGTCTTGTGATCTACGACCTGCTCGTGAGGCCCCGAGATCGACAAGTCGCTGAACGAGCTCGCCCGGCTGAGCGATCCCGCACACCGCCGCTACTCGACCTACGAGGAGTTCCTCGAACAGTTCGCCAAGGCGGGCCTGGTCGTGACTCAGGAGCGCCGCCTCCACCGCACGGTCGACCTCGAGTACTGGCTCGAGGCGGCGGCGGTCGACCCGGGCCGCGCCGACCTCATCCGCACCCGTCTGCAGGAGCTGCCGCTCAAGGTCCAGACGGCGCTCGACCTGGCCGTCTCCGACGACCTCGTGTCGTTCTCTTACGACGACATCGGATTCAGGCTCGAGAAAGCCTAGAGCGGGATGCCGGCGGGGCGCCCGCGTCAGCGACCTCGGCGCCGATCGCCTACCTGCGCCGCCTGACGATGCGACCGGCGATGGGGGCCGGCGAGCTTCGCCCTCATTGAGCTGTCGCCGGCCGGGACCGTCACCGTGACGACGCTGAGAGCCGCTCTGCGCGTTGCCGGCGTTGTCGACCGCGTAGTAGCTCAGGGTATGGGTGCCCGCGCCGGAGACGCTCACCGTCACGCCGTCCCGACCCGGGTAGCTCGCCTGCGTCCAGTCGCCGTCGTCCAGGGCATACCAGACGCAGCTCACGCCGGAGTCGGGGTCGGTGGCCGTCAGGACGACGGTGGTCGGGTCGCCCTCCGGCCCGCTCAGGGTGGCGATCGACGCGGGCAGCGAGTTGTCGATGCGCACCGTGGTCGACTCGGTCTTCTCGGGTTGCCGGCGGCGTCGGTCGATCGGTAGAGCACGCTGAAGGTGCCCGAGCCGCCGCCGCGCTTCCAGCGCGGGAAGGCCACGGTGGTGCCGGTCTGCCAGGTCGCGCCGCCGTCGGGGAGTACTGGGTCTAGCGGCCGCCGATCATGCCGGAGTGGCTGCCGTCGCCGGCCGGCGGGTCCGTGGGGGTGAGCGTCAGAGTCCAGGGGCCGGCGTGCCAGGTGGGCACGCCGCCGGGATTGGCGTCGTCGGTGGTGACGGGGGCCGTCGTGTCGATTCCCACCGCGAGTTGCCGTCGGGCCGGCGGCGCCGGACGTGTCGATTGCGCACACGTGGAAGTACCAGATGCCGTCGCTCAAGTGGCTGTAGGCCGTGGCCATCGGCGTCATCGTCGAGTTGAGGAACAGGCCCACGGTCGTGCCGCTCGCGCTATTGCAGGCCACGGCCAGATCGGGGATGCCGTCGCCGTTGAAGTCGCCGGCCACGATTGCGTGCGGGTTGGCCGGTGTGGCAAGGCTCTGCATCGCCATGAAGGTGCCGTCGCCCACGCCGAGCAGTACGCCCGCGCTGGCGTTCAGATGGTTGACGACGGCCAGGTCGGGGATGCCGTCGCCGTTGAAGTCGGCGACCGCAAGCCGGGCCGGCGAGGTACCCACAGTGTAGGTGGCTGCCGTCCCGAACGTGCCGTCCCCATGTCCCGACAGCACGCTGACGGTGCCGTCCAGCCAGTTCGCCGTGGCCAGATCGAGTGTGCCGTCGCCGTTGAAATCGGCGGCCACGATCGCGTGCGGGTGCCCCCCCACCGGGTAGTCGACGTGGGCCTTGAAGGTGCCGTCGCCGTTACCCAGCAGGATGCTGACCGAGTTCGCGGTCCAGTCCACCACCGCCAAGTCGAGTATGCCGTCGCGGTTGAAGTCGCCGGCGGTCAGGGCCTCGGCGTTGGTCGCCGTCGGCGTAGCTGGTCGCCGCCTGGAAGGTGCCGTCGCCGTTGCCCAGCAGCACGCTCACGGCGCTGACGGCATAGGTGGCCACGGCCAGGTCGAGCTTACCGTCGCCGTTGAAGTCGCCGACGGCGATCTGACTGGGCTCGGCGCCGACGGTGTACGAGACCGCCGGCTGCAAGGTGCCGTCGCCGTTGCCCAGCAGCACGCTGACGGTGGCGGCGCTCCAGTCGGCGACGGCTACGTCGGCCTTGCCGTCACCGTTGAAGTCGGCGATCGCGATGCCGTAGGCACCCGCCCCCACCGGGTAGTCGACATGGGTCTTGAAGGTACCGTTGCCGTTGCCGAGCAGGACGCTGATCGTGCTGGCGGCGTAGTCGGAAACGACGAGGTCGGCCTTGCCGTCGCCGTTGAGGTCACCGCTGGCGATGCCCTCGGGTTGCAGACCGGCGGTCAATGTGGTCGATGAGAAACGCACGGCCGGACTCACGACGGGGGCGGAGAGAGTCGTCCCCGGTGCTTGGTCGATGAGGTAGGCGTAGCCCGCGACGCCGAGCGAGGCCAGCCACGAGAAGCTTGGGCTGGGATCGGCGTACCAGCTCGCCGCGTCGGGATGGCTCGGCGAGGCGAGACCCTCGATCGGCCCCGGCGCGGCCAGCGCCGGGGCTACTCCGGCGGCCAGCGCGGCCCCTGTCATGCCGAGCGCGACGAGCGTGGCGACTGACCAGCGACGCATGACGGCGGAAAACAACCTCATCGTGGCACCCCCCTGGCTGTGAGATCGCCTTCGGCCTGGTCGATGACGTTCCGGACCGGCCATGATATCTCCTCGACCCGCCGCGCCCAGATTACTCCGAACCGCGGGAGGGACACCAGACGATACCGTTCGGAGCCGTGGCTCCCCGCTCTCGCGGGAGGCGGCTCGAACGCGGCGTGTGTAGCCCTCGCAGACTACAAGCCCGGTCGGGTTCGACTCCCGGCGGCACACCATCGGGGGTCTCGGTTCGTCACTCGGGCTCGTCGGCCAGTCGTCCGCCGACCGCCCAGTCACCTTTCTCAACGTCCTCGAAGATGACCCGCACGGTGTCGCGCTCACAGCCGGCGACCTCGACCATCGCGTCGGTGATCCGTCGCGCGAGCTCGGCCTTCTGTTCGCGGGTGCGGCCCGTCCAGAGGCGCACCGTGATCACGGGCACGAGCGGCCGCCTACCCGAGCCAGTCGGCGAGCTCCTCGACGAGCTTGGGCTTGCTCAGGGCGCCGACGATGCGCTTCTTCAACTGGCCGCCCTCGAAGGCGAGCAGCGTGGGGATGTTCAGCACCTCGAGGCTCTGCGCCACCTGGGGGTTCTCGTCGACGTTCAACTTGACGAACGTCACGCCGGGATTGCGCTCGGCGATCTCGCCGAGCACCGGTTCGACCACGCGGCACGGTCCGCACCACTCGGCCCAGAAATCGACCAGGACCTTGCCGGGAGCGTCGAGCACCACGGCCTTGAAGGTGTCCTGCGTCACTGCGTCCACGTGTCCCTCCTGAGACTGCATTCGGTGGCGACGTCAGCCGTCGGTGGCGGCGTCGGCGGGCGAGGCGGCCGGCGTCACGCCGGCCGCCTCGCCGTCGGGTGTGTCGGCACAGGCGGCGCCGGCACAGGCGGCGCCGGCGCTCGACCGGGTGGCCGCGAAGTCGAGCGCGACCAGGTACCTCTCGGTTTCGATCGCGGCCAGCGCGCCCTCGCCGACGGCGTTGGCGATCTGCTTGATGAGCCCCGCCCGGGCGTCGCCGCAGGCGAAGACGCCGGGCCGGTTCGTGCGCAGGTGGGCGTCGGTCACGATGTAGCCGCTGTCGTCGAGTTCGACCACGTCGCGCAGGAAGCTCGTCTGGGGGAGCTGGCCGACGTAGAAGAACACGCCCGACACCGGCAGCGTGTGCGGCGAGTTGTCGAGCACGTCTTCGTAGTCGATGGCTTCGACCTTGGTCTCTCCGACGATGCGCCGCACCTGACCGTTCCAGATGAAGTGCATGTTGGGCTGGGCGAAGGCGCGCTCCTGGGCGATCCGCGTCGCGCGCAGCGCGTCGCGACGGTGCACGACGTGCACCGTCGAGGCGAAGCGCGCCAGGAACATGCCCTCCTCGACGGCCGCGTTGCCGCCGCCGATCACCACGACCTCCTTGTCGCGGTAGAGCGGACCGTCGCAGGTGGCGCAGTACGACACGCCACGGCCCATGAACTCGGCCTCGCCCGGCACGCCGAGCTTGCGGGCCTCGACCCCCGGCGACAGGATCACGGCGCGCGCCGTCACGCTCCCCTCGTCGGTGGCGACGAGCCAGCCGCCGTCGGGCCGCTGCTCGAGTGACAGGACGCCGGTGATCTCGCGCAGGTCGGCGCCGAACTGGGCCGCCTGCAGCTTCATCTTCTCGGCCAGCTCGAAACCGGTGATGCCTTCGGGAAAGCCCGGGTAGTTCTCGACCCGCTCGGTGACCGCCATGATGCCGCCGGCCGTGTTGCGCTCGAACACGACGGTGTCGAGGCGGGCTCGCGAGCTGTAGATGGCGGCGGTCATGCCGCCGGGGCCGGCGCCGACGATGGCGACGTCGAAGCTGTCGCGCGGCGCGCCCTCGTCTGACGGCGCGAGCCCGCTCACAACAGGCTCCGCTCGACGAGCGTCTCGGCGATCTGCACCGCGTTCAGCGCGGCGCCCTTGCGCAGGTTGTCGGCCACCACCCAGAAGTTGAGGCAGTTGGCGGCCGTGTCGTCGTCGCGGATGCGGCCCACGAAGACCGGGTCCTTGCCCTCGGCGTCGAGCGGCGTGGGGTAGCGGCCGTGGAGAGGATCGTCGACGACCTCGATGCCGGGCGCCGCCGCGAGCAGCTCGCGCGCGGCGGCGGCGCCGAGCGGCTCGCGCGTCTGCACGTTGAGCGCCTCGGCGTGGGCCCCGAACACCGGCACCCGCACGCAGGTCGCGGTGACTCTGATCCGCGGGTCGGCGAAGATCTTGACCGTCTCGTCGACCATCTTCTGCTCTTCCTTGGTCGCGCCGTCGGAGAGGAAGCTGTCGATGTGGGGCAGCAGGTTGAAGGCGATCCGCTGCGGATAGAAGGACAGCTCGGGGTCGGCGCCTGTCGCCCAGGCGCGCGCCTGCCGGTCGAGGTCGTCGACGCCGCGCTTGCCGCTGCCCGAGACCGACTGGTAGGTGGACACGACGACGCGCTCGACGCCGGCGGCGTCGTGGAGCGGCTTGAGGGCGACCACCATCTGGATGGTCGAGCAGTTGGGGGTGGCGATCACGCCCTGGTGGCGGTCGAGGTGGTCGGGGTTGACCTCGGGCACGACCAGCGGCACGGCGGGGTCGGCGCGAAAGGCGCTCGACTTGTCGATCACCACGGCGCCCGCGGCCACGGCCTGGGGGACGAACTCCTGGCTCACCGCGCCGCCGGCGGCGAAGAAGGCGAGGTCGACGCCGGCGAAGGCGCCGGCGGAGAGCTCGCCGACCGTGCAGCTCGAGCCCTTGAACGGGAGCCGGGCGCCGCGCGAGCGCTCGCTCGCCAGCAGGCGCAGCTCGGCGACGGGAAAGGCGCGCTCCTCGAGGATGGCCCGCACGGTGCCGCCGACGACCCCGGTGGCGCCGACGATGGCGACCGTGTAGGCGCGCTCAGTCATGCTCCAACCCCCGGTCGGTGCGTTCGTGGCTCACGGTGTCGCGTCTCGAGGTCGAAGGCGTCGTGCAGGGCGCGCACCGCCTCTTCGACCCGGTCCTTGGCGATGACGCAGGAGACCTTGATCGGCGATGTCGAGATCATCTCGAGGTTTATGCCCTTGTCGGCGAGCGTGCGGAACATGAGCGCGGCCACCCCGGGGTGCGAGCGCATGCCGGCGCCGATGAGGCTGAGCTTGGCCATCGTGTCGTCGGCCGCGTAGCCCTTGGCGCCGAGCTCGGCCACGATACGGTCGAGCGCCTCGCGGGCGCTGGGCAGGTCGTCGATCGGCACGGTGCAGGAGATGTCGGAGAGGCCGTGCTCGCCGACGTTCTGAATGATCATGTCGACGTTCACGTGGGCGTCGGCCAGCGCCGAGAAGACCTCGGCGGCCACGCCGGGCCTGTCGGGCAGGCCGCGCACGGTGACCTTGGCCTCGTCGGTCGTGTAGGTCACGCCGCTGACGATGGCCTGTTCCATGGAAGCATCTTCTTCTTTCACCCAGGTGCCCTCCGCGTCTGAGAAGCTCGAGCGACTGTGGATCACGACGTTGTAGCGGCGCGCGTACTCGACCGAGCGCAGCGCCAGGACCTGCGCGCCCGAGGCCGCCATCTCGAGCATCTCTTCATAGGACACCGCGTGCAACTTGCGAGCCTTGGCGACGATCGCGGGGTTGGCGGTATAGACGCCGTCGACGTCGGAGTAGATCTCGCACACTCTGGCGCCGAGAGCGTGAGCCAGGGCCACCGCCGTGGTGTCGGAGCCGCCGCGCCCGAGGGTGGTGACGTCCTTGCTCGTCGAGACGCCCTGAAAGCCGGCCACCAGCGTGATCTTGCCGTCGGCCAGGGCCTGTTCGACCCGGTGCGGCGAGATGCCGACGATCTTGGCCTTGGTGTGCGTCGTGTCGGTGACGATGCCCGCCTGCGAGCCCGTGAAGCTCACGGCCTCGCGGCCCAGCGTGTGGATCGCCATGGCCAGCAGCGCGCAGCTGATGCGCTCGCCGGTCGAGAGCAGCATGTCGAGCTCGCGCTCGGGGGGGCGCGGCGTGATCTCGTGGGCCATGGCGAGGAGCTCGTCGGTGGTGTCGCCGCGCGCCGAGACGACGGCGCAGACGCTGTTGCCGGCGTCGTAGGTGGCGACGATGCGCCGGGCGACGTTCAGGATGCGCTCAGTGCTGGCGACCGAGCTCCCGCCGTACTTCTGCACGACGATCGGCATGGGCAACGACCTCCAAGGATCCGGAGCCTGTGAGTGTACCGGAATCCCGGCCGGTCGCGCCATGATGCGGCGCCCGGTCGCGGCAAGCCGCGGTACGCGCCGGCGCGTGTCGCGCCCAGCGCCCGCGGCGACGGACTACTTGGCGAAGACCGTGTCTACGTAGATCGTCTGGCTGCGCACCGGGTAGACGTACAGACCGATCTGGCGCACCGCGCGGCGGTCGAACGAACCATGCTTCAGCGTGAGCCGGAGGTGGGTCCAGGCGTGCGGCGCGAGCAGGATGCGCTGCGAGATCTGGCGGCCGTGCGCGTCGGTCGCGGTCAGATAGAGGAACCACTCGTGGTACTTGACGTCCGCCAGCGGGTTGTAGACGTCGAGGTCGAGCTCGTGGAACGCGCCCAGGCGACCGGCGGCCGCCCCCAGCGACCACAGCGTCCGCCAGCTGCGAAAGACGAGCTTGACCGACTTGCGGCCGCTGGTCGCGTGCAGGGTGGACAGCGTGGCGCTGCCGCCGCTTGCAAAGCGGAACGCGGGCCGCGATTCGAAGCTCGACAGCAGGCGGATCGGGCTCAGGGGCGTGAGCGCGACCGCGAGCGCGGAGTCGCCTTCGTTGTAGATCACGTGGGCGGCCGCGTAGCGCGGCTGCGAGATCGTGAGGTGGGCCCGGGGCAGCACTCCCGACAGCGAGAACGAGCCGTCGGCCGCCGTGGTGGCCGACACGATGCCGTCGCTCACGGTGGCGTGGGCGACCGGCTTGCCGGTCGCCGCGTCGGTCACCGTGCCCTGCGCCACGACCAGGCCCTGGCCGGCCTGGAGCCGCTCGATGAACGTGCCCAGGTGCACCTTGGCGGCGCTGTAGACGGCGGGGCTGTTCGACCACCCCGGCACGTTGTGCCACGGCAGCGCGTAGGGGCCGTACTGGTAGTGCGTGACGGCCGCGGCCACGCGGGCGGGGTAGGCGGCGACGCCCGGCAGGGTCGAGCCCTTCGCCAGCCCGCGCGCGATCTGGTAGTACTGGTAGTCCTGCAGACCGCTGCGCAGGGCCTCCATGCGCAGCGACGACACTGGGCCCGCGGTCGGGTCGTCGAGCCCGAGCGACGGCTCGTAACCGGGGTAGATGAACGACGCCTCGCCGTTGGCCACATACGAGCTGAAGCTGCCGAACGACGCGGTGTTGCGGTAGGGGTCGCGGTAGCCCTTGCCGTTCACGTTCGTCCAGCGGTCGGAGTCGTAGTACAGGGTGCCCGTGACGCCCCACACCGCGGCCATCCACTCCTGGGCCCGGATGTCGGTGTTGGGCCGGTCGATCAGCCACGAGGGGAACCGCGACGACCAGCCGCTCGCGTAGTTGTACCACCACACCTGCTTGCCCTTGGCCTGTTCGCGGCGCAGGTTGGTCAGATCCTCCCAGAAGTGGAAGATGCGCGGACACCAGATATCGACGTCCTTCCAGAGCGCCTGGTTGGGTGGGGCGCCCGACAAGGTGTGGGTGCGCGGCTCGTCGGTCAGCAGGAAGGGCTCGCGGTAGCCGGCCTCGGCCGAGCCGGCGTGCAGGATCCGGGCGACCTTCTCGGCCAGGCGGATCTGCGACGGCAGGCGGGGCTCGTCGACGATGTAGGCGTAGGTCCGCCCGCCCCAGCCGTGACTCTGGTAGAAGCGCACCATGTCGGCGACGTAGGTCTCGATCTGGTAGCGGTCACGTGTCCAGTCGCCGAAGGGGAACGCGGAGCGCAGGGGGAACTGCGTGTCGAGGAACCCCTGGCCGTCGAGGCCGCTGCCGTCGAGCCAGGGCGAGAGTCCGTCGGCCAGGTCGTTCGTGGGGGCGTCGCCCGACGACGAGACTTTCGGCAGGGGCACCAGCACGGTCGGGCTCACGCCGTGCTCGGCGAAGAACTTGTAGTACTTGGCGAGCAGCATCCTCTCGGTGGCGCCGTTCCAGGGCAGCGCGCCCCGCAGGCTCCGCTGGATGTCGCCCGTGGTGATGCGCAGCGAGGTGTGCATCGAGAGCTGGTCCCAGCCGAAGGAGAACACCCGCACCGACACCGGCACGGCGGTGACGCCGCCTGGCTCGGTGACGTCGATCGTTCCCGAGTAGGTGCCGGCGGCGGTGCCCTCGGGGACGTGCACGAGGACGAAGAACGAAGTCGAGGTGGCGGGGATTACGACCGCTTGGTCGAAGGCCGCCGGGAGCAGCGGGTCGGGGTAGGCCCCCACGCGCAGGTGCTCGCGCATGGAAGCCCGTTTGGTGACGACGTAACCGACGTGGAACAGGCTCGTGTTATCGGTGAGCAGGGAGTCGCTGCCCGGGGCCCACGACAGGGTCACGCTCTCGGCCTGGCCGCGCAGGGCGATCTGCGCCGACTCGTACTCGTTGCCCGCCGCGTAGAGCGAGATCGCGTGGGCCGAGAGCGGCTTGGAGAACGGGTAGACCTCGCTCGTCGGGCCGACCGTCCAGACGGCGGCGTGGGCCGTGGCGGCCAGGGCCAGCAGGAGCGTGGTGAGGGTGACGGCCGCGGCGAGCGCTGCGCGGCGGCGGGCGTTTCTGCTCACGACGTCCTTCCTTCGAGCGGAACGTGGTGCTGTCTGACCTATCGACAGCGGGCCGGCGCCGCTTGAGATTGGGTCGGCGTGCCCCGCCGGCCGCGCCCCGCCGGCCGCCGTCAGATCACCGAGTAGTACTTGTCGATCTCCCAGCGCGTGACCTGCTCGCGGTACTCGTACCACTCGTGGAGCTTGTTGGTGATGAAGCGCTCGAAGATATGGTCGCCGAGCGTGCGCCTCACGAGCTCGCTCTCGTTGGTGAGGTGGACCGCTTCGTAGAGGTTGTTGGGCAGCGAGTCGAGACCGACGGCCTCGCGCTCGTCAGCGGTCATCTTGTAGATGTTGGGCTCGACCGAGGGCGGCAGCTCGTAGTCGTTCTCGATGCCCTCGAGGCCGGCGGCGAGCATGACCGCGAAGGCGAGGTAGGGGTTGGCCGCCGGATCGGGGTTGCGCAGCTCGGCACGCACGGTGCTCTCCTTGCCCTGCACGTAGAGGGGCACGCGGATCAGCGCGGTGCGGTTGCGGTGGGCCCACGAGATGTAGACCGGCGCCTCGTAGCCGGGCACGAGGCGCTTGAAACTGTTGACGTACTGATTGAGCAGCGCGCAGATCTCGCCCATGTGCTTGAGCTGCCCGGCGATGAAGCCCTTGGCCAGGTCGGAGAGGTGGTTGGGATCGTCCTCCGAGAAGAAGGCGTTGTCGTCGCCCCGGAACAGCGACTGATGCACGTGCATGCCGCTGCCGTTCACGCCGTGCAGCGGCTTGGGCATGAAGGTCGCGTGGACGCCGTTGTGGGCGGCGACCTCCTTGACGATCAGACGGCAGATCATGACGCGGTCGGCCATGATCAGCGCCTGGTCGTAGTGGGGGTCGATCTCGTGCTGCGACGGGGCGACCTCGTGGTGCGAGGCCTCCATGGGGATGTCGAGGCGGTCGAGCGTGCGGATGGTCTGCTTGCGCAGGTCGTTGCCGAGGTCGGCCGGCAGCACGTCGAAGTAGCCGCCTTCGTCGATCAGCTCGGGCGTGTCGCGGTCGCCCTTGAAGTAGAAGTACTCGAGCTCGGGCCCGACGTAGAACTCGAGCCCGAGCGTGCGGGCGCGGTCGAGCTGGCGGCGCAGCACCCAGCGCGGGTCTCCTTCGAACGGCCGGTAGTCGCGGCCGAGCACGTCGCAGAACACGAAGGCCGTCTTTTCGTGGTTCTGCGACCAGGCAGGATCTTGAACGTGTCCCAGTCGGGCATGGCGACGATGTCGGACTCCTCGATCTCGGCGTAGCCCGTGATGGAGGAGCCGTCGAAGGCGGCGCCCGATTCGATCACGCTATCGAGCTGGCGGTCGGGGATCTCGACCATCTTGAGGTTGCCGAGGATGTCGGTGAACCACAGCTGGATGTGTTTGACCTGCTCGTCGGCGACGAGTTTGCGGATGGTGGCCTGGCGCTCCTGTTCCATGGTCGTCCTTTCAGGCCGATGGCGGTAGATGGACCCTCTTTAGCAGACGGCCGACGGAGGGGCAACAATGCCGTGGCGCGGGCTTCGCCGGCGGCGCGCCGACCACGCGTGATGCGGCCTTCGGCGGGAATGCGGCGACCCGACGCGACGCAGGCTTCGGCGGGAATGCGGCGAACAGACGGCTAGGCTCATTGCACGCTCACACTGGACGTGCCTATAATGCGCCCATGAGTGGGGGACAATCGGCGGGGGATCCTCCCCAGCCGGAAAGGAGGGCCCGCATGGCAACCGAGGCTTACTGCGTCAAGTGCCGTACCAAGCGCCAGATGAAGGACGAGAAGAAAGTCACGATGAAGAACGGCAAGCCCGCAACGCAGGGCGTCTGCCCGACGTGCGGCACCAAGATGTTCAAGATCGGCGCCGGCAAGTAACAGCCCGCCTCAGCATCGCGAGAAGGTTTCACGGGGCGGGCGGCCCTTCGGGCCGCCCGCCCCGGTGCATGTCCGGGGGCAAGGGCGTCCAGCGGTCCCCAGCCGCTCGGCGCCCGTGGTAGCATGGCGCTCGTGCCCTCGTAGCTCAGTGGATAGAGCACAGGTTTCCTAAACCTGGTGTCGCTGGTTCGATTCCAGCCGGGGGCACCAGAAATCCCTGCTCAGGGCGATTTCCTATCGTGCGGTCCGCGCACGAAACTTCCGAATCGGCAGAACTGCCGACATTTTGCCGACGAGAATCAAGACCACAAGACACTACGAGGCGGCACAGGCGAGCATGGCCGATCCAGTACTTGCGTTGTCCCTGGAGGCCCTTGGCCCGGCGGGCCTGAAGCCTACAACCGCGGCTACGGCTAGCAGGTCGGCCTCCCGGCATCCTTATGGCCGGACGCGATGAAACGCAGACCCACGAGAACTCTCGCCCCACGGCGGTAAGCGCAGCGGACCGGCGGATCGGGTCGTCTGCGGCGTCGAGCCAGCCAGCCTCAGGGATAGATGTCGAGGACGAGGTGGGTTCCTGCGCTGGTTCCGTCGGTCACCCACAGCTCGTTGCCGTCGGTGCCGTCGTCGGCGGTGAAGAAGGCCTGCGAACCGACCCGCGTCATGTTGCGGATATCGGAGCTGGTGGGACCGGGGTAGATGTCGCTGAGAAGATGGGTGCCGGCCACCGTGCCGTTCGAGACGTAAAGCTCGAAGCCCAGGGTGCCGTCGTCGGCTTCGAAGAGCACCTTGGAGCCGATCGAAGTCAGCCCGCTGATCTGAGCGCTCTGGGGACCGGGCGCGATGTCGGAGAGGCGGCGGGTGCCGGCCCGCGTGCCGTTCGTGCTCCACAGCTCGTAGCCGTGACGGGTGTCCTGGGCGACGAAGAGCATGCGCCTCGTCAGATTGACGAACTGGGAGGGATCGCTGCTGGCAGGGCCGCGCCGAATGTCGACGGCCAGCTTGGTGCCCCGCTTGGTGCCGTCGCTTCTCCACAGCTCGAGGCCGTGCACACCGTCGTCGGCGCCAAAGTACAGAAGGCCGCGGAAGAGGTGAAGATCGGAGCCGTACCCGACTCCGCCAAACGTACCCCGGGCTATGTCTTTGAACAGGTGAGTGCCACGTTTTGTGCCGTTGCTCACCCACAGCTCGCTGCCGTGCACGCCATCGTCGGCGACGAAGTAGACCTTGCCCTTGTAGCGGGTGAGGTAAAGGGGACCGGACGACTCCGCCCCGGGCTCGATGTCGCGCAGAAGGTGTGTCCCGGCCTGCGTGCCGTTCGTGATCCACAACTCGTAGCCGTGCGCCGCATCGCCGGCGGTGAACAGGACACGCCGCCCCACTGCGGTGAACTGCTCAGGAGGTGGGAATGTCGCGGGACCGACCGTCTTGAGCAGGTGGGTGCCGGCGGCGGTGCCGTCGGAGACCCAGACCTGATAGCCGAGCGTGGGATCGTCGACCGCGTAGTAGACCCGGGTGCCTATCGCGGTGATCTCGGATATGTCGGTGCTGGTCGGGCCCGGCGTCGCATCGAGTACCAGCTGCGTGTCGTCGACCGAACCGTTCTGCGACACCCAGAGCTCCTGGCCGTGGCCAGGATCGGCGCCCTCGAAGAAGAGCTGCGAGCCAGCCCAGGTCAGGTACGAGGGATCCACCTCCGAGTAGACGAGCACCGTGCCGTTGGCCGTGCCGTCCGACTTCCACAATGAATACCCGTCGCCGGGGTCGTACGCGTTGAACCAGACGAGACCCTGATGGGCGACGAGGTAGTTGGGATTCGAGCTGTTACCGTCGGCCAAGGCGGCAGCGACAGGAGCCGCCGCCAACAACGCCACCGATAGGGCCAGAGTTGCGAGCAGTCTTCTCATGGGGATCCCCTCCGCGGACATCCAGTGGACTTCAGGGACCCTCGAAGACTGCGGGTCGAGTGCCCACGGTCACGGCTTTTGCTTCTGGGGTTCCCTTTCACCGTGCAAGGTAAGCGTTGGCGGCCATGGCAGTGTACGCCGCGGCTGGGCTCCACATGCGCGATCGCGACCCGGCGCCGCCTCAGCCCTTCTTTGCTCTCGGACGGGTAATCGGACCTGTCAGCCCTGAGCGAACACGAGCCCCGCGTTCAACGCCGCCGCCTCCTCCTGCAGCGCCGGATGGCGTGCGAGTACGTGTCGAGCGTGATCGAAACGGTAGCGTGGCCGAGGGGCTCGGAGACGCGTGCGAGTAGACCATGCTGGTCGAAGAGCAGACGAGGCAAGAGGCGCGTGACGGTTTCAGCGTCCCGCGCCTCTTGCGAAGCGCCCGCAGGCCTTAAGCGGCGCGGTGCAACTCCTGACGCTCGTAGAGCTCACCGACATCGATGTAGTTGCGCATGCTCACTGCCTTGCCGTTGCGTAGCCGCCACACGTGGGCAAACGGTACATCGAGCGTCTGGAGAACGCCCTTGGGACGCAGCTTGAAGCTGCCGACTACGATCACCGTGTCGCCCTCGCCGTAGAGCTCGCGGGGGTCCAACGTGAAGCTGTCGTAGTGCTCCGCGATCGGCTCGAATACCTCATGCAGCACTTCGTCGCGGCTGTGCCGGACACCGCCCGCCGGTCCGTAGGTAAACTCGGGCTCCGTCCACTCGATGTTCTCGTCGAAGAGGCCCATGACCGTCGGGATGTCCTGCCTGTTAAACGCCTCATAGCCTGCGCGAACGATGTCCTTGTTGCTCTCGCTCATGTGTGAGTCTCCTTAGTTAGGGCCGACGATCGGCCCGGAAGAACCTTATTCTGAGCCTTCCCCGTCCGGTTCGTCCGAACCCGATGACTCGGCGATAGCGATGCGATGGTGCTGCCGCTTCGGGGAACGATGGCAGTCAGGATTCCTGACCCGTCCCAAATCGCCACGACAGGGGGCGTCATGACAGTTGGTTGGACCACTCGCCGAGGCGGTGCCGCGGCGGCGTTGATCGTCCTTGCCGCACTGCTGCTGGCAGCCTGCGGCTCCTCCTCGGCGACGAGCGAAGCGACGACTAGCTCGCCGTCAGCCGGCACGAGCAGCTCGACGCCCGCGGCCTCGAGCAGTCCGCTGCCGGCCACTGCGACCTCGCTGACTGTCATCACGCGCTCCGAGGCGGGCGCCGCCTTGGGGCAGACGGTCAAACCGCCCGTCCTTGGCCACGCCACCGTGGAGGGTGGCCTGGCCGCCGTCTTCTACGGTCCGAATGCCCCTGCCAACGCCAGCGCCGACGTGCCCGTCAACGACAGCGTGCGGGTCGTCCTGGTCACCGGCCCCAAGGCCCTCAAGTACTTCGACGACTACCGCAGCAAGGTCAAGGCGCAAGCGATCACCGGGCTGGGTGACAAAGCCTACTGGGATGGCTTTGCCTCGCTCAGCGTGCTGAAGGGCGACGAGTACGTGCGGATCGCCGTGATCGGCGTGAAGAACGTCCTGGGCGCTGAGGAGAAGCTCGCTGCCGATGCACTCCCGCGGATGTAGAAGCTACTTGGTGGCGAACACCAGCCCCGCGATCAGCGCCGCCGCCTCTTCCTGCATCGCCGGGATGGCGTGCGAGTAGGCGGCTACCGGGATCGGTGCCAGACCGACTGTGTGCGCGAATGGCGGGCGCGGCTGTGGTTTCGCTTACCCCGAACGGTTTGGCGAGGCGGCGCCCCGTCGAAACCGGGCTCGACGGACGGAACTACTGCCTGGAGGCCGCCGAGATGCGCAAGGTCATCGTCAACGAGTTCATGACCCTCGACGGTGTCGCGCAGGCGCCCGGCGGCGCCGACGAGGACACGAGCGGCGGCTTCGCCCACGGCGGCTGGCACATGCGCGACGCAGACGACGAGCGCGCGCGGCGCTGGGTGCTGCGCTACCTTGTCGAGGCCGGCGGCTTCTTGCTCGGCCGCCGCACCTACGAGATCTTCGCGTCCTACTGGCCGAAGGCCGCCGCAGAGGAGCAGGCTGTGGCGGGTCCGCTCAACAGCAAGCCCAAGTACGTCGCCTCACGGACGCTGAGCGCGCCCCTGGACTGGCACAACTCGACGCTTCTTGCGGGTGATGTCGTCCAGGCCGTAGGGGCGCTGAAGCGAGAAGCCGGCGGCGACCTGCACGTGATCGGCAGCACGGAGCTGGTGCACACGCTGATCGAGCACGACCTGGTGGACGAGCTCAGGCTGATGATCGACCCGGTCGTCGTGGGCGGCGGCAAGCGCCTCTTTCCTGAAGACGGCTCCCTACGGGCGCTACGGCTCGCCGACGGCCAGGTCACAAGCACGGGCAGGATTCTGACGACATACGTGCGGGCGGCGTGACGGACGCAGTTCCCATCGCTTGCCCTGCCAGCAGAAGCGAGTATGGTGCGCCCAGGCGGGCCGGCTTCACCCAGTGCCCCCCGATCCCCATGAGGAGGCAACGTGACAAGTGAGGCAGGGCGTGTCGTCGTGATGGGCGGCAGTTCCGGCATCGGCGAAGCGACGGCCAAGCTCTTCGCCATGCGCGGCGCCCAGGTCGTCATCACCGGCCGCGATCAGGCCAGGCTGGCGCGCGCCCGGGCAGCCACTGGTGTGAGCAAGGCCGAGGTCGTCGATGGCACCGTGGCGGCCGCCGTGACAGCGTTCTTCGCGAAGCTGGGACCCTTTGACCATCTCGTGCTTTCCCTGAGCGGGGGCAAGGGAGCAGGACCGTTTGGGCAGCTCGACCTTGATGAGCTGCGCGCCGGCTTCGAAGCCAAGTTCTGGGCCTACCTGCAGATCCTGCAGGCGGCCCTGCCGACGCTGCGCGTCTCAGCCACCCTGGTGAGCGCGGGCTCGGCCCGCGCCGCCCTGGCCGGCACCAGCGGTCTGGCCGCCATCAACGGCGCCCTCGAGGCCATGGTCGCCCCCTTAGCCGCCGAGCTGGCGCCGATCAGGGTCAACGCGATCTCGCCGGGCGTGATCGACACGCCGTGGTGGGATGCGATGCCGAAGGGGGCCAAGCAGCAGTTCATGGAGCATGCGGCAGAGAGTCTGCCGGTGGCTCGCGTCGGTCGTCCCGAGGACGTCGCTGAGGCGATCGTCATGCTGGCCGGCAACGGCTTCATCACCGGTACGGTGATTGAGGTTGACGGCGGCGGGCACCTCGCTCGGGGTTAGCAGCCGTCGAGCATCGTCGGGTGCGGACGACAGAGTCGCTACTTGGTGGCTAACACCAGCCCCGCGATCAGCGCCGCCGCCTCTTCCTGCATGGCCGGGATGGCGTTGGAGCAGGTGTCCAGGGTGGTGGCGTTGCGCACATGACCGTGTAGGCCCCCGCCCGCCAACGCTTGTAGACACGACCACTCCGGGCGCAGACAAGTGCGCATGCGACGGCGAGGCTGGTCCGCGGGTCGATACGGCCAGCGCCGCTGGCAGTGTGGCGGGCAGCACAGACACGTCGAGCAAGCGGGGTGAGCGTTCATGAAGATCCTTTGCGTCGGCAGCGGCGGCGTGGGCGAGTCGATGGCTGCCATCTTCAAGCGGCGCGACCCGGAGGGTGACCTGATCGAGACGATGGTGCTCGCCGACTGCGACCTGGCCAAGGCGCAGGCCTGTTCGGCGCGTCTCGGCGACGGCAGGCGCTTCCCCGCCGAGCAGGTCGACGCGAGCGACGTCGCCGCGGTCGTGGCGCTGGCCAAGAAGTACAGCGCCGATATGCTCTGCAGCCTCCTGCCGGTCAAGTACAACCTGTTCACCCTCGATGCGGCGCTCAAGGCCGGCATCCACCACCTTGACGCCTCGACCTCGCTGTCGGAGCCACACCCCACCGATCCGTTCAACGAGTGTGGACCGAAGAAGCTCGGCGAGGAGGAGTTCGCCCTGGGCCCCGATTTCGAGAGAATCGGCAAGCTCGACCTGGCCGGCTGGGGCGTCGAGCCGGGCATGGCCGACTGGTTCTGTCGCTACGCCGCCGACCACCTCTTCGACGAGATCGACGAGATCGGCATCCGTGATGGCGCCAACCTGGAGATCCCCGGGGCGACCGGCATCAGCTTCGGCTTCTCGATCTGGATGTCGATCGAGGAGTGCACCAACCCGGCAGTCTGCTGGGAGCTCGAGCGCGGCTTCTACACGGTGCCGCCCCTCTCCGAACCGGAGCCGTTCTTCCTGCCGGAGGGCATCGGCTGGGTGGAGTGTGCGCACGTCGAACACGAAGAGGTCATCGCCATCGGCCGCAACCAGGAGCTGCTCAAGGGCGTCAAGAAGGCCAACTTCAAGTACGCCCTGGGCGACGAGTTCATCGCCGCGATGGAGGTCTTCAAGTCGACCAACATGCACCTGTCGACGCCGATCAGGGTGAGGGGTGTCGAGGTCGCGCCGCGCGACGTGCTCGAGGCGGCCGCGCCCGACCCCAACGAGATCGGCAAGCGCTACGTCGGCCAGACGGCTGCCGGCACCTGGGTGAAGGGTCGCAAGGACGAGCTCGACCGGCAGGTCTACCTCTACCAGGTCGCCGACAACCAGGAGTGCGTCGCCAAGTACGGCACGCAGGGTGTGGTGGCCCAGACGGCGTTCACCCCCTGCATCGCCATGGAGCTGTTGGCGACCGGCAGGCTGGCCGGCTACAAGGGTAATCCGGCGAGCGGGGTGCGCGTGCCACAGGAGTTCGGCGCTGATGACTTCGTACGGCTCATGAAGGAGTACGAGTTCCCCGGCGGACTGCTCGAGATGGACTCGCCCTACAAACGGGCGAAGGACCATGAGGGGTTCGTCGCGCCAGTGGCGCCGGCGTTGACCTAGAGGAGGGGGGACGGCGGCGAGCCCCTATGGGGCGCCGCCGCTCCTGCATTGCCAGGGTGACGTCCAACTGCGGCTGCCTGGTTCCCACTCGGCAGCAAACACTAGCCCCGCGATCAGTGCCGCCGCCTCCTCCTGGAGCGCGGTGATGGCGTGAGGTTCGCCCTTCGGCCGGCTGGGTGAATGAAACTTGCGACGCAAGGGTATCGAGTGCTACCATGCGTCACATGACAGTTGACTCTCAGCGACGAACAGAACTCCTCCGCGGCGTTCTCGACCTCTGCCTGCTGGCAGTGATGAACGAAGGGCCGGCCTACGGCTACGAGATGACCAGGCGCCTGCGCGAGCGCGGCCTTGCCATCGTCGGCGAGGGGTCCATCTACCCGCTGCTCGGACGTCTGGAGCGCGATGGTCTGGTCGAGACCTACCGGGCCGCGGGTAACGCAGGGCCGAACCGCAAGTACTACCGGCCCTCCGACGCGGGGCGGCTCGCGCTCGCGATGGGTGTCTCCGAATGGCGGGCTGCCCGCGACGCCGTCGATGCGGTGCTCGCTTCTGTCAAGGTCGAGGTGCTTCATGACTGATTTCGTCGAGCAGTGCCGCCAGGAGTGGAGGCGCCTCGGTGTCCCCGATTCGCTCGCCGAGGAGATGGCGGCGGACCTGGCCTCCGACCTCGCGGAAGCCGAGGCCGACGGGATCTCCGCCGAGGAGCTCCTCGGAAGTGATCCGCGTTCGTTTGCGGCCTCCCTGGCCGCCGAGCGCGGGATCATCCCGGCAGCGCCTGGCCCAGGCAAGGTTCGCCGTCGGCCATTCGTCCTCGTGGCCTTCACCGCCCTTGCGGTGCTAGTGGTGATCTTCGCGGCACGGGCGCTCCTGACCGGGCAGCCCAAGGCGACACTCGTCGCCAACTTGTCCGGAACGCCAGGACATCACCTGCCATCAGCAACGCCGTTCCCCTTCGCACCACCCAGTGGCGCCCAGCGCGTCTTCGACCTCGGCAACCTGTCGGCCCCGGTCGAGTGGATCCTGCTGGTCTTCGCAATCATCGCGCTCGGCTTCGCCGTGTGGCTGTGGGCGAACTGGAGCCGCTCGCGACCACCCAGCGTCCCGTCGGCCTAAGCACCTTTCTCCGCGACCCGTTCGCTGCGGTCTGCCTCATCTCAGCGACGCCGGTACCGACCATGTATCGCCCGGCGAGGCGCTCGATTCACCGCCGCCGGCGGTTCGAGCCGAGCTGCCAGCCTCAGACTGCCCGGCGCGAGAGGGGTCGATCTGAGTTCGCGGTTCCGCGGGCTTACTTCCCGGCGAACACCAGCCCCGCGATCAGCTGCGCCGCCTCCTCCCGCAGCGCCGGGATGGCGTGCGAGTAGGCGTCCAGCGTGATCGAGACGGTGGCGTGGCCGAAATGTAAGCGATCGAGGAGGTGCGCCGGCCCGGTCGTGCTCCGGCCACCCTGGCCTGCTAAGCTGGCCTTCGTGAAGACGATGGCAAGATAGGTGGGTCTCGGCCGCGCTGAGTGCGCCAACTACGGCATCGACGGCGGCTACATCGGCATCGCTGTGTTTGCGACCGTCGGTGCAGGACTGGCCCGGACCGCCCTGTGCGCCCTGCGTCGCCGCCGGTTTGCGATCGCCGGCCTGGCTGGCGCCGCGATGGGCCTCGTGGCCGGCTCGGCCGCGAGCTTCCTCTACTCAACCGGCCCGGGCAAACGCGCGCTCTGGACCGAGCTGCTCGATGAGCTTGCGCTGCGCGGCGACGAGCGCCTCCTCGATGTCGGCTGCGGGCGCGGTGCGGTGCTCATCCTCGCGGCGAAGCGCCTACCGCGAGGGCGCGCCGTGGGCGCCGACGTTTGGAGAAGGCGTGACCAGAATGGTAACAGCCGCGCTGCGGCCGAGCGCAACGCGCTCCTCGAGGGCGTGCAGGAGCGCGTCGAGCTCGTCGAGGCAGACGCGCGAGAGCTGCCGTTCCCATCCGACTCCTTCGATGTCGTGGTGGCCACATCACGATCCATAACATCGCAGACGCCGAGGGCCGCATCCGGGCCCTGCGCGAGATGGTCCGCGTGCTGCGACCCGGCGGCAGGCTGCGGATCGTCGACGACGGTGCCAAGCATTACGCCGAGACGCTGCGTAGTGCGGGATGCACGGACATCTCTGAACGCACGCTCGACTGGCGGACCTGGTACGGTGTGCCGGGCCATCACTTGCCCCTCGTCGACGCGAGCAAGCCGCCCGGCTGATTGCCGGACTCCTCTCAGCTGAGTCGCAGTCGGGACTGCCTGGCGAACACCAGCCCGCGATCAGCTGAGCCGTCTCTTCCTGCATCGCCGGGATGGCAGCGAGTAGGTGTCAGGGGTCGAGAAAGATAGGCTGGCGTCATCCAGCAGGGAAGACGTGCCGTTTCAAGGCCCGAAGGCAAGGGCAAGCGGGGGATGCAAATGGCCACATCGGGAGCGGACGGGAAAGTCACCCTGATCTGCCTGCCGTTTCATTCTGGTCGGCTCAACGTTGGCATGGGCCGCGGACCGATCGAGCTGCTTGAGAAGCATGGCCTTGCCGAGCGGCTCACCGAGACCGGCCTCGAGACGCGCGTCGAGCTCCTCGACGAGGTTCCCCAGGAAGAGACCGAGATCGCCACGACCATCGAGCTCGACCGCCGCCTGGCAGTGCGCGTGCACGATGCCTTGAGCGAGGGTCGCTTTCCCCTGATCGTCTCGGGCAACTGCAACAGCTGCCTGGGGACGGTCGCCGGGCTGAGCGCCGCTAGGGGCCGCGCGCCCGGGGTCGTCTGGTTTGACGCTCACGCTGACTTCGACACCCCCGATGAGAACCTCTCCGGGTTCTTCGACGTCATGGGCCTCTCGATGCTCACCGGCGGCTCCTGGCGGGCCTGTCCGAGTCGATCTCCGGCTTCTACGCCGTGGACGAGAAGGATGTCGTCCTGGTGAGCGTGCGAGACCTCGAGCCCTACCAGCGCAACGCCCTAGAGCGTTCGCAGCTGCGGGTCGCCTGGGGTGAGGAGATTCGCCAAGCGGGGCATCGAGACCGTTCTCGTGCCGCAGCTCGAGGAGCTGGGAAGTCGCGTCGATGAGGTCTATCTGCACGTCGATCTGGACTGCCTCGACCCCGCGGTGGGTCGCGCCAACCAGTACGCCGCCACAGGCGGCCTGACGCTCGCTGAGCTGCGCTGGGCGATCGAGGCGATCTCTCACCGTTGCCACGTTGGAGCGGCCGCCCTCACCGCCTACAACCCCGACCTCGATACCGGACGGTCGTGCCGGTGAGGCGGCTGTGGCTGTCGCCCTGGCGCTCGCAGAAGACGGCCCTCGTCTAGCTGGACCCGCCAAGGCCGCCCGTGAGGATCCGTCCAGCCACAGCGGACGACTTTGCTGCCATCCTCGCCCTGAACGAGGAGTTCGTCCATATGCTCGCGCCCCTGTCGCGCGAGCGTCTCGTGCTCCTCGATTCGCGAGTCTCCTACCATCGTGTGGCCCTCGACCGCAACGAGGTCATCGGCTTCCTCCTGGCCTTCGGTTTTGAGACCGACCACGACAGCGTCAACTTTCGCTGGTTTGCAGCGCGCTATCCGAGCTTCCTCTACGTCGACCGCGTGGTCGTCTGTGCGGCTCGCCAGGGCTCGGGTGTCGGCAGTCTGCTCTACGACGACCTGTTCGCCTTCGCCCGTGGCGCCGGCTACGAGCGGCTCACCTGCGAGATCGACGCCGAGCCGCCGAACCCGAGGTCCGAACGCTTCCACGAGCGGTTCGGATTTCGGAGGTCGGCGCTCAGCCGGGTCATCGCCCTCCGGCCGCGGTGTTGGAGGTGTTAAGCATGAGCGCCTGCCTGGACCGCCCACCGATCGCAAGCCACGCCGATGCGGAAAGCGCGATCGACTCAGTCTCCTTCATCGCGGCTGGTGAGGCCCCACCAGTCGGGATGAACGATGACCAATCCCTCCGCACGCCAACTCGTCACAGTAGGCGCCAGATGGTTGGCCAGTCTGCGCGTCCAGCTCGGCGAGGGCAGCAGGGGATCGAATCCCTCTTCATATATGGAAGCGGACGGGCGTGCCCGCCGCGCTGAGCGTGCGGCAGGCGGCCAGGGCGATGGCGTGGTTGAAGCTGCGCCGCTCGGGATGCGCAAGAATAACGGAGATTTCCATAGATACAGCATAACACAGACTTTCCACGGTTTGAGCAAGACCGGAAGCCTGGACCCGGTGCGAGGCGCATACGGGAATAACCTGTATTCCGCCGGGAGGGAGAATGCTATGCATCTCTTGACCGTCCTGAAAGTAATTCGTCGAGTAATCCACAGAATTCGTGTGTGACGCAGATCACAGCCGACCATGGTTTCCGCCGCGTACCGTCGACGGCGAGCCACCGGCGGCTTCCCACCAGATGCTTTCGCCACCAGCGGCCCCGTGTCCTGCACGCAGAGTGAGGTAGGCATGGTTGGGATATCGATGCACAGGAAGGCTACAGCCGCAGAGATTTTCTGCAATTCTGCGCCGCGGCCGCAACGGTGGCCGGGTTCGGTCAGACCGGCATGGCTCAGGTCGTTGGCCTTCGAGAAGAAGACAAACCGGCTGTGGTGTGGCTGCACTTCCAGCGGCACCCGTCTGGACGAGTCGTTCATTCGCGCGTCGCACCCGATCGTGCTGGATGCGCCGCTGGACGTGCTGAACCTGACTATACCGCTCCGATGGCGGCCTCCGGCTTCCAGGTGAAAAGTGCCTGACCGACACGATTGAGAGACAAGGGCAAATTCTTTCCTTCCTTCCTTCCTTCCTTCCTTCCTTCCTTCCTTCCTTCCTTCCTTCCTTCCTTCCTTCCTTCCTTCCTTCCCTTCCTTCTCTCTCTCTCTCTCTCGCACCTGCTATCGCCGCCCCGAACTACGACGCCGGGTTGTTCGTCGAGTCCTTTGACGACGACGGCGCGCAAGGGCTATTGCCTGTACAAGATGGGCTGCCGCGGTCCGGTCACTTACAACGCCTGCTCGGTGACCAAGTGGAATGAAGGCACCAGCTATCCCATCCAGTTCGGCCACGGCTGCATCGGTTGCAGCGAGGAGGGCTTCTGGGACAACGGCCCCTTCTATCAGCACCTGGCATCGTTCCCCGGCTTCGGCGTTGAGAGTACGGCAGACACGATTGGCACGGTGGTGGGAGTCGCCACGCTGGCCGGAGTCGCCGCGCACGCGGTGGTCACTAACATACGCAAACGGAGCGTGATCGCGGAAGTCCACGCCGAAGACCAGAAGGAGTAATAAGAGCCTATGACACGCATCGTCGTCGATCCGATTACACGCATTGAAGGCCACCTGCGCATCGAGGCAGTGGTGGAAAATGGCGTCATCACCGACGCATTCAGCGCAGGCACGATGGTGCGCGGCCTGGAGAAGATTCTCATGGGCCGCGACCCGCGCGACGCCTGGGCCATCACCGAGCGCGTCTGCGGCGTATGCACCACCGTGCATGCCCTCGCCAGCGTGCGCGCCGTC
>CAWCWZ010000023.1:0-49537 GCA_963799395.1 uncultured Actinomycetes bacterium
CAGGGGTTGACCACGCCGCGGCCGGCGATGTCGGGCGCCGAGCCGTGGATCGGTTCGTAGAGCGACACGCCCCCCGCCCCCACGCTGGCGCTGGGCAGCATGCCGATGCTGCCGGTCAGCATGGCGGCTTCGTCGGAGAGGATGTCGCCGAAGAGGTTCTCGGTTGCGATCACGTCGAACTGGCGCGGCTCGCGGATGAGCTGCATGGCGCAGTTGTCGACCAGCATGTGGCGCAGCTCGACGGCCGGCCAGCGGGCGGCGGCGCGCAGCGCCGCCGCGCGCCACAGCCGCGAGCTTTCGAGCACGTTGGCCTTGTCGACCGAGTGCACGAGGCCGCCGCGCCGGGCGGCGAGGCCGAACGCGTACTCGAGCAGCCGGTCGCATTCGGCCTCGCTGTAAAGCATCGTGTCGTAGGCCGTGTCGCCGACCCTCTCGCTCTTGCCGAAGTAGACGCCGCCGGTCAGCTCACGCACGACGACGATGTCGACGCCGGCGATCACCTCGGGCTTGATCGTGCTGTTGCCGGCGAGCGCGGCGAAGGTCTTGACAGGCCGCAGGTTGGCGAACAGCTCGAGGCCCTTGCGCATGCCGAGCAGCCCCTGCTCGGGGCGCGGCTTGGCGGGGTCGGTCGTGTCCCACTTGGGGCCGCCGACGGCGCCCAGCAGCACGGCGTCGCAGCCGCGGCAGCGCTCGGCCAGGCCGTCTTCCATGGGCAGGCCGAGCTCGTCGATCGCGCGGCCGCCGATCAGGCCTTTCTCGTAGGTGAGGGCAAAGTCGAAGCGCGTGGCCGCCACCGCGAGCACGCGCCGCGCCGCGGCGACGATCTCGGGCCCGACCCCGTCGCCGGCCAGGACCATGACGCGGTAGGCGGCGGTCACGCCGCCCCCTCGGCCTCGAGGCGCGCCTTGACGAACGGCAGCAGGCCGCCCTGGGCGATCAGCTCCCGCATGAACTCGGGGAAGGCGTCGGCCTGGTGGCTCGTGCCCTGCGTCAAGTTGGCGACGACGCCGGCGACCACGTCGACGCGCAGCCGGTCGCCGGGACGCGCTTCGTGGGCGGCCGCCGGACAGACGACGATCGGCAGGCCGGTGTTGATGGCGTTACGGTAGAAGATGCGGGCAAACGAGGCAGCCACGACACACGACACGCCGGCCGCCTTGATGGCCACCGGGGCGTGCTCGCGCGAGCTGCCGCAGCCGAAGTTCTCGGCGGCCACGACGATGTCGCCCGGCCGCACGCGCCCGACGAAGTCGGCGTCGATGTCCTCCATGCAGTGGGCGCCGAGCTCCGCGGGGTCGCTCGTGTTCAAGTAGCGGGCCGGGATGATGACGTCGGTGTCGACGTCGCGCCCGAACGTGTGAGCCGTGCCTTCGAAGATCATGACCTGCCTCCCGTGCCGGCGCCGCTCGCGGCGCCCGCGGCGCCCACCATCTCGGGCGTGGCGATATGCCCGGCGATCGCCGAGGCGGCCGCCACGTAGGGGCTCGCCAGGTAGACCTCGCTGCCGGGGTGGCCCATGCGGCCGACGAAGTTGCGGTTGGTCGTGGCCACGCTGCGCTCGCCGTCGGCGAGCACACCCATGTGACCGCCCAGACAGGGGCCGCAGGTCGGCGTGCTGAAGGCGCCACCGGCCTCGATCAGGGCCGCCATGGTACCGTCGGCGGCCGCGTCGAGGCAGACCTGCTGGGTACCCGGCAGGATGATCAGGCGCACGTCGGGGTGCACGGTGCGGCCGCGCAGGAGCTCGGCCGCCTGGCGCAGATCGGCGAGCCGGCCGTTGGTGCACGAGCCGATCACGACCTGGTCGATGCGGATGGCGGCGAGGCTCGCCGCCGGCGCCGTGTTCGACGGCAGATGGGGCGCGGCCACGGTGGGCTCCACGGCGGCCGCGTCGATCTCGATGTCGCGCACGTAGTCGGCATCAGGGTCGCTGTTCAGTTCGATGCCGGCGTCGCGGCCGCGACTGCCGGCGGGCCGGTCCTGCAGGTAGGCAGCCGTGGTCTCGTCGTAGCCCACTACGCCGCACTTGGCGCCGGCCTCGATCGCCATGTTGCACATGGTGAAGCGCCCATCGATGCTCATGCGCTTGATCGCCGGCCCTGTGAACTCCATCGCCTGATAGAGGGCGCCGTCGACGCCGATCAGACCGATCGTGTGCAGCATGAGGTCCTTGCCGCCCACGTAGCGCGACGGCCGGTTGTGATAGACGAAGCGGATCGATTCGGGCACCCGCAGCCAGACCCGTCCCCAGGCCATCGCCGCCGCGAAGTCGGTCGAGCCGACCCCGGTGGAGAAGGCGGCCAGGGCGCCGTAGGTGCAGGTGTGGGAGTCGGCGCCGATCACGAGGTCGCCGGCCGCGATCAGCCCCTGATCGGGCAGCAGCACGTGCTCGATGCCGACGCGCCCGACCTCCCAGTAGTGCTCGATCCGGTGGCGCCGGGCGAACTCGCGCATGAGCTTGCTCTGCGCCGCCGCCTTGATGTCCTTGTTGGGCGTGAAGTGATCGGGCACGAGGGCGATCTTCGCCGGGTCGAAGACCCGGGTGAAGCCGGCCTTCTCGAACTCGGCGATGGCGATCGGCGCCGTGATGTCGTTGGCGAGGGCCAGGTCGACCCGGGCCTCGACGATGTCGCCCGGGCTCACGGCCTCGCGGCCCGCGGCGCGCGCCAGTATCTTCTCCACGATCGTTTGTTCCATCAGTCCCTCAATTGACTTCGTCGTTGACGCTCAGGCTGGTGCGACTTCGTCGCACGCCTAGTCGTGTCCCTTCGCTGCCGCAGCGTTGTTCATGGCCCGTACGTACGCCTTCGCCGAGGACTCCATCACATCGAAACTGACCGCCTGCCCGCGAAACGCCCGCCCCTCGACCTCGACCGCCAGCTTGACTTCGGCGAGAGCGTCCTTGCCGGCCGTGACCGCCCGTACCTGGTAGTCGGCCAGGCTGCCCTTCATGCCCACGGCGTTGTCGATGGCCTTGAAGACGGCTTCGACCGTACCGTTGCTGAAGCTCTTGCCGCGCCGTCGCTTGCCGCGCACGTCGACCTCGACCTGGGCTGTGGGGGTGATCGCCGACCCCGCCTGGGCGACGTAGGCCACCAGCGTGAAGCGGTCCTCACGCTCGCGGATCTCCTCGCCGACCAGGGCCTCGAGGTCGACCGCCGTGACGTCCTTCTTCTTGTCGGCCAGGTCCTTGAAGCGGTGGAAGGCCTCGCCGAGCTCTTCGTCGGTGAGCCGGTAGCCGAGCTCCTCGAGACGGACCCTCAGGGCGTGACGGCCCGAGTGCTTGCCCAGCACCAGGTCGCTGTCGGTCAGACCGACATCGGCCGGCTTCATGATCTCGAAGGTCGTCGACTCCGACAGCAAGCCGGCCTGGTGGATGCCCGACTCGTGGGCGAAGGCGTTGCGCCCCACGATCGCCTTGTTGGGCTGGATGACGTAGCCGGTCAGGTTGCTCACCATGCGGCTGCTGCGGGCGATCTCCTCGGTGACGATGCCGGTGGTCGCGCCGAAGTAGGCGCCGCGCGTGGCGAGGGCCATGACGACCTCCTCGAGCGAGGCGTTGCCGGCCCGCTCGCCGATGCCGTTGACGGCGCATTCGACCTGGGTCGCGCCGGCGCGCACGGCGGCGAGCGAGTTGGCCGTGGCGAGGCCGAGGTCGTTGTGGCAGTGCACGCTGACCGTCACGTCGCTCAGAGCCGGGCACAGGCGGTACTGCTCGCGGATGAAGTCGCCCCACTCGAGCGGCAGGGCGTAGCCGACGGTGTCGGGCACGTTGATCGTGGTCGCCCCGCTCGCGATCGCGATGTCGAAGATCTCGGCCAGGAACTCGGGCTCGGAGCGGCTCGCGTCCATGGCGCTGAACTCGACGTCGGCCGCGGCGTGCTGCCCGGCGAGCCTCGCGGCGAGGCCGACCATCTCGCGGGTGATGGCGCGCACCTGGTCGGGCGTCTTCTTGATCTGGTACTTCATGTGGATCGGGCTCGTCGAGATGAAGGTGTGGATGCGGGGCACCTCGGCCTGCTTGACCGCGTCCCAGCAGACGCGCACGTCCTGTTCGATGGCGCGGGCCAGACCGGCGATGCGGGAGCCGCCGACCTCGCGGGCGATCAGGGCCACCGACTCGAAGTCGCCCTTGGAGGCGATCGGAAAGCCGGCTTCGATGATGTCGACGCCCATGCGCGCGAGCTGGCGGGCGATCTCGAGCTTCTCGGTCTCGTTCATGGAGGCCCCGGGCGCTTGCTCGCCGTCGCGCAGGGTGGTGTCGAAGATCTTGACGTAGCGCGCGCCGGCGTCGCCGGGCGGCGACTCCGCCTGCGCGCGTTCGTCGGTAGTGGTCGGATCAGTCACGTCACTCACTCCTCCACGGGCTCAGGGTGCGCCGCAGCGCCGCAGAACCCGGCTTCTCGCTCAGAAAAGAGAAAAAGGATGGCCGAACGGCCGCAGGTGTTACGCATCCCCCCGCGGGGGGAGGAGGAGCAGGCCGAGGACGAGGCAGCGGGGCCGGACATGGATGGGGCCCTCCTGACGGGGTTCGCTTGTCGCCCTGCGACGCATGGTCCCGCGATTTTACGCGCACGAGCGCGAAGGGCGCAAGCGGGAGAGGGGGCGCGGGCGGGCGGCGGCGCGGGCGGGCGGCGGCGCCGCCCGCCCGCGCCCCTCTCCCCCGTGTCGCTACAGCCGCACGCGTTTGCCGTCGTGCAGGCCGGCCTCGCGCACCAGGCCCTGCAGGTCCTCCTCGAGGATCGGCGAGTCGAGCGTGAGGGCCATGACGGCCTTGTGGTCGGCGAGGGTGCGGCCCACCGACATCTGGGCGATGTTGATGCCCAGGGCGCCCATCCTCGTGCCGATCTTGCCGATCATGCCGGGCACGTCGTCGTAGCGCAGGAAGGCCATGTTGGCGGCCGGCTCGATGTCGATGTCCTGCCGGTACAGCCTGACGAGACGCGGCTTGTGCTTGGGTCCCAAGGTCGTGGCCGAGACCGAGAGCTCGCCCTGGCCGTCGCGCGTGGTCACCGTGATGAGGTTGAGAAAGTCGACCGCCGCCGGCTGCTTGTTCTCTTTGACGACGAGCCCGCGCTCCTCGGCCATCGCCGTGACGTTGACGAAGTTGACCTCGCCCTCGACCACGCCCGACAGCAGGCCCGAGAGCGTGCTCAGGGCGAGGATGCGGGTGTCGTAGCGGCTGATCACGCCCTCGTAGGTGATCTCGAGGGTATCGAGCGGACCATCGGCGATCTGCACGACGAGCCTGCCGAGCAGCTCGCAGACGTGGAGGTACGGCATGAGCTCGTCGGCCTCCTCGCCGAGCACGAGCGGCACGTTGACGGCGTTCGGCGCGAACTGGCCCTTGAGAGCCAGGGCCACCTGCTCGGCCACCTGGGTGCCGGCCCGGAGCTGCGCCTCCTTGGTCGAGGCGCCGAGGTGCGGCGTGCTCACCACCTGGTCGTACTTGAGCAGCGGGTCGTCGGTGGTCGGCTCGACCGGCCACACGTCGATCGCCGCCGCGGCCACCTTGCCGCTTTCGAGCGCCCGGGCGAGCGCCGCTTCGTCGATGATGCCGCCGCGGGCCACATTGACGACGCGCACGCCGTCCTTCATGGCGGCGAAGGCCTCGTCCGAGACGAAGCCGAGCGTCTCGGCGTTCTTGGGCAGATGGATCGTGATGAAGTCGGCCTCGGCGTAGATCGCCGCGACCGTGTCCGCCCTCTCGAGCGCCAGCTCGTGGAAACGCTCGGCCGGCACGAAGGGGTCGTAGGCCACCACCCGCATCTTCAGGCCGCGGGCCCGCTCGGCGACGAGAAAGCCGATGCGCCCGAGGCCGACGATGCCCAGCGTCTTGCCGGCCAGCTCGACCCCGCCGTACTTGGAACGGTCCCAACGGCCTTCTTTGAGGGCGCTGTGAGCCTGGGGGATGTTGCGCGCGCAGGCCATGATCATGGCGATGGTGTGCTCGGCCGCCGACAGCACGTTGCTGGCCGGGGCGTTGACGACGATGATCCCGCGCCTGGTCGCGGCCGCGACGTCGACGTTGTCGACGCCCACCCCGGCCCGGCCGACCACCTTCAGGTTGCGGGCCGCCTCGATGACGTCCGCCGTCACCTTGGTCGCCGAGCGGATGATCAGGGCGTCGTAGTCGCCGACCCTGGCCATGAACTCGTCGGGCGTCCAGTCGAGCCCGGTGTCGACCGCGAAGCCCTGCTCCTTCAGGAACTCGATCCCCTCGGGAGCGAGCTTCTCCTTGACGAGGACTCTCTTTGCCGGATCGCTCACAGCGCCACCTCGCTCTTGAGGAACACCTGCTCGGCGGCGCCCACCGAGGCGCCCCACTTGACGTCGTAGCCGAGCTCGGCGAGGACCATCTCGACGACCGAGAGGCCCACGACGATGTCGGAGGCGCCGAAGTAGCCGCAGTGCCCGAAACGGAAGATCTGGCCCTTGAGGCGGCCCTGCCCGCCGGCCAGCCAGACGCCGTAGCGGTCGCGGGCCAGCTTGCCGATCTTGCCGCCGTCGACGCCGGCCGGCACCTTGACGGCCGTCACCGAGTTGGCGCGGGGGTCGTCGGGGCCGAACAGCTCGAGGCCCAGTGCCTTGACGCCCTCTTTGCAGCCGCGGCTGAGCACCGCGTGGCGTTCGAAGACGGTCGGCAGCCCCTCGGCACGGATCATCTCGATTGCCTTGTTCAGCATGACGAACAGCGAGACGGCGGGAGTGAACGGCGTCTGGCCGTCGCGAGCCTTGTCGCGAGCGGAGACCCAGTCGAAGTAGAAGCGCGGGTTGCGGCACTCCTCGACGACCTTCCAGGCCTTGTCGCTGACCGCGACGCAGGCGAGGCCGGGCGGGATCATGAGCGCCTTCTGCGAGCCGGCCACACAGACGTCGACCTTCCAGGCGTCGGTCGGCAGGTCGGTGGCGCCGAGGCCCGAGATGGCGTCGACGACGAGGATGGCCGGCGTGGCGGCGACGATCTCGCCGATCGCCTCGATGTCGTTGACGACGCCGGTGGAGGTCTCGGAGAACTGCACGTAGACGGCCTTGGCGTCGGGGTTGTCGGCGAGGGCCGCGGCGATGGCCGCCGGGTCGGCCTTCGTGCCCCACTCGAAGTCGAGCGCGACCACCTCGGCTCCCCACTTGCGGGTCAGCTTCAGCCAGCGTTCGCCGAAGTTGCCGACCGAGGCCACGATCACCTTGTCGCCCGGGTTCACGACGTTGACGACCGCCGCCTCCATGGCGCCCGTGCCCGAAGCGGCGAAGACCAGCACGTCGTTGCCGGTCTGATAGACGTACTTGAGGCCTTCGACGCACTCGTTGAAGATCTCGACGAAGCGCGGCGCGCGGTGGTGCACGATGGGTTCGGCGCCGGCCAGCAGCACCTCGGGGGGCACCGGCGTCGGTCCGGGAGTGATGAGAAAGCGCTTCAGCATCGTGTCGTCCTTTCTGCTGGTTTCAGGGCGCCGGGACGCTGTGGCCGGCGAACCGCGGGAGTAGTCGGGCAAGGGCGCCATTCTAGCCAACCGGCGCGGCGCGGAAAACAGTCAACAGGCTGCGTCGGCGGCGCGGCCGCGCGCGCGAGCCGGCCGGGCGTCGGGAACGGCGCGCCGCGGCACGATCGGGCGATCGTCAGGCGGGGCTGCAGGCGCGCGGCTCTGAGGCGCCGGGGGACTTCTGTGCGGGAGTGCGGGGCCGGCTGGAGCGGGCGGGGCGGCGCAGCCGCCCCGTCCGCTCCAGCCGTCACGACGGGCGATGTGTCGAGTCTCGCATGAGGCCGAGGATAGAGGACCGGCGCGGGCCCTGTCCAGCGGGCGGCGCCGGGCTCCCGGCGGCGGGCGCCGCAGGCGGCGGGCGCCGCAGGCGCCCGCCGCCGCCCCCGCGAAGGTCGGGAGCGGACCCGGCTCAGACCTCGATGTCGAGGCCGCCCTCGCTGATCCAGCTCATCATGCCGCGCAGCTTCTTGCCGACCACCTCGATCTGGTGCTCCTTGCCCTGGCGCTGCAGCGCGTTGAAGACGGGCCGGCCGGCCTGGTTTTCGAGGATCCACTCGCGGGCGAAGGCGCCGCTGCGGATGTCGGCCAGCATGCGGCGCAGACGGTCGCGCGTGGCCTCGTCGACGACGACGGGACCGCGCGTGAGGTCGCCGTACTCGGCGGTGTCGCTGATCGAGTAACGCATGCCGCTGATGCCCTTCTCCCAGATGAGGTCGACGATCAGCTTGAGCTCGTGCAGGCACTCGAAGTAGGCGATCTCGGGCTGGTAGCCCGCCTCGCACAGCGTGTCGAAGCCGGCCATGATCAGCTGCGTGACGCCGCCGCAGAGCACGGCCTGCTCGCCGAACAGGTCGGTCTCGGTCTCCTCGGAGAAGCTCGTCTCGATGACGCCCGCGCGGGTGGCGCCGATGCCCTTGGCGTAGGCCAGAGACAGCTCCTTGGCGTTGCCGCTCGCGTCCTGATGGACGGCGATCAGCGCCGGCACGCCCTTGCCCTCTTCGTACTGGCGGCGGACCAGGTGGCCGGGGCCCTTGGGGGCGACCATGATCACGTCGACGTCCTTGGGCGGCACGATCTGGTTGAAGTGGATGTTGAAGCCGTGGGCGAACATGAGGACCTTGCCGGCCTTGAGCTCGGCGGCCACGTCGCTGCGGTACAGGCGCGCCTGCACGTCGTCGGGCACCAGCATGATGATCAGGTCGCCGCGCCTGGCCGCCTCGGCGGCGGTCAGCACGTCGAAGCCGGCCTTCTGGGCGCGCTCGGCGTTGGGCGTGCCGGGCAGGTCGGAGACCACGACGTTCACCCCGGCGTCGCGCAGGTTCTGGGCGTGGGCGTGGCCCTGGCTGCCGAAGCCGATGACGGCGACGGTCTTGCCCTTGATGAGGCCGAGATCAGCGTCTGAGTCGTAGTACATGCGGGGTCTCCTTCTCGTGACGCCCGTGTCCGGGCGCATGCGTTCGGAAGCTTGAACTCTACTTCGTCGCGCCGTCGTGCGGCAACGCGGCGCGGGACGAGCGTAGGAGACGGAAGCGTCGAACTCAACGTCGAGGTCACCGCTCAGTAGAGGCACGCGTCGAGCAGCGACAGGACCTCTTGAAGGACGGCGTCCGGCGCCGGCCCGATGCTCTTGAGCTTGCGGGCACGAAGACCGTGAATCTGCCTGAGCAGCTCGTCGGCGAGGTCCGGATCGTCGAGCGCGCGGGCGAAGGCGTCCATGATCGCCCACTCGTGGAGGTCGAAGCGCGTCGGCAGGAGCAGCCAGTTAGCCCGACTGGCCGCAACGTACCTGACGCCCTCCATCTCGGCAAGGTGCGAATCCTGCGTCCAAAGGGGCGCCCGGAAGGCGGGGGCTCTTGCAAGCATGAGCTATCGGCCGAGAGGCACGCCCCGGGCGACACTCGTGCGCGCAGCATCAGCCGACCGACGCTGTGAGTCACCGTCGGATTCCTGTTGCATGTGCGCGACGGCCTTGCGAGCTCGCGCTCGCCGCGCAACCGCAGGACGCGCATGGACAGTGGTAGAACTCATCGTGGGCACCACGGTTGTATCGGTCTGCTCGATGGGCCGTCGAAGATGTCGGCGTTGTCGCCCTCGGCGAGAGTACTCGTGCCAGCCGCGGAGTCGACGGCGGTCACAACCGGGTTTCGCTCCACGGGGCACGGAGGCGTCGAACCGGGCAGAAGACCGCGTATCTCACGGGCGGCCTTCACCGGCACGAGTTCGACCCGTCGCACGTACTCGAGCTCCTGGTCCTTCTGACCGGGGGGCAGGTCAAGGCTCTCACGGATCGTCCTGGGGATGAGACCATGAAGCCTGGGAGAGACGATCAGGGTGGGATGGCTCGTACTATCGATGGGGATCACGTACAACCGCCTTGTTGACAGTCATTTTCGTATGGCAGAGAGCGCAACGGGGGCTCTGGCGAACGGTGATTCTGCAGACTGCGTACCGCGGCCACACCCTACGCCCTTCCGCGTACGGTGTCACGGATGGCCTCCCGCTACGACTCTTCGCGGGCCGCGAAGGCACGCTCGATCCGTCGGTCGGGGATCAGCCAGATGATGGCCACGAGCGCGTAGAGGGCGCCGGCGAGCCGACCGCGCCAGGAGGCGGCGGCGATGGCGACGACGTAGATGATCGGCGACGCCTTGCCCTTGAGATCGCGGCCGATGGCCTTGGCCAGCAGCGAGCCCTCGCCTGACTGGCGACGATCAGGCGCTGCAGGATGAAGTAGGCGATCGCCGCCAGCAGCAGGTCCGCGCCGTAGACGGCGGTGGGCGTGGCGGCGAACTTGCTGGCGCCCATCCAGCCGGTCACGAACGGTACGAGCGACAGCCAGAACAGCAGGTGCAGGTTGGCCCACAGGATGCCGCCGCTGACGCGGTCGACCGTCGCCAGCATGTGGTGATGGTTGTTCCAGTAGATGCCCAGGTAGACGAAGCTCAGGACGTAGCCCAGGAACACCGGCAGCACGGGACGCAGGGCGGCCACGCTCGTGCCGTGCGGCGGCCGCAGCCCCAGGACCGTGATCGTGATGATGATGGCCAGCACGCCGTCGCTGAAGGCCTCCAGCCGGTTCTTGCCCACGGCCGGCTACCCGTGCCCCTCCGCCGCCAGCGCCTGGAGCTTCGTCATCGTCGCCCAGTTGCGGCTGGTGACCGCGTCGCCGAGCGCGCGACCGACGGCCGCCGACACGCGGCTCGCGATGACCCCATCGGGGCACCACAGGTACGCGACACGGGGGCCGAGGGCCAGAGCCTCGGGCCGCCAGTCCTGTCCCAGGAGCGGCTCCAGCCGCGTCGAGGCCTGCGGGTCGGCGGGCACCGCAATGAGGAGACGCGACGGATCGTCGGCGACCCGGTCCAACGGGTTGTCGGCGACGGCGGTGGTGAGCTCCTCGGCGGCGAGGGCCACCACCATGGCCGACACGCCGAGGCGGACGGCGAGCGCCTCCTCGATGCCTGCGGCGGCTGCGGCCGGGGCCACCCCGGGCGCCGTGTAGACGACGTTGCCGCTGTTCAGCAGGGTGCGCACGTCGGTGTAGCCGAGACTCTCGACCAGCGCCCGCAGATCGGCCATCGCCACGCGTTTGGCGGTGCCGACGTTGACGCCCCGCAGGAGCGCCGCCTGCCGGCCGCTTGCCGCGCTCACGTCGCCTGCTCCTCGTGCGTCGGGGCGGCCAGGCCCAGCTTCATCAGCCGCCGGTCGGTCATGACGAAGCCCGTGCGCCGATACGCGGATCGGGCGACGACGTTGTCGTCGCCCACCTCGACCGACAGGGCGCGCACGCCGAGCTCTGCGCACCGGTCGCGGACCTCCGCGAGCGCCGCCGTGCCGGTGCCCGCGCCGCGAAAGGCCGGCCGCACGTAGAAGTCGTCGACGACCGCCGTGAGCCCGCCGTACTCCATGGCAAAGACGAAGGTGAGAACGATATACCCGGCGATCGCCGCGTCGCGCTCGATGAGCCACACGCGCCCGAGCCGCGGGTCGCCCAGCAGCGCGGAGAACGCGGCGGCGGCGTGGGGACGGTCCAGGACGAACCCGGACTCCGCGTAGAACTCGGCCGTCAGGTCGACGAGCGTCTGGGTGTCTTCGGTGATCGCCGGGCGCATGCCGCCCATCCTTCCCGCGAATCCGCGGCGTCCCACTGTTCGCCCTTCGGGGGTCTCACCGAGTCGCGGAGATCCCGGCGCCGCTGCCGAGCTCGCCTGCGCGGAGTCTGCCGCTCGCCGCAGGGCGGCGGGGGCGGGGCGCTAGCCCCGCCCCCGCCCGATGGCGATCATCCCCGTGCGCGTCACTTCGAGGACGCCGATCGGCTGCAGCATCTCGAGCAGCGCCTCGAGCTTGTCGTTGGCGCCGACCACGCGCAGCACCAGGCTGCGACGCTCGACGTCGACGATCTTGGCCTTGAAGATCTCGGCGATCTGCAGCACGTCGGTGCGCTTGTCGCCCTCGGCCGCGACCTTGACCAGCAGGAGCTCGGCGGCGATGGAGTTCTGCGGATCGAGGTCACGGATCTTGACCACGTTGATCAGTTTGTGAAGCTGCTTGGTCACCTGGTCGATCGGGTGCTCGGCGCCATCGATGGTGATCGTCATGCGCGACAGACGCGGGTCTTCGCTCTCGCCGACGGCGAGGCTCTGGATGTTGAAGCCGCGCCGGGCGAACAGGCCGGCCACCCGGGTGAGCACTCCGGGCTTGTTCTCGACGAGCACCGACAGGGTGTGCTTCATGGCTTCTTCTCCCGCGTCTTGCGCGTCGCCTTGCCGCCGATCATCTCGGTGATCGCCTGGCCGGCCGGCACCATCGGAAAGACGTTCTCTTCGGCGGCGATCTTGAAGTCGATCACCGTCGGACGCTTGCTCGCTATCGCCTCGCGCAGAGCGTCGCCGACGTCGCCGGACTCGGTCACCCGCATGCCTTTGGCGCCGAAGGCCTCGGCCAGCATGACGAAGTCGGGCTGCACCTCGATGCAGGTGAACGAGTAGCGCTTGTTCCAGAAGAGGTCCTGCCACTGGCGCACCATGCCGAGGTAGCCGTTGTTGAGGATGGCCACGACGACCGGCACGTCGTAGTTCACCGCGGTGGCGAGCTCCTGCATGGTCATCTGAAAACCGCCGTCGCCGCTGACGTCGATCACCGTCTTGTCGGGCCGTCCGATCTTGGCGCCGATGGCGGCCGGCAGGCCGAAGCCCATCGTGCCGAGGCCGCCGGAGCTGATCCACTGCCGCGGGAACCGGTAGTGAAAGTAGAGGGTCGACCACATCTGGTGCTGGCCCACGTCGGTCACGATCACGGCCTCGCCGCCCGTGACCCGCTCGATCTCCTCGACGACGAACTGCGGCGCCACCGTCCCCTCGCGGGGCTGCTCGTAGTGCAACGGGTACTCGGCCTTCCAGCCGTCGAGCTTCTGCAGCCAGGCGGCCGTGCGGCCCGCCGGGCGCTCCATCTTCTCGAAGCTCGGCGTTCAGCGCGGCCAGAACGTGCCGGGCGTCGCCGACGATCGGGATGCGTGGGTTCGACGTTCTTGCCGATCTCGGCCGGGTCGACGTCGATGTGGATGATCGCCTTGGCCTGCGGCGCAAAGGCCGAGAGCTTGCCGGTGACGCGGTCGTCGAAGCGCACGCCGATGCCGATCAGCAGGTCGCATTCGTGGACGGCGTAGTTGGCGGTCACGGTGCCGTGCATGCCGATCATGCCCAGCGAGAGCGGCCCGCGCTCGTCGAACGCGCCCAGGCCCATGAGCGTGGTCGTGACCGGGGCCTGGACGAGCTCGGCCAGGGCGCGGAGCTCCTCGGCGGCGCCAGCGCTGATCACACCGCCGCCGACGTAGAGCACCGGCCGCTCGGCCTCGAGGATCGCCCTGGCGGCCGCCCGGATCTGCTTGACATGGCCCGTGACCGTCGGCTTGTAGCCGGCCAGAGCGAGACCGTCGGGGCGCCGGTAGGTGAGCTCGGCAAGCTCGGCGGTGACCGGCACGTCGATCACCACCGGTCCGGGCCGCCCGGTCGAGGCGACATGGAAGGCCTCGTGGATGACCTGCGGGATCTCGGCCGCGCTCTGCACCAGGTAGGAATGCTTGACGATCGGCAGCGTGATGCCGGTGACGTCGGCCTCCTGAAAGGCGTCGGTGCCGATGAGGTCGGCCCGCACCTGACCGGTGATGGCGACGATCGGGATGGAGTCGAGGTAGGCGTTGGCGATGCCGGTCACCAGGTTGGTGGCCCCGGGGCCGCTGGTCGCCAGGCACACGCCGACCTTGCCGGTGGCGCGCGCGTAGCCGTCGGCGGCGTGCACCGCGCCCTGCTCGTGACGGACGAGGATGTGACGCAGGTTGGTGGCGTCGTAGAGCGCGTCGTAGAGCGGGATCACGACGCCACCGGGAAAGCCGAACAGGGTGTCGCAGCCCTCGGCCTCGAGCGAAGCGATGATGGCCTGCGAACCCTTCATCTTTGTCTGTGCGGTCATCGAAGGACTGCCCCCTTCTCCGCTCCGGAGACGAGTTTGACGTACCGGGCCAGCCAGCCCGTGAGCTCGGGGCGCGGCGGCGCGGCAGGCTGGGCCGCGCGGCGCCGCTCGAGTACAGCCACCTCGACGTCCAGGGTGAGCGTGCGGGCGGGGATGTCGACGACGATGGTGTCGCCCTCCTGCACCAGTCCGATCGGCCCGCCGGCCTGCGCTTCGGGGGCGACGTGACCGATGGCGGCGCCCCGCGTGGCGCCGCTGAAGCGTCCGTCGGTGATCAGCGCCACGTCCTTGTCGCGACCCTGGCCGGCGAGCATGGAGGTGGCCGCCAGCATCTCGGGCATGCCCGGAGCGCCCTTGGGACCCTCGTTGCGGATGACGATCACCGCGCCCGCGCGGATGTCGCCGGCGGCGATGGCCGCCACCGCGGCGGCCTCGCTGTCGAACACCCGGGCGGGGCCGCTATGACACAGCATCTCGTCGGCGACGGCGCCCTCCTTGACCACGGCGCCGGCCGGCGCCAGGTTGCCGAACAGCACCGCGAGGCCGCCGGTGGCGTGGTAGGGCCGCGCGAGCGGGCGGATCACCTCGTCGTCGGTGACGCGGGCGCTTGCCACGGCTTCGCCGACGGTGCCGCCGGCCACCGAGCGCGCCGTGCCGTCCATGAGGCCGGCGTCGATCAGGCGTTTCATGACCGCCTGGATGCCGCCGGCGTAGTAGAGATCTTCCATGTGATGCTCGCCCGAGGGGGCGATCTTGCAGATGTGCGGCACGCGGGCGGCGACCTCGTTGACGGCCGGCAGCGAGAACTCGAGGCCGGCCTCGGTGGCGATGGCGGCCAGATGGAGCACCGTGTTGGTGCTGCAGCCGAGGCTGGCGTCGGCGGCGAGAGCGTTGCCGACCGCGGCGTCGGTGAGGATGTCGCGCGGCTTGAGCCCGGCGGCGAGCACCTTCATGACCTGCTCGCCGCTCTCCTTGGCGAAGCGCAGCCGTTCGCTGAACGGCGCCGGGATGGTGCCGTTGCCGGGCAGCGCCATGCCGATGACCTCGACCAGGCAGTTCATGGAGTTGGCGGTGAACATGCCGGAGCACGAGCCGCAGGTCGGGGCAGGCGCCGCACTCGATGGCCTTGAGGCCGGCCTCGTCCAGCGTGCCGGCCTGCACCCGGCCGACGGCCTCGAACACGCTGTTGAGGTCGATGGTGCGCCCCTCGAGACGCCCGGCCAGCATCGGCCCGCCGCCGACCATGACGGCCGGCACGTTCAGGCGCATCGCCGCCATCAGCATGCCGGGGACGATCTTGTCGCAGCACGGCACCAGCACGAGGGCGTCGAAGGCGTGCGCCAAGGCCATCGATTCGACGGTGTCGGCGACGAGCTCGCGGCTGGGCAGCGAGAAGTGCATGCCGGCATGGTTCATGGCGAGGCCGTCACAGATGCCCATGACGCCGAACTCGAAGGGCACGCCGCCCGCGCCGCGCACGCCGGCCTTCACGGCCTCGACCACCTTGTCCAGGTGCATGTGGCCCGGCACGACCTCGCTGAAGGAGTTGGCGATGCCGACGAACGGCCGCTCCATCTCGGCGTCGGTCACCCCCAGCGCCCGCAGCAGCGAGCGGTGCGGGGCGCGCGCCACGCCGAGCTTGATCTCGTCGCTTCTCACGATGCTCATCGCCTTTCACCTGAGCGTCCGCCGGCCGCCGGCCGGCACGCCGGCCGGCGGACTCATAATGTTACCTGAAACGAGGCGCGGTTCGGGCAGGAGCAGGTTCGCGCCTCCCGACCTCGGGGTATGAGGTCGTGCGGGCATCAGCCCCGGCGCGCGCGGCTGCCTTGCGCGTGGAGCGTCCCCATCGCCAAGGGGGTGCCGCCGGCGCCCGCCACGGTGCGGGACCGACCGTCCGCCCAAAGGCGTGCCGCGCGACCGACGACAGGGCTTTCGTGAACGATCAGCTACAGGAGGGAAACGTGGCAGACGACGTCAAGGAACTGACCGACGAGACGTTCCAGCAGACCATCGATGCGGCGGCGACGCCGGTGATCGTCGATTTCTGGGCCGCGTGGTGCGGTCCGTGCCGTACGGTCGGACCGATCGTCGAAGACCTCGCCACCACTCACACCGGCAAGGTGACCGTGGGCAAGCTCAACGTCGACGAGAACCAGGCCACGGCCGCCAAGTTCGGGATCATGAGCATCCCCACGCTCATCCTCTTCAAGGACGGCAAGCCGGTGAAGAAGATCATCGGCGTGCGCAGCAAGGGCGACCTCGAGCGCGAGTTCGAACTGGCCTGAGCGCTCCGCCGGCGCTCGCGAGAACCGCCAGAGCTCCGAAAACCCCGAAACCCCAACGGGCGCGGGGCGGGCCGGCTGCTCGCCGGCCCGCCCCGCGCCCGTTGTTGCCGTAGGAAACGGCCGGGTGGTCCCCGACCTACTTGATGGCCGCCTCGCCGCGCTCGCCGGTGCGTGTGCGTACGGCGTCGTCGACGCCGCTCACGAAGATCTTGCCCTGGCCGATGCGGCCCTTTTCGAGGGCCTTGCGCAGGCTGGCGACGACCTTCTCGACGTCGCCGTCCGAGACGACCATCTCAACCTTCATCTTGGGATGGAACCGATACTGGCCGGGAGCGCCGGTCTCGCCGCGCGTGAAGCCCTTCTGCACGCCGAAGCCCTTGGCCTCGGTCACGGTCATGCCGACCACGCCGTCGACGGCGAGGTTCTCGGCGACTACGTCGAGGTTGTAGGGCTGGATGATGCACTCGATCTTCTTCATGGGAACGCCTCCGTAGTGGTCGCCGGGCCAGTCTTGGCACTACATCCATAGGACATGGCTTCGTTCCCGTTCATCCCCGAGCGGAAATCGCACTAAACGCGGCCCTGCTCAGCTTCGCCGATTGGGAAGGCCGAGACTGGCAGTCGTGGCGGAAACGGCCAGATCGCACGGCGAGTCGGAGGACGGCGGTGGGCGGCGTCGGGAGGCGACGGCAGAGAGCGGCCGACAGGGCGGCGGGCCGAGTGGCGAGACGAAAGAGCGGCGGGCGGACTCCCTGGGGAGCCCGCCCGCCGCTCGTCTGCTCCGAGCAGCCGGCCGTCGGGCCGCCGCTCGCGCCTTGCTCTCGTGCTTTCAGTCGATCAGACGATGCCCTGGTCGAGCATCGCGTCGGCGACCTTGACGAAGCCGGCGATGTTGGCGCCGTTGACGTAGTTGCCGGGCGTGTCGTACTCGTTGGCGGCGTCGACGCACTGCTTGTGGATGCTCTTCATGATGCCGTGCAGGCGGGACTGTCGACCTCTTCGCGGGTCCAGGAGAGGCGCAGGCTGTTCTGCGACATCTCGAGGCCGGAGGTGGCTACGCCGCCGGCGTTGGCGGCCTTGCCGGGACCGTAGAGGATGCCGGCCTTGACGAACTGCTCGACGCCCTCGGGCACCGTCGGCATGTTGGCGCCTTCGGAGACCACGTAGCAGCCGTTCTTCAGGAGGTTGGCGGCGTCCTTGGCGTTGATCTCGTTCTGGACGGCGCTCGGGAACGCGGCAGTCGGCCTTGATGTCCCACAGCGGGTTGTGGTCGTGCCTGGCGTCCTTCGGCGTGAACATCGCGCCCTTGAACTTCTGCGCGTACTCGTCGATACGGCCGCGCTTGACGTTCTTGAGCTCGAGGACGAAGGCGAGCTTCTCGCGGGTGATGCCGTCCTCGTCGTGGATCGACGCCGGACGAGTCGGAGCAGCGTGATCGCCTTGCCGCCGAGGTCGAGGATCTTCTCGACCGTGTACTGGGCGACGTTGCCCGAGCCGGAGACCAGGCAGGTCTTGCCCTCGAGGCTGTCGCCGCGGGTGGCCAGCATCTCCTCGGCGAAGTAGACCGCGCCGTAGCCGGTCGCCTCGGGACGGATCAGCGAGCCGCCCCAGTTCGAGGCCCTTGCCGGTGAGCACGCCGACGAACTCGTTGCGGACGCGCTTGTACTGGCCGAACATGAAGCCGATCTCACGGCCGCCCACGCCGATGTCGCCGGCGGGCACGTCGGTGAACTGGCCGATGTGACGGCAGAGCTCGGTCATGAAGGACTGGCAGAAGCGCATGACCTCGACGTCGCTCTTGCCCTTGGGGTCGAAGTTCGAGCCGCCCTTGCCGCCGCCCATGGGGAGCGTGGTGAGGGCGTTCTTGAAGACCTGCTCGAAGGCGAGGAACTTGAGCATGCCGAGGTAGACGGTCGGATGGAAGCGCAGGCCGCCCTTGTAGGGGCCGATGGCGCTGTTCATCTCGATGCGGTAGCCCTTGTGGATCTGGATCTCGCCCTTGTCGTCGACCCAGGGGACGCGGAACATGATGACGCGCTCGGGCTCGATGATGCGCTCGAGGATCTTGGCGTCGCGGTACTTGGGATGGCGAGCCAGGACCGGGCTCGAGCGACTCGGCGACTTCCTGGACGGCCTGGTGGAACTCCAGCTCGCCCTGGTTCTTGGCCACGACATCGGCCATGAGTTTCTTCACGTAATCTGCCATTCAGTGCCCTCCATACGGAATCGGTGGATACGAGAAAACGGACGTGCCGCGACGCGCAGTTGAGCGCAAGGGCGACGCCCGGAGACGAGCTCGTGCGGTTGTACCAACCTCCCAACGAGCCCGGCTCGAGGCCCGTGGTCAGGGTGCAGGACGTGGCGAGTATACGTCGCGCCGCCGTAGTCAAATGGCCCGCCCATGTGCCAAAGCTTACAAACTTGGCCGGGGACGGCTGGCCAGCAGGGACATAAGACACGGCGGGCCGGGCGGCCGCTTCGTACAGACGGCGAGGGGCGGGGCGGCGGCGACGGCGCCCGCCGCCGCCCCGCCTCGAGCGTCGCACTCGGCGCCGCACGCGCCCGGGCTTTGTTCAGCATGGACAATCCGGACCCGCCGAATCGCGCCGCTTTTGCGCCCACACTGACGAAACGTCCCAACGCTTCTCACCTATAGTGGTTGAGAAGCCACGATGGTCACATGCCAGCCCCGCACCTCTTCCGCCCGCACCCGGCGCCCCGCGCCGGCGACCGCGGGTTCCCTCTCCGTCAGACCCGCGCACCCACGCTCGCGCTAGGAAGGAGCAGGCACCATGCCGCTACGCACGCCCGAGGAGTTCGTCCAGAGCATCGCCGATCTCGAGCTCGAGATCTACCTGTTCGGCGAGAAGGTCGACGACTACGTGAACCACCCGATGATCCGGCCTTCGCTCAACTGCATCGCCATGACCTACGAGCTCGCCGCCAAGCCCGAGTACGAAGACCTGATGACGGCCACGAGCCACCTGACGGGCAAGAAGATCAACCGCTTCGCCCACATCCACCAGTCGGTCGACGACCTCGTCAAGAAGGTCAAGATGCAGCGGCTGCTCGGCCAGAAGACCGGCTCGTGCTTCCAGCGCTGCGTCGGCATGGACGCCATCAACGCCCTCTACTCGGTCACCTTCGAGACCGACCAGGCCAAGGGCACCGACTACCACGAGCGCTTCCGCAAGTACGTGCAGTTCCTGCAGGACGAACGACCTCGTGGCCGACGGCGCCATGACCGACGTCAAGGGCGACCGCGCCCTGGCGCCCCATCAGCAGGCCGACCCCGACCTCTACCTCCATATCGTCGAACGTCGCGACGACGGCATCGTCGTGCGCGGCGCCAAGGCCCACCAGACCGGCGCCTGCAACTCGCACGAGATCCTCGTCATGCCGACGGTGGCCATGCGCGAGGGCGACGAGGACTACGCCGTCTCGTTCTCGACGCCGGCCAACGCGCCCGGCATCTTCTACATCTACGGCCGCCAGTCGTGCGACACCCGCAAGCTCGAAGAGAACGACCTCGACGTCGGCAACCGCCAGTTCGGCGGTCAGGAAGCCCTGATGGTCTTCGACAACGTCTTCGTGCCCTGGGAGCGCGTCTACCTGTGCGGCGAGATCGAGTTCTCCGGCGCCCTCGTCGAGCGCTTCGCCGGCTACCACCGGCAGAGCTACGGCGGCTGCAAGGTCGGCGTCGGCGATGTGCTGATCGGCGCCGCCGCGCTGGCCGCCGACATGAACGGCGTACCCAAGGTCAGCCACATCAAGGACAAGCTCATCGAGATGACGCATCTGAACGAGACGCTGTTCTCGTGCGGCATCGCCTGCTCGGCCGAAGGCGTGAAGATGCCGGCCGGCAACTACCAGATCGACATGCTCCTGGCCAACGTCTGCAAGCAGAACGTGACGCGGTTCCCCTACGAGATCGCCCGCCTCGCCGAAGACATCGCCGGCGGCCTCATGGTCACCATGCCCTCGGCGCAGGACCTGTTCTCCGAAAAGACCGGCCCCTGGGTCGACAAGCTCCTGGCCGCGCCAGTGCGACACGCCGACCCTCGACCGCATGCGCGTCATGCGCCTGGTCGAGAACCTGACCCTCGGCGCCGCCGCCGTCGGCTACCGCACCGAGTCGCATGCACGGCGCCGGCTCGCCGCAGGCGCAGCGCATCATGATCGCGCGCCAGTCGAACATGGCCCACAAGAAGCAGCTCGCCAAGGCACCTGGCGGGCGTCGGCCTGCCCAGCCGAGCCGCAGAAGGACAAGCTCCGCAAGCCGGCCGGAGTCAAGTGACCGGCCGCGGAGCCGAGCCTGCCGTAGCGGCCGTGCGGATCGTGTTCTGCGGAGGCTGCAACCCGGTGATCGATCGCGTCGCGCTGGCCGACGAGCTCAGAGCCGACCCCGAGCTCGCCGCGCTCGACGTCGAGATCGACATCTCAGGGTGCTCGCGTTCGTGCGCGGCCGGGCAGCTGCTCGTCTCGGACCGGCGCGACGTCATCGTCGTCGCCGGCCGCCACGTCGACGGCAGGCCGCTCGACCCGGGCGAGCTCGCGGCCGCCGTCAGGCGCAAGCTCTCGACTCCGAAGGAGTGACGCACATGGACTGGAAGGCCGACTACGCGAGCAAGCTGGCGACTGCCGACGAAGCGCTCAAGGTGGTCAGATCCGGCGACCGGGTGGTCTTCGCCCACGCCTGCGGCGAGCCGGTCGAGCTGGTCGACGCCCTCGTGGCGCGCGCCCCCGAGCTGCGCGACGTCGAGATCGTCCACATGGTCGCCATGGGCCATGGCGAGTACGCCAAGCCCGAGTACGCCGAGAGCTTCTACCACAACTCGCTGTTCGTCGGCGCCAGCACGCGCGACGCGGTCGCAAATGGTCGCGGCGACTATACGCCCGTCTTCTTCCACGAGATCCCCGGACTGTTCACCGGCGGTTACCTGCCGCCCGACGTGGTGCTCGCCCAGGTCTCGCCGCCCGACAAGCACGGCTGGTGCTCGTTCGGCATCTCGGTCGACTACACCAAGCCGGCCGCCTCGGTGGCGAAGACGGTGATCGCCCTGGTCAACCCCAATATGCCGCGCACCCACGGCGACGCCTTCATCCACGTGAGCGACATCGACATCGCCGTCGAAAGCGACGCCCCGATCATCGAGCTGCAGCCACCCAGGATCGGCCCGGTCGAAGAGGCCATCGGCAAGAACATCGCCGGCCTCGTCGACGACGGCTCGTGCCTGCAGCTCGGCATCGGCGGCATCCCCGACGCGGTCCTTTTGTTCCTCCACGAAAAGAGCGACCTCGGCATTCACACCGAGATGTTCAGCGAGGGCGTCGTCGACCTCTACGACGAGGGCGTCATCACCAACGCCCGCAAGACGCTGCATCGCGACAAGATGGTGGCCAACTTCCTCATGGGCACCCGCCGACTGTACGACTTCGTCGACGACAACCCGGCCGTCAACATGTTCCCGGTGAGCTACGTGAACGACCCCTACGTCATCGGCGAGAACGACAACGTCGTCGCCATCAACTCCGCGATCCAGGTCGATCTCATGGGTCAGGTCGTGGCCGACTCGATGGGACCGGTGCAGTTCACCGGCATCGGCGGCCAGGTCGACTTCGTGCGCGGCGCGGCGCGCAGCAAGGGCGGCAAGTCGATCATCGCCCTGCCGGCCTCGGCCAAGCGGGGCGAGGTCTCGCGCATCGTCGCCCAGATCTCGGACGGCGCGGCCGTGACCACCATGCGCGCCGACGTCGACTACGTCGTCACCGAGTTCGGCGTCGCCAAGCTCAAGGGCAGGACGCTGCGTGAGCGCGCCTTCGCCCTGCTCGACATCGCCGACCCGAAGTTCCGCGACGAGATCGTCGCCGAGCTCAAGGCGCTCAAGGGCGAGGCCTGGCTGCGCCGCCACGAACCCGCGCCCAGGCCGGACTGAGCCGGGCGCGACCACAGAGTCAGACGAGGGCGCCCCGCCGCAAGGGCCGGCGCGGCGCCTCGAGGTCCAACACTTAAAGGAGAGGCCGTCATGGACATGAAGATCCGGGTACATCGGTCGCCGAAGTCGCTCATCACCGGCGTCGACGCCGTCCAGCAGATCGGCGCCGAAGTCTCGAAGCTGCGCGCCAGGAAGGCGCTCATCATGACCGATCCCGGCGTGGCCGGGAGCGGCATGGTCGAGACCGTCGAACGGCCGCTGATCGACGCCGGCGTCGAGGTCGGCGTGTACGGCAAGTGCGTTCCCGAGCCGCCGATGAGCAGCCTCGAAGAGGGCGTGAAGTTCTGCGAGCAGGGCGGCTACGACTGCATCATCGGCTTCGGCGGCGGCTCGGCCATCGATGTCGCCAAGATCACCTCGGTGCTGGTCGGCAGCGACGCTTCGGTCGAATCGATGGTCGGCATCGACATGGTGCCCAAGAAGGGTCTGCCGATCGTCGCCGTGCCGACCACCGCCGGCACGGGCTCCGAAGTCACGGCGATTGCCATCTTCGCCAACGAGAAGCTCAACACCAAGCAGGGCGTCGTCTCGGGCTTCCTCATCCCCAACGTCGCCGTCGTCGACCCCATGCTGACCATCAGCTGCCCGCCGCACGTCACGGCGGCCTCGGGCATGGACGCCTTCATCCACTGCATCGAGGCCTACACCTCGGTTAACGCCACGATGCACACCGACCCGCTGGCGCGCGAGGGCATCGAGCTGATCTCAAAGAGCATCCGCACGGCCGTCTTCGACGGCAGCAACGTCGAGGCCCGGTTCGGCATGGCGATGGGCTCGCTGCTCGGCGGCCTCGCCTTCGCCAACGCCGGCGTCACCGCCGTGCACGCCCTGTCGTACCCCGTCGGCGGCACCTTCCACGTGCCTCACGGCGTGGCCAACACGCTCATGCTGCCGTGGGTCATGGAGTACAACATGCTGGCCTGCCTCGACTACTTCTCCGAGATCGCCGTGGCCATGGGCGAGAACATCCAGGGCCTGTCGGTCCGCGACGCCGCGGCCCGTTCGGTCGAGGCCATGAAGCAACTCGCCATCGACATCCAGGTGCCCCAGTACCTGTCCGACGTCGGCATCCCCGAGTCGGCGATCGAAGAGATGGCCGACAGCGCCATGACCCAGACGCGCCTGCTCGTCAACAACCCGCGGCGCCTGTCGCGCGACGACATTATCGCCATCTACCACAACGGCGCCGTGCGCCCCGGCTCAGAGACCGCCCCGGTCAACGGCAAGGCCAAGACCGCCCCGAAGGCCAGGGCGAAGGCCGCCAGGTAGCGAAGCGGCGCTCAAGCAAGCGCTCCCGATCGGGCGATGGGGGCGGGGGTGCGGCCTTGCGGCCGCACCCCCGCCCCCATCGCCGTCTACGGGTCGCCGCGAGAGGAGGGAGCGGCCGACCTGACGCTTCTCAGACCAGGACGCGCTCGACGACCCCGGCGACGATCTCGCCGGCCTCTTCGACCGCCGCGTCGTCCAGATCGAGGTGCGTCACGAAGCGCACCGACCAGGGCGCTTCGTCCAGAGCCAGCACGCCCTGCGCTTCGAGCCGCTCGACGACCGCGGCCGCCGGCAGGCCGAGGCCGTGCGTGTCGGCGAAGACCATGTTGGTCTGCAGCTTGCCTTCGTCGACCGTGAGGCCGGGCACCCGCGCCAGGCGCTCACCGAGGGCCCGCGCGCGACGATGGTCGTCGGCGAGCCGCTCGATGTTGTGCTCGAGAGCGTACAGGCCACCGGCGGCGATGATGCCCGCCTGGCGCATACCGCCGCCGAAGAGTTTGCGCGCCCGCTGGGCGCGGGCGATGGTGACGCCGCTGCCGAGCAGCACCGAGCCGACCGGCGCCCCCAGCCCCTTCGACAGGCAGACGCTCACCGAATCGTAGGGCGCGACGATCTCGGGCAGCGACACGCCCGAAGCCACAGCGGCGTTGCAGACGCGGGCGCCGTCGAGATGCAGGATCATGCCGTGACGGTCGCAGAACGCCCGCAGCAGGCGGATCTTCTCGAGCGGGTAGACGACGCCGCCGCAGTAGTTGTGGGTGTTCTCCACCGCCACCAGGGTCGTGCGCGGGTGGTGCACGTCGTCGTCCTGGTGGAAGTAGTGCTCGAGGAGATCGAGGTCGAGGGTACCGTCGTCGGAGTCGAAGGTGCGTGTCTGCAGGCCCGACAGCACGGCCGCGCCGCCCTGTTCGTTTTCGACGATGTGCGCCTTGGCGTGCAGGAAGACCTCGTCGCCGGGCGTGGTCTGGGCGTGCAACGCGATCTGGTTGCTCATCGTGCCCGACGGCACGTAGAGACCGGCCTCTTTGCCGAACAGCTCGGCGGCGACCTCCTGCAGGCGGATAACGGTGGGGTCGTCGCCCAGCACGTCGTCGCCGACCTCGGCTTCGGCCATGGCCCGCCGCATCTCGGGCGACGGTCGTGTCACGGTGTCGCTGCGCAGGTCGATCACTCGCTCAGGTGCCATCATCGCTCGTCCTTCCGTGGTCGGCGGCCGCCTGGCCGGAGCCCCATGATATGTCATCGCCGCCCTGGCCCCGCGGCAGCCGTCGGCGACGCTCGCTCAGACGCCGGCCCGCCGCCCCGGCCCGCCCCGCCCAGCGCACGATCACGTTGATGAGCACGATAGCCAGCAGGCCGCCGAACAGCAGCACGCGGCGACCCATCGGCATCGGCGTCCAGTAGTCGGCGATCTGGGCGTTGACCTCGGCCCCGAGGTGAAAGTCCTTGGGCCAGTGAAAGACGAAGTGGCCGTGCTCCCGCACCGCGATCTGCACGCCCGGGTTCTCGAGCGCGGTCGCCACGTGCCCCGGGTAGTCGACCCAGATGTGGTCGAACGACATGTGCAGCGAATAGGGGATGTGCTTGTAGGCGAGGATGCTGGCCAGCACGACGGCCCGGCTCTCGCAGTCGCCGCGCTTCTGGGCGAGCACCTCGCGCGTGGTCGGGAAGTACCACGGCACCCCCGCCGTCTGCCAGTCGTAGGCATACGGCACGATGCGGGTGAGCACGGCCTGCTCGATGAGCTGGGGATTGTTGGGCAGGGTCCTGGCGAGCGGCGCCACGGCCTGGGGGTCGATGGAGGGGTGACTGATGTGCTCGATGCTGCGCACCAGAACCAGCGGGTTCGGGTAGAGCACGAAGAAGAAGAAGACGAGCGCCGCCGCCAGGCGCAGCTTTCGGGAGATCCTCATGGCCACAGTGTACCCGCGCGGGCGGCACGGCGCGCGCCTCGGGATCATCGGATGGCGCTGCTCGCCACGTGATCCCGCGCGCCTCGGGCCGGCGGACAGCCCGACCGGCAGGGCCGGTCAGAGATGCGAGGTGAGCCAGTGCCAGGCGCGATGGATCTTGTAGCCGATCTTCGCGACCAGGCCCACGCGGGCATACGACGCGGCCGCGACCAGCCGCACGACGCCCACCCGACGACCGTCGGCGAACGCCTGGGCCGTGCCGAGCGCCTGGCCCTGCGTGACCGGCAGGCCGACCGAGACCGGCGCGGCGATCCGGCTCGTGATCCGGGCGCCGATGCGCAGGGAGCCGGCCACCGGCGCGCCTGTGACCAGGGCCAGCTTGCCGTCGTGCCAGGGCATCGTGACCTGGGCGAGCTCGCGCCCCGCCGGCCAGACGGTCTGCACTGCGTACTGGCCCGCCGACCAGCGGAACAGCTTGACGGCGTCGGTCAGGCGGTGGGCGTCGTCGGGCTCGCCGAGCAGCGTGACCAGGAGGTGGTGACCACGCCACAGGCCGGCCGCGACGATGCAGTAGCCGGCGCCGTCGGTCCAGCCGGTCTTCACGCCGTAGGCCCAGGGGTAGTCTTCGAGCAGCTCGTTGTGGCTGACCAGCACCCGGGGGTAGGGGTGGTGGGCCCAGGGGATCTTCGCCGTGTAGCGGTCGACGTAGCCCGCGAAGCGCGGGTCGCGCATGGCGATGCGGGCCAGGTGCGTGAGGTCGAGGGCACTCGTGTAGTGGCCCGGGGCGTCGAGGCCGTGCGGGTTCTCGTAGTGAGTGTGCTTCAGGCCGAGCTCGCGCGCCTTCTGGTTCATCAGGGTCACGAACTTCGCCTGGCTGCCGGCCACGGCGTCGGCGAGGTCGGCGGCGGCGTCGTTCGCGCTCTGGATGAGCAGCGCCTCGAGCAGCTGGTTGACCGTCAGCTTCTCGCCCTTCTGCAGGTAGATCTCGTCCTGACCCACGCCTACGGCGTCGGGCCGCGCCCGCACCACCGTGGCGAGATCGCGAAAGTGCTCGAGCACGAGCAGCCCGGTCATGATCTTGGTGGTCGAGGCCATGGGCAGGCGCTCGCCGTCGTTCTGCTGGGCCAGCACCACACCGGTCTGCTGGTCCATGACGACGTAGGCCCTGGCGCTGACCGGCGGCGGTGGCGGCGGGCTGGCCGCTGCCGCCGGCAGCGGCCAGCCCGCCGCCACCGCCGCCACCGCGACGACCGCCGCCACGAAGGCGGGCGACACGAGACGGCGGAGTGAGGTTCTGCGGGGGGAGCTGGCCATGCCGCCTCGTAGTGTATACTCCCCGGCCATGCAGATGGACGCGCGCCCCGCGCTCCTCCAGCGCATCGGCCGGCTCCTGCGCGCCAAGGAATTCCTGGTCTTCTACGCCATCGGCCTCGGCCTGCTCGACTTCGGCGCCCCTCTGGCGACGGGCTGGCTGTTCCGGCACCGCTCCCTGGCGACGCTGCTGCACACCAACAACAGCGTCGCCGGCGACGCCGCCGCCGGCCGCGGGGTCGCGGTCGTCGCCGTCGCCGCCGCCTACCTGCTCGTGTCGGCGTTCTTCACCGCCGGCTACCTGCGCTCGCTGCTCGGCCGGCTGCACTGGGGGCCACGTGACGCCCGGCAGTTCGCCAGGCTCTTCGCGTTCGTCGTCCTGGTGGCGGCGATCTCGTGGGGGATCGACGCCCTGGCGGGCGCTGCGAACGAACGTCTGGGGGACGTGGCGTCGCTCGTGCTGGTGATCGCTGTCCAGACGATCGTCTACGTGCCGCTGCTCTACGCCGAGTATGCGATCGTGGCGAGCAACGTCGGCGTCGGGCACGCGCTCACGCGCTCCGTACGAACGTTCTCCGCCAACGCGTTCGTCTCGCTGGCCGTCATCTTTGGCCTCCTCTACGTCAATCTCCTGCTCTGGCAGCTCCTGCCCGGAGAGTCGGGGAGCGCGCTTTCTCTGGGACCTACCGTCCTCATCCACGTGCTCGTCTGGGGCAGCGTCAGCTTTCTCTCCGACGTGGTGCTGCTGAGCGTGTACATCGACTCGATCGAGCGGGGAACAATCCCCCCGAACTAGGACGAAAGGCGGCCATGGCACTCACCAGACAGTCGACCGAGCTCGAACGCGGCGTCGAGCGGCAGATCGTCCTGCAGGTAGGCCCACTCGTCGGCATCGACGTCAGGCCGAGCCGCATGTTCGTGTGGTACGGCAGCGAGCGCACAGGCACGGAGCGGATCGTCTCGCTCGACAAAGCGCCAAGGGTGCTGCGCCAGGCACGACCGCGGCGCTACGTGCAGCTACCGGGCCTCGAGGTCTCCTACCTCGGCAACCCCGCCGTGACCCTGGTCCTGGCGTCGGGCGCCTGGTACCGGAGGCTGCGCGACGCGATGACGGGCACGCCTGACTGACCCGCGGCCAGGCACACCAGCGTGCCGGCGACGGCGTCGGCGCGCCCGATCTCGCCTACCCGCCGCCAGCCCCGACGACGCCGGGGTGTTGGTGATGCCGCTCCCGCGGGGTACCATTCCTTTACGTGCCATCGATCGACCCGCGCAGGGTGGGGAGTCGTCTTGGTCGATCAGCCGCTAAAGACCCCGGGGCCGCGCTACTGGCCCCGGGCCGAACAGGTCGAGCCGTCCTGGTTGCAGGAGCGGCGTCGCCGGCGTTTGCGGCTGCTTGCCGTCTCGATCGTCGCCGTGGCGCTCATCGCCGGCGGCTTCGCGGTGCTCGTCATGCAGGCGCGAGACAACTACCTCGCCGGCCAGCGGGCGCTCGCCGCGCAGCAGTATGGCGTCGCCATCCAGCGGTTCACCGCGGCCCAGGTGATGGGCCGCCCGTACGCCGATGCTCACGCCCTCCTGAACCGCGCCGTGGCCCTGTCGATGACGCAGACCGAAGTACGCCGCCGACCTGCGCAGCGCCTCGCCACCGAGCGCCGCGAGCCTCACGTTGGGCCGCGCCGCGACTCTGTTCGAGTCCGGCCACTACGCCGCGGCCCAGTCTCTGATGGCCGGCCTGCCGAGTCGCGTACCGCCCGCCGTGGCCGCCCGCCTGGCGAGCACCGGCAACGCCGCCGCGGCCGCGGTGCTGCTGCTGGCCGGCGCCGAGCAGGCCTTCGCGGCGCGCCAGTGGCGGACGGCCGGCGCCGACGCCGCCGCCGTGCTCGTGCGCTACCCGCACTGCGGCCCCGCGGCCGCGCTGGCCGCCGAGGCCGCTCGCCGCGTGCGCGCCGACCCGTTCGCGCTGCGCGCGGCCCGCCTCGCGGCGGCCGGCCGCTGGAAGGCGGCGCTCACGGTCGTGCGCCAGACCCTGCGGATCGACCCCACGTATCCTGGAGCGGCAACACTTCTTGCCCGCATCGACGCCGCCCTGGCGCGCCGCCGGGCGGCGACGGCGGCCAAGGCGGCCGCCGCCAAGGCGGCGGCGAGCCGCCGCCAGCACCTCGACGACCGTCACGCCGCCGGCCCCGGTGGCGCCCAAGCCGGCCCCCAAACCGCCGCCGCCGCCATGAGAGGCGCCGCACTCTGGTCGGTCTACTGGCAGGACGTCGCCGTGCCGGCCTGGCCGCGAGCCTGGCGTCGGCGTGAGCCTGGCCCGGCGTCGCCCGGCGATCCGGATGCCGTCCAGGCGGCCCCTCGCCGTGGCGCCACGGCAAGCCGCCGGTGCCGGCCACGGTCCCCGGGTGCAGCTCACCGACCCCTACCCGTCGACCGTGCAGGTCAGCGGCATCGCCACCTTCGGCAACGCCGGCAGTCGCCGTGGTCGGCGACGCCGGCACGATCGCCGTCAGCACCGACGGAGGGTCGACCTGGACGCAGCAGGCGCTGCCCGGCGGCACTGCCCGTCCAGGCCGTCGCCTTCAGCAACGCAAGCCACGGCTGGGCGGTGGGTCCGACCGACCAGATCGACGTGACCACCGACGGCGGCGCCACGTGGAAGTCCGCCGACGGTGCCGGAACGTCGACGCGGTCGCGCCGCAACGTCGGCCCAGCTCGTCCTCGCGCTCGGCCCGTCCTCGCTGCTCAACGCGACCGTGGTCGCGACCCCGGTGCCCGAAGCCACCGCCCTCGCGCTGCCGGCCGCACCGTCGTCGCTCGTCGCCGGCCCGGGGGGCATTCGCCGCGACGACCGGGGCGGACGGCGTGCTTCTGACCAGGAGCAGCAAGGGTGTCTGGTCGACACAGCCGACGATCTTCGCCGACCCCGTGCTGCTGGCACTGTCGCCGACGCCGGTCTGGGGCGACGGCAGACCCGATCTGTTCGCCGTCGCGGCGAGCGACGTCCAGGCGAGCGACGACAAGGGTGTCACGTTCACGCCGCTGCCGACTCCGCCCGCCGCGACCCCGCCCGGCGCGATCAGCTCTCGGCGACCTTCATGGGCTCGCCGCAGCCCGAGCTGCTCGTCGGCGGGGAGTCGGGGCTGCTGGAACGCTACGTCCTGTCGAGCGGCGCCTGGACATCGGACACCGGTCCGCTCACCGGCAACATCGTCTCGTGCGCCGCCGGCCCCGGCGGTGTCGCTTACGCGCTCTCGGCCGACGGGCACGTCGAGCGCACCCTGTCGTACGGCGCCGCGCCGCTCTCGCTCTCGGCATCGACGACCAGTCTGACGGCCGGAGACGACGTCGACCTGACGGCGCGTCGACAGTGCGGGCGCCCGGCCGGCTGTATCTCGACGATCAGGTCGCCGGCGGCGCCTGGGCACGGTTCGTACGACTGGACCTGGACGACGAGCTCGAACGGCGCCCGGCGACGTCACCGACGAGCCGCTGGTCGACGACCCAGCTACCGCCTGCGCTTCGTGTTCGCCGGCCAGACGGCCGCCACGAGCGCCGTGGTGACCGTCGGGGTCCGTCCCCAGATAAGCCTCACCCACACGTCGCTGACGCTTGCGCAAGGGGGCCGTGTACCGGCTGACCGGCCAGGTCCTGCCGGCCGAGCCCGGTCGCAGCGTGACCATCTGGACCAACCGGGGAGGCTCCTGGCACCGGGTCGCCAAGGGCGGCATCGTCAAGCTGGCCGGCGGCGGCTCGACGTTCGCCACGCGGCTGTTCGGCACGCCGACGAGAGAGAGCTACAAGCTGCAGGTACGCCTGGCGGGCAGCGCCGAGTACCTTGCGGCCAAGAGCGCCTACGTGAAGGTGACGATCAGGTAGCGCGCGAGCGCTGCCGCCCCTTCGCCGGCCCGGTCGCGCGCCGCGCTCACTCCCACTCGATGGTGCTCGGCGGCTTGCTCGAGACGTCGTAGACGACGCGGTTGACCTCGGGCACTTCGTTGATGATCCGCGAGGAGACCGTTTCGAGCAGCTCGTAGGGCAGCCGCGCCCAGTCGGCCGTCATGGCGTCGTCGCTCTTGACCGCGCGGATGGCGATCGGGTAGGCGTAGGTGCGCTCGTCGCCCTGCACGCCGACCGAGCGGATCACGGGCAGGATGGCGAAGCACTGCCACAGGTCGCGGTAGAGGCCGGCGTTCTTGACCTCTTCCTGCAGGATGGCGTCGGCGCGCTGCAGGATGTCGACCCGTTCGGCGGTGACCTCGCCGATGATGCGGATGCCGAGGCCGGGCCCCGGGAACGGCTGGCGCCAGACGATGCGCTCGGGCAGGCCGAGCTCCTCGCCGACCGCGCGCACCTCGTCCTTGAACAGCAGGCGCAGCGGCTCGACCAGCTCGAAGCCCATCTTCTCGGGCAGCCCGCCGACGTTGTGATGGCTCTTGATCTTGGCCGCCTGGCGCGTGCCGCTCTCGATCACGTCGCTGTACAGCGTGCCCTGCACGAGAAAGCGCGCGTCGGTGAGCTTGCGCGACTCCTCTTCGAAGCAGCGGATGAACTCCTCGCCGATGATCTTGCGCTTGCGCTCCGGATCGACGACCCCGACCAGCCTGTCGAGGAAGCGTTTGCGGGCGTCGACGGCGAGCAGCGGGATCTTCAGGTGCTCGGTGAACATCTCGACGACGTGCTCCGCCTCGTTCCAGCGCATCATGCCCTGGTCGATGAAGACGCAGGTGAGCCGGTCGCCGATCGCCCGGTGGACGAGCACCGCGGCGACCGTGGAATCGACGCCGCCCGACAGCCCCAGGACGGCCTTGTCGGTCGGCCCGACCTGGGCCCGGATGCGGGCGACCTGCTCCTCGATGATCGAGGCCGGCGTCCAGCTGGGGCCGCAGCCGCAGGCCTCGTAGAGGAAGTTGCGCAAGACGTCCATGCCGCGCGGCGTGTGCACGACTTCGGGGTGGAACTGCACGGCGTAGAGACCGCGGGCGGCGTCCTCCATGGCGGCCACCGGCGCCCCGTCGCTCGTGGCCAGCGTGGCGAAGCCGTCGGGGGGAGCGGTGATGCAGTCACGGTGACTCATCCAGCACTGCTCGGTGTCGTCGAGCCCGGCCAGCACGGCGCCGCGGTCGGCGACACGCAGCCGCGTCTTGCCGAACTCGCTCGTGCCGGTGCGCGGTCACCGTGCCGCCCAGCTCGAGGGCCATGAGCTGAGCGCCGTAGCAGATGCCCAGCACCGGCACGCCCAGCTCGAAGAGGGCCGCGTCGGGACGCGGCGCGTCGTCGACGTAGACGCTCATCGGCCCACCCGAAAGGATCAGACCGCGCGGCTTGCGCGCCCGGATCTCGTCGAGCGGCGTGTCGAACGGGATGAGCTGCGAGTAGACGTGGCACTCCCGCACGCGCCGGGCGATGAGCTGGCCGTACTGCGCCCCGAAATCGAGCACGAGGACGGTGTCGTAGCCGGCCGCCTCGTCGATGTGGCCCGCGACCTCGTGGGCGCGGTGTTCGGGAGCGGTCACTTCGGTCACGCTGTCACCCTTCTGGTCGCCGGTCGTCGCAGTCGAAAGCTGTCGTTGAGGACGGGCCGCGGTCACCCCATCCCCACGTCCTGCTCCTTCTGCAGCTTCTTGCCCTCGGTCATGAGCGCGGGCGCGACCATGACCTCGGCCTTCTGGAACGACTGGATGGTGTCGAAGCCGCAGGTGGCCATACTCGTGCGCAGCGCCCCGAAGAGGTTGAGCGTGCCGTCGTTCTCGTGCGCCGGCCCGGCGAGGATCTCTTCGAGGGTGCCCTTGACGCCGGCCTTGACGCGCGTGCCGCGGGGCAGCTCGGGATGGAAGGTGGCCATCGCCCCAGTGATAACCGCGCCCCGGCGCTTCGCGCGCGGCCGCGAGCGGCGAACCGATCATGACGGCGTCGGCGCCGAGGGCCACGGCCTTGGAGACGTCGCCGCCGGTGCGCATGCCGCCGTCGGCGATGACGTTGCAGTACGTGCCCGTTTCGAGCAGGTGCTGGATGCGGGCCGCGGCGGCGTCGGCGATGGCCGTCGCCTGCGGCACGCCGATGCCCAGCACGCCGCGCGTCGTGCAGGCGTGGCCCGGGCCGACCCCGACCAGCACGCCGATCGCGCCGGTGCGCATGAGGTGCAGCGTGGTCGCATACGAGGCGACGCCGCCCACGATCACCGGCACGGGGCAGTCGACGATGAACTCCTTGAGGTTGAGCGGCGTGACCCTGGTCGAGACGTGCTCGGCCGAGATGACGGTGCCCTGGATGACGAGCACATCGAGACCGGCTTCGAGGGCGATCTTGTAGTACTGCTCGACGCGCTGCGGGGTGAGAGACGCGGCGGCCAGAACACCGCCGTCCTTGATCTCCTTGATGCGCCGGGCGACGAGCTCGTCTTTGATCGGCTCGCGGTAGATGTCCTGCATGGTGCGCGTCGCCGTCTCTTTGGGCAGCGCGGCGATGCGGTCGAGCTGCTCGGCCGCGTTTTCGTAGCGGGTCTGCACGCCCTCGAGGTTGAGCACGGCGAGGCCGCCGAGCTTGCCCATGGTGACCGCGAACGCCGGGTCGACCACTCCGTCCATGGCCGACGCGAGGCAGGGCAGCGGCAGGCTGAACGGGCCGAGCTTCCAGGTGATGTCGACGTCTTCGGCGTCGCGGGTCCGCCGGCTGGGGACGATGGCGATGTCGTCGAAGCCGTACGCCCGGCGGCCCTTCTTCCCCCGCCCGATCTCTACTTCCATGCCCGCCTCCAGTTAGGGGTTGGGGTTCGCCCGGGTAAACGAAAGGCCCGCGCGCCGGATGGCGGTGAGGCCTGTGAAACCTGTGATGTTCTCGCGTGGCGTCCGGGTCTGTCGCACCTTGCAGCGATGCTACCACCGCGGCCGACGGCGGTTCAAGGAATCGGCGGGGCCGGGGCCGGAACCGGGGCGCCGGCGGCGGGCGGGGCGTTCGACGGGGCCTGTCGGCGGGCCGCCCTCAGGTGGCGGCGGCGACGCGGATCTCGTCGACCGTCGTGGTCGCCAGCAGCACCTCGACTTCGTCGGGGTCGAGCACGCCGGCGCCGTAGCGCTGCGTGTTGGCGGCTCCGCAGGCGAGGCCGTAGCGCAGGCAGTCGCCGGGGTCGGAGTTCGAGAAGTGGCCGGCGACGAAGCCGGCGAGGAACGCGTCGCCCGAGCCGACCGTGCTGACCACGCCGTCGACCAGCGGGATGCGCGCGTGGTAGACACGCTGCCGGCGGCCGTGGCGCAGACGAGCGTAGCAGCCGTCGGGCGTCTTGATGATGACGTTGTGGGCGCCGAGCTGGCGGATAAGGTCGGTGGCCTCGATGATGTCCTGCTCGTCGTGGAACTCGTGGCCCACGAGGTCTTCGGCTTCGCGCAGGTTGGGGGTGACGAAGTCGGGATGGGCGCGGACGCCGTGACGCAGCGGGTCTCCCGAGCCGTCGAGGATGGTGAGGCAGCGCGCCCGGTTGATGTGCCGCAGGATCTCGGCGTAGAAGTCGTCGGGCACCTTGCGGGGCAGCGAGCCGCAGATGATCACGTAGTGGGCGCCCTTGGCGAGATACTCGATCTTGTCGAGGTACGCCAGGCGCTCCTGTTCGGTGACCACCGGGCCCCACTCGTTGATCTCGGTCTGGCTCAGCCCGGTCGGGTCGATGACCGCGGTCGAGGTACGGGACTCTCCGGCGATGCGCACGAAGTCGTTGAGGATGCCCTCGCGCGACAGGCCCTCGACGATCTGCTGGCCGGTGCGCCCGCCGACGAGCCCGCTCGCGACCACCGGCTGGTCGATGGTCTTGAGCACGCGCGCGACGTTGACGCCCTTGCCGCCGGGCAGCGTGAGGCTCTGGCTGGCCCGATGCCGAAACCCCGTGACGAAGTTCGGGACGGTCAGGGTCTTGTCGATCGCGGCGTTGGCCGTGAGGGTGATGATCATGTCGTGCGCCGGACCCCCTCGTGCCGTCTCGGCCCTTACATGGACATGCCCGGCAGATGGCCGAGCGGCAAATCAGTATAGCACCTCCTTGACACCCCGAGTCCGGCGGGCGTACGTTTCGCAGCGCATCACCGCGGCACATTCCTCGTTAGGTGAGGCTCCAGCACGCATAGAGGCCGTTGCCCGGAAACGTCCAGAGACGCCAACGGGTAGAACAGGTATCACCGGATCAAGGTCCTACCCAAAACGGCTGAGACACCACGTCTCTACGGTGTGCTGTGCCAAAGCTCTTGGACGAGTGAGGAGCGCCCACTTCGCTGTGGCTCGCCCGAGGGCTCCGGCCCTCATCCCTTGGGGAGCGGTCTTTCGGCATGCGGCCCGAGCAGAGCCGCGTACCCGAAGCGAAGGAGGTGAGCGATGTTCTACCTGAGCAAGTTGCTCGGCGACACTGTGCGCGACGTCGAGGGCAAGCTCGCCGGTACGCTGCAGGACGTGGTCGTCAGCACGCGCCAGAAGTACCCCCGCGTGACCACCCTCATCGTCAAGCGCGGCAACCGCCGGCTGGCGGCGCCCTGGGACACCGTGGCGAGCCTCGAAGAGTCGGGCGTGCTGCTGCGCGTCGGCGCCGGCGCGCTCACCGAGCACACCCCCCAGCCCAATGAGCTCTTCCTTTCCGGCCAGGTGCTCGACCGGCAGATCGTCGACACCGACGGCCGCAAGATGATCCGCGTGAACGACATCCAGCTCACACGCTCGGGTGAGTCGCTGCGGGTGGTGGCCGTCGACGTCTCGAGCGGGGCGATCCTGCGCCGCATCGGCCTCGCGCGCGTGACCACGAGACTGTCCAAGAACCCCAAGCCGCGCCTCATCGACTGGAGCGCCGTCGACCTGCAGGCGAGCGACGGCGAAGCCGTGCGCCTCTCGGTGCCGCGCCGCGACCTGTCGCTGCTGCACCCCGCCGACATCGCCGAGATCGCCCACGAGCTCACCCCCGAGGAGCGGGCCGCGGTCTTCGAGGCCCTGGAAGACGAGGTCGCCGCCGACACCCTCGAGGAGATGCACCCCGCCTACCAGGCCTCGCTGCTCAGCGAGCTGCCCGACGAAAAGGCGGCCGACCTGCTCGAAGACGTCTCGCCCGACGACGCCGCCGACCTGCTCGCCGATCTGCCCAAGCGGCGCGCTTCGCGGCTGCTCGCGCTCATGGATCACGAGAAGGCCGGCCGAGATCCGCGAGCTGCTCACCTATCCCGAGAACTCGGCCGGCGGCATCATGACCACCGCCTTCGCCGTCGTGCCGCCCGAGGTCACGGCCGCCGAAGCGATCGAGCTGCTGCGCGACCAGGAGCCCGAAGTCGAGACCGTCTACTACGTCTACGTGACCGACAAGCGTGAGCGGCTCCTCGGCGTCATCTCGCTGCGCGACCTGCTCACGGTGCCCGGCAGCCGCCGCGTGCGCGACTTCATGACCTCCGAGCCGATCTCCGTGAACCTCACGGCCGGCGAAGAAGAGGTCACCCAGACGATCGCCAAGTACAACCTGCTCGCCCTGCCCGTCGTCGACGCCGCCGGCGTCGTGCACGGGATCGTGACGATCGACGACGCCATCGATCTCGTGCTCCCTCTGGCCTGGAAGAAACGATTGCCACGAATCTTCCGGTGACGAGGTAGGACATGCCCTTTTCGCCGGAGACACGCAAGCGGCCGCGCCTGGGCCGCATCGGTCGCACCCGTCTGCTGATCTTCCTCGCGGTCATGGGGCCGGGGCTGATCACGGCCAATTCCGACAACGACGCCGGCGGCATCACGACGTGGTCGGTGGTCGGCGCCCACTACGGCTACCAGCTCCTCTGGGTGCTGCTGCTGATCACGCCGATCCTCGCCGTGACCCAGGAGATGGGCGCGCGCATGGGGGTGGTCACCGGCAAGGGCCTGGCGGCGCTCATCCGCGAGCGCTTCAGCCTGAAGATCACGGCCTTCGCCATGCTGGCCATGCTGATCGCCAACCTGGGCACGACGATCGCCGAGTTCTCGGGCGTGGGGGCGGCCTTCAGCCTCGCTCACATCCCGCCCTGGCTCTGCGTGCCGCCGGTGGCGGTGGGCGTGTGGCTCCTGATCACGCGCGGCTCCTACAAGCGCGTCGAGCGCGTCTTTCTGTTCCTCTCGGCGCTGTACGTCACCTACATCATCGCCGGCTTCCTCGCCCATCCGGACTGGCACACCGCGGCCCACAACACGGTGGTGCCGAGCATCACCCCGACCAGCATCTGGATCCTCACAGTGATCGCCGCCATCGGCACCACCATCACCCCCTGGGGGCAGTTCTTCATTCAGGCGACGATCGTCGACAAGAAGATCTCGATCAAGGAGTACGTCTACACCAAGACCGAGGTCTACCTGGGGGCGGTCCTCACCGACGGAATCGACTTCTTCATCGTCGTCGCCTGCGCGGCGACCCTCTACAAGCACGGCATCCTCGTCAACACGGCCCAGGACGCCGCCAAGGCGCTCGAGCCGCTCGCCGGCCGCGCGGCCGCGCTGCTGTTCGGCTTTGGCCTGCTCAACGTGTCTATCCTCGCCGCCGGTATCCTGCCGCTGGCCACGGCCTACGCCATCTGCGAGGCCTTTGGCTTTGAGGCGGGGCTCGACCAGAAGTTCGCCGACGCCCCCATCTTCAACGGCCTGCTGACGTTCTTCGTCTTCGTGCCGGCCGCGGTGGCGATCATCCCCCACCTGCCGCTCGTCAAGGTCATGCTCCTGAGCCAGGACGTCAACGGCATCCTCCTGCCCATCATCCTCATCTACGTGCTCAAGATCATCAACGACCGTTCGGTCATGGGCGACCACGTCAACGGGCCCGTCTACAACACGGTGGCCTGGGCCTTCTCGGCGGGGCTGATTGCGCTGACGGTGGTGCTCGTCGCTTCGACCCTGCCGCTCGGGCTCAAGCTCTAGGCGAGCCGCTTACGCCCCGCCGCTTGCGCCCCGCCGCTTACGCCCGGCCGCGACCGCCGCACGGCCGCGACCACGGCATGGCCGGAGGCCCCGCTCACGACTCGTCCTGACGCTCGTGGGACGGGGGCTCGAGATGTACCAGCACCTCGGTGTGCGGCAGGCGCTCGGCGATGTCGGTCTCGATGTGCTCGGCGATCCGGTGGGCGTCGGCGATCGTCATCTCGCCGGGCACGGTGATGTGGAGGTCGATCAGGTGCTTGGCGCCGGCGTGGCGCGCGCGCAGCTTGTGAAAGCCGATGATCAGCTCGCCACGGTGCTCGGCGACCGTCTCGCGCACGATGGCTAGCTCGTCGTCGGGCAGGGCCTCGTCGAGAAGCACGCGGGTCGACGAGCTGACGATGCGCCATGCGGTCCACATGATGAGAACGGCCACCAGGAGGGCCAGCACGGGGTCGAAGAACGTGCGGCCGGTCACGTCGACCAGCACCAGGCCGCCGGCCACGCCCAGCGACGTGTAGACGTCGGTCAAGTGGTTGGCGGCGTCGGCCCGCAGCGCCGGCGAGTCGGTCCGCCTGGCGGCGTGGTAGAGGTACGCGGTGAGGGCCACGTTGACCGCCGCCGAGACGACCATCACGGCGATGGCCAGAGGAATGTGATCGAGCGTCTCGCCGGAGATCAGGTGCTGCACGGCCTCGACGACGATGGCGACGCCCGCGGCGAAGATGATGCCGCCCTCGATCATGCCCGAGAGATTCTCGATCTTCTCGTGACCGTAACGATGCCGGCGGTCGGCCGGGCGCGACGCCTCGCGCACCGACACGAGAGCGATCACGGCGGCCACCAGGTCGGTGGAAGAGTGGACGGCCTCGGAGATGATGCCGATCGAGCCCGAGATCGTGCCGACGACGAGCTTGAAGACGATCAGCACGCCGTTGGCGACAATCGACACCCACGCCGCCCGCACCTTCGTCCTGTCGGCTTCGCCGCTCATGCCGCCCGGAAACCCCTCCCCCACGCCGCTACCGCTCGTCGTCCTCGGGCTCGTGCGAACGGGGCTCGACGTGCACCAGCGTCTCGCAGTTGGGCAGCAGCCCGTTGATGTCGGCCGTGATGTGCTCGGCCACGTCGTGGGCCTGGTCGACCGTCATGTCGTCGGGCACCGTGACGTGCAGGTCGATGTGACGCTTGCTGCCGGCGCGCCGCGAGCGCAGGCGATGGTAGCCGACGATGAGCTCGCCGCGATGCTCGGCCACCTTCTCGCCGATCATCTCGAGCTCGTCGTCGGGCAGGGCTTCGTCCAGGAGCACCCGGGTCGAGCGCTCGACCAGATGCCAACCCGTCCACACGATGAGCAGGGCGACCGCGATCGCGAGGATCGGGTCGAAGTACTCCCAGCCGGTGACACGCACCAGGATCAGACCGCCGGCGATGCCCAGCGACGTGTAGACGTCGGTCAGGTGGTGAGCGGCGTCGGCTTCGAGGGCGGCCGAGTCGGTGCGCCGGGCGACCGGGGACAGGTACCAGCGCGCGACCGCGAGGTTGACGACAGCCGAGAGCAGCATCACCCCGACGGCAAGCTCGATGCGCTCCAGATGCGGTCCGTGAACGATCTTCTGGGTGGCTTCGTAGACGATGATCACGGCCGCGGCGATGATGAGCAGTCCCTCGACGACACCGGAGATGTTCTCGACCTTCTCGTGACCGTAGCGATGCGAAGGATCGGCCGGCTTGGCCGCCGCCCGCACCGCCACCAGGGCGATGAACGAGGCGATGAGGTCGGAGGCCGAGTGCAGGGCCTCGGAGATGATGCCGATCGAACCCGAGACCAGGCCGACGATGAGCTTGAAGACGATGAGCGCCGCGTTCGCGGCAACCGAGACCCACGCGGCCCGCGACTTGAGAGCGTGGTCGTGCACATCGTGGGCGACCGGCTTGCCCTTCCGGGGACTCATCGGGAGTCCTGGCCCGACCCCGCCAGGCGCGCGAGCAGCGCCCGCGCCGCCCGCGCGCGATGGCTCTGGGAATTCTTGTCGACCTCGGTCATCTCGGCCACGGTGAGGTCGAGGCCGGCCGGCACGAACAGCGGGTCGTAGCCGAACCCGGCCGCGCCGCGGGGCGCCGCGGCGATCGCCCCGGGCCACTCGCCGCGCACCGCCTGGGCTGCGGTCGCCCCGGCGGTCACGAAGGCGATGACGCAGACGAAGCGGGCCCCGCGTTCGTGCTCGCCGGGCAGGGCGTTGAGCTCGGTGAGCAGCCGGGCGTTGTTGCCGACGTCGTCGCCCTCGCGCCCTGCATAGCGCGCCGAGATCACGCCCGGCGCGCCGCCGAGCGCCGCGACCTCGATGCCGGAGTCGTCGGCGATGACGACGGCGGCTGCGGCGGGAGCGACGCCGGGCGGCCCTGGCCGCCCGGCGTCGGAGGCAAGCGCGCGGGCCAAGGCTTCGGCCTTGGCCCGCGCGTTGGCCTCGTAGGAGACGACTCCTTCGGCCGGCAGCTCGATACCGTCGGGCATGGGCTGCACGTCGTGCGGCGTCAGGATCGCCCGGTACTCGGCGAGCTTGTGGGCGTTGCGGCTGGCGAGGACGAAGCGCATTAGGAGGCGGCTCCCACACCGGGGTCGCCGGTGTCAGCGTCGGCGCCGGTGCCGGGGCGGGGTCGGCGCCGGGGTCGACGCCTGGGGCGGCGTCGGTGCCGGGGGCCACGCCGGGCGCCATACCCGCGCCGCCGGACCCCTGCCTGCGAAGCGAGCCCGACGACGCTTCAGCGCCGTCGGCGATGGTCGCCTGCTGCTCGGCGGCGATGCGGGCCACGCCGCCGGCGGCCAGGTCGAGCAGCCGGTCGAGTGTCTCGCGGGGGAACGGCGCGCCTTCGGCGGTCGCCTGCACCTCGACGAGACGACCCTCGCCGGTCATGACCACGTTCATGTCGAGCGACGCCGCCGCGTCTTCTTCGTAGTCGAGATCGAGCCGCGGTTCGCCGTCGACCACGCCCACCGAGACGGCCGCCACGTCTTCGAACAGTGGCAGCCGCGACCAGCGCGCCTCAACGCGCAGCTTCTCGAGGGCGATCACGAGCGCCACGTAGGCGCCGGAGACGGCCGCCGTGCGCGTGCCGCCGTCGGCCTGCAGCACGTCGCAGTCGATGTACAGCGTACGCTCGCCGATCGAGCCGAGGTCGACCACCGCCCGCAGGCTGCGGCCGATGAGCCGCTGGATCTCCTGCGTGCGGCCGCCCTGCTTGCCGCGCACCGCCTCGCGCGGCGTGCGGTCGGCGGTGGCCGCCGGCAGCATGCTGTACTCGGCGGTCAGCCAGCCGGCGCCGCTGCCGCGCCGCCAGCCGGGCACGCCGTCGACCGACTTGGCCGTGCACAGCACGTGGGTGTCGCCGAGGCGCACGATGACGGAGCCGTCGGCGAACTTCGCGACGTCGCGCTCCATGGACAGCGGCCGCAGCTCATCGGATCGTCTGCCGAGTCTCACGTTCGTCACCCTCTCCTCTGTCCGGGTGTGGCCCGCTCACCGCGTCGCGGCCGGCCGGGAAGGCCGAGCTGCGGGCCGTGCGTGCGGATCAGGCTGAGTACCAGCAGCCCCCCGCTGAACAGCACGACGGCCTCGCCGAGCGCCACGAACCCGACGCTCGGCCAGAACGGCAGGTGCAGGATCAGCGCGAGCTCGGCGCCGACGCCGAGTCCGTTGACGACCACCGGCGCCGCCAAGGCTACCATGCGCAGGCCGATCCACCACATGAGCAGGGCGGCCGTCAGGGTGAGGAGCGAGCCGATCACGACGTCGGGCAGGCCCATGGAGCTGGTCAGGACGTTGGCAATGGCCGTGCCGAGCGTGAGGCCGACGACGGCGGCGGGATCGACGCAGGCGAAGGGCAGCAGCGCCTCGGAGATGCGGAACTGGATCTGGCCCGACGCCAGCCCGAACGCGCCCGAGATCAGCGTCAGGACGACGTACGCGGCGGCGTAGGCGCTACCGCGGGCGAGAAGGCGTGTGGTCACGGTCGACCAGCGCCGCCAGGCGCTCGAGCGCCACGCGCTCGACGTCGTCGAGCGGCATCTGCAGGAACCGGGCGCCGACGGTCGCGGAACGCGTCGACCTCGCCGGTGCACAGAAAACGGTACGACCCCTCGCGCTCTATGTCGTTCTCGATCCCCTGGCGCACGAGCACCTCCGCCACCTCGCGGGCGATCTCAGCCGCCGGATTGACGAGCGTGACGTCGCGCCCGAGGTGGCGCTGCAGCAGCGGCGCGATCAGCGGGTAGTGCGTGCAGCCCATGATGACGACGTCGGGCCGCTGCGCCTTGAGCGGCGTGGTGAAGCGGCGCACGGCGGCGACGATCTCGTGGCTGGCGACGTCGCCGTCCTGGATGAACGCGGCGAGACCCGGACAGGCCTGCTGGATGACCTCGGCGCCGCCGTCGAGCGTGCCGATGGCGCGCACGTAGCTGCCGCTGGCCACGGTCGCCTCGGTGGCGAGCACACCGATGCGCCGGTAGCGCGAGGTCTGCACGGCGGCCCGGGCGCCGGGCAGGACGACGCCGATGATCGGCGTCGAGAACTGCTCCTGGAGCGCCGGCAGCGCCGCCGCGGTGGCCGAGTAGCAGGCGACGACCAGCAGCTTGACGCCGCTCTCGTCGAGGAAGGTGGCGATCTGGCGCGCGAACAGGCGCAGCTCGTCCTGGGTCTTGGAGCCGTACGGAAAGCGAGCCGTGTCGCCGACGTAGACGAAGTCCTCGGCCGGCATGGCGACCAGGCACTCGTGCAGCACGGTGAGGCCGCCGATGCCCGAGTCGAACATGCCGATCGGCCGGACGCGCAGGTCGGCCGGGTCGTCGACGGGGGTAGCGGCCGGATTCGTCGGCCGGATTGTCGGCGGGCGGGTGTGTCACCGCATGTGCTCCTCGGTGTCCGGAAAGTCCGCGGAAGTATACCGCATGGGATCGCGGGCTCGCGTCCGGGGGCGCTCGGCGACGCCGGCGGCCCGCCGGTCCGCGCAACGGTCCGCGCGCCAGCCGCGCCGGTCCGCGCGCCAGCCACGCGCGGCGGCACGCCGGTCCGCACGCCGGCCGCGCGACTGTCAAGCCGCGGCCCTCCGCCGCCGATACAGAACGCTGAAAGACCCCGCGGGCTCACGGGTCCAGGGCGAGACGCGGGCCGGGCGAATGCGAAGGCGTACCGACATGGGCGACTGCGACATCGAACGGTTCATCTTCCCCGACGGCACCGAGCGCGACATGCTCGTCTTCGAGCACGAGCCGGCCACCGCGCTGCCCGCCGCGGCACCCGGGCCCGACACGCCGCGCGAGGTCCACGTCTGCCCGCTCTGCCGCTCGCCGCTCGTGCACCCGACCGAGTGGCAGCGCGTCGGTGTCGCGAGCTGGCGCATCACGCTGCGCTGCCCGAACTGCGAGACCATGCGCACGGTCACGCTCAGCCGCGAAGAGGTCGAGCTTCTCAACCGCGCGCTGTACGTCGGCACCGAGTATCTCGCCCGCCAGGCCGACCAGCTCGTCCGGCGTCATTTCGAAGAGGAGACCGCCAAGTTCGTGGCGGCCCTCGACGCCGACCTCATCCTCCCCATCGATTTCTAGCCCCGCGCCGGCGGCGCCGTCCGGTTGGCGAGGAACACACCGGCCAGGACGACGATGGCCGCCAGGGCTTGCCCCGTGGTGAACCTCTCCCCCAGAACGACGAAGGCCGCAACGACGGCTATCACCGGGATGACGTTGGTGAACGCCGCCGCCCTGCCGGCGGCCACGAACCGCAGCCCGTAGTTCAGCAGCAGGTAGGCGACCACCGAGCCGAGCAGCGCGAGATAGAGCACCGCGGCCACGGCGGCGGCCGTGGGCGTTCTCACGCCCACGGCCGCCGCCTCGATCGCCGCCAGCGGGAGCCATGAACAGCGCCCCGAACAGACTCTGGAAGGTCGTCACGAACAGCGCCGACCGGGTGACGAGCAGCCGTCGCGCCATGACCGTGTAGACGGCGCCCGACAGCGAGGCGGAAAGGACGAGCAGGTCGCCCTCCAGCGTGGCGCCACCCGCCCCCCGTCCGCCGAGTGCGACGAGCGCGACGACGCCGGCAAACGACAACGCCACCCCCAGCCACTGGCCGCTCGCGGTGCGCTCGCGAATGGTCACGGCGTTCAGGATGAGCACGAAGATCGGTACGGTGGCGATGAGGATGGCGGCGTCGCTCGCGCTCGTGTGGGCGATGCCGATGTTCTCGAAGGTGAAGTAGACGGTGAGCGAGACGAAGCCGAGGACCGCGAGGCGGCCGAGCTCGCGACGAGTCACCGCCTCGCGCTCGCCGCGCCGGCGCCACACGAGCCAGAGGATCGCGCCGGCGACGGCGAACCTCACGAAGGCGATCAGGAGCGGCTCGAAGCCGCGCAGGGCCACCTTGGTGGCCACGAACGTCCCGCCGAAGGCGATCGTCATGACGACGAGGGCGACGTAGGCACTGACCGGAGGACGTGGCTCGAGCGGGCCGTTCACCCCCGGACTCTACCGCAGGCGCGGCCGGCCGACGAACGCGCATCCGGCTGGAGCCGGCCGGGGACCGAAACCGCACGTCCTCGCCGCAGGGGAGATCGTCGCGCCGCGAGGTGATACGTGTCAGGCGGGAGTCGTTCAGCCGGGGTTCGCGGCTTTGCGGTAGGGCTCCTCCTCGCGACGAATCAAGTCGGGGTTGGTGCCGGCGAGGTGCACAAGGCCGAGAGTCAGGAGCTGCAGAGCCACCGCGCCCGCCAGCAGAGCGACAAGCAACGAATCCGGCCCTGTGGGCAGGTCGAGGCCGATCTTGTGAACGCTGTTCGGAAGGGCCGCAAGCGCCGCCGACGACGCGATCGCGATGGTCGGGATGCCGATGGCGGCGGCCGCCCGCGCCGCAAACGCAAGTCGGGCGTCGCGTCGGGCACCGAGACGTGGATCTGCGCCGAGAAGCACGAGGCTCGTGGTCGCAGCGTCGCAGCCTGCCAGGTGGCCGTGGAGCAGCGCCTCGAGCTGTAGGGCGGTCGCCGGAATGCGAGCGCCTTCCTCGATCTTGAGCGCGAGCTCTCGCGCGTTGATGTGGTCGATGCCCAGCCCGGCAGTCACGATGCGGCCTGAGCTGCCGAGTCGTGCGGCGCTCGCCTCGAACTCGGCGCGGCGGCCTATGGTCGTCTCAATGGCAGCGCGTGCCAGCCCGATCGTCTCGGCGAAGGGTGGGTCGGGGGCGCCGATGCCGGCGCCAGAAAGGATCGCACTCGTGTAGGCCAGCGTGTGGCACCAAGAGTCGTCGTGGACGGGAGTGACGAGGACATGATCCGCAGAGCCGGCGATGGGCCCATCGGGGCGGGCGGTCACCACAGCGGTGGTTGCGCCACCGGCTCGGGCAGCATCGAGGGCGAGGTGCGTGGCCCAGGTGGCACCATTGTGCGAGATGGCTATGCAGACACCCCCCGAACGGGGGCGAGCGCCGCGTCGAGTGCCTCACGCGCCTCGGCGCGAGCATCGACGCCAGTCCGGCGGAAGGCCTCGGAGACGAGCTCTGCGATCGCCAGGGCGGCATGCTCAGAAGTGCCGCACCCGGTGATCACGACGGGTTTGCCGGCGCTGCCGGCAGCCGCGACCGCGGCACGCAGGGCCGCCACGGCCGGCTGGCCGTCGCGCAGGATCGCCTCGACCAGGTTCGGCTGAGCCAGGATCATCTCTTCCATCACCCACGGCGGTCCGTCGCGCAGCTCGGGATAGTCGCTGGTGTACCAGTCGCGCTGGGTTTCACTCATCGCAGTCTCCTCGTCGGTAGATTCACCGCGGCCTACCCTGCGCGGTGCCATCGGTCACCGTTTCGCGGCGTGTTGCCGCCGGTCATAGAGCCGGCGCTCGCGTGCGACGACGAGCTCATGACTCGCCGCGTCCCTGCTGCCGTGCCATCACAAGGCGCGTCTCGACTTCGTCGTCCCCGAACGGCAGCGTCTGTTGGGCATGCCGCCGAGACGCTCAGGCCCTCCGTCGCGAGGAGCGCCCGCGCCTTGGGTACTCTGAACCCATGCACGACTTCTACGAGGAGTTCGCCATCCCCGCCGCCTCGTTCGCGCGCGCAGTCGCCTTCGCCATCAGCCAGCCGGAAGACGTCGACGTCAACGAGATCCTGTTCCGACCGACGCGCCAGACGCTCCAGGGCAACGAACGCGCTACAAGTACTTCAAAGGAGAGACGATGCAGCAGCGCAGACTTGGAACCAGCGATCTCGAAGTCTCGGCCCTCGGGCTCGGCTGCATGGGCATGAGCTTCGCCTATGGTCCGCCCCCCGACAAGCAGGAGATGATCTCCCTCATCCGGACGGCCGTCGACCGCGGCGTCACGCTCTTCGACACCGCCGAGGCCTACGGCCCGTTCACGAACGAGGAGCTCGTCGGCGAAGCCCTCGCGCCGTTCCGTGGCCAGGTCGCGATCGCCACCAAGTTCGGGTTCAGCTTCGACCCGGGCACGGAGGCGGGCCAGGGAGGGCTTGACAGCCGGCCCGAGCACATCAAGCAGGTCGCGGAGGCCTCGCTCAAGCGGCTCAGGGTCGATGCCATCGACCTCTTCTACCAGCACCGTGTCGACACGAACGTGCCGATCGAAGAGGTGGCCGGAGCGGTCAAGGAGCTGATCGAGGAAGGCAAAGTCAGGCACTTCGGCCTCTCCGAGCCCGGCGTTCAGACGATCCGGCGAGCGCACGCGGTGCAGTCCCTGACCGCCGTCCAGAGCGAGTACTCGCTGTGGTGGCGGCGGCCGGAAGAGGAGCTGCTGCCGACCCTCGAGGAACTCGGCATCGGCCTCGTCCCGTTCAGCCCTCTGGGCAAGGGCTTCCTCACCGGGAAGATCGACGAGACCACCACGTTCGCCGCTGACGACTTCCGCCAGATCGTCCCCCGCTTTACGCCGGAGGCCCGCGAGGCGAACCGCGCCCTGGTCGACCTGCTCACCAGGATCGCCGGCGAGAAAGGCGCGACGCCGGCGCAGATCGCGCTCGCCTGGCTGCTCGCGCAGAAGCCGTGGATCGTGCCCATCCCGGGCACGACCAAGGTCGCGCGACTCGATGAAAACCTCGGCGCGACTGAGGTCGAGCTCACGCCCGACGACTTGCGGGAGATCGCAGGCGCTGCGTCACTGATCACCATACAAGGGGACCGCTACCCAGAGGAGCTGGAGCGCAGGACCGGCCGGTAACCAGGACCAAGGATCATGGGACCGGCTTGGACACGGCGGCGGGGCCCGTCTCGCCTCGCCAGTTGGCCGCGTCGAGCAACTTCAGGAAACTGCGTTTCTGCTTGTTGGCGGTCCTTACCTGGACGAGGTATTCCGGGAACTCGTCGGCTCTGCCGGCCCGGTCCATCAGCTCCGCTATCATGCTCAGAAGCTCCACCGCTTCCTCGTACGCTCGCCTGTTCTTCTGGTCGATGAGCCGGTCCACTTGCCGCACGTAGATGGGAAGAGCATCTTCAGGGTGTTCGACCGCACGTGCGGCCGCCACGTCCATCCAGACAGAGAGTGAGCAGCCGCCGGCGACCGCCTCCTGCCACGCCGCATCGACGTCGCCCTCCCACAGAAGGGCCCTCACCATCTCTGAACGACCCTCCGACCAGGGCGCGGCAAACGGAGTGGACCCGCTCATGAGGCTCAGCTTGCCTGCCGACCTCGGCATGCAATCGAGCCGTGGCGTGATTCGTGGCGCACCCGCCGCGTTGCGAAGGCAGTCGAGCGCCTCGGCCCGCCGCACCTTCCAGTCGCCGTGCCTCACTGCGCGCGCCTTGAGCCGTTGGTAGGAGTCGACGCTCGGCCACCGCTCGAGAAGCGACCACATCACCTGCACAGCGTCCTCGCCGCGACCGCGTCGCTCGTATTCGTCGGCGAGGATCTCCAGCAGGCGCACGTCGGTGCAGTCCGGGTAGGCCGTGGCCCCTCGCTCGGCCCAGGCAAGCGCATCGTCGCTGCGGCCGGCTTCGCGGTAGATCTCGGCGATCTCCACGAAGTCGTACGGCGACGAGAGGTCATGAGCCTTGACGGCAACCAGCGCATCGACGTCCTGCGAGAGCTCGGCAAGCGTCTCCATGATGCGCGTGATCGCGAACCGCCGCGTGGAGTACTCGGACTGCTCGCCCGGAGCGATGGCCGTCGTGCGAGCCCACACTTCCGCGGCTCGGCGCCGGTAGACGGCCAGCCCCGCGTTGCCGAGAACGTCGGCATAGGTTGCCACGGCGCCGAAGAACGTCCCCCATTCGGAGTGCAGCTCCCACTCGAAGAGCCGCTCCGCCAGCGCCGCGAGGTCGGGACGAGCCGCCAGACAGGCATCGTGGTGCAGATCGCAGAGGCGCTGGCTGATGCCGGTCAGTTCACCGTCCGAGTCGTCCACGTTGTCACAGGCGTCCTCCAGACATCTGAGAGCGTACTCGCTGAGCTCGATCACCTCGGCCGGGGAGCCTGCTGTGAGGACATCCGCTAGGGAGTCGATGAGAGCATCGACCCCGCGCGCGTAGTCATACATCGACCGGTAGTCGACGAAACCGCGGGGGTTGATCGCCTGCCCGATGGCGCGGCGGAACCGGGCGAGGTCGACGGTCGTGCCGGCCGCTCTGGCCGCCTCCACCTGTAAGCGGCCGCGCAGGAGCTCATCGTCGTCGGCTTGAGCCACGATGAGTTCGACCAGACGCGCCCTGTCGAGCCCTTCGAGATACGCGCGCACCTCGTCGGCTGCGGGCCGCCGGTGCATACCGGCGGCCCCGGCGACTCCCTCACATGCCACGAGGCCGACCGCCACGCAGTGCTTGCAGAAGAGACCGTCGGCCGCAACCGGGCACGTGCAGGAGAACATGGGCGCGCCGTCCTCGAGCCACAGCCGAACCCGGTAGCTGCTCGTCCCTCGCACGGTGGCAGTCGCCTCTGCCTCGCCCAACTTGAGCCGCTTGACCCTGCCGTCGGCAGCGTAGTCCGAGCCGCGCTCGAAGCTGCGTCCCCAGGCAAGCGCTCGCAGCGAGTCGGGCTTGAAGGCTTTCTCGAAGGCGGTGGTCATGATCAGTCAGGGTGCGGGCCGCACCTCTCCGCTGGAGCTTGCAGCGTGTCGCGCAGCCGCAGGGTGTCGTCTGTACGCGACATACTCTTCCTGCGCATCCGCGAGGACCGGATCGCGGAAGTAGCGGCTGAGCTCCTTGGGCGTGCGCAGATCAACCCGACGGCCGAACAGATCGGTGAGCTCCTGCTCCATGCGCGACATCGAGAAATATCCCACCGTGGCCTCGGGCTCGAACTCGACCAGCACGTCGACGTCGCTCGCGGGACCGAAGTCGTCGCGTAGGACGGAACCGTAGAACGACAGGCGGCAAACGCGGTTGCGACGACAGAACTCGACGATGCGCTCGTGATCGATGGTGATACTCAGACTCACCGCCGGTCTCCCCTGGTCCAGTCTGGATGGTCGTAGGGCAGCGTCGCAACGGCGCCTGCCAGGATCGTCCCGAGAAGCTCTGACACGGTCTCCATGATGCGCATCATACCTCTGCTCTGGCAGGGTGCCCACGAACGACCACTTTGCAGACTGCCTCACTCCTCTGCCCGAGGGGCTGACGACGCCCTCGGCCACTCGCGGCCGCCCGCGCTCGCCCCGCCCCCGCCCTGCCTTCCCGCCTTGGCCTCGCGGCACGCGCGCTTCTGCTGGGCGTCGTGCACGCGCCGGCGCAGAAGTCGCCGGATCAGGCAGTCGACAGGGCCACAGTCCGTTTGCCTCGTACGAATGACCTCCACCCTGGAGTGGCTGACGCAATCGAGTCATCTGACGTGACCATAGCGAGCGACCGGGTAGGCGACCGGACAGCAGCAAGTGGTCACGTGCAGGAAGAACGTTGTGGTTTTGACAACGTTTGGTGCCCCCGGAAGGATTCGAACCTTCGAC
>CAWCWZ010000024.1:0-13870 GCA_963799395.1 uncultured Actinomycetes bacterium
TCCGTTCATCGCCGCCTACGTCGCCCGCCATCCCGAGCTCGCCGACCTGATCGCCGGCTGACGCTCGGTCTCGCGGGTCAGGCGACGCGCTTCGCGGACGGCCGGCGCTCGAGCGACGCGCGGTCCCAGCCGCCGGGCCGGGCGCCGGCGGCGTAGGTCGACTCGCAGAACTCGAGCAGCGCCCGCGACGGGTCCGGAGCCCGCCGGATGACATCGTAGGGCACGATGAACTCGCCGGCCTCGGGGCTCCAGAGGGCGCCCGCGGGCGACACGGCGGCCGACTCGATGCCGGTGGGCTTGGGGTGGGTGTATGAGAAGAACGCCGGCTCGGGCGACTGCTCGTCGCCGGGCCAGAAACCGACCAGCGACTCCTCGGCGGCCATGGCCTCGCGCTCGATGGCGCCGCGGTCGAACGGCGGGCTCGCGGCGCGGCCGGAGTAGCGCGCGACCGACAGGTCGAAGGTCCCCCACCAGAGGTCGACCGGCGTCTGCCTGCCGCGAAAGCCCTCACGGAACCGGTCGAACACCGCGGCGACCCGCGTCCACGTCTGGAAGAGCGACGCGACGCACTCCCGGTCATAGCTTCTGGGGTGGGTCGGTCGCGCACGACACGGACTCGGGCATCTCGACACTGGTCGGGTCGATCGTCACCGCTACGTCCAGCTCCGTGAGCGTCGCCATGACGCCCGCGTAGAACTCCGAGACGGGGCGCGGCTTGAGCGCCATGATCCGTCCGGCGCCGTCGCTCAGATCGAACCGCAACTCGTGCCGGACGAAGTCGAACTCGATCGACATGCTGCGGTCGCCGGTCCACAGGAGCTGGGTCGCAAGACCGCGCGCCGTAAGGCGCAGCGGCGCCTGGGCCCAGCCGGCAAGCGACGGGGTCAGGGCGAGCTGCACCTTGCCGATCACCTGCGCCGACAGGTGGAGGGTGGTCAGGGTGTCGCGGCACGCTCCGGAGTCGAGAGCCGGCCAGGTCGTCTGCTGCGCCATCGGAATCTCCTCGCTTGGGGTCGCCACGCCATCAAGACAGTCGTTCCAGGGTAGAACCCCTCCGAAACGTTTCGCAGCAGGGACCGGGCGACCCACGAAGGAGGCGCCATGAGCACGCAGGAAGCGCCGACCTGCACTCACCTCGACCAGATCCGCGACGTCACGCCGTCCGGCGAGGGCTGCCTGGAGTGCCTCGAGTCGGGCGACCGCTGGGTCCATTTGCGCCTGTGCCTGACCTGCGGCCACGTGGGTTGCTGCGACTCGTCCAAGAACCGGCACGCGACCCGCCACGCGGCCGAGACCGGCCATCCGATCGCGCGCTCGTTCCAGCCCGGCGAGGAGTGGCGCTGGTGCTACATCGACGAGACGTACGTCTGAGGGCCGGTTCAGCGGAGGACGGTACGCAAGGACAGACGAGGTGAGCCCACCATGACAGCCTACGAGAAGCCGAGCGACGAGGACCTGCGCCGGACGTTGACCCCGCGCCAGTATCAGGTCACGCAGCACGAGGGCACCGAACCGGCCTTCGACAACGAGTACTGGGACGAACATCGTGACGGCATCTACGTCGACGTCGTCTCGGGCGAGCCGCTCTTCAGCTCGCGCGACAAGTACGATTCGGGCACCGGCTGGCCGAGCTTCACGCGGCCGCTGCGTCCCGAAGCGGTCGAGACGCGCAGCGATCACAAGATGATCCTGCCGCGCACCGAGGCGCACAGCGCCGCCAGCGGCTCCCACCTGGGCCACGTGTTCGGCGACGGTCCGCGGCCCAGGGGGCAGCGCTACTGCATGAACTCGGCGGCGCTGCGCTTCGTGCCCCGGGAGCGGATGGCCGACGAGGGCTACGCCGAGCTGCTCGACCTGTTCGACGACGAGCAGACCGGCGGTGAGGAGCGGAGCGAGTCGGCCGCGGGCGGCTGACCGCGAAACGACCCCACAAAGGCGACGAGCCCCGCGGGGGACGGGGCTCGCCTAGGGCTTGGGGTCGCCCTTGAGGGGGGTCGCTTTGTAGTATCGACGCCGTCGTTTAAGTCTGTGTTAAGCCCGGGCGAAGCTCGGTTAAGGCGGTCCCGGAGGTGAGGAGTGGTCGAGACGCCGATCAGCTACGAGACTGGCGACTTCGTTGCGCACCACGCCGCTCGCCTCGTCTGGCAGCCCTGGATGCCCGCGGGATCCGCGGTCGCGGTGCTCGTCAGCGGCATCGTCTGGCAGGTCGGCGTCGGCGCCATCGCCCTCGTCGCGAGCAGTCCGGAGGCTGCCTGACGACCCTCAACGCCGTTGCGACCTCTGGTGGCGTCTGCGCGTCTGCTGTAGCGTCGGTCACGGAAGCGCGCTACAGTCGGCGGTCGGACCAGGCAGATCGGACCTCGCGGCTCACGGACACGGCATCAACCCGTGGGGAGCGGGTACAGTGAGGCGGACGGACGCCACTCGGGCGAAGGCGTCATTCGGAGGGAACCATGGCTGTCTATGACTTCAAGTGCACGAAGTGCGGGACCAAGTTCGAGGTCACCTGCCACATGGAGGAGCGCGACGCCAAAGCCGTGTGCCCCAAGTGCGGCAGCCACAAAGTGAAGCAGCAGTTCACCGCCGCGTTCACGTCGCCGCCGCCGGCCAAGTACTGAGGTCCCTGCCGAACCCGTGACAGAGCCCAGCCAGGCCGAGGCGCCGCTCGTCGAGGCGCTGCGCGTCTACCGCGAGCGGCGGACGGCGGCCTTCCACACGCCGGGCCACAAGCTCGGCGCCGGCGCCCCGGCCGACCTCGTAGACGCGCTCGGCGAGCGCCTTCTGTCGGCCGACATGGGCATCGCCAACGGTCTCGACGACACCCAGGAGTCAGGCGGTCTGCTGGGCCGCGCCGAAGAGCTCGCGGCGCAGGCCTGGGGCGCCGAGCGCTCGCTCTTCGTGGCCAACGGTTCGAGTGGCGGCCTGCAGGCCCTGGTCATGGCGGTCGCCGGACCGGGCGACGAGATCATCGTGCCGCGCAACGCACACAAGTCGCTGCTCACCGGTGTGATCCTCTCAGGCGCGCTGCCCGTCTATGTCGAGCCGACCGTCGACGCGACCTGGCAGGTGCCGGTGAACGTGCCGCTCGACGTCTACTCCGCCGCCATCGAGCGTCACCCCCGGGCGCGCGCCGTCGTCGTGACCTCGCCGAGCTACAACGGCTTCTGCGCCGACGTACCGGGTCTCGCCGCGGCGGCCCACGCCGCCGGCTTGCCGCTCGTCGTCGACCAGGCGTGGGGCGCCCATCTGCGCTTCTCGAAGGCGCTGCCGGTCGACGCCATGGCGGCCGGCGCCGACGCCGCCGTGGTGAGCGTCCACAAGCTGCTCTCTGGTCTGTCGCAGGCGTCGGTCGTGCTCGCCCGCGGCGATCGCCTCGACGTCGAGCGCCTGCGCATGATGGTGACCATGCTGCGCACGACGAGCCCGCTGGCGGCGATCTACCTGTCGATCGACGTCGCCCGGCGGCAGATGGTCGAGGGCGGCGAGGCGCTGTGGGGCGAAGCCCTACGCCTCGCCGCCCTCGCGCGCGCCCGCATCGCTGCCATCCGTGGGGTCACCGTGCTCGGTCGCGCCGAGGGGTCGCGCCCCGGCTCGGTCGACTTCGACCCGGTCCGTCTGACGATCTCGGCGGCCGCGGCCGGACTCACGGGCTACGAGCTCGAACGCCGACTGCGCGCCGACCACGCCGTCGCCGTCGAAGCCGCCGATCCCCACAACGTCGTCGCCAACATCACCTTCGGCGACTCCGACGCGACGGTCGACCGTCTGGTCGCCGCCCTCGAGGCGATCGCGGCGACCGCGCTTGCGAGCGCCGTGGCAGGAGTCGACGGTAGCGGCAAGAGAGCGGCAATCGCGGCCGCGCCGAAGTTGCCGCTCTTCACGCGCCTCGCGTGCAGTCCTCGTGAGGCGTTCTTCGGGCCTTCGAAGGCGGTGTCGCTGGCCGCTTGTGTCGGCCGCGTCAGCGCTGAGATGGTCGTGCCCTACCCGCCCGGCATCCCCGTGCTGGGCCCCGGAGAGGAGATCTCGGCGGAGACGGTGGCGTTCCTGGAGGACGTGGCGGCCCGCGGCGGCTCCGTCTACGGTCCGGCGGACCCGTCGCTCGCGACGCTGCGCGTCGTCGCGCGCTCGCGATAGCCGCCGCCGGCGTCGCCCGGCGCCGCTCCCGGCAGGAGCGGCCGGGCGCTGCCGGCGCGCTCGGGCTAGCCGTCCCCCCGGGGCAGCAACGGCTCGTCGGGCGGGGCGATCTGCGGCACCTGGCCGCGCAGCTCGATCAGCTTCCGGCGCAGCTCGCCCTGGAGCTGGACGATCTCACCCTCGGCCTGCAGGCGCCGCTGGCGACCCTCGTCCTGGATGCGGATCGTCTCTTCGAGGGTGGCGATCAGGTCGGAGTTCACCTTGCGCAGCGTCGCGACGTCGACCACCCCGCGCTCGACCTCGCGACCGACCTTGGCCTGCCCTTCGCGCAGCAGCTCGGCGTTCTTGGCAAGCAGCTCGTTCGTGGTGTCGCTGACCTGGCGCTGGAGCTCGAGCGCCTTCTGCTGGCGGTAAAGACTGATGGCGATGACGATCTGGTTCTTCCAGAGCGGCACCGTGGTGAGGATGGAGCTCTGGATCTTCTCGACCAGGTCGTGGTCGGAACCCTGGATCAGGCGAATCTGGGGCGCCGTCTGCACGGCGATCATGCGCGTCAGGCGCAGGTCGTGGAGGCGGCGTTCGAAGCGCGTCACGGCCTGCTGGAAGTCGGCGAGGCGCTGGGCCGCCATGGGGTCGTCCGACGTGCGCGCCTCGAGCTCGAGCGCGGGCAGGCGCACCGTGTTCAGCTGCTCGAGCACCTTGTCGCCGGCGGCGATGTAGACGTCGAGCTGCTTGAGATACTCGAGGTTGAGCTCGAACATCTTGTCGAGGATGGTCATGTCCTTGAGCAGTCCCATACGCGAACGCTCCAGGGCGTCGACGATGCGGTCTATGCTGCCGGCCACCTTCTGGTACTTCGCGGCGAAGCGGTTGAAGACGTTGGAGAAGCGCCCAACGAGCGGGATATGTGTCTTGCCCGACGGGCTGAGGGCGTCGATGTCGAGCTCGCGGACCTTCTTGAGGAGCTCGTTCAGGGCGACGCCGCCGGCGCCGGCGTCCTTGTTGCGCACGTCGCCGAGCAGCGAGTCGGCGAAGGTGGCGATGCGGCTCTGCGCCGGCAGGCCGTAGGAGATGACCGAGGTGCCGTCGGTCACGTCGACGCTGCCGGCGATCTCGGCGACCTTCGCCTTGTCGGCTTCGGTCAGGGCTCCGGCGACCGGCGCGCCCGGCGCCTCGGCGCCGGGCGCGCCGGTCGCCTCGCGGGTCACGTCGGGCGGCAGGGGGATCGCCGGCAGGTTCGGCGAGGGCGGCTGCGCCTCGACTGTCTTGTCGTGCCCTGTCTGGTCGCGCTCGAACTCGTCGGTCATCAACGTCTCCCAGTCTGTAGGTCCGACCTCGGGTCTCGTGTACCCGCGGAGGAGATCGCCGAACATGCGTCGGGCGCCCTATTCGCGCTCGCGGCGAGTCTACACCCGGCCCGAACGGACCATCGCCGGCGCCGGCCCGGCGTCGCTCGTCCTTACGGTGCAGCGGGAGTCGTGCGACGCCGGGGGTCAGCCGTGCGCCTCAGGTATCGAGGCCGCCCGTCTGGCTGTAGTAGTCGTCCATGTGGACGGTCTTTTCGAGGAGCTCGATCTCGCTCTCGAGGTCGAGCACGCGGTCCTCGAGTACGCCGGCGAGCTGCCGGTCGAAGGCGGTCTGCACGCTGTCGAGCGACGCCTCGGCGCGGGCCAGGGCGCGGGCGATGTCGGGCGAGCTCGTCGGCCGCGCGGCGAGCTGGGCGTAGCCGTCGACGATGCGCTGGGCGGCGTCGAGGTAGTAGGTCAGGAAGCTGCGCGCGGCGTCGACCTTGCGGGGCTTGGTGACGAGCTCGTCGAGGATCTGGTCGGCGGTCTGGCAGAGCCGCACGACCTTGTCCTGCACGGCCCGCTTGCCGATCGCGCCGGCGGTCTCGCGGACAGCGTCGACCTGGCGGCGGGCGGCGAGGATGACCTCGCCCGCCGCCTCGTCGATGCCCCGTGGCAGGGGCGGGCGTTCGGCCGGCGGCAGCAGGCGCGGGTCCTGCGGCGGCGCCGGCAGCGAGTTGCGCGGGGCGTCGCCGAACATGACGGCACGATAGTAGGGCCGCAGGTAGAGCGCGTGGGCTACCGAAGCGGCCGACACGAACAGCTGCAGAGCCGCGAAACCGCGGAACAGGGGCGTGCCGAACGAGGCCGCCGTGAGGATCAGCGGGATGAGATAGGCAAATCCGGCGAGGGTCCAGGCGGCGTGCCGGGCGCGGATGCCGATGTAGACGAAGGCGAGCCAGTTGAAGAAGCCCAGGGTGAAAGTCCAGCCGATCCACAGCGAGTGGCGCCACCAGAAGCGGAAGCGCGCCTTGCCCTCACCCGGCGAGAAGGGCGCGTACTCGCCCTCGTAGGGCACGACCCCCGTGGCGGTGCTCGCCTTGAGTTGCTGCACGTCGCGCACCTTGGTGGCCGGGTGGCCGTTCTCGCAGGCGCCGTAGGGCGTGAGCCACACCCAGCGGTCACAGACCTCGCAGAATCCTCCGAGCGGCATGTCGTCTCCGTCGTCGCCTGGGCAGCCCGGCCCGGCGCGGCGGGTCGCCACCCGCGCCAGCTCGCCGGCCTCGCAGCCTTTCAGCTCCTAGCATAGCCCGAGCCCGGGGGCCATACACCTTTCGACGCCCGGCAGTTTCCCGGTCCTCCCCGACCGGGCATACCCAGCGGTTGGCAAGCGTCCAATCACTCCGTACAAAGGGGATCCCACATGTCTCTCACCAAACGCGCGGCCGCGGAGTTCATCGGCACCTTCTGGCTCGTCCTCGGCGGCGTCGGCGCCGCCGTGCTGGCCGCCAAGTTCAGCGGTGGGCCCGCTCTGGGCAACATCGGCATCGGCTTCGTCGGCGTCGCCCTGGCGTTCGGGCTCACGGTGCTGACCATGGCCTACGCCTTCGGTCCCATCTCGGGCGCCCACCTGAACCCGGCCGTGTCGATCGGCCTGTGGGCCGGTAAGCGGTTCCCGACGAGCGACCTCCTCGCCTACATCGTCGCCCAGCTCCTCGGGGCCATCGGCGGCGCGGCCGTGCTGTACGCGATCGCCACCGGTACGAAGACCTTCAGCCTGAGCGGCGGCTTCGGCGCCAACGGCTACGGGACCCACTCCCCCGGTGGCTACGCGCTCGCGGCGGTGATCGTCACCGAGATCGTCATGACCTTCTTCTTCGTGCTCATCATCCACGGCGCTACCCATCCGCGCGCTCCCAAGGCGCTGGCCCCCCTGGCCATCGGTCTGACGCTCACTCTGATCCACCTCATCAGCATCCCCGTCGACAACACCTCGGTGAACCCGGCACGCAGCCTGGCGCCGGCGCTGTTCGTGCGTGGCTGGGCGCTCAGTCAGGTCTGGGTCTTCATTGTCTTTCCCATCGTCGGCGGCGTGATCGCCGGCCTTGTCTACCGCGCTTTCTTCGAGACCGGTGAGCTGCCGGCCGAGATCCCGACCGCCGGCGCTCCGCGCGAATCGGAGATCTGAGGGACGGCAGGCCCCGGCGCCCTGCGCCGGCGGCCGGTAGCGGCCCGGCGCCCCGAAGGTGTCCGGGCCAGTGGGCGCAGGCGCGAGCGTGACGACGCCGCCCGCGCTCGCTACCATGGGGCCATGGACCCGGACGTCGCCGTCGCCCGCCAGCTCGTTTACGCGTTCAACGACGCCTGCGAAGAGGGCGACCCCGACGCCCTCGCGTACGCCGAGCAGCAGCTCGCCGAGTTCGTCGACGACATCGACGACGGCACTCCCGACGAGGTCCTCGTGGCGCTCCTCGACTTGCCGCTCGACGAGAGCACGCTGCCGCTGCTGAGCGAGGTCTCGACCAGGCTCACCCGGCGCGGCCCGGGCGTGGTCGAGGCGCTTCTCGGGGCCGCGCTGGGCGACGCGCCGCCGGGGCTCAGCCTGCGCGACGTGGTTTCGGTGGCCGGTGCGGTGGGCGCTCTGCTCGAAGCGGCGACCCGCAGTCCCGACGTGCCGCCGCGCACCGAGAACGCGCTCTCCGTACTCGACGCCCTGGCCGAGGGCGACCGGATCCTGGGCTTGATCGAGGTCCTCGAGGGACCCGACGAGCGGCTCAAACGGGCGGCCTCGGAGATGCTCGTCGACATCGGCGAGCCCGCCGTCGAGCGCCTCGAGATGAGCCTGCGCGACCGCGACGCGGCGCCGTGGGTGGTCGACACGCTGGTCGACATCAGGGAGCGGCGCGACCCGGGCCGCCGCGACGACGACGCACTCGATGCGGCGGCATACGACGACGCCGACGACGAGCCGGTCGACAGCGCCGATGACCAGCCGGCCGACAGCGCCGACGACGAGCCGGCCGACGAGGCGGGCGATGGCGCGTCCGACGAAGCCGTCGATGAGCTGCCCGACGACGCGCCCGCGGGCGAAGGCCCGGCCGGAGCTCCCGCGCCTCTGCCCGCGGCCGACCACATCGAGCGCGACTACGACGCCTTCGTCGAAAGGTTCAAGCGAGAGACAGGGCAGCGCTGACGGGCCGGCGCGCGGTCGCCGGCTGCTCGCCGCTCGCACGAATTTCAGCACGGCGGGTCGCGTTCCGATACCTGTACGGGCTTTGCATCGCCTGTACGGGCTTCGCAGTCAACAGCGGGAGAGAGACGATGGCTTCGTGTGCCGTCTGTGCCACCAGTCTGCGCGAAGGCGCGACACACTGTACGACCTGCGGGACGCCGACCGGCCTCACGCCGCCGACGACGCCCGCTTTCTCGGTACCGTCACCGTTCGAGTCAGAGACGAGCTGGGTCGATCCGCCGTCGCCGTTCGAGACGGGGGCGAGCTGGGAGACGGCCGACGCGCCGCCGCCGGCGGCGCGTCCTGTCACGGTCGCGCCCCCACGTTCGCGGCTGGTCACGGTGATCGTCGCCGCGGTGCTCGTCGCGGTCGTCGCGGCTCTCGTCGCGGTCGTCGCGTTGCCGCGGCTGCTGCCGTCGTTCGACCCGCAGAAGTTCGTGGGCGACTGGGCCTACACGGGCAACGCCGCCGACAGGATCGAGATCACGCGAGTGGACAACAGCTTCACGATCGTCTTCGTCGGCCAGGACGGCAGGCGCGAGTCGCTGCCCGGCATGATCAGCGACAAGAAGCTGGTGATCGACTACGATGCGCTGGGACCCCAGGGCAAGGTCGTCAAGACGCTCGCCGAGAGCATCGGCGCGAAGCTGTCGTTCAGCTACCGCAAGAGCGACGACCGGCTGCTGCTGTCGGGCTCGAACGCAAACCAGGGATCGTTCACCATCATCATGGCGCGGACGTCAGCGGTCTGATCCGTTGCGGTGGTGTCCACGCTCGCAAGCGCGTAGACTGACTGCATATTCACGAGTCGCTATCGCCGTCCTCGCATCGCTCTGCCACCATCGGCACTGACGGCTGCCACCACCCAGGAGGTCCACTTGAGTCCTACACGCCTGTTTGCCTGCATGTCCTGCGGGCACCGCTTCGAAGTATCTCGCGTGGTCGCCGAGAGCAGCGTCAGCATGACGCTGTGCCCCCACTGCGGCGGGCACGAGATCGAGACTCTCGGCGACGGCAGCCGGGCGTCGGCGCCGCAGCCGGCGCCCGCCCAGACCGCTCCGGCGCGGCCCGCCGGCGTGCGGCCGGCGGCCGGCGAAGACGCCGCCTGAGCATCACTCCTCCCGGCCATGGCCGCGCCCTGACGACGACCGCGGTCGGGCGCCGGTCGCCACCGCGGTAGGTCGCCCCGATGCGCGTCAGGTCGCGTCCCAGAGCGTGCCCTGACGCGCGACCGCGACGGAGCCGGCGGTCGGGCCGCCCTCGGCTTGTGCCACGAGCGGCGGCCGGTCGTCCCACTCGCGGCCGTCGAGCACCCTTCCCTGGGCGCCCTGCACGCGCCCGCCCCACCCTTTGAAGGTGAACCCCACACCCGTGGCGAGACAGTGATCGCGCAGGCCGCGCAGCCACTCCACACGCGGGGGCCGGCGCGCCGGCCCCGACTCGCCGCCGGCGATCACCCAGTCGATCTCCCCGAGGTCGAGCTCGTCGAGCGGCCCGAGCAGCGGCTCGGCGCTCAGGTGCCGTATCGCGGCCGGCACGGCGCGCAAGGCGTCGGCGCGCCCCGCGCAGGCCATGTTCTCGACCGTCACGCCCATCTGGACGTTGGCCGGCCACGGCAGCTCCGCCGAGAGCGCCAGCAGCCGCCGGTCGCGCTTGGTCAGGACGTGAAAGACGTGCCAGCGCGCTCGTTCCATGACGGCGAACACCTGACGCACGTAGTCGTCGGGCACGTCTTCGTGGAACAGATCGCCCATGGAGGTCACGAACACTCGCCGTGGCGTCCGCCAGTGCAGTGGCAGCTCGAGCCGTTCGGGGCGCAGCATGAGGTCGAAGCCGTGCTCGTAGTGGTGCCCGGGAATGCCGCGCCAGCGCTCGGCGAACCGCTCGGCGTAGCAGTGCGCGCAGCCCGCGGAGGCGTGCGTGCAACCGGTCACCGGATTCCACGACTGCCAGCGTAGAGAGACCGCTTGCATGATCGTCTCAAGTGTAGCAGCGCGGGAGGACGGCGGGGGCGATGCCCCCGCCGTCCTCCCGCGGACCGTCAGGCCGGTCCCGGCAGCTCGCCGCGCACCGTGGCGATCAGGTCGCGAAAGGCGTTCGCCACGACGTCGGCGCCCCGGGCGCTCAGGTGCACGCCGTCGATCGTGAACCCGGGGCTCGCGAGCGCCGCGGCGGCGCCGAAGGCCGGTGCCAGGTCGAACAGGCGGGCCCGCGGGCCCCTCGTCGCCGCGGCGGCGGCGACCATCGCGCCGATCTTCGCGACGCGCGCGGAAATGCCGCCCTCGTCGAAGGGGTCGGGCAGCACCGGCGGGACGCAGACGGCGAGCGGCGAGTGCGCGAGAGCGAGGTCGAGGATGCGGTCGTAGAGCGGGCGCAGAGGATGGGCGGCGGGGCCGGACACTTCGCCGGCGGCAACCGCCCCACCGCCACTTGCGAGATCGTCGAGCGGCGGCGCGTACCAGTCGCCCAGGAAGGCGTCGTTCACCCCGATCCAGAGGACGTCGAGGTCGACGGGCTCGAGCGCCGTGTGCTCGAGGCGCGCGAGCAGGGCCGGAACGGTGTCGCCGGCGCGGCCGTGATTGAGCAGCTCGTCGCCGGGCAGCAGAATGCGCAGGCGAGCCAGGAACGACTCGCCGGGCCGGCCCTCGGTCAGGCTGTCGCCGAGAAACGCGATCCTCATGGCCTACAGCGTAGCCGGCGTCGCCCGCAGCCGCCACACGTCCCTGACGAGCAGGACCCAGAGCGAGAACACGAGCCCGAGGGCCGCCGACAGCCAGAGCGCGTCGGCGACGCCCATGAGCTCGGCGATCGGTCCGGCGAGCACGAGTCCGAGGGGCCACAGACCGCCGGACGTCATCCAGTCCCAGCTGCTCACGCGGGCCATCGACTCGGGGGCGATCTGGAGCTGCAGGGTGGCGTCCCAGACCGCGGTGAGCACGCCGATGGCCACGCCGCGGGCAAACCAGACGGCGACGAGGCCGGCGGGCGAGAGCTGGAGGGCCAGGGCGATCATGGGCACCGAGGCGGTCGTGCCGCAGAGAGCCACGGTCAGCATCGGGCGTCGCGGACGGTAGTACAGGGCGATCAGGCCGCCGACCAGCATGCCTAGACTGAAGAGACCCACCATGAGTCCCCAGAGCGCCTTTGCAGAGGCACTGGAAAGCTCGGTGGTGAGCGTCAGCGGGCCCAGCACCTGCAGCGGGGCGATGGTCACGAACAGGACGAGCATGGCGCGCAGCATCATCACCCACAGCCAGGTCCGCGAGCGGACCTCGCGCCAGCCGTCGCGCAGTTCGGCGGAGAAGGTCGCCGGCGCCCTGAGACGGAGAAGGGCCGGCACCCGCAGGGTCAGCAGGAACGCGGCGCTGACGAGAAAGGTGACGGCGTCGATGCCGAGGGTCGCGCCGGCGCCGATCAGGGCGACGAGAATGCCCGAGACCGAGGGGCCGACGAACCAGCCAAAGCCGTCGGCGACGCCGCGCAGGGCGTTGGCCTCCTGGAGGCGCTCGGGCGGCACGATCTGCTGGATGAGGGCGGTGTAGGCCGGAAAGAAGAAGGCGTCGCCGCAGCCGTAGACGAAGCCCAGCAGGGCGAGGCTCCAGACCTCGGCGCGGCCGCCGAGCAGCAGGGCGGCGATGACGGCCATGGTGACGAAGCGCACGAGGTCTGAAGCGATCATCACCCATTCGCGTCGCAGGCGGTCGGACCAGACACCGCCGACCAGCGTGAACAGGACCATGGGCAGTGAGAAGGCGGCCAGCACGAGGCCGACGTCGATGCCCGAGTGATGCAGGTCGAGGACGCCGAACGTGAGCGCCACCGGGAACAGGCCGTCGCCCAGCAGCGACACGGCCTCGCCGATGTAGAGGTTGCGGAAGTTGCGCAGGCGCAGAACGTCGAGGCGGGCGGGCAGTCTCATGCCGGAAGTCTATCGGACGCCGGCGCCTCCTCGTCGGTGGGCTTGCGTCGCCCGGCGGACTCGACCGGCCGCCGGCCGCCGCGAGGCGCCGGCCGGCCGTATGTCAGGCGCGCCGGCGTCCTCCGGGTCCGCTGCCGACCTCGCGGCCGATCGCCTCGATGCGGCCCTGGAGGCAGCCGCGGCACATCTCGGCCGTCTCGTTCACGCAGGCCTTGTCGGGGTAGATCTCGTAGCGCAGGCGGTACTCGGGCGGCGTCAGGTTGGGCATGACGATGTTGGCGCCGCGCTGCAGGCCCAGCTCGCGGCCGTCGATCTTGTTGATCGTGGCGAGCGCCGTGGTACTCGGGATGTTCGACTCGGGACAGACGAGGCGGGTGAGGGCCACGACCTTGTAGACGGTCAGCTCGTCGCTTGGGATCTGCTCGTCGGGAGGGATCTCGCGCACCCAGGAGCGGTCGCCCAGCGGCGTCGCCGGGTGCGAGATGTAGGGACCCACGCCGATCATGTCGAGGTCGAGGTGGCGGAAGGCGGAGATGTCGTCGGCGACGCTCGTCCAGGTCTGTCCCGGAATGCCCACCATGATGCCGCTGCCGGGCTCGTAGCCCAGCCGGCGCAGCGTGCGCAGAATGGCGAAGCGGTCGGACCGTCGTCCCGGGAGGTCGGGATGGATCAGCCGGTAGAGCTCGTCGTCGGAGGTCTCGAAGCGCAAGAGGTAGCGGTCGGCGCCGGCCGCCCGCCAGATCTCGAGGTCGTCGTCGGGCCGCTCGCCGAGGCTGAGGGTGACCGCCAGGTCGGTCTCGGCCTTGATGCGGAGCACGACCTCGGCCATCCAGTCGGTGTGGATGCCGTAGTCCTCGCCGGACTGCAGCACGACCGTGCCGTAGCCGTACTCCCGGGCCTTGTGGGCGCAAGCGAGGATCTCGTCGGCGCTCATGCGGTAGCGCTCGATCTCGCGGTTGGCGGCTCGCAGGCCACAGTACCCGCAGGCCCGCACGCAGTAGTTCGAGAGCTCGATCAGGCCGCGCAGGTGGACCTCGTCGCCCACGTGGCGACGGCGCGTGTCGTCGGCCGCCCGCCACAGCTCCTCGAGGCGTTCTGGGTCGTCCTCGTGGAGCCACGCCAGGATGGCGCCCCGGTCGAGGGGGGCGCCGGTCACGGTCGTTGGCGGGGCGCCGGCCCCTCTGTCGATCTCCACCGCTGCCACCGTTCGCTGTCGCCTGTTGCCTTGAGCTCCGCGCCGGCATCATTCCCCAAAGCACGGCGGCCGACCTGCCGCCGCTCGCGGCCGGCACTCCCATC
>CAWCWZ010000025.1:0-10060 GCA_963799395.1 uncultured Actinomycetes bacterium
GACGGCTCCGAGCTCGCCGTGCGCACGGTCATCGGCCAGCAGGTCTCGGTGGCCGGCGCGCGCACGGTCGTCGCGCGCCTGGCGACCGCCGTGGGCAGCCCCCTGGCCGCGCCGTCGGGAGGGCTGCTCGTCAGCCTTTCCCACGGCCGAGACGCTGGCCGCCGCCGACCCCGCTCTCCTGCCGATGCCCGCGGCCCGGCGGCGCACCGTTCTCGCGCTGGCCCGGGCGATCGCCGACGGGCGGGTCGTCGTGACCGGAGCAGCCGACCGCGATGAGCTGCGCGAACGGCTCCGGCAGATCCCGGGCATCGGCGCGTGGACCGTCGCCTGCATCCTGATGAGGCTGGGCGACACCGACGCCTTCGCGGCCACCGACCTGGGCGTCCGGCGCGCGCTCCAGGCGTTGGACCGGCCCCACGACGCCGCGAGCGCCGTCCTGCTGGCCGAGCCGTGGCGGCCCTGGCGCGCGTACGCGGTCCAGCACCTCTGGGACGTGGCGTCCCCGAGCGTCCAGGTCCGGCACGACGGCGCCAACTAAGGACGATGACGCCGGACGGGGACGACGGCGCCGACTGAGGACGATGGCGCCGGACGGCGACGACGGCGCCGGACGGTGACGGTCCGTCGGATGAGAAGGACTACGCCGTCGTCGTCGGCAGCGCGGCGATCTCGGCGAGGTCGTCGGACGACAGCCTGACCTGCGCCGCCGCCAGGTTCTCTTCGAGGTGCGCCACCGACCCGGTCCCCGGGATCGGCAGCATCGCCGGCGAGCGGCCAACAGCCAGGCGATGACGACCTGATAGGGCGAGACGCCGTGCCGCCGGGCGACGCGGGCGACGACGTCGCCCGCGAATTCCCTGCCCCAACGGCGCCCAGGGCAGGAACGCGAGGCCGTCACGGGCGCAGGCGTCGACGAGGCCGTCGGAGCGCCGATCGAGGGGGTTGTAGCGGTTCTGTACCGAGACGATCGCGGTCACGCGCCGGGCGCGGCGGAGCTCGTCGCCGGTCACGTTCGAGACGCCGATGTGGCGGATCTTGCCCTCCTGCCTGAGCTCGACCAGGGCGCCAAGCGATTCCTCGTAGGGGACCTTGGGGTCGGGGCGATGGAGCTGATAGAGGTCGATACGCTCGAGACGCAGGGCGCGCAGGCTGCCTTCGAGCGCCGAGCGCAGGTGCGCCGGCCGCCCGTCGGGCGTCCAGCGCCCCGGTCCGGGTCGTAGCAGACCGCCCTTCGTGGCGATCACGAGCCCGGCCGGGTACGGGTGCAGCGCCTCGGCGATGAGCTCTTCGCTCACTCGCGGCCCGTAGCTGTCGGCCGTGTCGATGAACTGGACGCCCAGTTCGACGGCGCGACGCAGGACGCGCCTGGCTTCGTCACGGTCGGGCGGGTCGCCGATGATGCCGGCGCCGGTGATGCGCATGGCGCCGAAGCCGAGGCGATTCACCGTGAGGTCGCCGCCGAGCGTGATGGTCCCGGCGCCGGCGAGCAGATCAGACATCTCGGCCGTCCCCGGTCGACCCCCGGGCCGCTCGCGCCTGACCGCCGCGACTGGCGGCGACGAATGCCCAGGCGTGGTCGGCCAGGAACTGCTCGAAGCTGATCGCCGGCCGGCCGGTGAGCCGCTCGACATCGCCGGTCACCGTGGCCAGGAGGCCGGCCCGCATCTCGCGGCCGAACTCGCGCAGCGCCGCGTCGACGACGCGCTGCGTCTCGTCGCTGCTCGGTCGACCGGCGTCTTCGGGCTCGTCGACGTAGGTGATCGGGCGACCGGTGATACCGCTGAGCGCGGCCGCCATCTCGACCCCGGTCAGCGCGGCCGCCCCCGTCAGCGTGAAGACGTCGGCGTCGACTTCGTCCATGAGCACGGCCGTGGCCGCCGCCGCGACGTCGCGCACGTCGACGCTGCTCATGGCCGCGGCGCCGAGCGGCAGCCGAAAGCAGTCGTCGTCGCGGATCGCGGGACCGTAGATCGTCACGAAGTTCTGCATGAACGAGTTGGGCCGCAGGATGGTGAAGGCCAGACCCGAAGCGGCGACGACCGCCTCGGCCTCGCGGTGCCAGCCGCTGAGGGTGTCGCGCCCGGTGTCGGCGTGGCACAGGGACTGGCGCACGATGCGCCGCACGCCGCAGGTGCGGGCGGCCTCGACGGCCGCCCGCACCTGCGCGACCGTCTGCGGCACCTGCGGGGTCAGCAGGTAGAGCACCTCGACGTCCTGCATGGCCGCGAGCAGCGTGTCGGGCGCCGCGAAGTCGAGATAGACGCGGTCCACGTCGAGGTCTTCCTCGGGGACCAGGTCGTCGCGATGGTGGACGGCCGCCCGCACGAGCGCGCCCGCGCTCTGCAGCATGGCCGTGAGCTCGCGCCCGACGGCGCCGCCGGCGCCCGTGACGAGCACGCGCCCGGTCGGCAGCGGCCCGTAGCTCACGGCTGAGAGGTCTGAAGCCCACCCATGACGGCAGTTGTACCCGCCGTGCGCCCTATTGTCGCGCGAAGACCGACGTTCGGCTGAACCGCACGCGCGGCGTCGCCACCGGCCGCAGGCCGGCCGCCGCCGCGATCTCGACCGTGGCGGCAAAGGCCGACGCCGAGACGTGGCCGCGCGGCTCGACCAGCAGGAACCGGCCACCCGGCTTGAGCGCGCCGGCGACCTCGCCCAGGAAGCGCGTCACGTCGGGCACCTCGTGGACCATGTAGAAGGCGAGGGCGGCGTCGGCCGCGGGCAGATCGCCGACGCTGTCGGCCGCGCAGCGGTGCAGCGTGATGCGCGACGCCAGCCCGGCGCGCTCAGCGCGCAGCCGCACCCTGTCGAGCATCGCGGCCTGCAGGTCGACCGCCACGACGCGCCCTTCGGGCCCCACCATCTCGGCCATGGGCAGGGTGAAGAAGCCCGGTCCGCAGCCGAAGTCGATGACCGTGTCGCCCGCGGCTACGAGGCCGTCGAGGACGCGCCGCGGGTCGTGCAGGAGCCGCCGCAGCGGGGTCGAGAGCCAGCCGGCGTGCTCGGCCGAGCACACGTCGCCGCCACCGGGCGCCGGTTGGCCGCCGGCCAGCGTCACGACTCCACCTCGACGGCCTCGGCCGCGGAGCCGCCCTCGCGCGCGGCCACTTGCGCCTTGTGGGCGGCGGCCTGACGCGCGGCGACGTGGTGCGGCGCCGTGCCGCGGATGGTCAGAAGAGCGATGGGGGCGCCGGCCAGCAGCATGAAGCCGCTCACCCAGAGAGCGGCGTGCATGCCGGAGGTGAAGCCCGCCGCGGAGGCGCCCTTGACGGTGTGCATGAGGGCCGCGCCATCGACGCCGGGCGGCAGCTTGCCGGACGCCAGGTCACGGCCCTCCTTGACCGCGGTCATGATGCCGCCGACGAGCGCCGGGGGCAGGCGCAAAGGAACTCAAGGCGGTCAGCGTATGCTCAGTGATGGGCCGCGTCACCAGGTTGCCGAGCACGGCGATGCCGAACACGCTGCCGACCTGCCGCATGGTGTTCGAGGTCGCCGAGGCCATGCCCGCGCGAGGGGCCGGCACGGTGCCCATGATGGCCGTCGTCATGGGGCTCATGATCAGGCCGCTGCCGACGCCCATCAGGAGCAGCCAGTACCAGAACGAGGCGTAGCCGCTGTTGGGTTCGAGCGACGTCAGGCAGAGCAGCGCCGTGCCCGTCATGAGCAGGCCGATGGTGATCGGCAGGCGCGCCCCGATGCGTCCGACGATGCGCCCCGAGACGATCGCCGCCGCCATGATCCCGAGGGTGGCGGGCAGCTGCAGGACCCCGGCCTGGGTCGGCGAGTAGCCCTGGATCTCCTGCATGAACAGCGACAGGAAGAAGATCACGCCGAAGAAGGCGAAGCTCACGATCACGCCGACCAGGTTGGCGCCGCTGAAGGTGCCGTTACGAAAGAACTTGAGCTGCAGCAGCGGGGAGCGATCGCGCAGCTCGACCAGAAGGAAGAGGCCGAGGGCGACGGCCGACACGACGAAGCACGAGACGATCCGCGCCGAGCGTCCACCCGTAGGTGTTGGCCTCGATGAACGCGTAGGTGAGCGTGACGAGGCCGATGACGGCCGTGACCTGACCGGGCAGGTCGAGGCTGCGACCGGCGCGGTCGGACGACTCGGGCACGAACAGCACCGCCATGACGAGAGCGACGATCCCGATCGGCACGTTGATCCAGAAGATGCTCTGCCAGTCGAAACGGTCGACCAGCGTGCCGCCGATCAGCGGGCCGATGGCCAGGGCGAGGCCCGAGATGCCGGCCCACATGCCGATCGCCCGGGCGCGCTCGCGCGGGTCGCGGAAGGTGTTCGTGATGATCGACAGCGTGCTCGGCAGCATGAGGGCGCCGCCCACGCCCTGGATGACACGCGACGCCGACGAGGAACGAGGTCGCCGGCGCCAGGGCGCACAGGACCGAGCCGCCGGTGAACAGCGCGAGGCCGGAGATGAACGTCTTGCGGCGCCCGAACAGATCGCCCAGCGTGCCGCCGGTGAGCAGGAGGCTGGCCAGCGCCAGCACGAAGGCGTCGACGATCCACTGCACCTCCGAGTAGCTGGCGTGCATTCTGAGCTGGATGGTCTTGAGGGCGAGGTTCACGACGGTGCTGTCGAGCATCACCATGAACAGGGCGAAGCACATGCACGCCAGGGTGAGGCGCTCTTCGGCGGCGGTCCGTACCGGGCATCGTCTCCTCCGTGGTCTGTCTCTGGGCGACGGCGGCGCGCGTCACTGCGGCGCCGACCATTCGCTCTTCAGGCCGTTGACGAACGCCTGCAGCAGGCGCCGCTGACGGGCGCGCAGGCGAGCCGCGATCTCGGGGCGCTGACGTTGCTCGAGCGTGGCGAGACCCTGGACCAGCGCCCACGCGCCGTAGGTCATGAACTCGGCGTCTTCGGGCTTGGGCATGCTGAAGACACCTGTCGCGGCGCCCTCGCGAAAGACGCCGAGGACGGTCTCTTCGAGCGTCGTGCTCGCGCGAATGCGGTCCGACCGCGACCGACTCGTGCAGGTCACGATGGCCACGTCTCCGGGATTGTGGCGGGCGAACTCGAGATAGGCGAGGCCGATCTCGACGGCGCGCTCGTCGGGCGCAGGACCGCTCGGCACGACGGCCAGGGCCTCGATGAGAGCGCCCATGGCGCGGTCGGCCAGCGCCTTGACCACGTCGTCCTTGCTGTCGAAGTACTTGTAGAGGGCGCCGGGCGTAAAGCCGGCGCGGCGCGCGATCTCGCGCAGTGAGAGGTCGGCCGCGCCGCGCTCGAGAAGCACCTCGCGAGCGGCGATCAGGATGTCGTCGCGAGTCTCGCGATGGCGGCGCTCGCGGCGCTCGGCATGGCGGTCGCCGAGCGCTGCGTCGAACCCGACGCCGTGGTGGTGCAGCCGGTGCGCCCGGTGGTGCTCTGCCCTCATCGCGCTCGCCCGCCTTTCCGTGTCCGGACCCGGACGAAGCGATGGTGAACAGTGCTTTCGTTCGAGAACGGCGTACTTTTTGGTGAACGCCGTTCACTATACGGGGGCGCCGAACGGCCGTCAAGCGCCCGCTTGCCCGACGACCGCGCGGGCGCCGCGGGACGGACCTACTTCACGATGACCTCGGCGTGCATCGCGGCGAGCGCCTTGTGGATGGTGCACTCGTAGAAGTAGACACCCTTCTTGGTGAACGTGAAGCTGAACGTCTGACCCTGATTCAGGGTACCGCTGGCGAACACGCTGGTGGTCGCACTGTTCAGCGACAGGCTCGCGGTCGAGGCCACGTTGTGAGGCGTCGGATCGGCGTTCGTCCAGGTCACCTTGGTGCCTGGCGATACGGTGAGCGTCTTGGGGGTGAAGGCGAAGTTCTGGATGACGACGCCGTTCTGGGTGGCGGCGCCGGTGGCGGCCGTGGTCGGAGCGCCCGGCGTCGTCGTGCTCGCGCTCGACGAGCCGCCACAGGCGGCGGCGACCGTCGCCATGACGACCAGGAGCACAGTCGCGGCCAGCGCCCGCCCGCGAGTCGTGATGAGGTGGTCTGCCATGTCGATCTCCTCCTCCTACGCTTCGCAGGTGCCGAGGACCTCGTCGCAGGGCTGCTCGCGACCCTTTGTGACCGCCGAGCTCAGGCGCCAGCGCCCGGTCCAGGTCGTGACGAGCGCGACGGCGAAACCGACGAGCGCCACCGCGGCCGCCACGCGGAAGGCGGTCGTGAAGCCGGCGGTGAAGGCCTGGTTCAGGACCATGACCGGCACGCCCGCGACGGCACTCGACGCCCCGGCCGACGCCGCCGACCTTGCCGCCGCAGCCGCCGCCATCTGGCTCGTGACGCTGTGGGCCACCGAAGACCAGGCGATGGTGCCGATGGCGGCCAGGCCTATCGCGCCGCCTACCTGCTGCCCGATATTGATGCCGCTCGACGCGACGCCGGCCTCCTGCGGCGCGATGCGCGAGACGACCGTGAGGGTGAGCGGCACGAGCAGGCAGCCCATGCCCGCGCTGACCAGGATCATCCCCGGCAGCAGGTCGGGCCAGTAGTGGCCGGCGGCGCTCAGCCGCGACAGCCACAGAAAGCCGGAGCCGGCGAGCAGCGGCCCGATCATGAGCAGCGGCCGCACGCCGATGCGGGTGACGAGGACCCTGGCCACGAGGGTGCTCACGATGATGATCGTGATGGGGAAGGGCACCCACGCGAGGCCGGCGCGCACCGGACTGTAGCCGTACACCGTCTGGATGTAGATGGTGAGGAAGAAGAACACGGAGAACACCCCCGTGTAGAGCAGCAGCATCATGAGGTAGGCGCCCGACCGACGTCGCGATCCGAGCAGATGCAGAGGCAGCTCGGGATGACTGGTGCGGCGCTCGATCGCGACGAAGACCGTGAGCAACGTCACGGCGGCCACGAGCGGCACGATCGTCGCCGGACTGCTCCAGTGCGAGACGCCGTCGCGACCGGCGGCGGCGTGGATCAGACCGTAGACCAGCAGCGCGAGACCGGCGCTGCTCGTGACGACGCCCGGCACGTCGAGGCGCAGCCGCGAGCGCGCCGTCGGCACCAGCGCGATCGGCGCCAGGACGAGCACGGCGATGCCGATCGGCACGTTGACGAAGAACACCCAGCGCCACGATGCGTAGGTCGTGAGGATGCCGCCGAGCAGCAGGCCGATGGCGCCGCCGGCGCCGCTCATGGCGGCGTAGACGCCGAAGGCCCTGTTGCGCGGCGGCCCGGCCGGAAACGTCGTGGCGATCAGCGCCAGGGCGGTCGGCGCGGCGAGCGCCCCGCCCGCGCCCTGCACCGCCCGCGCCGCGAGGATCCACCACTCGCCGCTGGCCAGGCCGCCGGCGAACGAGCCCAGCGAGAAGACCAGCACGCCGGCCATGAACACCCGGCGGCGGCCGTAGATGTCGCCGAGCCGGCCGCCGAGCAGAAGGAGGCTGCCGAAGGCGAGCGAGTACGCGGTGACGACCCACTCGAGGCCGGCGCCGCTGAACCCGAGCGCCCGCTGGATGTGCGGCAGAGCGACGTTCACGATCGTGGCGTCGAGCACGATCATGAGCTGGGCGGCCGCGATCACGACCAGCGCCAGGCCCAGTCGGGAGGGCGCTCGCGCCGCGGGCGCCAAGCGTCCGACCGGATCGGTGGTGAGGACTTCAGCCATGAGTGACACTCCCGGGTACGGTAACGCATCCGCGGCGGGTTCGACGGCGTCGCCGCCTGTCCGCGCGGCGCGGAAAGGACGTGATAGCTCTCCGTCACAGGTACCGCGAGCCGCACATGGCAAAACCCGGGCAGTCCGTCGACGTCTGGCGGAGCCGTGGCCGGCAGTCTCGGCACGGCCCGACAAGAGAGGGGCGGGGCCTTTCGGCCCCGCCCCTCGTCGCTTCCTGGTCTAGCGGTGAAACGCACCTCTATTGTACGCGTTCTCCCCGCGAGTTCCTTTCAGACACCCGCCGGGTTCTTCAGCTCACGGCGGCCGGGCTTGCGGCCGTGTCTCTGCCCTGCAGGTAGTCCACCATCGGACCGGTCACCAGCGGCACCACCTCGCCGATCATGTGCGGCATGAGGTTGTCCATGATGCCGGGCATCATCGCCGGCATCTGCTCGGCCATGTAGTCGGGCATCGGCACGAGTTCGGCGATGCGCTCGAGCATGGTCGACATGACCTTGGGCATCATCAGCGGCAACAGGCGCGGGAACAGCACCGGGAACATCGGCTTCATCAGGTCGAGCGCGCCCGGCACCTTGCCCATCGCCTTCATCATCGGCCCCATGCCGAACGGCATGGCGTCGATGAGCTCGGGCCACATCGTGCCCATCAGGTCGGCGAACCCCCGCGGTGTCATCAGCGCGATCATCGCCTCGAAGACCGCCCATTGCTTCTGCACCTCGGGGTTCGGGTCGGGCAGCTCGTAGCCCAGAGCCGCGGCGCTGAAGTGGGCCAGGTCGACCACGTCGATGTCGATGCCCTTGGCCTGGGCGCTCACCCGCAGCTGGAACTGGCAGCAGGGGCAGAGCGCGAGGATCGTCTCGGCGCCGACCTCCTGGGCCTCGCGCAGCCTGACCTCGCCGATGTCGGCGGCCGCCACCGGGTCCTTGAGCAGGGTGAGCACGCTGCCGCAGCAGTGCGCCTCGGCCCGGTTGAACGGCATCTCCACGAACTCGGCGTTGGGATTGGCCCGGATCAGCTCGCGAGGCGCCTCGTAGACGCCGGAAGCGCGGCCGATGTGGCACGAGTCGTGCCAGGTCACGCGGGTCTTGTGAGGCGCCGTCGCATCGTCGCTCTTGCCGCTCTTCTTGCCGCTCTTCTTGCCGCTCGCGTCGCGCGCCGGCGGCGTCGCGGGAAAGGCGAACTCGCCGGCCGCGATCTTGTCGGCGATCAGCTCGGAGTAGTGGCGCACGGTGATCGGGTAGTCGATGCCGAGCTTCGCCGCCCACTCCGGGTAGACGGTGCGCCACATCATGTCGCAGGCCGGGCAGCTCGTCGTCACCGTGTGCGCGCCGCTCCCCAGCACGCTGGCGACGTTGGCGCGCATGACGCTCTCGAACTGCTCCCACTTGCCGGCCACGAGCATCGGCGTCGCGCAGCAGAGCTCCTTCTCGCCGAGGTAGGTGAAGTCGACGCCGGCGGCGTCGAGCAGCCGCACCGTGCCGATGCCGATATCGCGCTCGACGTAGCTCGCCGTGCAGCCGGCGAAGTACACCGTGTCGGCGGCGTGCTGCGGACCGTGCTTCTCCCAGAGGTCGTCGGGGAACCAGTCGGCGCGGTCCTTGCGGTAGCCCGCCCAGATGTCGCCCTCGTCGCGCAGCGCGGCGCTCATCATCTCGAAGGGCGGCAGCGTCATGCGCTTCTCGTCTTCGATCAGCCGGCCGCGCAGCTTCATCCAGCTTGGTTCGATGGGCAGCACGGCCGAGCAACGCGTGTCGCAGATCTCGCAGGTGGTGCAGGTGATGAAGGTGTCGACCATCTCCTGGCTCCACTTCTCACGACCCTCGATGAACTCACGCAGCCAGTACCACTTGCCGCGCGGGCTCTGGCTCTCCCAGCCGCGCCCGTAGAACTGGTCGCACTGGTCGATGCAGTAGCCGCATTGCGAGCACGAGTAGGCATACAGGGCGACGTCGGCGGGGATGCCGCGCAGCGATGCTCCCGGGTCGGGCTTGGCCACGGCCTTGGCGATGACACGGTTGCCGAACGGCCGGATCAGCGGCTCGCAGGCGGCGGCCAGCGTCAGCGCCTTGCCGAGGGCTCCGCTGGCGATGACCTTGCCGGGGTTGAGCACGCCGCCCGGGTCGACCTGCCGCTTGAAGTCGCGCAGGCGCCCGACGCGCTCGGCGCCGAGGATCTCGTCGGCGCGGCTGGCGAAGTACATACCGGTCGAGTAGGGACGGCCGCCGTGCTTCTCGGCGATGTCCATGATCGTGAGCACGAGGCCGAAGACGAGGTTGTAGTCGAAGCGGCGCTGGTCTGACGGGATGAAGCCGAGAATGATCGCCTCGGGGCGACCGTGGGCGCCGTGCCGGACGATCACCCCCTCCTTGACCACCGGCTGATCGACCTTGTGCTCGATCTCCTCCATGACTACCCCGAGGTTCTCG
>CAWCWZ010000026.1:0-6881 GCA_963799395.1 uncultured Actinomycetes bacterium
TCGTGCGCCACAAGATCGTCAGCGTGCTCGACGCCTACGCCGCCGCCTGCGGCATGCGCTCCGCGTGAGCTAGGGCCGGGGGAGGTCGGCGGCGGACTCGCCGGCGGCCTCGGAGTCGGCGGTGACCTGGGCGTCGGCTCCGACATCGACTGCCCGGCGGCGGCAAGCGCCTCGGCGGCTCGCGGCTGGGGCGTCGACGCCGCCTGCCGCGCGCGTCGACAGCGACCCGCACGCGGCGGCAAAGGCGAGACTGCGGGAGACCGGCCAGCCCTGCAGGTGGCCGTAGACGAATCCGGCGTCGAAGCTGTCGCCGGCCCCGATCGTGTCGACGGGAGCGGCAGGAAGGGCGGCGGCGCTCACGACGGCGTCGCCGTCGAGCGCGACGGCGCCCTGCGCGCCGCACTTCACGACCGGCCGTGTACCCGGGGCGGCGAGCGTTTCGAGCAGCCGGTCGAGGCGGGCGTCGACCGGCGGCTTTTCACCGAGAGTCGCCGCCACCGCGAGAGCCTCGTCGCGGTTCGGCAGGTAGAGGTCCGTCTCGCGCAGGACGTCGCGCAGACCGCCCTGCCAGCGGCCCTCCCAGTCGCCTTGCGTGTCGAGGGAAGTGCCGCACCCGGCCGCGCGAGCCTCGCCGAACAGGGCCGCGAGGTCGGGCGCGAGCCTGGGCAGCAGGTAGAACGAGCCCACGTGCAGGTGGCGCGCGTGCTCGGGATGCGCGCCCCGCACCATCGCCGCCGTGAGCTCGCCGACGCAGCCCAGCGACGTGAGCATCGCGCGGTCGCGCTCGGCGCCCGGTCGCACGAGGTGCACGGTGAGCCCGGTGGCCCGCCCCGGCAACACGACGCAAGCGGAGACGTCGACGCCGCGGGCCGTGAGCTCGTCGAGCATGAAGCGGCCCGCGGCGTCGTCGCCGACCACGCCGACGAAGGCGACGCGCAGTCCGAGCCGCGCCGCGCCGCAGGCCATGATCGCCGCAGCCGGCCGACCGTGAGAACGCCACGCGAGACGAGCGTCTCGGCCTGGCCGAAGGCGAGCTCGCCGGCGACGTCGCCGACGATGACGTCGGGCACGGCGTCGCCGGCGACGAGCAGGTCGAAGGCTCGGTGGCCGTCGTCGGGGCGTTGGCGCTCGTCGGCGCGGTGGCCAAGGTCAGGGGTAGCGCGCATCTCGATCGCCAATCCTAGTCGAGAATGGCCTTCACGGCAGCATCGGGCGGCCGTGGCGGCGCCCCATTGCCGCCCGCGCCTCGCGCCTCACGCGGCGTCATTCGTAGATCGCCGCGCCACTCGCGGGGTCGAAGAAGTAGAGGGCCCGGGGGTCGAGCCACAGCTTCACGTCATGACCTTCGCGCGCCTTGGTGCCGGCGCCGAGCCGGGCGACGAAGATGCCTTCGGGTCGCCCGGCGACGCCGGCCACGCCGGTCGTGTCGGCTGACTCGGTCGCCTCGATCACCGCCTCGAGAGCCGGCACCGGCGCGTCGATGCCCACGTGCACGTCGACCTCGGGGCCCAGGTTCTCGCGCAGCTCCACCGTGCCCTCGATCGTGCTGTCGGTGTCGCCGGTGTCGACCAGGGCCGCGTCCTCGACGTTCTGCGGCCGCACGCCGAGCACGACGCGGCGGCCGGCGTAGCGTTCGAGGGCCGGGCGCGCCGCCGCGACGGCGGGGTCGATGCGTACGTCGTGCGGTCCGAAGCGCGCCCGCAGGCCGTCGGCCTCGCGATGCAGCTCGGCCTCGACCACGTTCATCGCCGGCGAGCCGATGAAGCTCGCCACGAACAGGTTGACCGGCCGCCCGTAGAGCTCCTGGGGCGGAGCCACCTGCTGCAGAGCGCCCAGGCGCATGACCGCCACGCGTCGCCCGAGCGTCATCGCCTCGACCTGATCGTGCGTGACGTAGAGCATCGTCACCTTGAGGTCGCGCTGCAGCCGCGCGATCTGGGCGCGCATCTGGACGCGCAGCTTGGCGTCGAGATTCGACAGGGGCTCGTCCATGAGGAACACCTTGGGCTGGCGCACGATGGCCCGGCCCATCGCCACCCGCTGGCGCTGACCGCCGGAGAGCTGCCTGGGCTCGCGCTGGGGCAGCTCTTCGAGCTGCAGCACGTGCGCCGCCTCGCGCACGCGCCGGTCGATCTCGTCTTTGCCGACGTGGTGCAGACGCAGGCCGAAAGCCATGTTCTGGTAGACGCTCAAGTGCGGGTACAGCGCGTAGTTCTGAAAGACCATGGCGACGTCGCGGTCGCGCGGCTCCAGGTCGTTGACGACCTGGTCGTCGATGACGATCCGTCCCGAGTCGACCTCCTCGAGACCGGCCATCATGCGCAGGGCGGTTGTCTTGCCACAGCCCGAGGGACCGACCGACACCATGAGCTCGCCGTCGGCGATGCACAAGTCGAGGTCGTCGACCACCGTGTTCGCATCGAAGCTCTTGCTCACGTGTTCGTAGCGGATCTCTGCCATGGTCAGGTCCCCTTCACTTGATGCTGCCCGCCATGACACCCTGCACGATGTAGCGGTTCAGGACGAGGGCGATGATGCCGGGCAGGGCGGCCGCGAGCACGCCGATGGCGTTGAGCAGAGTGAACGGTACAATGCGCTGCCCGTAGAGTGCGGCCACCACCACGGTGACCGGCTGTGTCGCCAGGTCGCTGCTCAGCACCAGCGGAAAGATGAACTGCGCCCAGCCCATGAGGAACACGATGATCGAGGTCGCGGCGATGCCGGGCATCGACACGGGGATGATGACTCGCCAGAGAGCCATCACCGGGGTGGCACCATCGACGAAGGCGGCCTCTTCGAGCTCGCGCGGGACGCTGGCGAAGTAGTTGTACATGATCCAGATGGCCAGCGGCAGGAACCCCGACGTGTAGACCAGGATGATGCCCAGGTAGGTGTTGACCAGGTGCACGCTCGACATGATCCGGTAGAGCGGGATGAGGGTCGCATACACGGGCAGCAGCAGCGTGGCCAGCACAGCCGCCAGGATGATGCGCTTACCGCGAAACTCGAGCCGGGCGAAGGCGTAGGCGGCAAACAGGGCGATCGCCACGGTGAGCACGGTCGCCAGACCCGCCTCGATCGCGGCATTCAGGAACGAGCGCCAGAACTGGCTGCCGACGCCGCCGCTGGTCTGATTGAGAAGTGTCCGGTAGTTCTGCGCGGTGAAGGGCGAGGGCAGGAAGTGGGCGGGCACGGCTTGGGCCCCGTTCAGGGTGGTGAAGCTCGTGTTCAAGGCCCAGTAGATGGGAAACGCGGACCACACGAGGATGACGGCGATGAGCACGCCGCGCCCAACGCGACGAAGTCGGCTGCGGCCGCGCATCTAGAACTCCACCCGCCGGTAGACCACGGCCAGGATGAGCAGCGACAGCAGCATGGTCGCGAAGGTGGCCAGCAGTGAGAGTGCATAGCCTTGACCGAAGTTCAGGTTGTTGAAGCTGATCTGGTAGGTCTTGCAGCATGATCGAGGCGCCACTCGGCGCGAAGCCGTTGAGCACGTAGACCTGGTCGAACACGTTCAGTGAGAGGATCAGCGACTCGACCATGGCGACGGCCAGGCCGGGGCGCACCAGCGGCAGCGTGATGCGCTTGAACATCTCCCAGCGGCCGGCGCCGTCGACGCGCGCCGCCTCGTAGAGCTCCTGGGGGATCGACTGCAGTGCCGCGAGAATGAGCAGGGCCGCCAGGGGCGTGATCTGCCACACCTGCACGAGCTCGATGAGCACGATCGAGACGATACGGCCGATGCCGATCCAGACGTGGTAGCTGTTGATGAGGCCCATCGACTTGAGCAGGCTGTTCAGCACACCGAACGTCGGGTCGTAGATCCAGCCCCAGATGACGGCCTCGATCACGGCGGGCAGCGCCCAGGGCAGCACGACCAGGGCGACGATGACGCCGCGCCAGCGCGAGTGGCGCTGCAGCATCAGGGCGATGCCAAGGCCGAACAGCGTCGACAGGCCGACCCCGACGACGATGTAGAGCAAGGTGTTGGCGGCGCTTTGACGGACGAATGGGTTGTGCAACAGGGCGCGGAAGTTGGCGAGGCCGGCGAAGCGCGTCGGCGGATTCAAAGGGTCGACTGTGAAGAACGCCTGGACGGTGGTGACGATCGTCGGATAGAGCGCCAGCGCGCCGATGAAGAGGATGAGCGGCGAGAGCAGGATGTAGGGCAGGAAGCGGCCGCGCCGGCGCGGCCGCTTCCTGACTGTCTGTGCCCTCTCGCCGCTCATGACGCGGCGCCGCCACGACGCCCACCGGCGTTGCTCCGCAGGGTCTCGGTCGTGGCGGCGCCGCCCATCGTCCTTACTGGCTCGTCTTGAGCTGGTTGACCTGGGTGGCGATGTTGGTCACTGCCTGCTGCACGGTCTCGGTCCCTGCGGCAGCCTGGTGGATGTTGGTGTAGACGGCGTTGCTGAACTGAGAGTACCAGGGCGGCGCCCCGGGGCCGGGGAACTCGGCACGCGAGCTCTCGAGGAGCTTGGTCAACTCGGTCGCTCCCGAGACGGTGGTGCCTTGGGCCAGGAGCTGCAGGCTACTCACCCGAGCCGGCAGCGGGAAGCCCGAGATCACATCGTTCGGACCGTCCAGACCGGCCCAGATCGCCTGGTTCTTCGTGTCGGTGATCCAGTTGATGAAGGCCAGCGCACCCGCCACGTTCTTGGCGGTCACCGGGATACCGATGCCGTCCGGATTGGCGAGGTTGGGGGCCGCGCCCGTGAGGCCCGGCGTCGGGATGTACTTCACCTGGCCGCGACCTTGGAGGTGCTCGGCACGTCGTAGATCGAGCCACACTGCCGGCATAGTCGGAGAAGACGCTGGCCACGCGCCCTTGTGCCATCTCCGTGGTGAACCCCTGGTAGTCGCTCACGCCGATGTTGGCCTTGGGCACGAGCCCCCTCTTGTAGGCATTGACCATCCACGCGAGCGCCTTGTAGCCGGCCGAGCTCGGCGACGTGAACTGCGGCGCGTAGCTCGCGTCCAGCACCTGGCCGCCGAAGGCCGCGGTGAGCTGGTACCAGTAGGTCGACAGGCCCTCGGCCGCGGCGAACGGGATGTCGAGCGGATTCGGTACGGCTCCCTTGGCCTTGATCTTGTCGAGAGCGTTCGTGTAGTCGGTGAGCGTTGCCGGTGTGCCCGTCACGCCGGCCGCCTTGGCGATCTTGGTGTGAGCGTGGTGACCGTGGACGATGAGTCGAACGGCAGCGCCAGTTGCTGGCCATTCGACGCGAAGGTGTCGATCTGCGGCATGTCGGCCTTCAGAGTGGCCGTGTCGAAGTACTGGTTCAGCGGCATGAACCACTTGGTCTTGTAGTACTCGCCGACCTTGGACCAGTCGACGTCGGTCAAGTCGGCGAAGTAGGTGTTCGACGACGCCGCCGTCGCGATCTTGGTCTGCAGGTTGTCCCAGCCGACCTCGACCCAGTTGACCTTCACGCCGGTCTGCGCCGTGAACTGATCGAGCAGGGACTTGGGCGGCGCCGGGTAGTGGTAGACGACGGTGATCGAGCTGCCCGGCGTCGGCGAAGGCAGCACGCCGGGGGTGGCGCTCAGCCGAGGGGCTCGAGCTGCTGCTGCTACTACTGCTGCTGCCGCACGCCGCCACCAGCACGGCGAGGGCGGCCAGCACCACCAGGGCGAGCAGCACCGGCGCTCGACCGCGCCCTTGCGTATGCGACCTTACGTGTGTCACGTCTGCCTCCTTGGTGGTCACTGTGGGTCGGGGATGATGACTGATCTGCTGAGGTGGAGGGGGTGGTCGGGGTCGAGCCCCCTGCTCCGCGCGAGGGCGACGGCCAGCCGCTGGGCCACGATGAGCTCGACCATGGGGTCGCGGCGGGCCTGCAGGAAGGTGGCGCCGGTGGCCCGCACCGCTTCGGGCAGGCCCGCCGGCGCCGGGCTGAACGCCCACACCAGGCTGGCCGCGTCGATGGCGCTGATCGGCCCGTGGCGGAACTCGGTCGCGGGATAGGCCTCGGTCCAGGCGCCGGCCGCCTCGCGCAGCTTGAGTCCGGCTTCGCGCGCCACGCCCACACCCATGCCGTGCCCGAGAAAGACGAACTGGCGAGCGGCGGCCGGTTCAGTCGGCAGCGGCTCGACCAGGGCGCCCTCGGCGGCGTCGGCCGAGCGGGCTGATGTCGACGCCGAGATGGGCGCGCAACAGGGCGAGGGCGGTCGTGGCGAACCGTGTCTGCACGACCGAGAGCTCGTCGGCGAAGTCGAGCAGGACCGTGTCGTCGCAGAGCTCGACGATGGGGCTCGCCGGCGTGCCGGTCACCGCGACGGTGCGGGTGGCGCGGGCCAGCGACTTGACGTAGTCGAGCGCCTCGGTGGTCGTACCCGAGCGCGTCAGGACGACGACGGCGTCGTAGCGCCGGGCGAGGGCTTCGGACGGCGTGAAGGCGTCGGTGGGGCCCAGGCCGGCGCTTTCCCCGGGCCGCGGCCCAGGCCTCGGCCATGAACAGCGACGTGCCGCAGCCGACGATCGCCGTGTGCCGACCGGCGGCCGGCAGGCGATCGGCCACCTCGGGCGCGACCTCGGCCGCGCGGCGCCACATCTGAGGCTGGCTCGCGATCTCTTCCAGCACGTGGCTCACGCCGGGTCCGACCCCCTCCCACCTGGCCCGCGAAGCAAGCGGCTGCCTCAAATGCGACAGTATTCGCTCATCGTCAGTGTCCATTTGCTGCCACTTTATAGGTAAACGAACAGAGCATCAACATTCTCGCCACGTCTCTGTGATACCCTACGCGGCATGCGCCAGGAGGAGCGTTTCAGCCTGATCCTGCACGAACTGGCCGAAGCCGGCTCGGTGTCGATCGCCGACCTCGCGCCCCTGTCCTGGGCGTCTCCAAGGCCTCCGTGCGGCGCGACCTCGAGCTGC
>CAWCWZ010000027.1:0-22833 GCA_963799395.1 uncultured Actinomycetes bacterium
CGCAACGTATTGCTTGGCGAGCACGTTGTTCTCGGTGTAGATGCGAAAGCTCCGGCCCCAGCTCGCGCGAACCCCCGCCTGGGCGGCGAGGTGCACAACGCAGTCGGCGCCGGCGAGGAGCGCCGCGAGCCGGACTCGTCGCCTGCGGCGCCCTCGCCCGAGGCCAGGGCGAGGAGATTGTCGGTGACCAGCGTGAACCGGTCCGAGGTGCGCGCGCCGGCCAGGTTCGCCTCTTTGTAGGGGCGTGGATAGTAGTCCTCGAAGGAGTCGACGCCCACGACCTCGCAGCCGTCGGCCAGCAGGCGCTCGACCAGGTGCGAACCGATGAAGCCGGCCGCGCCGGTCACCACGACCCGGCGGCGCTGGGATGGTCCGTCAGTCATGTGCTCCCCCGCGGATTCAGTACGCTCCCCGCCTCCCGAGCACTGCCGGGATGGTCTCGAGGAGGAGCTTGATGTCCCAGCTCAGGCTCCATCCCGTGACGTACATGTAGTCGAGCTTCACCATCTCGTCGAACGGCACGTCGTTTCGACCGGTGACCTGCCACAGGCCGGTGATGCCCGGCGTGATGTCGAGGCGCTTCTTGGTCCAGCCGCGGCAGCGGGCGGCCTCGTCGACCCAGAGCGGCCGCGGTCCGACCAGGCTCATCTCGCCGCGCAGCACGTTGAAGATCTGCGGCACCTCGTCGAGGCTCCACTTGCGGATCATGGTCCCCACCCGCGTCGTGCGCGGATCGCTCTTGATCTTGAACATCGGCCCCGAGTACTCGTTCTGCTGGGCGAGATCGTAGCGCCGCTGCTCGGCGTCGACGTGCATCGAGCGCAGCTTGTAGATGCGAAACACCCGCCCGCCGCGGCCCATGCGCTCCTGCCTGAAGAACACCGGTCCTCGCGAGTCGAGCTTGATGGCCAGCGCCAGCACGCCGATGAGCGGCAGGGCGAACAGGGCCGACAGGCCGCCGACGACGAGGTCGAAGACACGCTTCACGACCATGTTGAGATGCGACATCTCGACGTGGGCGACGTCGAGCAGCGGAATGCCCTCGACGTCGTCCATCGCGGTCTGCGAGCTCAGGATCTCGAACAGCCGGGGCACGATGTTGACGCGCACGCCGCGATCGGCGCAGGCACGCACGACGTCGAGGATCTGCTGGTGGCGCGCTCGCGAGAAGGCGATGATGACCCGGGTCACGCGGTAGCCGGCGATGACGTCTTCCAAGTCCTCGAGCCTGCCGACGACCGGCACGGGCGGCTTGCTCGCGCCGAACGGCTCGCCGTCGTCTAAGTAGCCGACCAGCTTGAGGTTGTACTCGGGATGTTTGGCGATCTTCTCGCCCAGGAGATGGCCCACGGCGCCGGCTCCGATGATCAGCGTGCGCTCCGAGAGACGAGAGGATTTCCAGAACGCCGCTCGCCCGACGGCGCGAGCGGCGGGCACCGTGACGACCTCGCAGCCCCAGAAGACGGCGATGAAACCCAGAGCGTCGGTCGATCCCGCGACCAGCAGCATGAGCACGAGCGCGCTCCAGGCGGCGATCGACAGCGCGGTCACGCCGCGCAGCCCCTCGGAGAAGACCCAGCCGTTGATGCTCCGCGACGAGCTCAGGTAGAGGCCGTAGCCGTACAGCACGAAGACCGTCCACGGCACGATCAGCCCTACGACGAGCAGCGGCGGCCGGGTCTCGGCGTACTCGGCGATCGCCCGCCCGAAGAACGGGATATGCGGTGTCGCGGGCAGCAGCAGCAAGGTGGCGAACAGGGCGATGCAGAGGGCGATCACGTCGCCTCCGAGCGTCACGAGAGCACGCCGCCCGCCGACGACGCGGGCCGCGCCGGGGGCCGCCTCGTCGAGCGTGAGCGCGGCCGCGCCGGCCCCGCCGGCGGCGGGTCGGGCGGCCGACACGTACGTCTTCTCTTTGACGATGTCGTCGCTCACCGAGTCAGATCCCTCTCCTCGAGCCGACCCCGGACACTGCGTGACCGAACGGACCGAACGTACCCGCGGCGCACGCCCATCATGACCGTTGCCCGTGCCTGAGCAGCCCGTGGCCGCCCACGCGCCCGCTGTGGGCCTTCATCGGTGGGTCGAGCCCCGCGCTTGAGCCTTCGCCGGCGAGCCGCCCCGACCTTCCCGCAACCCTGCAGCCGCATCGTCTCAACAGCGCCGCTCCAGTCGCTCCATCGCGGTGGCCCGACCGCCCTGGGCCGTCACCACCACGGCGTCGATGCGCACGTCGCCCTCGGCCACCTCGAACTGCGCCGGCAGCTCGGTGAGGAAGCGGCGCAGGATGATCTCGCTGCGCACGCCGATGACCGATGCGAACGGTCCGCACATGCCGACGTCGGTGATCGCGGCCGTGCCCCGCTCGCTCACGCGCTCGTCGGCCGTCTGGACGTGAGTGTGGGTGCCCACGACGGCCGTGACGCGGCCGTCCAAGTACTGGGCCATGGCGACCTTTTCGCTCGTCGCCTCGGCGTGCATGTCGACGACGATCGTCTCGGCCAGAGTCTGGGCCTCGTCGACGAGCGCGTCGACGATGCGAAAGGGCGAGATGCCCGTGCCCATGAAGACCTGGCCCATGAGGTTGATGACGGCGATCTCGTCGCCGCCCGCGGAGGCGCGCACGGTCAGGCCCCGCCCCGGGCTGGACGGCGGGAAGTTCGCGGGCCGCACGATACGGTCGTTCGCGTCGAGGAAGGGGAAGACCTCGCGCTGGCGCCACACGTGGTTGCCGGTGGTGATCACGTCGACGCCGGCGCCGAGCAGCTTCTGGGCGAGCTTCGAGGTGATGCCGGCGCCGCTCGCGATGTTCTCGCCGTTGGCGACCACGAAGTCGGCCCCGAGCTCGCCCACGAGGCCGGGCAGCTCGCGCACGACGGCGTCGCGGCCCGGCTGGCCGAACACGTCGCCCAGGAACAGGATCCTCATGCCCGGCTTCCCCTCCGATGTCGACTGCCCCAGCCGCTGTGACCGGTAGTCTACCCCGCCGCGCGGAACGCATGCCCCGGCGAGGCGCCCGACGGCGCCTCACCGTGCCTCGCGATTCGCGCGCGAGAAGGGGTGGGTCAGGCGCCGATGAGCAGCCGCACGGCCCCCTGGGCGGCGGCGATGACCGGTGCGGGGTAGAGGCCGACGGCCAGCACGCCGAGCACGGCGACCGCCGTCGTGGCCGAGACGCCGGCGCCGACGGCCAGCAGCTCGGGTTGCTCGCCACCGGCCTCGGTCTCGGCCTCGCGGAAGTACAGGTACCAGACGACGCGCAGGTAGTAGAAGGCCGACACCGCGCTCATGATCACGGCGACGACGGCGAGCCAGGTCATGTGGGCGGCGACCACCGCCGCGAAGATGAAGAACTTGGCCCAGAACCCGGCGAGCGGCGGGATGCCGGTCAGCGAGAGCATGAACACCATCATGGCGAGCGCCGTGAGCGGCATCGAACGGCCGAGGCCGGCGAGCTCGTCGAGCGTATAGGCGAACGGCCGCCGGTTGCGGATGAGCACGAGCACGCCGAAGGCGCCGAGGTTCATGAAGGTGTAGACCGCGAGGTAGAACAGGATGGCGCTGGCGCCGGCCGGGTCGTTGCTGCGCCCCACGGCGATGAGGCCCAGGAGGAGGTAGCCGGCGTGGGCGATGCTCGAGTAGGCGAGCAGCCGCTTGAGGTTGCGCTGCGGCAGGGCCAGCACGTTGCCGACGACCATGGTGAGGACGGCGAGCACGATCAGCACGTCGGACCAGCCCTGGGCCGCCGGGATGAGGGCGAAGCACACGAGGCGCAGGAAGCCGGCGAAAGCCCCGGCCTTGATGCCCACCGACATGAAGGCCGTGACCGGCGTCGGCGCGCCCTCGTAGACGTCGGGAGCCCAGCCGTGGAACGGCACCGCGGCGATCTTGAAGCCGAACCCGACCGACACCAGCACGAGGGCGACCAGCAGGATGGCGTTGCGCGGGTCGGTGAGCGCGAGGTGCAGGTGGATGGCGTCGTAGCCGGTCGCCCCCGTGGCGCCGTAGACGAGCGCCAGGCCGAAGGCCAGCACCGCCGAGGCGAAGGCGCCGTTGATGAAGTACTTGATCGCGGCCTCGCCCGAGCGCCGGTCGCTGCGCAGGATCCCGGCGAGCACGTAGGTCGGCAGCGACATGAGCTCGAACGAGACCAGCAGGGCGATGAGGTCGGTGGAGATCGCCATGCCGATCATGCCGCTGACGACGAGCAACAGCAGGGCGTAGAACTCGCCGGGCTTGATGCGATGCTGAGCCAGGTAGCCGTCGGAGAGCATGATGGTGAGGGCGCCGATGCCGCAGAACAGGACGGCGAAGAAGATGCCGTACTGGTCGAGCCGCACCATGCCGTTGAAGCCGGACTCACCCTGACGACCGTTCACCACGAGACCCGCCGTGGTCCACTGCCCGGCCGCGACCGCGCCCGCCACCACGAGCCCCGCGGCCGCCACCCAGGCCGGCGCCTTTACGCGGAGGGCCGGGAAGAGGTCGACGAACAGCACCGCGATGGCGGTCGCGACGACGATCACGGCCGGCAGGACGACGTGGATCGAGTTGTTCATCTAGAGCAGCCCCCGGGTGAAGTGCGCGAGCTGGGCCAGCGGCCCCCCGTGGGCCTGCGCCAGCGACGGGACGACGCGGTCGACGATCTGCTGCACGGGCAGATGCAGGAGGTTCAGGAACGTGTTCGGGTAGACGCCGACCCACACCGCGAGCACGACGAGCGGCAGGAGCGACGCGATCTCGCGGGCCTTGAAATCGGACAGTGAGAAGGCCGGCTTGACGGCCTCGTCGCCGCGATCGTTGAACATGACCCGCTGGTACATCCACAGCAGGTAGCAGGCCGCCAGGATCACGCCGAGCGCGGCGACGGCGGCCATCCAGTGCGAGTAGTCGGAACAGGCCGAGCAGGCTGAGGAACTCGCCGACGAACCCCGACAGACCCGGTAGGCCGAGCGAGCCCAGGGTGAAGAACAGGAAGAACCCGCCGAGGATGGGCAGCGGCGTGGCGAGCTGTCCCATCGCGGCGATGTCGCGAGTGTGCGTGCGTTCGTAGAGGAACCCGACGAGCAGGAACAGGGCGCCGGTCAGCAGGCCGTGGCTGAACATCACGAGGATGGCGCCCTCCATGCCCTGGGCGTTGTTCAGCACGGCGATCGAGACGAAGATGCCGAGGGTCACGAAGCCCATGTGACTCACGCTCGAGTAAGCCACCAGCTTCTTTAAGTCCTTCTGCTGCATCGAGACCAGGGCGCCGTAGATGATGGCCACGATCGACAGGGCGACGACCAGCGGGATGAAGGCCACGGCCGCGTCGGGGAAGATCGGCAGGCACAGGCGCAACATTCCGTAGCCGCCCATCTTGAGCAGCACGCCGGCGAGGATGACCGAGCCGGCGGTCGGCGCCTCGACGTGGGCGTCGGGCAGCCAGGTGTGCAGCGGCCACATCGGCACCTTGATGGCGAAGGCCAGGAAGAAGGCGGCGAAGGCCCAGAGCTGCAGGTTGTAGGGCAGCACCAGGTGCGACAGCTCCTGGATGTTGAAGGTCAGGCCTACGGGCGAGTTGACCCGCGCGTAGTAGACCAGGGCGATGATGGCGACCAGCATGAGCAGGCTGCCCACCAGGGTGAACAGGAAGAACTTGATGGCGGCGTAGATCTTGCGGGGGCCGCCCCAGATCCCGATCACGAAGTACATCGGGATGAGCATGGCCTCCCAGAACACGTAGAACAGGAACAGGTCGGTGGCGCAGAACACGCCGACCATGCCGACCTGCAGGAGCAGCAGCGAGACGAAGAAGCCGCGCTCGCGATCCTTGACGTAGTTCCAGCTCGAGATGATGACGATGAAGCCGAGCAGGGTCGTGAGGAAGATGAGCAGCGCGGAGATGCCGTCGACCCCGAAGCCGTAGTGGATGTTGAACCGCCTGATCCACATGAAGTTCTCGGTGAACTGCATGCCGGGGAGGTGCGTGTGGAGGCGCAGCAGCATGACGGTGGACAGCGCGAACGCGGCCAGCGTGACCACCAGTGAGACGACCTTGAAGAACTGCGGCCGGCCCTTGCCGAAGAGCACGATCGCAAGGACGCCGACGAGCGGCAGGTAGGTGATGACGGAGAGGATCGGAAAGCCCGCCTGCTGGTGCCAGCCCACTTACGCCCCCCAGAAGTACCGGATGAGGATGACCAGCACGAACAGGCCGCCGAACACGCCGAAGGCGTAGCTCTGGGCGCGGCCGGTCTGCAGCGGCCGCAGGGCGCGACCGAAGGCGCCCCACGCCCAGGCGAGCCCGTTGACGGCGCCGTCGATGACCTTGACGTCGAAGAACGTCCACAGCCACAGGGCAAGCGCCATGACCGGACGGATCACGGCGGCGTCGTAGGCCTCGTCCATGTAGAACTTGTGGAACGAGGCCTCGTAGGCCCACGGCACGCGGGCGGCGGCCTTCGCCGGCAGCTCAGGCCGCCGCAGATAGGCCACGTAGGCCGTGTAGATGCCGAGCACGACGACCGCGAGTGACAGCGCCATCAGCGCGCCGCCCGTGCCCGCCCACACAAAGTGCTCCTTCTCGACGTTGGAGAACACCGGCTGCAGGAAGGTGTGCAGCCAGCCACCCTCGGGCGGCAGGCCGACGACGAGGCCGAGAACGGCGGCCGGGATGGCGAGGATGATCAGCGGCACGGTCATCACCCGGGACGACTCGTGGATGTGGTGCTGCACCTCGGCCGTGGCGCGGTTCTCGCCCCAGAAGGTGAGGAACATGAGGCGGAACATGAAGACGGCGGTCACGAAGGCGGTGACGATGCCCACCACCCAGATGAGGTAGTAGTGGGCGGCGAAGTCGCCGCCGAGGATCTCGTCCTTGGCCCAGAAGCCGGCGAACGGGAACAGGCCGACGTTGGCCAGGGCGCCGACCATCATGGTCCAGAAGGTCAGGGGCAGCTTCTTGCGCAGCCCCCCCATGAGGCGCATGTCCTGCTCGCCCGACATCGAGTGGATGACCGAGCCCGAACCCAGGAACAGGAGACCTTTGAAGAAGCCGTGGGCGAACAGGTAGAAGATGGCCGCCACCCAGGCGCCGGCGCCGAGGGCCATGAACATGAAGCCCAGCGAGGAGATGGTGGAGTAGGCGATCACCTTCTTGATGTCGTTCTGGGTGAGGGCGATGCAGGCCGCGTAGATGGCCGTGAAGGTGCCGACGATCATCACCACCAGCATGGCCGTGTGCGAGTGGCTCACGAGCGGGTAGCTGCGGGCGACCATGTAGACGCCGGCGTTGACCATGGTGGCGGCGTGGATGAGGGCGCTGACCGGGGTCGGGCCCTCCATGGCGTCGGGCAGCCAGACGTGCAGCGGGAACTGGGCGCTCTTGCCCACGGCGCCGACGAACAGGAGCAGGCTGATCCAGGTGACGAGGCCGGAGCTCACGAACGGCACCTTGGCGAAGACCTGGGTGAACTGCAGCGAGCCGAAGGTCGGTGAACATCAGGAAGAGGCCGAGCGTGAAGCCCCAGTCGCCCACGCGGTTGACGAGGAACGCCTTCTTGCCCGCCTGCGAGGCGCTCTTCTTGTGGAACCAGAACGCGATCAGCAGGTACGAGCAGAGGCCCACGCCCTCCCAGCCCAGGAACATGAGCAGGTAGTTGTTGGCCAGGACGAGGGTGAACATGGCGAACATGAAGAGGTTCAAGTAGGCGAAGAAGCGGTAGTAGCCGCCGTCACCGCGCATGTAGCCGATCGAGTAGTAGTGCACCAGCATGCCGATCGTGCTGACCACGATCAGCATGACGGCCGCCAGCGAGTCGACCAGGTAGCCCCACTGCGCGTGGAAGCTGCCGGCCGACACCCAGCTGAAGAGGTTGAAGTCGATGGCCTTGGTGTGGGCGCCGAAGACGTGGACGACGACGATCATGCTGAGGACCCACGACGCCGTCACCGCCGCCAGCGCGACGACCTCGGGGCGACGAGCGAGGACGCTCTTGCCGAGCAGGAGCGTGAGGGCAAAGCCGGCCAGGGGCAGCAGCGGGATGAGGGCGATGATGGCGTGCACGGCCGCCCCTAGCCCTTCAGCTCGCTGAACTCGTCGGCCTGGACCGAGCGGCGATACCGGTAGTTGGCGACGATGATCGCCAGACCGACCGTGACCTCGGCGGCGGCCAGCGTGATGATGAAGAGCGCGAAGAAGGTGCCGCGCCCGGCGGCGCCCGGCATGAAGTTGGCGAAGGCCACGAGGGCGATGTTGACGGCGTTCAGCATGAGCTCGAGGCTCATGACGATGAGGATGACGTTGCGCCGCGCCAGCACGCCGTAGGCGCCGATGCAGAACAGCCCGGAGGCGAGGGTCAGGTACCAGTCGACCGCGCTCACGACCTAGCCCTCTTCCTTGCGGGCCAGCACGATGGCCCCGATCATGGCCGCGAGCAGGACGAACGACACGAGCTCGAACGGCAGGACGTAGCGGTTGAACAGCCCGCTCGCGATCCCGGCGAGCGAGACGTTGTGCGACCGCGAGCCGTTCAGCGGCATCTTCGAGGTCACGAGGATGACGGTGATGACCACGGCGGTGGCGACGGTCAGGGGCAGGGCGAAGACCGCCTGGCGGTTGAAGAAGAACCCGAGCCCGGCGTGGTGCTGCTCGGTCAACATGATGGCGAACAGGATGACGACCGAGATGGCGCCCACGTAGACCAGGATCTGCATGATCGCGAGCAGACCGGCATCGAGCAGGACGAAGACGGCGGCCACGCCGAGGAAGCACAGCACCATGGCCATCGCCGAGTGAACGATGTTCCTGAAGGCCACGACGCCGACGCCGCAGACCAGCACCCAGACGGCGACGATCACGAAGAGGAACGGATGAAAGTCGCCGTGCGGCATCAGAGGTCGCGCTCGATCTCGTCGAGCCCGGCGCCGTCGCCCTTGATCGGCGTCCACTGCCAGCCGTCGCCGGCGACGGTGTCGCTGACGCCGGGCACGAGGTCGGTGACCGTCTCGCGCAGCGCGTCGGCGGGCTTGGCGCCGCGCACGAACAGCGACTCGCCGGCGAGCTGGGTGCGGCTGTAGCCGGCGAGCTCGAAGAAGTCGGTCTGCTCGAGCGCGTCGTAGGGGCAGACCTCGACGCACTCGCCGCAGAAGATGCAGCGGCTCTCGTCCAAGTCGTAGCTCTGCAGGATGCGCGGGTTGGTCTGGATGGAGCCGGTGGGGCAGGTCTCGGCGCACTTGCCGCACGACACGCAGCCGACCGTCTGCAGCGGCAGGTTGTCGGGCGTCGAGACGATGGTGTCCCAGCCGCGGCCCATGACGTCGTAGCAGCTCGCCCCGACCTCCATGCGACAGACGCGCACGCAGCGCAGGCAGTTGATGCAGCGATTGGGCTCGCGCATGATGAAGTCGTGGCGGAAGTCGGCCGGGTAGTCGTGGGCGGCCTGGCCGTGGAACCTGTTCTTGAAGACCTCGTACTCGATGCCGTAGCGCTGCAGGTCGCAGGCACCGTTGGCCGGGCAGTAGCAGTCGAGGCAGAGCTCGGCCCCGCGCCGCGCCTCGGCTTCGGTCAGACCCTGTTCGACCGGCTCGAAGCTGCTCTTGCGCTCGTCGAGCGAGAGCGTGGGCATCTCGGGCGGCGGCGCCGGGTGCGTGACGTCGGTCGTCATGTCGATGAACACCGGCGGGATCTCGGCCATGCGGGCGATGGCCGGGTCGAGATCGCGGCGCGCGCTCATGGCGGCCAGGAACGGGGTCGCGCCGAGGCTCGCGAGATCGCGCGAGACCTCGCGCATGTCGGCCCCGCGCAGGAACGCGTCGATGCTCCAGGCGGCCTTCTTGCCCTGGGCGACGGCCTCGATCACGGTCCGCGCACCGAGCACGACGTCGCCGCCGGCGAACACCCGCGGGTCGTCGGTCTGGAACGTGACCTCGTCGATCGCTACGGTCTGGCGCGCGGTGCGTTTGACGCCCTGTTCCTCGCTCGCGCCGTCGAGCACGGGGAACTGGCCGACGGCGACGATCACCTGGTCGCAGGCGACGACGAACTCGGAGCCCTCGACCGGCGTCGGCGCGCGCCCGCCCGTGCCGTCGGGTTCGCCGAGCTCGAGGCGTCGCATCTCGATACCGCTGACCCTGCCCTTGGCGTTGACGACGACGCGCACGGGCGCCGCCAGCGGCTCGAGCCGCACGCCTTCTTCGAGCGCTTCGTCGATCTCGGCGGCGGGGGTCGACATCTCTCGCGGGGACGCCGCACAGCCAGGTGACCTGGCGCGCGCCCTTGCGAACAGCGGTGCGGCCGGCGACCATGGCGGCGAAGCCGTCGCCGACGACCGCCACTTTGGCGCCGACGTGCGCCGCGCCGGTGAGCTCGAGCGTGTTCAGGAAGTCGAGCGCGGCGACGACGCCGTCGGCGTCGTCGCCCTCGACGGCGAGGGCGCTCGAGCCGCCGGCCCCGAGGCCGAGGAAGACCGCGTCGTAGCGCTCGGTGAGCTCGTCAAGCTGATAGTCGACGCCGAGCCGCGTGTCACATTCGAGCTCGACGCCGATGCGCCAGAGGACGTTCAGCTCCTTGTCGAGCACGTTGCGCGGCAGGCGGTAGCTGGGGATGCCGTAGCGCAGCATGCCGCCCGGCTGGGGCAGGGCCTCGAAGATCTTGACGGCGTGGCCTTCGAGCCGGGCGTAGAAGGCGCAGGCGAGGCCGGCGGGACCGGCGCCGACGATGGCGACGGTCTTGCCGCTGTCGGGCCTGGGTTCGACCGGCAGCAGCAGCTCGCCGGTCTGCTCTTCGTCTAAGCACTGGTCGGCCATGAAGCGGTGCAGCCAGCAGATCGTGATCGGGTGTTCGACGAGCTGACGCCGGCAAGGCTCCTGGCAGGGGGCCGGGCAGACGCGTCCGAGGATGGCCGGGAACGGCAGGTCTTCGCGCAGCTTCCGTACGCCCGCCTTGTAGTCGCCGTGGGCGATGGCGTCGAGAAACTGGGGGATCTTGATGTGCGTCGGGCAGGCGTCGCGGCAGGGCGGCGAGCAGAAGGAGTTGTGGTCGGACAGGATGAGCTCGAGGTAGAGGTGGCGCATCTTGCGCACCTTGTCGGTGTCGGTGAGCACGACCATGCCGTCGCTGGCGACCGTCGTGCAGCTCGACACCGGCTTGCCCCCGCCCTCGACCTGGACCACGCAGATGCGGCAGGCGCCCGAGCCCGGCAGGCGCGGTTCGTAGCACAGCGTGGGGATGTGGACGCCGGCCCGGCGGGCGGCTTCGAGGATGGTCTCGCCGCGGTCGCAGGTCACCTCGTGACCGTCGACCGTCAGCGTGATCTGCGGCGCGCGCGCGGCCGCTGCGACCGGCGCGGCGGCGCTGCCCGGCGTGGCCGCGATGCCCGACTTGTCGCCCACGGCGCTCATGCGTGTGTCTGTCCGGCGTCGGCCGGCTCGGGCCGCTCGGCGCCGGACCACACCTTGACGGCATCGAAGTTGCAGACCTGGCGGCAGGTGTCGCACTTGATGCACAGGTCTTCGTCGATCACGTGGATCTGTTTCTTTTCGCCGGTGATGGCGCTGGTCGGGCACTTCTTGGCGCAGAGGCCGCAGCCGGTGCAGTTGCCGCCGATGTAGTAGGTGATGAGGGCCTTGCAGCGGCCAGCCGGGCAGCACTTCTCGTTGATGTGCGCCTCGAATTCGTCGCGGAAGTACCTGAGCGTGGTGAGCACCGGGTTGGGAGCGCTGCCGCCGAGCGCGCAGAGTGAGCCTTCGATGATGTACTCCGAAAGCTCCTCGAGCAGCTCGATGTCGTCGGCCCGCCCCTCGCCGTCGGTGATGCGTTCGAGCGTCTCGAGCATGCGTTTGGTGCCCAGGCGGCAGGGCACGCACTTGCCGCAGCTCTCGTCCTGAGTGAACTTCAGGAAGAACTTGGCGAAGTCGACCATGCAGGTGGTGTCGTCGACGACGACCATGCCGCCGGAGCCCATCATCGAGCCGGCGGCGACGAGGCTTTCGAAGTCGACCGGCGACTCGAGCAGGTCGGCCGGCAGGCAGCCGCCCGACGGACCGCCGAGCTGCACGGCCTTGAACTCGCGGCCGGGCAGCATGCCGCCGCCGATGTCGAAGATGACCTCGCGCAGCGAGGCGCCCATCGGCACCTCGACGAGGCCGCCGTTCTTGAGCTTGCCGGTGAGGCTGAAGATCTTGGTGCCCTTCGAGGTCTCGGTGCCCATGGCCGCGTAGGCGTCGGCGCCGTTCAGGACGATCCAGGGCACGTTGGCGAAGGTCTCGACGTTGTTCAGGTTGGTGGGCTGCTGCCAGAGGCCGTGGGCGACCGTGCGGATGTGCTTGCCGCGCGGCATGCCGCGCTGGCCCTCGATGCTCGCGGTCAGGGCGGTCGACTCGCCGCACACGAAGGCGCCGGCGCCCTGGTTGACGATGATGTCGAAGTCGAACCCCGAACCGAGGATGTCGTCGCCGAGCAGGCCGCGTTCGCGCGCCTGCACGAGGGCCGCCTCGAGACGCTGCACCGCGAACGGGTACTCGGCGCGCACGTACACGTAGCCGTGCACCGGGGCGACGCCCGCGCCGATCGCAAAGGCGGCGATGATCATGCCCTCCATCACCGAGTGCGGGTTGCCCTCGAGCACGGAGCGGTCCATGAAGGCGCCGGGGTCGCCTTCGTCGCCGTTGCAGATGACGTACTTGCAGTCGCCCGGGTTGGCCCGGCAGTAGCGCCACTTCTTGCCGGCGGGGAATCCGGCGCCGCCGCGGCCGCGCAGACCGGCGGCTTCGATCATGTCGATGACGCCGACCGGGTCGTCGCCCTCGAGCACCTGGGCCAGGGCGCGGTAGCCGCCGAGCGACAGGTAGTCGTCGATCGAGTAGGGGTTGATCTTGCCGTTCATGCCGAGCACGAGGCGGCGCTGGCCCGTGTAGAACGGGATGTCGCGCTCGTAGGGCACCGGCTCACCGGTCGCGGGGTCTTTGTAGAGGCGCTTGTCGTAGATGCCGTCGGCGACGATGCTGGCGGCGATGATGCCGGCGACGTCGTTGGCCCGCACCCGTGGGTAGAACAGCCCCTGGGGCTCGAGGACGACGATGGGGCCCTGCTCGCAGAAGCCGTGACAGCCGGTTTCGACGACGCGCACCGTGTCGCCGAGCCCCAGCTCGGCGAGCTGGTCGCGGAAGGCGGCGGTGACGGCCGGGCGGCCCGAGGCGTGGCAGGCGGTGCCGGCGCAGATGCGCACCTCGCGGGTGCCCTCGCGGGCGACGATCTCGTCGGGGTGCAGCGCCCGCTCGAGGGCGGCGCGGATGACGCTCGCGCGATCGGTGTCGGTGACGCTCATCGATCGACCTCGGCCCTGTGCTTGAGCTCGGCCACGAGGGCGCGCGCCCGGTCGGGACTCATGCGGCCGTGGGTCTCGTCGTCGCCCACCCTGACCACCGGGGCCAGGGCGCAGGCGCCCACGCAGCTCACGGCGTGCAGGGTGAAGAGCCGGTCTTTGGTGGTCTTGCCGACCTCGACGCCGAGCTCGTCGGAGAAGGCGTCGGTGATGAGCGGGGCGCCGGCGACGTGGCAGGCGGTGCCGTGGCAGACGGTGATCACGAAGCGGCCGACCGGCGACAGACGGAACTGGTCGTAGAAGCTGGCCACGCCGTAGAGCTGCGACAGCGACACGCCGGTCTCGACCGAGATCTCCTGCAGAGCGCGGCGCGGCAGGTAGCCGTAGATCTCCTGCGTGTGCTGGAGCACGGCCATCATGCCGGTCCCGGTCTCGCGGTAGTGGTCGATGACCGGCGCGATCAGCTTGAGGTCGGGCTCGGGCTGGGAGTCGTCCCGCACCCGCTGGATGCGGGCTTCGTTCACGACCGGCAGCTCGTATCTGGATTCGTAGTTGACGCGGATGACCTGGACCGGGCAGTTGGTCTCGCAGAGCGTGCAGGCGCGGCAGCGCGGGTCGTCGGTGGCCGGGTCGATGACCACCCGGAACAGGCCGCGGCTGCGTTCGGGAAGCTGTTCGCGCTGCTCGGGGTACTGCACCGTGATCTTGCGCTGCGGCAGGTGCCCCAGGGTGGTGCGCATGGCTTTGAGGATGCCGAGCATCAGGTGAGCACCGCCACGCGCCGGCGCAGCCTCTTGAGGCGCCAGCGCAGCACCGTGTCGAACAGACCGACGAAGGCGATGAGAAGGATCCAGCTGTAGACGGCCATGGCGAGCTTCCAGTGCGGCGCCCAGAGCAGGACGGCCGCGGACGCCAGCGTATTGACCAGGCCGAGCGGGATGAGCACCTTCCAGGCGAATCCCATGAGCTGGTCGACCTGCAGCCGGGGCACCGACAGGCGGATCCAGACGAGCGCGAACACCAGCGCGTAGACCTTGATGAGGAACCAGACGATGGGCACGAGCGACACGCCGTGGACGACGAGGGCGTTGGCAAACGGTCCTTGCCAGCCGCCGAGGAACAGGGTGACGGTGACCATCGACATGATCGTCATGCCGGCGTACTCGTTCAAGAAGAACATGCCGAAGCGCATGCCCGAGTACTCGGTGCCGTAGCCGGCGACCAGCTCGGATTCGGACTCGGGCAGGTCGAAGGGGCCGCGGTTGAGCTCGGCGATGGAGGAGATGAAGAACAGCAGGAACGTGAACGGCATGGTGAAGATGAACCACTCGTAGCGACTCTGCGCGGCCACCACGGCGTTCAGGCTGAGCGAACCGGTCGCCATGGCCACGACCAGGAGCGCGAGGATCATCGGCACCTCGTAGGAGATCATCTGGGCGCCCGACCGCAGGGCGCCGACCAGCGAGTACTTGTTGTGCGAGGCCCAGCCCCCGAGCAGGATGGCGAGCACCGTGAAGCTCGTGATGGCGACGATGTAGATGAGGCCGACGTTCAGGTTCTGGTCGGTCCAGCCCTTGGTGTAGGGGATCACGACCTGGATGGCGACGGCGCCGATCATGACCATGATCGGCGCCAGCGTGAACATGGCCTTGTCGGCGAGAGTCGGCGCGAAGTCTTCTTTGCCCATCATCTTGAACGAGTCGGCGACGCTCTGCAGGATGCCCTGCCAGCCGGTGCGGTTGGGGCCCAGCCGGTCCTGCAGGAAGCCCAGCATGCGGCGCTCGAAGAGGATGTTCACGAGCGCCGCCACGAAGACGATCGAGTAGGCGATGAGGACCGCCACGATGAGGCGCACGATGGCAAGGACGAGATCCCAGCTCATCAGCGGTCGATCCCGCCGAGAACGAGGTCCATGCTGCCCGAGATGGCCACCGCGTCGGCGATCTTGTTGTCGCGCAGCAGCTTGGGGAAGATCTGCAGGTTCACGAAGCAGGGGTCGCGGTACTTGAGGCGGTACGGGTAGCGCGAGCCGTCGCTCACGATGTAGGTGCCGTACTCGCCGCGGGGGTTTTCTTGCGCCGTGTAGCAGGCCCCCGGCGGCGGCGTGATGACGTACGGCGGGCGCAGGGTGCCGAGCTGCACCGGACCGCCGGGCAGCATGTCGAGACACTGCAGGACGATCCTCGCCGACTCGCGGATCTCGTCGACCCGCACCTGGTAGCGGTCGTAGACGTCGCCGTGCTCGCCCAGGCAGACCTTGAAGTCGAGCTCGGGGTAGACCGAGTAGGGCCGCGTGCGGCGCAGGTCGTGGGCCACTCCGGAGGCGCGCGCGTTGGGGCCGGTGATGGCGTAGTCGGCGACGTCTTCCTGGGTCATGACGCCCTTGCCGATGCAGCGCTGCAGGAACACGGCGTTGTCGTTGACGAGCGACTCGTATTCGTCGCACCAGGCGGGCACCTGGGTCATGAGGGCGCGGCACTGCTCGACCCAGCCGTCGGGCAGGTCGTAGCGCACCCCGCCGAAGCGGAAGTAGTTGAACATCATGCGGGCGCCGCTGGCCGACTCGAACAGGTCGAGGATCTTCTCGCGGTGACGGAAGGCGTAGAAGACCATGGCGGTGCCCAGCGGGGCGAGGTCGGCGGTGAAGGTGCCGACGCCGACCTGGTGACTGGCGATGCGGTTGAGCTCGGCCATGATGACGCGGATGAACTCGGCCCGGCGCGTGGGCTCGATGCCGGCGAGCTTTTCGACCGTCCTCACGTAGCCCCACTCGCAGTTCATGCCGGCGACGTACTCGGTGCGGTCGACGATCGGGATGTACTGGAAGTACGTGCGCTTCTCGGCGATCTTCTCTTTGCTGCGGTGGAGGTAGCCGATCACCGGGATGACGTCTTTGACCAGCTCGCCGTCGAGGGTGACGACCAGGCGCAGCACGCCGTGCGTGGAGGGGTGCTGCGGGCCCATGTTGACGACCACCTGGTTGAAGCCCAGGCCGGCCATGTCGCTGCCGCGACCGGCCTCTTCGGATTCGGCGATGCGCCGCAGGGCCAGCGCCATGGCTTCGTCGGGCGCGGTTGTCGGGAAGGCGTCAGACATGCGGGTGGTTCTCGACGGAGTCGACGTAGTCCTTGCGCAAGGGGTGGCCGACCCAGTCGTCGGAGAGCAGGATGCGGCGCAGGTCGGGGTGCCCTTCGAAGCGGATGCCCATCATGTCCCAGGCCTCGCGCTCGTGCCAGTCGGCGGCCGGCCAGACGTCGGAGACCGTGGCGACGACCGGCTTGGCCCGGGGCAGGTCGACGTGCAGCTCGAGATAGGTGTTGGAGGCAAAGGAGTACAGGTGGTACACGCTTTCGAAGCGGTCGCCCTGGTCGACCGCGGCGACGAAGTTGCACGACTCGTAGGCGAGGCCGTCGAGACCCCGCAGGCGCACGGCGACGTCGTGCAGCCGGTCGGGCGCGACCGCGGCCACGACCGTGTCGGGCTCCTGGACGCGCGGGTCGGACAGGTCGGCGCCGAGCTCGGCAAAGAGACGCGCCGCGACCTCGTCGATCGACAGGCCGGCGGAACCGATCGCTGGCAGCACCGCTAGCCCTCGACCTTCTCGAGGGGCTGGTCGGCGCCGGGGACCGGCGGCACGATGCGCATCGCCTGGATCTTCTTCTGCAGCTCGAGCAGGCCCTGGAACAGCGCTTCGGGACGCGGCGGACAGCCGGGGATGTAGACGTCGACCGGCACGATCTTGTCGACGCCGTTCACCACGTTGTAGCCGTCGTAGAAGGGGCCGCCGCTGGTGGCGCAGGCGCCCATGGCGATGACCCACTTGGGCTCCGACATCTGTTCGTAGAGGCGCTTGAGCACCGGCGCCATCTTCTCGTTGACGGTGCCGGCGACGATCATCAGGTCGCACTGGCGCGGCGTGGGCCGGAAGACCTCCATGCCGTAGCGGGCGACGTCGAACCGGGCAAAGCCGGAGCTCAGCATCTCGATCGCGCAGCAGGCGAGGCCGTAGGTGAACGGGAACACGGAGTGCGAGCGCGCCCAGCTGAAGATGAAGTCGACCGTGGTCGTGACGACGTTGGGGCGCTCGAACTGGCTGAGGTTGGGGTACTGGACGCGGCCGGCGAGCGACCGGAGGTCGGAGTCGTCGTTCAGGCCCATTCCAGCGCCCCCTTCCGCCAGGCGTAGACGAGCCCGACCGCCAGCACGGCGATGAAGATGAGCACTTCGACGAAACCCTGCGTGCCGAGCCGGCGGAACGCGATCGCCCACGGGAACAGGAAGATCGCTTCGACGTCGAAGACCAGGAACAGCAGGGCGAAGATGTGGTAGCGCACGGCGAACGGATGCCAGGAGTCGCCGACCGGCTCGATGCCGCACTCGTACGTGGAGTACTTTTCGGGCGACGGGTGGATGGGGTAGATGAGCCGCGACATGAGCAGGATGCCCACGACCATCGCCGCGCCGGCGGCGATGAACACGGCGACGTATGTCCAGTTCGTAAGGAATGCGGTCGTCATACCCCGGGCGCCGACTTTCGTTGAAACACGCAGCACGCCTGCGAAGCCGATCACGCAATCGACTATAGCAAAGCGCGTCAAGCCTCCGCAAGCCGCCGCGGAGACCTCCGCTGGCCCCGAATTCCATGCCGTTTTGCAGGAGATTCGCGGAGATGAAGGCCGTCGTGTCCACAGCCTTCTGGCCCTTTTGGACAAGCCGCGGCCGCGAGGCGGCGCCGGGCGCGGCCGGACCACGTTTGACGGTCCCGGGTCGGGTGCGTACTCTGTTGAAGAGGCCTACGCTGCCTTCCGACAACCCCGCCGAGGTAGCACATGCTCGACAGCGTCATCAACCCCATCCACCTGATGATCATCCTGGCGATCGTGGTGGTGCTCTTCGGCCCCAAGCGGCTCCCCGAGATGGGTCAGAAGGTCGGCCAGGCTCTTCGGGAGTTCCGCTCCGCGACGTCGGAGATCCGCTCGCAGATCGGCGCCGACGAGATCGCCGACTCGGTGAACGGCATCAAGTCGACCTTCAGCCTGACGGGCGACAGCCCTCGGTCGGCGGCCGAGATCGTACCCGACGCCGCGCCCGAGACGGTATCCGACCCCGCGGCCGGGACGGTGTCCGACGCCGCTCCCGAGACGGTATCCGACCCCGCGGCCGGGACGGTGTCCGACGCCGCGCCCGAGACGGTATCCGACACGACCGATGGACCGCTCGAAGTCGTCCCCGCCGTGACCGATGCCGCCGCCGAAGCGATGGCCGTCGCCGGCCCAGACGGCGAGCCCGCAGGCGACGCGGGAGCGGCCGTCGTGCCCCACCTCGACAAGGCGGCCGGCAGCGACGCCGCCTCCCTGGCCGCCGACGACGGCGGCGTCGAGGCGTTCGGCAGCCTCAAGAGGGGCTCCACGTCGTCGGTCCGCGCGGCCGGTCACTGACGCCGGCATGGTCGACTTCGACGAACGAATCTCGCTCGTCGCGCACCTCGAGGAGCTGCGCCGGCGCATCGTTTATGCGGCGGTCGCCCTGATCGTCGGGGTGCTGATCGCCGCGATCCTCAACCACTACGTCTTCGCACTGCTGCTCCACCCGCTCAAGGTCCTGCCTGCGGGAGCGCCCCACAAAATCATCACCTTCGGCCCGGCCGAGCCCTTCATGGTCAGCCTCAAGGTGTGGGCGTACGTCGGCATCGTTCTGGCGTCGCCGGTGATCATCTACGAGTTCTGGGCCTTCGTGGGGCCGGCTTTCAGCCCCGTCAGCCGGCGCATGGTCCTGCTCGTGGTCTTCACGTGTGCCTCGCTCTTTCTGTTCGGCGTCGTGTTCTGCTACCTCATCGTCCTTCCTAGAGGACTCGCCTGGCTCTTCGGCTTCAACAGCACCTACTTCACCGCACAGGCGCGAGCGACCGACTACTTCTCGTTCGTGGCCTGGTTCCTGGTCGCCTTCGGGGCGATCTTCGAGGTGCCGGTGGTGATCATCGCGGCCGTGCGCATGGGCATCGTCTCGACCGCGTTCCTGCGCAAGCACTGGCGCTACGCGATCGTGATCAACGCCGTCATCGCCATGATAGCCACGCCCAGCCAGGACGCCTTCTCGTTCATCGCCATGTTCGTCCCGCTCGAGATCCTCTACGAGGCGTCCCTGCTCATCGCTCGGGTCATGGAACGTCGGCGGGCGGTCGAAAAGGTCCAGCCCGCCGACGACGACCAGGGTCCGACCACGGCCACCGCCTGATGACCGCGGCGCTTGGCCCTGAGCCCACGGCCCCGGCCACCCGCACCGTCGCCGCGGGCGCCGCGGGCGCGACCGCCAACACGGCGGCGGCCACAGCCGGTACAATGGGGGCGGCCCCATGACCGCCCGCGCCGACACCCCCTCGACAAAGCGCAGCCGCAAGCGGCGTGCGATCCGGCGTCCACGCATGCACTGGGGCCGGCTCCTGCTCTGTCTTGTGATCTTCGCGGTCGTCGCCGTCGTCGGCCTCGTCAGCGGCACGATCGTCGCCGTCTCACGCAACCTGCCGAGCATCGACGCCATGAAGGCCCAACAGCTCGGCCAGGACACGGTGATCTTCGACCGCGACGGCCACCGGATCGCGGACCTCTACGGGGCGGTGAACCGCGTCATCGTGCCCAGCGACCAGATCCCCGAGGTCATGAAGAACGCCACGGTGGCCATCGAGGACAGGCGCTTCTACAAGCACCACGGCGTCGACTTCACGGGCATCGCCCGAGCTCTGATCGACGACATCAGGGCCGGCCACGTGGTTTCGGGCGCGAGCACGATCACCGAGCAGTACGTGAAGAACGCCTACCTCGGCGACGACGTCACCATCACCCGCAAGCTGCGCGAGGCGGTGTTGGCCTGGGAGCTCGAGGACCGCTGGTCCAAAGACAAGATCCTCACCGAGTACCTGAACACCGTGTACTACGGCGCCGGCGCCTACGGGGTCCAGGCGGCGTCGCTCGTGTACTTCCACAAGCCGGTCGCCCGGGTGACGCTCGCTCAGGCGGCGCTACTCGCCGCCCTGCCGAAGTTCCCCAGCGAGTACTCGCCGATCACCGACCCGCAGGTCATCACGATCCGCCGCAACCTGGTCCTCGACGACATGGCCCAGCAGGGCTATATCACCCCCGCGCAGGACGCCGCCGCCAAGAAGACCAAGCTGCGCGTCTACGCCCGGCCCGCGGCGACGACCAAGGACCCGGCGGCGTACTTCGTCGACTACGTCACCCGCCAGCTCGTCGACAAGTATGGCGCCCGTGAGGTCTTCGAAGGCGGCCTGCGCGTGTACACCTCGATCGACATGACCATGCAGCAGAAGGCCATCGACGCCCTCAAGAGCCATCTCCCGGCCGGCCCCGCCGGCGCGCTCGTGGCGATCGACCCGAACAACGGTTACATCCGTGTCATGAGCGCCAGCACCGACTACAAGACCTACAAGTTCAACCTCGCCTGGCAGGCGCCGCGCCAGCCCGGCTCGACGATGAAGCCCTTCGCCCTGATCGCGGCCATCGAAGAGGGCGCCAACCCGGCCACGACCTACTACAACTCGCACCCGCTGCACATCTACCTGGGCCCCGGGGCGAACCCGCCCTACTGGGACGTCTACACCGCCGAGAAATCGTCCGGCGGACGCATGAACCTGGTGCAGGCGACCCTGCAGTCCGACAACACCATCTTCGGTCAGCTCTGCCTCGACCTCGGTCCCGCCCAGATCGTCCGCGTGGCCCACCAGATGGGCATCACCACGCCGCTCACGCCGATCCCCTCGATCGTGCTCGGCAGCGAAGACGTCAACGTGCTCGAGATGGCCGACGCCTACGCGACCATGGCCGACGAGGGCATCCAGCACGCCCCGCAGGCGATCGAGAAGGTCGTGTTCCCGAACGGCAAGGTCGCGAGGACGAGGATCCGCGGCAACCGCGTGCTGGCGCCCGGCGTGGCCTACGTGGTCGACAAGATCCTCGAGCAGAACACGAGCTACGCGGGCGGCACCGCCGCCAGCATGCCGCTCTACTACACGGGTCGCTCGGCGGGCAAGACGGGCACCACCAGCAACTACGTCGACGCCTGGTTCTGCGGCTTCAACCCGCGCCTCGCCACGGCCGTCTGGATGGGCTATCCGCAGGGCTCGATCCCCATGCCGGGAGTGTTCGGCGCCACCTACTCCCTGCCGATCTGGGGCTCGTTCTACAACGCCGTCTTCGGTTCGACCTACATCCCCGACTTCGCCGTGCCGGCGATCATGCCGCTGTGGAAGCCGTGGAACGGCAAGTACTCGAAGGAGGCCCCGTCGCCTTCGCCCTCGCCGTCGCCCTCGCCGTCGAAGTCCACCAAGCCGGGACCCAAGCCGACGGCGACGATCACGGCCAAGCCGAGCCACACGCCGACGCCGACGCCGACGACCCCGCCGCCGACCTCACCGCCTTCCTCGCCCAAGCCGTAGGGACCGGCGACGGGCGAGGCCGGGCGGGCTCGGGCGGGACGGAGGTTCCGGTCGCAGCATCGCGGGCGCGGGCGGGCGGGCGGAGGGCGGGACGGAGGTTCCGGTCGCAGCATCGCGGCCGCGTCGTCTGCGTCAGAATCGGATGGTCGGCACCGCTCAGGGCGACCATCACCCCCGCCCCGCCCTCCGCCCGCCCGGGTGGTGCGTCACTCCGCCCGACGAGCAGTACGAAGCCCAGCGGCGAGAGCCCGCTGAAGGTCAGAGCGCTCGCCCGACGATCGCGACATCTGCCGACCGCCGATGCAGGCAGATCGCGGGCCAGGCCGACGGCACCCGGTCCAAAGCGCGGACGCGGCGGCGTCTGCCAGCTTTCGTAGCGCTCGCTGCCCTTGCGGTACTCCCTGACCGCGCCCCCCATGCCGTCGGCGAGAGTCAGGATCTTGCAGGTCATCTCGAGCACGCTGGTGATCTGGTAGGCCTCTTCGAGGAGATGGCCGATGGCGAACGGCCCGTGGCCGCGCAGCATCACGATGTCGTACTCCTTGAGCCAGGCAGGCAGGAGGTCTGCGACCTCAGTCGAGCCGGCCGTGAGCTCGCACGACACGACCGGCACCTTGTGCAGAAGGTACGAGCCCTCCGAGTCGACGGGCACGATCTCGTCGCAGGTGAGCGACCGGGCGATGGCGTACGGCGGGTGAGTGTGGACGACCGCGAGCGCCGACGTGCCCTGGTAGATGGCCCGGTGCACGCAGATCTCGGTCGACGCGAGGGTGACGTTGGCGTCGTTCTCGTCGAGGCCGATGTCGATCACGTCGTGCTCCTCGAGGTGGGCCAGCATAGAGCCCCGACGGGTGATGAGGATGCGGTCGCCCATCCGCACGCTCATGTTGCCGCCGTGCGACGAGATGAGGCCGGCCACGAACAGGTCGTGCCCGATGCGCCGGAACTGGTCGAGAACGGCCGAACCGCTCACGCCGTCGCCGCCGTCGGAACGTCGCCGGCGACGTTCCCGCCGGGCATCGCAGGCGCCGCGGCGCGCCCCGTACGGGCGGCGCTCGCCGGGCCGGCAACGACGGGAGC
>CAWCWZ010000028.1:0-10565 GCA_963799395.1 uncultured Actinomycetes bacterium
GATTGACCGAGCTGCACCGCCCGGCGATCGCCGGGGCGACGCTCGTCGCCAACCCCGGCTGCTACCCGACCGCCGCGCTGCTGGCCCTGGCGCCGCTCGCTCCGCTGGGGCTGCTCGACGTCGTGATCGACGCCAAGTCGGGGGTCAGCGGCGCCGGCAAGGCACCGAGTGAACGGACGCACTTCTGCCAGCGTCGCGGGCGACCTGGTCGCCTACGCGCTCGGCGGGCACCGGCACTACCCTGAGATCGTCGGCGGTCTCGCCGCGCTCGCCGCCACGCCCACGGTCACGTTCGTGCCTCATCTCATGCCGGTCGCGCGCGGCATCGTCGAGACGATCTACGTGCGCGCCGCTCGGCTGCCGACGGCAGTGGCGTTGCGCGCCCTTTATGACGAGGCCTACGCCGGCGAACGGTTCGTGAGCGTCGCCGGCGCGCCGCCCGAGCTCAAGGACGTGGTCGGCACGAACGGCTGTCGCATCTTCGCCACAGTGGACGCGCCGGCCCGGCGCGTGATCCTGGTCGCGGCCATCGACAACCTCATGAAGGGGGCGGCCGGTCAGGCGGTCCAGAACCTGAACCTCATGGCCGGCTTTCCCGAGGACTGGGGGCTCTCATGACGGTGCGCTGCAAGCCCGCGATCTCGCGCAAGGGCGTGTCGTCGGCCATGACGCTGCCGCTGAACGGCTGCGGCCCGACGGACCTGCTGCCGCCGAGCCGCTTCGTGACGCTGCCGGAGGGGGTCGAGCAGGCCGGCGGCTCGGTGACCCATCCCCGTGGCTTCAAGGCAGCCGGTCTGCACGCCGGCCTCAAGAGGAGCGGCAAGCGCGATGTCGGGGTCCTCTGCTCGGCCGTGCCGTGCTCGTCGGCGGTCCTGTTCACCACGAACGCCGCAGCGGCGGCGCCGGTGCGTCTCACGCGCGGCTCGTCGTCGTGCGAGCGGCTGCGCGGCGTGGTCGTGAACTCGGGCAACGCCAACGCCTGCACCGGCAAGCGGGGGCTCGGCGACGCGGCGCGCATGCGCCGCGTCGCCGCCGACGCCCTCGGCCTCTATCCCGAAGAGGTCGCCGTGGCCTCGACCGGCGTGATCGGCGTGCCGCTGCCGATCGAGCCCATCGTGGCCGGCATCGACGCGGCGGCGAAAGCGCTCTCCGCGACCGGCGGCCCCGACTTCGCCGCCGCCATCCGCACCACGGATCGCACGCCCAAGGCCGGTGCCCTCACGCTGCATCTCGACGGCCCCGGCGCCGAGGTGCGGATCGGCCTCGCCGCCAAGGGCGCGGGCATGATCTCGCCGCGCATGGCGACCACGCTGTGCTTCGTGACCACCGACGCGATCATCCCCCAGCCGGCGCTCGACGACCTTGTGCGCCGGGTCGTCGCGCGCACCTTCAACAGCGTCACCGTCGACGGCCAGCAGTCGACCAACGACATGGTCCTCTGTCTGGCCAACGGCGCCTCGGGCGTGGCGGTGACCGGTCCGGCGCTCTCCGTCTTCGAGCAGGCGCTCGAGGCCGCCATGCTGTCGCTGGCGGTGGCCCTGGTGGGCGACGGCGAGGGCTCGACGAGAACCGTTCGTCTGACTGTGGGCGGCGCCTGGGACGACGACGAGGCCGCCGCCGTGGCCCGCTCGGTCGGCGATTCGCCGCTGGTCAAGGCGGCGTTCTTCGGCGCCGACCCGAACTGGGGTCGCATCGTGCAGGCGGCCGGGCAGGTCGTGGCCGCGAGCGACGGCGCGCGGTTTCGCGTCGAGGTCGCCTACGGCGACGTCGAGGTCGTGCGCGACGGCGAGCCGGTCGAGCTCGGCGCGGCCCAGCATCGCGCCCTCTCGGTCCTCATGGCCGAGCCCGAGATCGACCTGCGCCTCACGTTGCATCGGGGGCCCGGCGCCGCGACCATCTACTTCAGCGACCTGAGCCACGAGTACGTGTCCGTCAACTCCGAGAGCACGAGCTAGCGAGGTGGAGACCATGACCGCACACCACCAGAGGACCGTCCAGACCCTGGTCGAGGCGCTGCCCTACATCCGGCGCTTTCGGGCGCGACGATGGTGGTCAAGTACGGCGGCGCCGCCATGACCTCGGCGCAGCTCGCCGAGCAGTTCGCCAAGGACATCGTGCTGCTCAAGCTGGTCGGCATGCGGCCCATCATCGTCCACGGCGGAGGTCCCGAGATCACCCGGCAGATGGGCCGGCTCGGCCTGGAGCCGGTGTTCGTCGACGGTCAGCGCGTGACCGACGCGGCGACCCTCGAGGTCGCTGGCATGGTCCTGGCCGGCAAGGTCAACAAGGACATCGTCGGCTTGATCAACACGCACGGCGGCACCGCCGTGGGCCTGTCGGGCAGGACGGCCGGCTGATCCGCGCCCAGGTCAAGGAGCACCGCGACCTCGAGGGCAACGTGCTCGACCTGGGCTTCGTCGGTTCGGTCAGGAGCATCGACACGACGGTGCTCGACCTTCTGGCCGACGAGATGATCCCCGTCGTGGCCAGCGTCGGCGCCGACGACGACGGCCAGGTCTTCAACATCAACGCCGACACGGTGGCCGGCGAGCTCGCCACCGCGGCTCACGCCGAGAAGATCGTGTTTCTGACCGACGTGGGCGGGATCCTCGAAGACGACGGCTTCGAGCAGGCAGTCGTGAGCGTCTGCGACCTTGCCTACCTGGGCGCGCTCCAGGGCGCCGGCAAGATCACCGGCGGCATGCTGCCCAAGGTGGCGGCCGTGCGGCGGGCGCTCGAAGGCGGCGTGGCGAGCGCCCACATCGTCGACGGGCGCGTCGAGCACGCCGTACTGCTCGAGGTGCTCACCGACGCGGGCTGCGGCACCAAGGTGACGCCGTGAGTCGCGGTCTCGCCGCGGCGCGCGCGCGCACCCGCCGCCCGCCGCGCGCCCGCCGCGCGCGTCGACCTCTCCATCGCTGGCTGCGAGCCGACCGTGTCCGGCGCCCCAGCGGTCTTGTATAGTATGCATGACATGCCTGCATCATCGGGGGCTCGCCGGCCGCAGCCGGCCGGCGGCGGACAGGTGGGGGAGATGACGACACCCGAAGCCAGGTACAAGCACAAGGCCGTGAGCAAGATGGAGCGTCACAGGCTGATCCAGGCCGTGATCATGCAGCGCGAGGTCGCCACGCAGCGCGAGCTCGTCCACGCCCTCGACTCCCTGGGCTGCGAGGTCACGCAGGCGACGGTCTCGCGCGACATCCGCGAGCTCGACCTGCAGAAGGTGCGCACGCATCTCGGCCGGGCCAAGTACGTGCTGTCGAGCCGCGAGCGCCCCAAAGACCCCGAGCAGGCCGCCGGCCACGTGCTGCGCGACTTCGCCCGCTCCACCGCCGTCGCCCAGAACCTGGTCGTGGTGCGCTGCGAGATCGGCACGGCGTCCACGGTGGCCCGCCAGATCGACAACCTGAACCACTCGGACATCGTCGGCACGCTGGCCGGTGACGACACCTTCGTCATCATCCTCAAAGACGGCGGCACCGCCGCCGAGATGCAGCGCTACGTCGATCGTCTCCGAGAGGCCTAGCGCGCAGGCACCCTCTCGCGCGCACGCCAGCCGGTCCGCCGTGCCCGTCGTACCGCGTGGCGCCGGGGCGGTGGCTTGACGGCCGCCGCCGCGGCGCTCACGGCCGACGCTCGAGCCGGCCGACCGTCCATTCGCACGTCAAATCTCGCATCGCGAGCTTCGAAAGGAACGACCAGTGACAGAGAACAAGACCGTCGTCCTCGCCTACTCCGGCGGCCTCGACACCTCGGCTCTCATCCCCTGGCTGCAGGAGAAGTACGGCTACCAGGTGGTCGCCTGCCTCGTCGACCTCGGCCGCGTCAAGGACGTGCCCGGCATCATGGCCCGCGCCGAGGCGGCCGGCGCCGTCGCCGCCGTCGCTGTCGACGCCAAGGAGGAGTTCGCCGAGCACCACTGCCTGCCGGCCCTCATGGCCAACGCGCTCTACGAAGACAAGTACCCGCTGTCGACGGCCATCGGCCGGCCGCTGATCGCCAAGAAGCTGGTCGAGACGGCTCATCGCTACGATGCCCAGGCGGTCGCCCACGGGTGCACCGGCAAGGGCAACGACCAGGTGCGCATCGACATCGGCGTGCGGGCCCTCGACCCGACCCTGGCGATCGTCGCGCCGGCGCGGGGCGCCGACTGGCCGAGCCGTGAGGAGCTGCTCGACTACGTGGCCGCCCACGACATCCCCATCAATCTCACCAAGAAGGCCCCCTACTCCATCGACGAGAACCTCTGGGGGCGCAGCAACGAATGCGGCGTGCTCGAAGACCCCTGGGTGGCGCCGCCCGAGGACGCCTTTCAGTTCGTCAAGGCGGTCGCCGACGCGCCCGACGAGCCCCAGCATGTCGTGGTCAGCTTCGAAAAGGGCAAGCCGGTGGCGCTCGACGGCGTGGCGATGGGCATGGTCGAGCTGATCGAGACCATCGACGGCATCGGTAACGCGCACGGCTTCGGGCGCGTCGACATGATCGAGAACCGCCTCGTCGGTATCAAGAGCCGCGAGGTCTACGAGGTGGCCGGCTCGCTCGCCCTCATCACCGCCCACCGCGAGCTCGAGGACCTCGTGCTCACCCGCGACCTGCTGCACTTCAAGCGCACCATCGAGAGCAAGCTCGCCGACATGATCTACGAGGGCCAGTGGTTCGATCCGCTGACCGAGGCCTGCAAGGCGTTCCTGTTCCAGAGCCAGGAGCGCGTCACCGGCGACGTCCGCCTCAGGTTCCACAAGGGCGGCTGCGTACCCGACGGCCGGCGCAGCGACTTCTCGCTGTACAGTTACAAGCTCGCCACCTACACCACCGAGGACGAGTTCTCGCACACGGCGGCGGCCGGCTTCATCGAGCTGTGGGGCCTGCCGATCGAGGTGTGGGCGCGCGTCGGCAAGGAACACGAGCTCATGCACGAGCTCGACGTCGACGACGACGTGGGCGCGCCGGCGTGACGGGTCGTCGGGTACATGTCGGCATGGCGGTGAGCTCGCGATGACGAGACGGCCGTGAGGGAGAGACGATGAGCAAGGCCCGGTCGGGACGGTTCGCGGGCGAGCGTTCGGCGGCGTTCGTCGCCCTGAACTCGTCGCTCGCGCTCGACTGGCGACTGTGGCCCGAAGACATCGAGGGATCGGTGGCGCACGCTCGCGCGCTGCGGCGCACGGGCGTGGTCACCGACCCCGACCTGAGCGCGATCGAGGAGGGCCTCGCCCACGTGGCGGGCGAGATCGAATCGGGCGCCTTCGTGCCCCGCGACGACGACGAAGACGTCCACATGGCGATCGAGAGGCGTCTGACCGAGCTGGTCGGCGCGCCGGCGGCCAAGCTCCACACGGGGCGCAGCCGCAACGACCAGGTGGTGACCGATGTGCGGCTCCACCTGCGCCGCGTGATCGAGGGTCAGCGCGAGACCCTGCGTGATCTTCAGAAGCTGCTGCTCGCCCGGGCCGAGCCGCACCTCGAGACGGTCCTGCCCGCCTACACGCACCTGCAGCGGGCCCAGGTGACGTCGCTGGCTCACCACCTGCTCGCCTGGTTCTGGATGCTGGAGCGCGACCGCGACAGGTTCGCCGTGGCGCTCGACGGCTGCCTCGAGCTGCCGCTCGGCGCCGGCGCGGCGGCCGGCCTGAACTACGACATCGACCGCGCCGCCGTGGCCGCCGCGCTCGGCTTCGAACGGATCTCACCCAACTCGCTCGACGCCGTCGCCGACCGCGACTTCGCCTGCGACTATCTGGCGGCGGCGGCCACTCTCGCCGCCCACCTCAGCCGGATCGGCGCCGAGATCGTCCTGTGGGCGACCGCCGAGTTCGGCTTCGTCACCCTGCCCGACGCCGTGAGCGGCGGCTCCAGCATCATGCCGCAGAAGCGCAACCCCGACGCCGCCGAGCTCATGCGGGCGGCCGGTCCGCGGGTGGCCGCCGACCTGCAGGGGCTGCTGGCCACCCAGCACGGCCTGCCGCTTGCCTACAACACCGACCTGCGCGAAGACAAGCGCTACCTGTTCGACGCCGTCGACTGCCTCCAGGCGCTCCTGCCGGTCGTGGCCGAGCTGCTGGCCGGTGTGACGTTCGACGCGGGGCGCATGGCGGCGGCCTGCGGCTCGTTTCTCATGGCCACCGACGTGGCCGACGAGCTCGTGGCCCGTGGCCTGCCGTTCCGCGAGGCCCACCACGTCACCGGCGCCTTGGTGCGTCGCTGCCTCGAGAAGGGCTGCGAGTTCGGCGAGCTGTCGCTCGATGAGCTCACGGCCCTCTCGCCGGCGCTGGCCGCCGGCGTCGGCGGCCTCGTCGACGCGCAACGCTCGCTGGCCGCCAAGGTGAGCGCCGGCGGCTCGGCGCCCGCGCGGGTACGCGAGCAGCTCGCCCTCGCCCGCGAGGCGCTCGAGAGCTGACGTCGGACCCCCGGTTACCCGTGAGCGAGCGTCTGCCGTGCGCCTTCTTCGAGCGGCCGGTCCTCGAGGTCGCCCGCGATCTGCTCGGCTGCACCTTTCTCTGCGACGGCGTCGGTGGCCGCCTCGTCGAGGTCGAGGCCTACCGCGCCGACGACCCGGCGAGCCACTCCTACCGCGGCCAGACTCAGCGCAACGCCGTCATGTTCGGCCCGCCGGGCCGCCTGTACGTCTACTTCACCATGGGTCTGCACTTCTGCGTCAACGTCGTCTGCGAGGGCGAAGGCCGGGCCGCCGCCGTCCTGCTGCGCGCCCTCGAGCCGACCGAAGGGCTCGGGGCGATGCGGGAGCGTCGCGGGTTCGACGACCCGCGGCGACTCTGCAGCGGTCCCGCCAAGCTGACTCAGGCGCTCGCCATCACCCGCGCCGACGACGGGCTGCCCGCCTGCTGCCCGGACGGCGTCGCCGGCAGAGCCTGCTTCTTGGCTCGCGAAGGCGTTGCGGGTGGCGAGCCGGCGACCTGGTCGCGCGGCGCGCCGCGCACCGTGGCGACACCCCGCATCGGCGTGGCCGCCGCGCCCGCGACTCCGTGGCGCTTCGTCGACGCTGACAGCCCGTTCCTTTCGCGACCCCTGCCGCGCGCGCGGCGGCGCTGACGGACCCGGCCGGCGCCCGCCGGCCAGGGCCCGTCGTGGCGGGTTGTAGAATAGCGCCGGGTCTGAGGGCTCAGGTCATGGGCCACAGGCGCGCGTGTCCGACCGGCGGTCGAGCACTCGAACAACCTCACGAAAGGACTCACGTGAAGCTAGGAGAGATGTACGAGACCGCGATCCGCATGGGGATCGAAGCCGATCCCCGGGGCCGGGAGCGCGTCGAGAGCTCGCTCGCCATGGCCAGGCGCCGCTACGAGGCGCTGGCCGACTACCTCAAAGACATCTTCGACGACGAGGAGCTGACCAACCCGTACGTCGACACGCGCATCTACGTGGGCGACCGCGACACCGAGGTCACGTCGGTCATCGCCGGCATCGACATGAACGTCGGCGAGGTGCTGCTCGCCGACCGCCTGCGCGACAAGGGCCGCCGCATCGACGCCATCTACACCCACCATCCCGAGGGCATGGCGCTCTCCAAGCTCGATCGCGTCATGGAGATGCAGGCCGAGGTGTGGGAGACGTGGGGCGTGCCGATCAACGTCGGCGAGTCGGTCATGGACGAGCGCCGCGTCGAGGTGCGTCGCCGCTTCATGCCGATGAACGTCGACCAGGCGACCGACGCCGCCCGGCTGCTCGACATCCCTTTCTTCTCGGCCCACACGCCGACCGACAACCTGGTGACAACCTACCTGACCCGGCTCTTCAGCGAGCGCGAGCCGCTGCTCCTCGAAGACGTCCGCCGGGCCCTGTTCGACGTGCCCGAGTACCACCTCGCGGCCGCCAGGGGAGCCGGACCCTACATGGTCGAAGAGAAAGCGGGCAAGCGCGCCGGCAAGGTCTGGGTCGACATGACCGGCGGCACCGAGGGTCCGGTGCCGATCATGGAGAAGCTTGCCGACCACGGCGTCGGCACCATCGTCGGCATGCACATGAGCCCCGACCTGCGCAAGGTGGCCGAGGACAACCACATCCACGTGGTGATCGCCGGCCACATCTCGAGCGACTCGGTGGGCGTCAACCTGCTGCTCGACGAGTACGAGCGGCGCGGCGTCGAGATCGTGCCGACCTCGGGGCTCATCCGCGTGCGGCGCGATGCGGAGTGGAAGCTGATCGCGGACTGAGCGGTCCCGTGGCGTCGCCCGGGGCCGCCGCCCGGCCGCGGGCCGAGCTGCTGGCGCCGGCCGGAGGGCCGCCTGCCCTGCAGGCGGCCCTGTCGGCCGGCGCCGACGCCGTCTACCTCGGGCTCGAGTCGTGGAGCGCGCGCGCCTTCGCCGGCAACTTCGCGCCGCCGGCCCTGCTTGCGGCGATCGATCGCGCTCATCTCTTCGGCGCCCGCGTCCATCTCGCCCTGAACGTCCTGCTCAAGGACGACGAGCTCGGACCCGCCCTCGCCGCCCTCGAAGCGCCCTACCGCGCCGGGCTTGACGCCCTGATTGTCGCCGACCTCGGCTTCGCGGCGCTCGTCCACGACTCTTACCCGGCGCTCGAGCTGCACGCCAGCACGCAGCTCGACACGCACTCGAGCGCCCAGCTCGAACGCCTTGCCGACCTCGGCTTCTCGCGCGCCATCCTGGCGCGCGAGCTCTCCCTCGACGAGATCGCCGCCCTCGAGCCGCACGGCCTCGCTCTCGAGGCGTTCGTCCACGGCGCCCTCTGCTACGGTTACTCCGGGGCCTGTCTTCTGTCGAGCATGGCCTCGGGACGCAGCGGCAACCGCGGTCGTTGTAGCCAGGCCTGCCGCCTGCGCTACCGGCTCGAGGTGGGCGGTGGCGCGGGCGCCGCCGGCGCATCGGCGGCGGGCGGGACTTCCGGCACGGGCGCCGCGCCCGCCGGCACGGCCGCCGCGCCCGCCGGCGAGCTCCAGCGCGTCCTGTCGACCGCCGATCTCGCCGCCGTCGGCGCGCTGCCGGCGCTGCTCGCGGCGGGGGTCGGCTCGTTCAAGATCGAGGGCCGCATGAAAGACCCGGCCTACGTCGCCGTGACCACGGCCGTCTACCGCGAGGCCCTCGACGCGGCCCTCGCCGACCCCGAGCGCTTCGCCGTGCTGCCCCAGTGGCTCTCGCGCCTCGAGCAGAGCTTCTCACGCGGCTTCACCACGGTCCACCTCGCGGGTGAGCACGCCGCCGTGCGCGCCGGCGGTCGCGGCGGTCATCGCGGCGTCCAGGTCGGCCGGGTCGAGGGCGTTGACGAGGCCCGCGGCGAGGTGACGGTGCGCGTCGACCGCGAGCTGCACGAGGCCGACGTCGTGCAGATCTACACGATCTGGGGAGCGACTCAGCCGGCCCGGCTCGCGGCCCTGCTGGCCGGCGGTCACCCCGGCGACGAGCGCCTCGTGTTGCGGATGAGCGAGCGGGTGAGCGTCAAGGACAGGGTCTTCCGCACGAGCTCCGGGCAGATCGACGCCTTCGCCGCCGACGCGGCGGCGGGCCGGGTCCTGGCGCGCCCGATCGCCCTCTCGGCCGCTCTCGGCGGCCGGCGAGGCAAGCCCCCGTGGCTGCGGCTTGCGGCCGCGGGAGAAGAGATCACGGTCGAGGGCGACGCGCCGCTCGAGGCGGCGCGCACGGCCGCGCTCTCGGCCGACAAGGCGCGCCGGGCGGTCGGCGCGCTGGGCGGCACGCCCTACGAGCTGCGCGGCTTCGAGTTCACGCTCGACGACGGCGTGTTCCTGGGCGTCGGCGACCTCAAGGCGCTGCGCCGCGCGGCGCTCTCCGAGCTCGACGAGCGGCGTCTGGCGGCGGGGCGGCGGGCGCAGCCCGCCGCCCCGCCGCCAGCCCCGCCGCTTGTCCCGCCGCCCACCGCCGCGCGACCCACCGCCGAGCCTGCCCGCCGCGCGGCGCCGGCCGTCGTCCTGCGTCTGCGTCCCGGCGAGGAGCCGGCCACTCGCGAGCACGTCGAGGCCCTCTGTCTCGACCTGCGGACCGGCGACGACCTCGGGCTCGTCGCCGCGGCCCGCGCCGCCGCACGGCGCGGCGGTCTGCCGGTGCGCGTGCGCTCGCCCGAGGTCCTGTTCGACTCCGACGTACCCTGGGCGGCGGCCATCGCGGCCATGGGATGGGATGCCGTGTACGCGCGGCACGTCGCGGCGCTGTCGTGGGCGGACATGGTCTTCCTCGAGTACCCGCTCCAGGGGCTGAACTCGCTTGCGGCCGGGCTGTTCGGCGCCGCGGGGGTCGTGTGCGCCCCGGAGCTCGCGCTCTCCGACATCGCCCGCGTGGCGGCCGCGGCCGGAGTGCCCGTCGTCGAGGCCCTCGCCTTCGGCCGCGACCAGGTGCTCGTGAGCCGCGACACGCTGGGACTCGCGGAGGGGCTCGCCGGGGGGGCGGGCAAGGTCCCGCCGGCGGCGACGGTCTCGCTGACGCTGACCGACGCCCGCGGCTACGCCTTCCCCGTGCTGGTCGCCGCCGGCGAGACGCGTATCTTCAACTCGAGAGTGACCAATCTCTGCGGTCGGGCCGCCGAGCTCGTCGCGGCCGGCGTGCGGGGGCTGATCGTCGTGCAGAGCGACCTGAACG
>CAWCWZ010000029.1:0-6179 GCA_963799395.1 uncultured Actinomycetes bacterium
TCGGCGACGAGCTGGCCGGTTACGCCCGCGCCTTCGGCGAAGAGCTGCCGGCCGACGACGAGGCCCTGGCCCTCGACGAGATCATGCTCGCCGGTCCCGGCGGCAACCATCTGGGGCGGCCGATGACGCGGCGCGCGCTACCGGCGCTTCCGGCAGTCCGGCCTGTTCGACCAGTCGCTCTACGATCGCTGGCGGACCGAGGGATCGACCACCCTCAAGGAACGCGTGGCCGAGAGGACGCGCGAGTTGCTCGAAAGCCCGCCGACCTTCAGACTCGACCGGACCGCGCGGCGGCGCCTGGGCGACCTCGTCGCCCAGGCGCCGCCCGGGCAGATGAGACTCGTGCCAAGGAGGCATCGCCACGACCGACGGCTGCCCACCCCGCTCGCTGCTCCCCGCGGAGCGTGCCCTGTTCGCCTACCAAAGGAGCCCTTCATGTCGTTGAACCCTTCACGCCTGGCGCGCCTGGGACTGCTCGTCGCGGCCGTCGTCGCGATCGTCGCCGTCGGCGCCGGCACCGCCATGGCGGTCGCGAGCTCGAGCTCGAGCCCGGCGCCGAACGCGACGCCGTCGAACGGCTCGCTCGTCGTGCGCATCGGCCAGCTCCAGACCCCCGACAACCTGAATCCGTTCATCGGGATCCAGGGCCTCGACTACCAGATCTGGCACCTGAACTACGACTTCCTCGTCGGCTTCGACGCCAAGACGCTGGCGCCGCGGCCCGAGCTGGCGACGACCTGGAAGGTGTCGCCCGATGGCAAGACCTGGACGTTCCAGACCCGCCAGGGCGTGACGTGGCAGGACGGCGTGCCGTTCACGGCCGCCGACGTCGCTTTCACCTTCAACTACATCGTCAAGAACAATCTCTCGAGTCTCGCCGTCTACACCGACGGCATCATCGGCGCCAAGGCCACCGGCCCTAACACGGTCGAGATCTATACGAAGGCCCCCAAGGCCAACATGCTGCGCATGGTGGTGCCGATCCTGCCGCAGCACATCTGGTCGAAGATCTCCGGCAAGGCGGCCAGCACGAGCTTCCAGAACAAGCCGCCGATCATCGGCACGGGGCCCTTTCAGGTGGTCGGCTGGCAGCCCGGCAAGTACGTCCACCTGAAGGCCAACCCGCACTACTGGGGCGGCGCCCCGCATATCTCCGACCTGTACATCCTCACCTACACCAACGCCGACACCATGGCGAGCGACCTGAAGCTGGGCAACATCGACGCCGCCGTCGACGTGCCGTTCGCCGAGTTTCGTCAGCTCTCCTCGACGCCCGGCATCCAGACCAGCGAGGCCGCGTCGTGGCAGTTCGCCGAGCTCGCCTTCAACTGCTACGCGAGCCCGAACTCGAAGGGCAACCCGGTGCTGCGCGACCCGGTCTTCCGCCAGGCCATGAACTACGCGATCGATCGCAACAAGATCGTCTCGACCGCCTTCGACGGCTACGCGCAGCCGGGCTCGTCATTGATCGTGCCCTACTCGCCGTTCCACTGGCAGCCGCCGGCAAGCGACATGTTCACCTACGACCCCGCCAAGGCCAACCAGATGCTCACCGCCGCCGGCTACCTGATGGGCAGCAACGGCTACCGGACGACCAAGCAGGGCAAGCCGCTGACACTGCGCCTGATGGTCACGACCGACTCTCCGGCCAACGAGGTCGCGGGCAAGCTCGCGGTGCAGTGGTTCAGGAACGTCGGCGTGAAGGTCACGCTGTCGATCGTCGACCCGGGGGTGCTCACGAGCGCCCAGTACCAGTTCAGCGGCAACACCTACACGCCCAACTGGGACATGTTCATGTGGTACTGGACCGAGGACGTCGACCCGGCCTTCATGATCAGCATCTACACCCCGCCCCAGTCGACCGGCTACGGCTGGAACGACTGTCTGTGGACCGATCCCGCCTACACGAAGCTCTCCAACGAGGCGGCGACCACGATCGACCAGGCGCAGCGCATCCCGCTCGTGCAGCAGGCCGAGAAGATCTTCTACTACGCCGCGCCCTACGCGATCATGGCCTACCCCTACCAGCTCGAAGCCTGGAACACCAACAAGTGGACGGGCTGGACCAAGGCGCCGGCCGGCGACGGCGCGGCGATCTACAACTACAACAACATCGACACCTACAAGAACCTCACGCTGAACGTGAACGCCACGAAGTCGGGCGGCGCCCGCGGCATCCTGATCGTGGTCATCGTCGTGGCCGCGCTCGTGGTCGTCGGGCTGCTCGCGGTGTTCCTGCGACGCGGGCGCTCGCGGGCGCTCGAGTCGTGACCGCGGCGACTCCCGCCGGCGCGGGCGGGGCGGCTTGCAGCCGCCCCGCCCGCGCCCTCCCCGGCGCTTTCGCGCGGACCGCGGCCCCTCCCCGGTGAGCGACCCCGTCCCCACCGGTCTGCCGGCCGGCTACGCCCTGCGGCGGCCGCGCCACGACGATCTCGACGAGGTCGTCGCCCTCATGGCGGCCGCCGACCTGGCCGCCTCCGGCCAGGCCTGGGCGAGCAGGGACGACCTGCACGCCGACTGGGACCAGCCGCGCTTCGACCTCGAGCGCAACGCCTGTCTGGTCGCGGCCGCCGACGGCCGCCTGGCGGCCTACGCCTGGGTGTTCGACTCGGCCGACCACACCTGCGTCGACGGCCAGTTCCTGGTCCACCCCGACCATCAGTGGCGCGGGCTCGAGGCGCCGCTGCTCGAGTGGGTCGAACGCTTCGCGGTCGTCCCCGCGGCGGCGGCGGCACCCGGCCGCCGCGTGTCGCTCGCAGTGTGGCGCGACCGCGGCGACCGCCGTGGCGAGCTCTACCGCGAGGCCGGTTTTGCCCACGTACGGTCGTTCCAGCGCCTGCGCTTGGCGCTCGACCACCTGCCCGACGACCCGCTCGCCTACGCGCCGCCGCCCGGCCTCGAAGTGCGCCGCTTCACGCGAAACCGCGACGAGCGCGCCACCTGGGAGACCGGCCAGGACGCCTTCGCCGAGCACTTCCGCTTCGCCGCCCAGCCCTTCGAGGAATGGCTGCGCTCGGCGCTCACCGAGGAGGCCGACACCGACCTGTGGTTCACGGCCTGGGACGGCGACCGCATGGTCGGGACCGTCGTCTGCTATCCGGAGCCCTACGGCGGCTATGTCGAGACGCTCGCCGTGCGCCGCCCGTGGCGCCGCCGCGGTCTGGGCAGGCTGCTGCTGCTCACCGCCTTCGCCGCCCTGCGCGAGCGCGGCTACGCCGAGGCCGTCCTGGGCGTCGACTCAGACAACGAGACCGGCGCCGTCGGCCTCTACGAGCGGCTCGGCATGCAGACCTCGGCGACCCACGACTTCTACGAGAAGGTCCTGCGCGAGGGCCGCTGACGGCCGCCGGGCGGGAGGCGCCTGTCTAACCGGAGCGCCGGCTGGTGAGGAAGGCGCTCAGGCGCAGGAGCCCTTCGGGGAAGTTCTCGCGGCCCGCGCCGATCCGCAGGTGACGCTCGCCGTAGTCGAAGACCGTCGACGGCGCCAGCATCACGCCGGCCTCCTCGCGGACCATGCGACAGAACTCGGGCGTGCCCAGCGTCTCGGGCCTGAAGCGCGGAAAGCAGATCGTCCCGGCCCGGGGCGGCGCCCACGAGAAGAGCGCCTCGTACTTGGCCATGAAGCCCGACGAGCAGGCCGAGGTTGCGCTCGATGCGCTCGTGGTGGCGGGCGAGGATGCTTTCGCGGGCGCGCAGGCCGGCGAGGGCGAGGATCTCGCTCGGCGCGCTGTTGCAGATCGTCGTGTAGTCCTTGAGCGCGATCAGGCGCCGCATGAGGCGTTCGTCGCGCACGACGAGCCAGCCAATGCGCAGGCCGGCCAGGCCGAGCGTCTTGGAGACTCCCGACAGGGACACCGCCCTGTCGTAGAGCTCGACCGCCGCCGGCAGCCGGTCGCCCGGGTCGCGCTCGAGCAGCCGGTACATCTCGTCGGAAAAGACGGGGATGCCGTAGCTCGCCGCGATCTCGAGGATGCGCTCGAAGTCGGCGAAGGCCGGCAGCGAGCCCGTCGGGTTGTGGGGAAAGTTCACGACGATCAGGCGGGTGCTCGGGCGGATGAGCTCGGCCAGCCGCTCGGGGTCGAAGCGCCAGCCGTCGGCCTCGTCGGGCTCCCAGCGGCTGACTTCGGCGTGCAGCGCCTCGGCGACCGAGTACAGCGACTGGTAGCCGGGGAACGTGCAGACCACGTGATCGCCGTTGCGCACCAGGCAGTTGGCGGCGATGAAGATGAGCTCCTCGGGGGCGGCCACCAGCACCTGGTCGGGCTCGCAGCCCAGGTACATCCCGGCGATCTCCTGGCGCAGCAGCGGATGACCCTGCGATTCGGTGTAGCCGAGCCGCAGCTCATCCCAGAGATCACGGGTCGGGCCGTCGCAGAGCGAGAGCAGCTCGGTTAGAGACAGGCCGTCGCAGTCGGAGGCGGCCAGCGGGAACTCCACGGAGAACTCGTACTGACCGAAGTAGCGTTCGAGCTGAAAGGGGTCGAGCCGCATCGTACTCGTTACTCTATCGCTATCGGACCACAGGGTGTATCACGATGGGCCGGTCCTTCGCGCCTGAGGAACGCCTCGCGCCGGGAAGCGGGCCGTTCGCGCGACCTCCGTTTTGGGGTACGTAACGACGTCGTGACCGTGGATCGATTGCCCCGAGGAGGAATCATGATCTCAGCCGAACGACGTGCGCAAGTCACCTGGACCGGGACCCTGAGCGAGGGCAGCGGCCGGCTGCTCATGGCGAGCGGCGCGGCCCCCGAGCTGCCCGTCACCTGGGCCTCGCGGACCGCCCGCTCGGAGGGCAAGACGAGCCCCGAGGAGCTCATCGCCGCCGCCCACGCCTCGTGCTACGCGATGGCCTTCTCGGGCGACCTGACCGACGCCGGCACGCCGCCGCGCAGCCTCGACGTGACGGCGACGGTCACCTTTGAGAAGACCGACGCCGGCTGGCACGTGGCGAGCTCGCGCCTCGAGGTCCGCGGCGTCGTGCCCGGCCTCGACCAGGCGGCCTTCGAGACGGCCGCCGCTGCGGCCAGGGACGGCTGTCCGGTGTCGCAGGCGCTGCGCGGCAACGTCGAGATCAGCGTGGCGGCGACCCTCGACCAGAGCTGACGGCGGCCTCTTGCCCTACTTCGCGGCCGGCAGCGGCGGCGTGTAGACGCGCGCCGCCAGCTCCTTGTCGATCTCGTAGAGCCCGCCCGGCGCGCCCTGCACCAGGCGCAGCTTCTTCACCATGTCGTCGGCGGTGGCTTCCTCCTCGACCTGCTCGCCGATGAACCATTGCAGCTCCTGCAGGGTGGCGTGGTCGTGCAGCTCGAGGGCGAGATCGGCGAGCGCGTTGATCAGGCCCGTGACCTTGTTCTCGTGGGCCAGCGCCTGCTCGAACATGGCGAGCGCCGTGGGCCACTCCTGGACGGGCTGGTCGATGGCCGTGAGCAGCACGCGGCCGCCGCGCTCGACGACGTAGTCGAAGAACTTCTGGACGTGGAAGAGCTCCTCCTGGAACTGGACGTGCATCCAGTTCTGGCCCCCCGCCATGCCGAGCTCGGCGAACTGCGCCGACATCGACAGGTAGAGGTACGCCGAGTAGAGCTCGGCGTTGATCTGCCCGTTCAGGGCGTCCTGCATACGCTTGTCCAGCATCCCCATCCCTCGTTTCGCTCGTTGGACCGGGTCTCGGCCTCTTGTTCTTCCTGATGGAGCGCGCCTCTCAAACGCCGCCCGCAAGTGGCGCCGTGCGGGCCGGGCAGCCGCCCCGTCGCCGTGTCTGTCAGTGGTGGAACGACGCCGCGGCGCTGTCGTTGACCGGCGCGGCCTGCTTGCGCAGCCGCGGCAGCTGACGCTCGAAGTCGGCCAGCAGCAGGTCGGCGACGTCGAGCGTGAAGTCGCGCCGCACGACGATACGCAGCGCCGCCAGATCCTGCCGGTTCTTGGGGAACGTGTAGGCGGGCACGAGCCAGCCGCGCTCGCGCAGGGCGTCGGCCACGTCGAACACGGTGAAGTTCCCGACGTCGGCCGCCAGGGTGAAGGCGAAGACGGGCAGCTCGTCGCCCCTGGTGAGCAGCTCGAACGGCCCGAGCTTGGCGATCCGCCCGGAGAGGTAGGTGGCGACCTCGCGCGAGTACCCGTGGACCTTGGCGTAGCCGTCGAACCCGAGCCGCAGGAAGTTGTAGTACTGGGTCACGATC
>CAWCWZ010000030.1:0-10533 GCA_963799395.1 uncultured Actinomycetes bacterium
GCTCACCACCGCCATCTTGCCGCGCGGCCGATCGGCCGCCTCGGACCCGAGACCGCCCAGGTCGCCGATCACGTTGACGAGCTGGGTGTCGGCCGGCACGACGATCTTGCTGTTCTGGTAGAGCGCCCGCTCGACGGCTTCGAGCTTGCGCAGCATCTGGGCGTTGCCCACGAAGTACTTGTCGGCCGCCTCGTTGACGAGCTGGATGGCCTGGGCTTCGCCTTCGGCCTCGAGGATCTTCGCCTGCCTCGTGCCCTCGGCCTTCTTGATCTCGGCGCGCCGCTGGCCGTCGGCCTGCGTCTCGGTCGCGGTGGCGAAGTCGATCGCCGCGACTTTCTCGTTCTCGGCCTTGACCACCTTGTTCATGGTCTCCTGGACGTCACGGGGCGGGTCGATCTCCTTGAGCTCGGTGCGCAGGATCTCGATGCCCCAGCTGGCCGTCTCGACCAGCAGGGCCGTGCGCAGCTCCTCGTTGATCTTGCCGCGCTCCGAGTTGGCCGACTTCAGCGAGAGCGTGCCGATGATGTTGCGCAGCGTGGTGCGCGCCAGGTTGACGACCTGGTTTTCGTAGTTGGTGACGTTGTAGATCGAGGCTTTGACGCTCTCTTCGTCGGCCTTGACCTTGAGATAGACCTGGGCGTCGACCTTGGCGTTCAGGTTGTCGTTGGTGATGATCTCCTGAGGCTGGGCCTCGACCAGGACCTCGCGGACGTCGACCTGGTACATGCGCTCGATGATCGGCAGGACACCATGAATGCCCGGCCCTGCGTAGCGGTTGTACTTGCCCAGGCGCTCTACCAGGCCACGGTGCGTGGGCCGTACCATGCGGACGCTGCCGCGTGCCACGACAAGGACGACGACCACGGCTGCCACGACGATGATCAGCAGGGCGATGGTCGCGCCGGAGACGGCTACCACGACCGCCCCTTCCCGACGACGGGGCTGAGCGAAGCGGTACTCATGACCTTCTCCTTCTCGTCTGATGGCGGTCGCGCGCCCGCGGCCAAACCTCATGCAGACGTCCGGGCGTCGGTCGCGCCGATCCGCTCGAGGCTGCCTGCAGTCGGGGAGGCCCTGTATGGGCCGGCAGTCTGATCGTACCCCGTGGGCTCCGGTTCGAGACAGGCGCCGGGCACCCAGGCGGCCCAGGTCCAGCGCCCTGGTCCAGCCCGAGCCCGACCAGGTCTGGCCCTGCCGACCGAGCCGCTCGGCGCCCGCTCCGCTCCGTCCGACTGCAGACTCGGGTGAGAGCGGCAAGGTTCACTCCGGCTTCACTCCAGCGCGACGCGGCGAAGGCGACGGGGTTCACTCCTGGTCGTCGAGCTCGTTGTGCCAGGACTTGCGGGTGCCGACGCGGGCGCGCAGGCGAAAGCGGACGCTCTTGGGCGCGCCGTCGAGGGCGGCGATCAGCCGCAGGGCTCCCTGGCGCACGCGCGCCGTCTGCGCGTCGCTCAAGTCGAGCGCGGCGAGCCGCTCGCCGACGCGCTGCAGGTTCATGGCGACATCGTAGAAGAGACCCCAGTCGTCGGCGCAGAGCGCCCCGATGTAGCGGCTGTCGATCACCCCGGGCGCGTCCTTGTCGCCCACGTCGAAGTCGGCCAGCAGTGTGACGATGTCGGCCACATCCTTCTCGTTCAGCCTGAAGATCTGCAGCTTGGTCAGCAGCAGGTCGGAGAGCGAGATGGTATAGGGCTCGATCTCCAGGCGTCGGCCGAGGGCGATGTCGTGGTCCATGCGGAAGGTGTCGAGAAAGACGTCGACGTGGTCGTCGGCGTGGGCGGAGCGTGTCCCCGGCTCGGCCTCGTGCTCACAGGGACGCACGAACTGGAGCTCGGCGCCGGACGTCGCGGTGCTCACCTCGTAGTTCTCTACGTAGCCGAACCGCTTGAAGAGCGCCGGCAGCCGGCGAGCCTGTTTGGCGGGAGCGACCATGTCGAGGTCGCTGTAGTCGCGGGCGCAGAGATCGAGGGTCCGGCAGTGCTGCCTCACGCCGAGCCCGCCGAGCAGCCGCAGGGTGAGACCCTCGGAGCGCGCCGCGTCGACCAGTCGCCGGGCCTCGTCGAACATGTCGTGACGCACGCGCTGGGCGGTCGTGGTCGCCGAGGAGGACTCGCTCGCCATGCCCCCTTGTCACCGTCGGGAGCCCGCGACAAACTACCACTGCCGGGGAGCGCTCTCCGAGGGTGCGGGGAGCCCGAGCGGCGCGGAGGGGGTGGTCGTGGCGGCGCAGCCTCAGTGGAGGTCCAAGACCGATCCCGAGTCGCGGCGGCCTGTGTTCGCCGCGGCGCTGCTGATCATCGCCGGCCAGACCTGGGTCGCTCACAGCCTCTCCCTGCGGCCGGTCTGGGTGTTCCCGCTGATCTCGTCGGGGCTGCTCGTCGCCTCCATCGCGGTCTACGAGAGCTCCGCGATACCGGGCGCGGCGGCCGGGGCTCTGTCGCGGGCTCTCGTCGTCGTTCTGGTCGTCGCCAACGCGGCGAGCCTGGTGCTTCTCGTGCACGGGGTCTTCGTCGGGTCGCGTCTCGGACCGCTGGGACTGCTGGCCGCCGGCCTCGTCCTGTGGGTCGTCAATCTCGCGGTCTTCGCGCTGATGTACTGGGAGTTCGACGGCGGGGGGCCCGAGTCGCGGGCCGACGGCTACCAGGGACGCTATCCCGACCTCGTCTTTCCGCAGCAGCAGGCCGATCAAGAGGCGATCGCCCCGCCGCTCTGGAAGCCGAGCTTCTACGACTACGCCTATGTGTCGCTGACGAGCGCCATCGCCTTCTCGCCGACGGACGCGATGCCCTACTCGAAGTGGGCGAAGCTCGCCATGGGGGCCGAGAGCCTGCTGGCGTTCGCGACCCTGGCGGTCGTCGTGGCCCGCGCCGTCAACATCGCTCACGGGTGAGTCCCTCGAGCGGCGGCGGCGACCGCCGGACGGCGGTCGCCGCCGCTGCGCCGCGGCCGCGGAACGATTGTCTTGCAGGCCGCAAGCGGCGTAGTCTAGGAGCTTGCTGCCGGCGGCGTGTATCATGGCGTCGTAAGCAGCGTGTCGGCGAGGAGCGCCCACGGTCGCCGCAAGAGGCGCCGCGAACACGCTCATGAGACGAGGAGAACAGGTTGGCTCAAGGTAAAGTGAAATGGTTCAACGGCCAGAAGGGCTACGGCTTCATCGAGCAGGCGGAGGGCAAGGACGTCTTCGTGCACGTCAACTCGCTCGCCCCCGGCGTCGATAACCTGGTCGAAAACCAGGCGGTCGAGTTCGAGGTCACCGAGGGCCAGAAGGGTCCGCAGGCCGTCAACGTACGCCCCGTCTAGGGGCAAGCAGATGCGAGCGGCGTCCGTCGCGCCGGCAGCCGCCGGCGCGACGGACGCCGCCGGCGGCTGAAGACAGTCACGCGGCCGTCGGCGGTCGAGTGACGTTGCGGCGTTGCGCGCCGACCCACTCCGCCGTCTGCCCGGCCCCGGTCCGGCGCCGCGTCCGTGCGCCGCGGCGGGCCGCGACGATCACCGTGCGGGTCGGGCACTCGCGCGGGCTCACCTACAAACCAACTCTGGCCGAAGGGAAACGACCGTGCCGAGCTCCAAAGGCAAACCACGTCCCGACAGAAAGAGAGGCAGGCCACTCGACCCCTCGAGGCGTCGCTACTGCCACTTCTGCAAGGACAAAGTCATCGGCGTCGACTACAAGGACTTAGACGCCCTGCGGCGTTGCATCAGCGAACGCGGCAAGATCAAGTCACGGCGGGTCACCGGTACGTGCCGCCGTCACCAGCGTCAGGTGGCCGTCGCCGTCAAGCGCGCCCGCGAGATGGCGCTGCTCCCGTACGCGACCGTCGGACGAGACCTGCGCGAGGGCGGTGGCCGCGGTCGGCGGCGCTGAGAGACGAACTCCGCCGCTTGAGAGACGAGCTCCACATGCCGGACTCGCGGATGCTCACCCGATGGTGGGCGCGGCGGTCGTGACGCGGTGAACGAGCTCTCCATCGGCGAACGGCCGCTCTCGATCGCCGACGTCGCCGACGTCGCCCGCCGCGGGCGCCCGGTCGGCATCGGACCGTCGGCGAGGCGGCGCCTCGCCGACGCGCGCGCGGTCGTCGAGCGCATCCTCGCCGAGGAACGTGTCGTCTACGGCGTCACGACCGGCTTCGGCCAGCTCGCCACGACCCGCATCCCCGTCGAGCAGGTCCGCCAGCTGCAGCGCAATCTCGTGCGCAGTCACGCGGTCGGTGTGGGCGAGCCGCTGGCGCGCGACGTCGTCCGCGCGGCCATGCTCCTGCGGGCGAACACCGTCGCCAAGGGCTACTCGGGGGTGCGCACCGAGGTGCTCGAGACCCTGTGCGCCCTCCTCAACTGCGACCTCGTGCCGTACGTCCCGTCACGCGGCTCGCTCGGAGCGTCGGGCGATCTCGCGCCGTCGGCCCATCTGGTGCTGGCGATGATGGGCGAGGGTGAGTTCCTGTCGGCCTCGGGTGAGCGGCAGGCCGCCGCGCCGCTCCTCGCCGAAGCCGGGGTGGCGCCGGTCTCGCTCGAAGCCAAAGAGGGCCTGTCGCTGCTCAACGGCACGCAGTTCATGGCGGCGATCGCCTGTCTCGTCGTGACCGACGGCGAGGCCCTGCTCGATTCCGCCGACGTCATCGGGGCCATGAGCCTCGAGGGACTCCGCGGTTCGGTAGGGCCCTTCGAGGAGCGCATCCAGCGTCTGCGGCCCATTCCCGGGCAGCTGCTCACGGCCGAGCACGTGCGCGCCGTGACCGCACGCAGCGAGATCATCCTGAGCCACCTCAACTGCGACAAGGTCCAGGACGCCTACTCGATCCGCTGCATCCCCCAGGTCCACGGCGCCTGTCGCGACGCCCTGCGCTATCTGCGCGGGATCGCCGAGATCGAGATCGAGTCGGTCACCGACAACCCGCTCGTCTTCCCGGACTCGGGCGAGGTGATCTCGGCCGGCAACTTCCACGGCGAGCCGCTCGCCCTGGCGCTCGACCTCGCCGCCATGAGCCTGGCGGAGATCGGCAGCATCAGCGAGCGCCGCACGTTTCGCATGCTGACGGCTTCGCTTTCCGAGCTGCCGCCGTTCCTGACCTCCGACAGCGGCCTGAACAACGGCTACATGATCGCTCAGTACACGGCCGCCGCCCTGGTCGCCGAGAACAAGATCCTGTGCCACCCGGCGAGCGTCGATTCGATCCCTTCGTCGGGCGACCAGGAGGACCACGTGAGCATGGGGATGACGGCCGCGCTCAAACTCCTCCAGGTGGCCGGCAACGTGCCGGCGATCCTCGCCATCGAAGCGCTCTGCGCGGCCCAGGCGATCGACCTTCTGGCGCCGCTCCAGCCCGGTGTCGGCACGCAGGCGGCGCGCGCTCTCGTCCGCGGTCTCGCGGCGCAACTCGACGAGGACAGGTACCTGGCGCCCGAGATCGAAGCGGTGGCCCGTGCCGTCGCCGGGGGCCGCTTCGCCGCGCTCCTTCCCGCGGCCGGCGCGTAGCTCGAGCCGGAGCCGCCTTGCGGGCGGCCGCCGCGGCGCGGCGGGTCGCACCGCGCGAGCCTCGACTAAAGGATCCGCGTTCAATTGCCGAATATGCTCATGTAGGCTATCCTAAGTGAGGAGCTAAGGAGGCCGTACATGAGCGCACGGAGCGAGAGCCGCGAGGAGTATCTCGAGGCGATCTTCAAGCTGACCCAGCAGCCCGGGGGCGCGACCATCAGCCACGTCGCCGAGGAGCTCGGGCTGGCGGCTCCGTCGGTGTCGCAGATGGTCGCCCGCCTCGCCGGCGAGGGTCTCGTCGAACGCGACGCGGCCAGCCGGATCGTGCTGACGGCGGAGGGCCGCCGCGAGGCCTTGCGTCTCGTGCGCCGGCATCGCCTGAGCGAGCGCTTCCTCACCGACTACCTCGATCTGCCCTGGGACCAGGTGCACGACGAGGCCTGCAAGTTCGAGCACGTCCTCTCCGACGAGGTCGAGGAGCGTCTGGCGGCGCATCTCGGCAACCCCCAGACGTGTCCTCACGGACGCGCCATCCCGAGCGCTGACGGCGAGCTCCCCGACGAGAAGGCGCGGCCGCTCGCCGAGCTCGCCGCCGGGCAGAAGAGCACGATCTCCTTCGTCTCCGACGAGCGGCCCGAGCTTCTGCGCTACCTCTCGTCGCTCGGCCTGCTGCCCCAGACGGCGGTCTCGGTCGAAGACGTCGCTCCCTTCGGCGGGCCGCTGCTCGTGCGCGTGGGTCGCGCCCGCTACGCGCTCGGACGCGAGGTCGCCGGCAAGATCTTCGTACGGGCCTGAGCCTGCGGTGGCGACCGCCTGCCCGACCTCACTGAGCACCGAGCGCCGCGATGGCAGCGCCCTCGTCGTCTGCCTCGCCGGCAACCCCAACGTCGGCAAGTCGACGATCTTCAACCGCCTGACCGGCTCCGCCGTCGAGACCGCCAACTACCCGGGAATGACGGTGGGTCTGAACGTCGCGTCGGCGTCCTGGGGCGGTCAGGAGGTGCAGCTCGTCGACCTGCCCGGCACCTACGCCCTCGACCCCGTCTCCGACGACCAGTGGGTCGCCCGTCACGGCCTTCTGGACTGGTGCCCCGACGTCGTGGTCGCCGTCGTCGATGCCACCAACCTGGCGCGTAACCTCTACCTCGTCCTGCAGATCGTCGATCTCGGCCGGCGCGTGGTCGTCGCCCTCAACCTCGTAGACGAAGCCCGGCGGCAGTCGCTGCGGGTCGATCCTCACGCGCTCTCGCAGGCCCTGGGTCTGCCCGTGATCCCCACCGTCGCCCGGCGCGGAGAGGGGCTCGACGAGCTCACCGCCGCGGCCACCGCCGTGGCGACCGACGGCGACGGCCTGGGCCGCGGGCGGGCGGTGCGCTACTCGGCCCGCGTCGAAGCCGAGGTCGCCGGCCTCGAAGCGACGTTCGCCGACCGGGCCGGGGCGCTGCCCGAGGGGCTGCCGCCGCGGGCCGCCGCCCTGGCGCTGCTCGCTGGCGACCAGGAGCTCGTGGCGGCGCTCGGCGACGCCGGCAAGGCCGCCGCCGCCGATGGGGCGCCTCTTGCGGTGCCGATCGCCGCCGCCCGCCACGCGGCCGCGACGGCCATCGCCGAGGCCTGCACCGAGGGCCACGCGAGTGCGCCCGCCGCCGATCGCTGGTGGGCGGCGACGACCTCGCCCGTCACCGGCGTGCCGATCCTGCTGGCCGTGCTGGCGGGCGTGTTCGCCTTTCTGTTCTTCGTCGGCGGCTGGCTGTCGGGTCTTCTGACCTCGCTGTGGATGGCCACCGCCTCGCCGCTTCTGGCCTCCGCGGTTCACGGCGTGTTCGGCTACGGCGCCCTGGGCGGTACGCTGCTCTGGGGCCTCGACGGCGGCATCCTGGCGGCGCTGGCCGTCGGCATCCCCTACATCCTCACCTTCTACTTCGTGCTGGCGCTGCTCGAGGACTCCGGCTACATGAACGCGGCCGCGTTTCTGGCCGACCGCGTCATGCACCTCTTCGGCCTGCACGGCCGCGCCGTCATCCCGCTGATGGCCGCCGCCGGCTGCAACGTGCCGGCCATCATGGGCACCCGCGTGCTGTCGACCAGGCGCGAGCGCACGATCGCCTGTACGCTCGTCGTCCTCGTGCCGTGCAGCGCCCGCACCGCCGTGATCCTGGGCTCGGTCTCGCTGTTCGTCGGCTGGCAGTGGGCGCTGTTCGTCTTCGGCGTGCTGGGCCTGGTGGGTCTCACCGCCGGCCTGCTGCTCAACCGCCTCCTGCCCGGCGAGCCCGAGGGCCTGGTCATGGAGATGTTCCCCTTCCGGCGGCCCTCGCTGCGTCTCGTGGCGACCAAGACCTGGAAGCGTTTCGGCACGTTCCTCTGGGCGGCCGCGCCGATCATGCTGATCGGCAGCTTCGCCCTGGGCGCCCTCTACGAGACCGGCCTGATCTGGCATCTCGACCGGCCGCTCGAGCCGGTCGTCGTCGTCTGGCTCGGCCTGCCGGCGGTGGCGGGCCTGACGCTGCTGCTCTCGGTGCTGCGCAAGGAGCTCGCCTTGCAGATGCTCGTCGTCTTCGCCGTCGCCCGCTACGGCGTCGCGGCGCGCGACCTGCGGACCTTCATGACGCCTCACCAGATCGTCGTCTACGCCCTGGTGGCGGCCATCTTCATCCCCTGCATCGCGACCATCGCCATGCTCGGCCGCGAGCTGGGCTGGCGCCGCACCGGCGCGATCAGCCTGGGCACCGTGGTCGCCGCGCTCGTGGTCGGCGGCGCCGTGGCCCACCTGCTGCCGCTCGTCTAGGCCACGCGGGCGCCGCTCCGGGCCCGCCGGCTGGATCGCTCGGGCGCCGCCGCCCTCGAGGGCGCGGGCCGCGTCGCGAATGGGTACCTTACGAGCGATCGTCGCAAGGAGATCATGAAAAGGATCACGACCCAGCTCGTCGTCGCCGCGCTCATCACGGCCGCCTTCGTGGTGACGGCCGCCAGCGGCCTCGTCCTGTACATGCCGGGTCGGCTCATCGGCCTCTTCGGTCTTTCGCTGCTGGAATGGCGCACCGTCCACAAGTGGAGCGCTCTGACGTTGACCGTGGCCGTGGTGGTGCACATCGTCCTGAACCGGCGCCGCGTCGGCGAGATGGTCCTGCGCCTGTTGCGGCCCGCCGAGCCGCGCCGGGCCGTGCCGGTCCCGGGCCCGGGCCCGGCGCTCGACGCCGAGCCGGTCGTCGAAGGGGAGGGCGCGACCGGTGTCCGGGTCGCGGTCGCGTCTGCGCCTCAGCCGGCGCCGGTTCCTGTGGCTCTCGGCCGGCGTCGTGGCCGCCGCGCTGGCGGCGCTGGGGCTCGAGCGCGCCGGCTCCCGCACGGCCAGTTCCGCCACAGTGGGGCCGGGCGGCCAGCTCAAGGGCTTCCCGGTGCTCGACGTCGAGGGCCCGCCGCCCGCCTCGGCCGCGGTGAGCTGGGTCGTCGTGGTCGACGGTCTCGTGGAGACCAGCCTGCGCCTCGACCGCGCCGCCTGGCGGGCGCTGCCGCGCACGCAGGAGACGCGCACGTTCAACTGCGTCGAGGGCTGGAGCGTCGACCATCTCGGCTGGGAAGGGGTGCGGGTCGCCGACCTGTTGAGCATGGCCAAGCCCCAGGCCGCCGGCCGGTTCGTCACGTTCCACACCTACGCGGGCACGTACTCGGACAGTCTTCCCCTGACCCAGGCCGAGTCGCCCGAGACACTGCTCGCCGACACGGTCGACGGCGTGCCGCTGCCGGCGGCCCACGGCGGACCGCTGCGGCTCGTGATCCCCACGCAGCTCGGCTACAAGAACGTGAAATGGGTCGTGCGTCTCGAGGTCACGGCGTCACAGTCCCAGGGCTACTGGGAGGCGCGCGGCTACCCGGAGAACGCGCCGGTCTCGTCGGCGCGCGGCCTCCTGAAGCGCCACCCCCGGCGGGCAACCGGCCGGGCCGGCTTCAGAGGCTCTTGACGGCGTGGATCAGTTCCGCCGCGGCTGCCTGGCCGTCGCCGTAGAGCATGCGCACGTTGTCTTCGAAGAAGAGGGGGTTCTCGACGCCGGCGAAGCCGGTGCCGCGGCCGCGTTTGATCACGACGACGTTGCCGGCCCGGCCGACCTCGAGGATCGGCATCCCGTAGATCGGGCTCGAGGGGTCGGTCTTCGCCGAAAGGTTCACGGTGTCGTTGGCGCCGATGACGAGGGCCACGTCGGCCGTGGCGAACTCGGGGTTGATGTCGTCGAGATCGTAGATGTAGTCGTAGGGCACGCCGGCCTCGGCGAGCAGCACGTTCATGTGGCCCGGCATGCGGCCGGCCACGGGGTGGATGGCGAACTTCACCTGCGTGCCCCGGTCGATCAGGAGCTGGGCGAGCTCCCAGACCTTGTGCTGGGCCTGCGCCACGGCCATGCCGTAGCCGGGCGCGATGATGACCTTGTCGGCGTAGGCGATCATGATGGCGGCGTCGCCCGGGTCGATCGGCCGGGAGCTGCCCTGCGCGGCCACGGCCGCCGCCGGCGTAGCGCCGAAGCCGCTGAACAGGACGTTGGCGAGCGAGCGGTTCATCGCCCTGGCCATGAGCTGGGTCAGCATCGTGCCGGCGGCGCCGACCACCATGCCGGCGATGATCATGGCGGGGTTGCCGAGCACGTAGCCCTCGAAGGCGACGGCGAGGCCCGTGAGGGCGTTGTACAGCGAGATGACGACCGGCATGTCGGCGCCGCCGACTACGAACTGCTTCCCCGCACGTTGACGACAATCCAGTCCAGGCAATATGCGATAAGGACGGAGACTACATCATCGGTTGCGAAGACTGCCTGCGTGAGTTCAGTGTCCTCCGCGCCCATCGCATCGGGCGAGATGAAAAGTCGACGACCTGCGTGCACTGCGGGAAAGTCGTTCACTTCGTCGTCGCGGACGGAGATACCGAATGCCCGGCACAACGGTAATTCCGAGTAGTTGTGTTAACATCAGTGGCGAGTTCAATCGCGGGTTCGGGGGAGAACTACCCTTAGGCAGCATTTTCTGGGCAAGACCACAATCGGATCTAGGAGGTTCAACCATGATACCTAAATCCG
>CAWCWZ010000031.1:0-4722 GCA_963799395.1 uncultured Actinomycetes bacterium
GATGCGCCGCCGCAGCGAGAAGCAGACGGCTGCTATCAACGCGCGTGAGGCGGTAGGGTTAGCGCAATCCATAACCCGTTCTGAGAACGGCCGGCGGCGCCCGACCCCGGGGCCGCCGTACCGTCCGGCAAAGGAGGACCGGCCATGGCGGCAGACGGTATCGTGCAGTGGGACGATTGTCCGCGCAGGCGGGCCGACATGGGGCCGATGGGCGCCGAGTGGATCGACCTGGGGATGGGCGCCGGAGCGACGAAGTCGGGGCTGCGGCGCGTGCGCGTCGATCCCGGCAAGACGGGCGACCCCGGCGCACGGACACGCGGTCGAGGAGGAGCTCGTCTACGTGCTCGACGGCGCCGGCCTGAGCTGGCAGGGCGGCGAGATCTTCGAGATCGGCCCCGGCGACTTCATCGATCATCGGCCGCACTCGCGGCCGCACACGCTGCTCGCCGCCGACGGCGGCCTCGACGTCCTGATCATGGGTCCCGACGTGCACGCCGAGGTGGGTTACCTGCCGCGGGCCAACGTTGCCTGGGTCGGCGACACCTGGATCACGGCGGGCGAGGGCGAGCACCCGTGGGCGCGGGAGGTCGCCGCCGGCGACCTCCCGCGCCCCGAGAGGCCGAGCCCTCGCCCGCCGCACATCGTCAACGTGCGCGACGTCGAGGCCCAGGCCAAGGCCGTCGGTGACACCGACCGGGTGCGGCGCGACCTGGGCAGCGCCGCCGGCTCGCTCACCTGCGGTCTGCAGCACGTCACGGTCGCGCCCGGCAAGATCGGCTGCCCGCCGCACGTGCACAGCGCCGAGGAGGAGGCCTTCGTCGTGCTCGAGGGCGACGGCGTCTGCCTGCTCGGCGCCGTGGAACACCCGCTCCGAGTGGGCAGCGTCATCCTGCGCCCGCCGGGTACCGGGGTCGCCCACGCCGTCCGCGCCGGCGCCTCCGGGATCACCTATCTGGCCTACGGCGACCGGATCGCCGACGACCTGTGCTACTACCCGCGCTCCAACAAGATCAGCTTCGGCTTCGCCAACCTGATCGGCCGCCTCGAGAAGCTCGACTACTGGGACGGCGAGGGGCTCTGAGGCGCGCGCTGCGGGGGTGACGCTCGCGGCGGGGTGACGCCCGCGGCGGGGGCGGCGCAGCCGCCCCCGCCGCGGGCGGAGATTGGGGACCGTTGCCCATGATGTCCGGGAGTCCTGACACCGATTCCCAGGTACGGGCAGCCGACGGGCAGCCGACACGGCCGACGAAGAGGGCTCGCGGCACGCGCATCTCTCCCGCGCGGGCCGCGAGCACCTCGGTTCCGGGTGCGCGTGGACGGACCCTCGCCTGACCGGGTGCGCTCAGCGCGGGACTTCTGCGGCGGCTACGACTCAGGCGAGCAGCGCCTTGGCGGCCTCGACCGCGCCGCCGGCGTTGGCGCCGTAACCGTCGGCGCCGATCTCGTCGGCGAACGCCTTGGTGACCGGCGCGCCGCCGACCATGACCTTGACCTGGTCGCGCAGGCCGGCCGCCTTGAGAGCCTCGATCGTCGCCTTCATCTTGGGGACCGTGGTGGTGAGCAGGGCGCTCATGCCCAGGAGCTGCGGCTTGTGCTCCTCTACCGCCGCCACGAACTGCTGCGGCGTGACGCCGGTGCCCAGGTTGTGGACGGCGAAGCCGGCGCCCTGGAGCATCATCGCCACGAGGTTCTTGCCGATGTCGTGCAGGTCGCCTTCGACCGTCCCGATGACGACCGCGCCGGTGGTGCCGCTGTCGCCTTCGGCGAGATACGGCTTGAGCGTGTCGAGAGCCGCCTGCATGGTGCGTGCGCTGAGCAGCACCTCGGGAATGAAGCACTCGCCGGTCTTCATGCGCGCCCCGACGATCTCCATGGCCGGCAGCAGCGCGCCGTCCAGGATCTCGCGGGCGCTTTTGCCCTGGGCGAGCAGCACCGGGGTGAGGGCGTTGATGAGGTCGCCGTTGCCCTCGATGACGGCGGTCTTGAGTTGCTCGAACAGCGGGTCTGGAACCGGTTCGCTCACTGGACGCCCCTCTCCTGGTCGGCCGCCTGCACGAAGGCGCGCATCTCTTTGACGACGTCGGCGTCGAGCGGCTCGGGCCGATGGTTCTCGATGATCTCGCGCGCGGTGGCAAGCGAGCGCGTGTAGAGGTCGGTGGCGCCGTCGGTCTGCCATTCCTCGCGCACGCGCCGGTCGAGCAGCCTGGGCTGCGACTGCTCGCGCATGTGCTTGTAGGTGCTGTCGAGGCTCAGGAAGTCGCCGAACGCCCCGACCTTGTGGATCTCGTCGACCATGAGCAGCTCGTCGTCGACGGAGATGCCGTTGACCACGAACTTGATCATCTTGGCGAACTCGTTGTCCATGACGAGCTGCGCGCAATCGAAGGTCACGCCCGATTCGATCATCCCCGCGCCGTAGATGATGCTGGCCCCTGCCAGCGCCACCGTGAGTCCGGTGAGGGTCTTCTCGTGACCGCTCTGGGCGTCACCGAGCTTGGAATCGCCCTACGCACCGGCGATGTAGCTCGGCAGGCGGTACTGCCTGGCCATCTGGGCGACCGCGGCGCCGATCAGGGCGAGCTCGGGGGAGCCGACCGAAGCCGACGCGAAGCGCAGGTCCATGGCGGTGGTCGAGGAGCCGTAGATGACCGGCGAGCCGCGTTCGGTGAGCTGCGCCAGCACGATGCCCGAGAGCACCTCGGCGTTGTGCTGCACGAGCGTGCCGGCCAGGGTGACCGGCGCCGAGCCGCCCGACATGGCCATCGAGAGGATGGTGTCGGGCAGGCCGGCCCGCGAGCACTCGATGATCACCTCGGTGGCGTCGCGCGGCAGCTTGAGCGGGCTCACCGGGCAGACGCCGAGGCCCAGGAAGGGCCGCTCGCGCAGCTCGTCCTCGCCGCCGGCGACGATCGCGGCGAGCTCGATGCACTTGCGCGCCTCCCACTTGTTGATGGCCTCGCAACCGACCGCCTTGGTGGTGTTCAGCAGGGCCGCTTCGAGGCCGTGCAGCGCGTACGTCTCGGTGGGCACGTCGGTGGCGCCGACCGCCGACTCGTAGCCGTCGATGTCGCTCATGGCGTCGACGAGGCGGGCGATGTTGGCGACGTCCGAGATGGTCGGGTCGCGGTACTCGCCGGTGTACGGGTCGATGTACTTGATGCCCTCGTCGAAGTTGGTGAAGGTCACGCGGCCCGGCTCGACCACGAAGTCGCGGTCGCGCGTACGGCCGCAGTAGGTGATGGTGGGCGGACAGGCGGCGAGGGCGTCGGCGACCACGTGCGCCGGCATGCGCACCATGCGCGTCTCGCGGTCGACCCGGCAGCCGCCGTCGGCGAAGATGTCGAGCGGCTCGTCGTCTTCGACGAACACGCCGGTGCGCTCGAGGACCTCGAGCGTGGCCAAGTGGATGTCGTCGAGCTCGTCGGGCGTGAAGACGTTGAGCGACAATCCCCCGCTGCGCGTTCGCCCGGCATGGTGGGACCGCTTCACGACGTACCTCCGCGTGCTTTCGACAGGGCGTTTGGCGGCCGGCGGCGGCCGCTCGTCTGCCGGCGCCTCGTCCGCTGCCGGCTAGTCTATCCGAAGTCCTCTCGACGAGTCGTCGGGAGGCGCTAAGTTTGCGTGGGTTTTGGCGGGCGGCGCTCCCGGCTGCCGGAACGGGCGGGGGGTGCGGACGACTCGGCTAGGCCTTCGCCGGGTCGGCGTCGTAGGAGTGGTAGCGGTAGTAGTCGGTGCGGGCGGACTTCTCGCGCACGACGATCACGCCGAGCTTGCGGGTGGGAAGCTGGTCGAGGAACTCCTTGGCCTCGGTGAGCATGGGCCGGGTCGTGCCGTCCATGTTCACCAGCATGAAGACGCCGTCGACGCGCGGGGCGATCGCCGCCGCGTCGGACACCGGGATGAACGCCGGTGTGTCGACGAGCACGATGTCGGAGTCGGCGACGAGCTCGGCGATCACCTGTCCGAAGGTCTCGGAGGCGATCAGCTCGCCGGGGTTGGGCGGCAGCGGGCCCGAGGTGAGCACGCGCAGCCGGCCGCGCCGGTCGGCGTTCGCCGGCTGCGAGCCGTTGCCGCTCGCCTTGGCGCCGTTGCCCCCGGCCTGCCACTCGCTCGTCGGCAGTTCGTAGGTCTGCAGCGCGTCGGCCAGGGTGGTCTTGCGCGAGACGACCGTCGAGAGACCGGCTTCGTTGGGTAGCCCGTAGTAGCTGTGCACCCGGGGCCGCCGCAGGTCGCCGTCGACGACGATCACGTCCTTGCCGCCGAGGGCCAGCGTGGCCCCCAGGTTGCAGACCGTGACCGACTTGCCCTCGCCGCGGATGCAGCTCGTGACGAGCACGCTCGACAGGGCGCCGTCGACGTTCAGGTAGTCGAGGTTGCTGCGCAGCAGGCGCAGAGACTCGGCGGCCGCTCCGCCGGGGTCGTGGACGACGGCCAGCGGGTCGGCGGCCATGGCGTTCTTTTCGATGCGCGGCACGCGGCCGACCACCGGCAGGTGGAGGATCTCGGCCACTTCGCGGTGCGAGCGCAGCCTGGTGTTGAGCTGCTCGAGCAGGAAGGCGAGGGCGATGCCCAGGAGCAGGCCCGCGGCCAGGCCGATCGCGGCCGTGCGCTTGGGATGCGGCGACGAGGGCGCCGTGGGCGGCACGGCGGGAGAGACGACCAGGTAGTTACCGGTCGCCGTCGCCGCGGCGATCTGCAGGTCCTGGAGCTGCTGGGCGAGCA
>CAWCWZ010000032.1:0-100706 GCA_963799395.1 uncultured Actinomycetes bacterium
GTCGTGATTCTGGCACTCCCAACGTAGGAGTGCTAACGGTTCGGGATGGTTATGGTATGGCCCCGTGACGCGACTTGTCAAACGGTGGCCGCTCTCGCCGATACTGCACCCCGTGACCGATTTCAGATTCCCGCCCGGAGCAGGGAGTTTGCCCGAGCACCCCGTGAGCCCGACGGGCCGCCGGCGAGCGTGACGGGACCGTCCCGCGTCTGGCAGGCAGCCGGCTCGAGTGCCCGCCGGCGCACGACCGGCTGGTCGCGCGTCGCCGGCGACCGTACAATCGGCTCGGTCGACTCTCGGCGACCGCCGGCCCGGCGCCGGCGGGTCGACAGAGGAGCAACGCATGCGGGTGCTGCTGCAGCGGGTCGAACGGGCGAGCGTCACCGTGGAGGGACGCGAGGTCGGAACCGTGGGCCGCGGCTTTCTCGCGCTGGTCGGCGTGACGCAGGGCGACACCCGCGAGCACGCCGCCCGCCTCGCCGCCAAGCTCGTCAAGCTGCGCGTCTTCGACGACGAGAGCGGGCTCATGAACCGCTCGATCGTCGACGGCGGCGGCGAGCTTCTCGCCGTCTCGCAGTTCACCCTCTACGCCGACACTCGCAAGGGCAACCGGCCGAGCTTCTCAGGCGCCGCCCCGCCCGCCCAGGGCGAGGAGCTCTACGAGGCCTTCGTGGCCGCCGTGCGGGCCGCCGGCGTACCGGTCGCGACCGGCGTCTTCGGCGCGCGCATGCAGGTGACGCTGGTCAACGACGGGCCGGTGACGATCCTGCTCGAAACCTGAGTCGCCGGCGCCGGCCGGGGGCGCCCACGCCACGAGAGGCGGGGGCGGGGAGGCGCTGTCGCGCCTCCCCGCCCCCGCCCCGCCATGACGCCGCTCCCGGGATCAGACCGAGGCGACGCTCCCACGACGAGCGGCTCCCGCGGCTCCTCGACCGGTGGCGGCGCGAGCGGCGTGCCGACCATCTCGCGGCCGACCGGCTCGACCTCGGCCTTGAGGGCCAAGCCGGCGAAGACCGCCGAGAGCGCGGCCAGCACGACCGGGGCCGCCCAGACCCGCACGTTGGTCATGCGGAAGTCGGTGTGCTTGTAGATCAGGCAGAGGGCGACCACGACCGCGGCGGCGACCAGGATGCCGCCGACCGTCCTGGTGCGCTGCACGAGCAGGCCGCCGACGATCATGACGACCCCGAGACCGGCCAGCAGCCGCTGGGCGCTCACCGCGACGCCGGCGATCTTCCAGACGCCGCCCACGGCCCACGGGTGGCTGCTGTGGATGTAGAACGCCAGGGCGATGGCGACGATGCCGGCGACGATCGCCAGCGAGGTCGCCAGCGTGCGATAGAGCTCCAGGTGCGCGCGTCGCGCCTCGCTCGAGACGGCCGGCATGGGGACGGAGCCCTCGAGGGCGTCGTCGGCCGTGCCCCGGTAGAAACGCTTCACGAGCAGGTAGGCGATCGGCCCGCTGACCACACCGACGAGTCCGCCGACCAGGTAGTCGCTGCCGTTGGTGAAGAGCGCATAGACGGCGATGGCGATCGGCGAGCAGACCCACAGCCCCAGCAGCCACGTGGGGATCGGCACGCGATAGGGCCTTGGCAGGTTCGGCTCGCGCACGCGCAGCGCGATGGCCGCGATGAAGATCGGGATGTAGCTGAACATGAGCAGGAACACGTCGATCACGACCAGCGTGGTGAAGCTGCCCTTGACGAGGATGGCGTCGACCACGCCCATGATGAGGATGGCGATCCAGGGCGTACCCCAGCGCTTGTGCGCGCGGCCCATGAAGCGCGGGTAGAGCCGGTCGCGCGAGAGCTGTAGGAAGGCCGCGAGCCGGTCGCCAGGTAGCCGGTGTAGAGGCCCAGGTTGCTGGCGATGGCCGAGGCCAGCATGAGCCACATCATGAAGCCGCCGCCGACGATCGAGGCGGCCTTGACGAAGTCGACGGCCTTGCCGCCGCCACTGGCGTCGGAGACCATGTTGAGCCAATTGCCCGCGCCGGCCGCACTGATGCCGGCCATGGTCGTGAGAGCGTAGGTGGCGATGACGATCGGAATGGCGATCAGGATGGCCCGCGGGATGACGCGCCGCGGGTTCTCGACCTCGGCCGCCACCGTCGACATCGACTCGTAGCCCGAGTACATCCACATCATGATGGCCAGGCCCAGGTTGGTGGCCGAGAAGATCGTCTCACCGTGCGGCAGGAAGGGCGACACCGGGTTGCCGGTGCCCCTGGCAAACGCCCACACGGTGAAGAGCACGAACGGAATCATGACCACGGCCTGCACGATGATCAGGGACTTGCCGGTCAGATCGAGGCCGCGGATGTTGATGAACGTGAAGAAGGCGACGAGCGCCATGCCGAACAGCCAGCGCCAGTTGTCGCTGAACTGCCACTTGGTCTGGATTTAGCCGAGGGCGAGCGTAATGTAGACCGCCGAGTCGACGTACAGCGACAGCGTCCACCACTAGCTCGTCTGGAAGCCCCAGTACTCGCCCAGGCCGCGCCGGCACCAGCGGCCGAAGCCGCCCTCCTCTGGAATCGCCGAGCCGAGCTCCGAGGCGATAAACGCCATGGGCACGCTCCAGAAGAACGGCAGCAGGCAGATCATGAGGATGGTGAAGCCCGGTCCCGAGGACGACACCACGTCCTCCATGCCGAACGAGCCCGAGCAGACCAGCGTGAAGACGACGACCACGACCGTGAACAGCCGCATGCGCACTCGCTTGAGCGCGGGATCGGTGAACAGGTTGCCAACGTCGGACATGCCTACCCCTGTGCACTTCCGAGGGGCGTCTAGCCCCAGCCTGGCCTCGGAAGAAGAATCCCTCAGCCCCCTGCGCCGTAGTGTACAAAGTGCAGCTGGAAGGGGGAAGGGGCGGAGCAATCATGCACCTTCCATGCAGCCCGTGGGCAGCCACGGGTGGCGACCCTGCATCGTCGACGGCGCGGCCCGAGGCGGCGACCTGCCTGCGGTCAGCCGCGCAGGTCGGGGGCGAGCTGCCAGAGATCGATCCCCAGCTTGTCGTTCTCACGGTAGTCGACGGGGATCTCGACGATCACCGGCCCGGGCGCGGCCAGGGCCTCGCGCAGCACCGGCGTGAGCTCGCCGGCGCGCTCGACGCGCAGTCCCTGCAGACCGAAGGCCCGGGCGAGCGCCACGAAGTCGGGGTTGCCGAACCGCGTGCCGGTGACGTGGCCGAACTGGCGACGCTGGTGCATCTCGATCAGGCCGTAGCTGCCGTCGGTCCAGACGAGCACGACCAGGGGGTGGCCAAGCCGCCTGGCGGTCTCGAGCTCGCCGACGTTCATGAGAAAGCCACCGTCGCCGACGATGGCCACGACCTTCCTCTTGCCCCGTACGGTGAGCGCGGCGGCGATGGCGGCCGGCAGGCCGAAGCCCATGGCCGCGAAGCCGTTGGAGAGGAGCACGGTGTTGGGCTCGCGGGCCTCCCAGAAGCGGGCCACCCAGAGCTTGTGGGCGCCGACGTCGGACACGAGGATGTCGTCGCTGGCCATGAGCTCGCGCAGGTCGCGCAGCACGCGCTGCGGCTTGACCGGCGCGTCGTCGTCGCCGCCGACGTCGAGGGCCACCTCGAAAGCGCGGTGGTACGGCGGCACCTCGAGGGCCGCCAGCGGCTCGGCCGGCCAGCAGGGATCCGAGCTGCGTGATGATGTGGGTGAGGTCGCCGACGAGCTCGACCTCGGGTATGTAGTGGGCGTCGATCTCGGGGGTCACCGTGTCGATGCAGATGATGCGCCGGTCGCCCGCGGGGTTCCAGGCCGACGGCGCCCACTCGACCATGTCGTAGCCCACGCACACGACGAGGTCGGCGCGCCCCAAGAAGCCGGCCGGGTAGTTCTGCGCGTTCAGGCCCGCGGTGAACAGGAAGTGCTCGTCGTCGGCATCGAGCACGCCCTTGCCCATGAAGGTCGTGATCACGTGCAGACCGGTCGCGCGGCAGAGCTCGCGCAGCGCCGGCGCCGCTCCCTGGCGCACCACCCCGTGGCCGACCAGCAGCACTGGCCGGCGGGCCTTGCGGATGAGCTCGGCCGTCAGGCGCAGGGCCTCGTCGTCGGGCTCGCTCACGGGCTGCGGCGCGCGCTGCAGGCAGCGCCCGCCGACGGCGCGGCTCGCCATCACGTCGGCCGGCAGCTCGAGGTGCGTCGCCCCGGGCTTCTCGGCGGTGGCCACCGAGAAGGCCTTGCGCACCGCCTCGGCGACGGTACGGGGGTCGTGGACCCGGGCGTTCCACTTGGTCATGGGCTGCATCATCTCGACGATGTCGATGAACTGGTGGGTCTCCTTGTGCATGCCCGACAGGTCGACCTGACCGGTGATCGCGACGACCGGGGCGTGGTCGAGATTGGCGTCGGCGATACCGGTGGCCAGGTTGGTCGCGCCCGGCCCCAGCGTGGCCAGGCAGACGCCGGCCTTGCCGGTAAGGCGGCCGTAGGCTTCGGCCATGAAGGCGGCGCCCTGTTCGTGGCGGGTGGGCACGAAGGTGATCTGCGAGGAGCGCTCGAGCGCCTCGTTCACGTCGAGCGTCTCCTCGCCGGGAATGCCGAAGACGTACTCGACGCCCTCGTTTTCGAGGCAGGCCACGAACTGGTCGGCGGCGATGAGGGGACGGTCGCGCGCGGCCGGAGACGCCGTCGGCGTCGCCTTGGCGGAGGCGCCGCGGCCGGTGATGTCGTTCGGTCTTCATCTGCGCTCGACTGCAGGTAGTTCTACCCGGTTCACGCGATCCGGCGAGCGCGGACGGCGTCGGAGGGCGCGCAGCAGCGGCCTCGCCGGACCGCCCAGGGCCGGTTCGGCGGCGTAGGCGTCGAGGTCGAGGTACGCGCGGCCAGGGCACGGGTTCGAGGTAGCGCGCCGCCAGCCCGACCATGGCGGCGTTGTCGGTGCAGAGCGCGACCGGCGGCACGCGGGCCTCGAAGCCGCGCCGCTCGCAGGCCTCGGTGAGGCGGCGGCGCAGCCGCGAGTTCGCGGCCACGCCGCCGCCGACCGCCACCGTGCGCAGGCCCTCTGCTCGGCGCAGCGCATCGTCTTGTCCACGAGCTGGTCGACGATCGCCTCCTGGTAGGAGGCGGCGATCGAGGCGCGCCGCGCCTCGATCGCCGCCTCCGTCCGTGCGCGCGCAGGTAGTACAGCAGGGCCGTCTTCAGACCGCTGAAGCTGAAGTCCAGGCCCCGCGGCAGGCTGCGCGGAAAGGCCACGAGCGACGGGTCGCCGTCCGCCGCCAGCAGGTCGAGCTCGCGACCGCCGGGGTAGGGCAGCCCGAGCAGCCGGGCGCCCTTGTCGAAGGCCTCACCGGCGGCGTCGTCGAGCGTGCGGCCGACCACGCGGAAGCTCGACTCCCTCTTCGACCACCGACAGCAGCGTATGGCCGCCGCTCGCCGTGAGGCAGACGAACGGCGCCTCGACGCCCAGCGCGTAGGCGGCCGCGAGGTGGCCCTGCAGGTGGTCGACCGGCGTGAGCGGCAGCCGGCGGGCATAGGCGATCGCCTTGGCGGCGGCGAGGCCGACGAGCAGGGCGCCGATCAGGCCCGGACCGGTCGTGACCGCGACCCCTTCGAGGTCGTCCCAGCCCACCCCGGCGTCGGCCAGGGCGTCGGCCACGGTGCCGACCAGCAGCTCGGTGTGGCGGCGCGAGGCGACCTCGGGCACGACTGCCGCCGAACTCGGCGTGGAACTCGTGCTGCGACGAGACGATCGACGAGCGGATGTCGCCGCCGCCCGGGCCGGAGGTGTCGACCACGGCCGCGCTCGTGTCGTCGCACGACGTCTCGAGGCAGAGCAGCAGGCTCACGCCGAGTCGCCGTCCCGCTCTTTCCACATGATCAGGGCGTCCTCGCGGTTGTCGGAGTAGTAGCCGCGGCGTACCCCGGTGGCGACGAACCCGTAGCTGCGGTAGAGCTCGATGGCCGACTCGTTGGACACGCGCACCTCGAGGGTGTGGCCGCGGTGCGGCTCGCGTTCGGTGATCTCGAAGTAGCGTTCGAGCAGGTCGGAGGCGACGTGCTGGCGGCGGCGGGCGGCGCCCACGGCCAGGTTCATGATGTGCCAGACGTCGACGAACATGTCGGCGATCAGGTAGCCGATCAGCCGGCCGTCGGCCAGGCAGCCCAGGCAGAGCGCCTCGCGCTTGGTGAGCAGCGTCAGAAAGACGTTCGGATGCCAGGGCAGGGTGAAGGTGTCGTTCTCGATGGCGACGATCGCCGGCACGTCGGCGGGCGTCAGCCGGCGGATGACGGTCGAGCCCGCGTTCGGGCGCTCCGGCAGCGACTCGATCATCGGTCTGGGTGATCGGTCGGCGGCAGCGCCGCGCGCCCGGCGGCCGCGGAGGCGCGCGGCACGGCGTCGGGCTCGCGCCCGTAGATCGGCAGCGTGGCGGCGAAGCCCAGCGTGAGCGACGGCGAGCCGGCGAGGAACGTGCGGCCGACCATGAGGGCGCTGGGGGCGGCGACGGCGCGCTCGCAGCACGACGGCCGACGGCAGCCGGCCGGCGTAAAGGAGCGCGCCGTCGCCGCCCACGACCGCCCCGGGCCAGGGCTCGAGGAACGCGGGCAGCGCGGCGGCGGCCACGACGGTGAGCGGCACGACGAGCTCGAGATCGGGCCAGGGCTGCGGCAGCGCCGGCGCCGAGCCGGGTCCGGCGGCCCGTGCCGGGTCGGCGGCCGGCTCGGACGCGGCGGCCGAGGCCCGGCTCGGGCGACACCCGCCGGTACACGGCGGCGAAGACCTCGCCGCGACGGCCGTCGATCAGCGGGACGACGCGGTCGACGTGAGCGCCGGACCCACTCGCGGCAAGACCCCGGGCGAGCGCTTCGAGGCTCGGCACGCCGGCGACCGGCAGGCCGGCCGCCTGCGCCAGGGCCCTGGCCGTGGCGACGCCGATGCGCAGGCCGGTGAAGGTCCCCGGCCCCAGGCCGCAGACCACGGTCGCAAGCTCGTCGAGGGCGACGCCGGCGGTCGTCAGCGCCTCGTGGACGCAGTCGAGCAGGCGTCGGGCCTGATGGGCCCCGTCGGCCGGCCGCGACTCGCCGAGCGACCGCCCGCTCGCGTCGACGACCGCGGCCGACGCGATGGCGCTCGAGGTCTCCAGGGCGAGGATCATGCCGTGGCTCCACGGGTGTCGGCGCCGGCCGGCGCCACCGCTCCGGACGCCACGACGACGTCGTCGATGCCGGCCGCAGCCATGGCGGCGGCGAGCGCCTCTTCGAGCGCCGGCGCCGCTCGCAGCTCGAGCCCGCGGCTGGCCGGCGTGCGATGGCTGAGCTCCACGTCGACGTCGGCGGGCGGCAGCTCCGCCGCGCCCGCCTCGGGCCACTCCACGAACGTCACCGAGGATCCGTCGAGGTAGTCCTCCCAGGCGAACAGCGCCGCGTCGGCGCCGGGCCCCAGGCGGTAGAGGTCGAGATGATGCAGACAGAGACCGCCGGCGCCCACGTAGCTCTGAGCAAGGGTGAACGAGGGACTCGCCACCACGCCCTCGACGCCCAACGACCGCATGACGTCGCGCACCAGCGTGGTCTTCCCCGTGCCGAGCTCGCCACGCAGCGTCACGAGAGCGGGCGGCGCGAGATGGGCCGCAAGAAGCTGCGCGAAGGCGCCGGTGGCTTCCGGCGAGGTGAGCGTCGCGGTGAGCATGCCGCTAGAAGAGGCCGAGCTGTTCGGCCGGCCCGGCCGGCGCCGGCGGAGGACCGCTCGGGCGGGCCGCCGGCGGAACGTCGCCGGCCTCGGCAGGGCTCGCGGCGAACGGCTCGTCGCGAGCCTCGAGCGCGGCGGCGGCCGGCGTCGCTCGGCTTCGCCGACCTCGTCGAGCGGCAGCCCCAGCACCTCGGGCAGCCGCAGAAAGTCCTGCTTGAGCGTCTCGAGCATGGCCGGCGTGTAGAGCGCGGCCGCCGGGTGGAAGATCGGGTAGAGGTAGAGCTCGCGACTGCCGATGCTGGTGCGCTGGGGGATGCCGTGCACGCGAGTGATCCCCGTCTGGCTGCCCGACAGGAGCTTGGTGGCGAAGTTGCCGAGGGTGCAGACGACGCGCGGCGCGATGAGCTCGACCTGGCGCAGCAGGTAGGGCTCGCAGGCGGCGATCTCTTCAGGCAGAGGGTCGCGGTTGTTCGGCGGCCGGCTCTTGAGCACGTTGGCGATGTAGACCTGCTCGCGGGTGAGGCCGATGGTGGCGAGCAGCTGCTCGAGCAGCTTGCCGGCCTGGCCGACGAACGGCCGCCCCTGCTGGTCTTCGTGGTAGCCGGGGGCCTCGCCGACGAACATGAGGTCGCTGTGCGGGTCGCCCTCGCCGAACACGACGCGCGTGCGGGTCGCCGCGAGCTCGCACTTGTCGCAGGCTTCGGCGTCGCGCCGCAGCCGCTCGAGCTCGGCTACGATCTGGTCGTCAGTGGCAGGTGGCACAGGAGGAGCCCGCACACGACGAGCAGCTCTTGCTGGCGCCGCCGCCGCCGAGGTTGGCCGACGTGGAGTGGACGGCGAAGCTGGACAGCAGACGGCGGACGTCGGTCGTAGCGCACTCGGGGCAGCGCGGCCTGTCGCCGTTGCGCACCAGCTCCTCGAACTGGACCTCGCAGTGATCGCAGAAGAACTCGTAGATGGGCATGGCGACAGTGTACCACCGTGCTACGCTGCCACACCCGCCCGCTCGAGCGAGGCGGCGTACTCGCGCCGGCCCGTCGGGGTCAAGGGTTGCTCTGCCGTCCACCGCTCTCGGTCAGGTTTGTCCACCCGGTCCTCACGGCACAATTGACCGTGGCGGGCGCCCGCCCCTACACTTGATCTTGGACAATTGGCCATGATCTTGGGCCGATTGTCCAAGGTTCTCGCTTCGAGCCCCAGGGCAGGAGACGAGGGCGACCGCACGAAAGGTGCGCCGGGACGAAGGCCGGCGCGGTACCGCCCGCCACGGGCGGACTGCAGCCAAGGAGCCGACGCCTTGTTACCACGCGAAGCGCTGCGCGTATGTGTCATCGGACCGGGCCGCCTGGGCCTGACGCTCGTCGCGTCCCTCAGGCAGGCCGGCATCGCCGTGCCGGCGGTCGTGGCTTCGCCGGCGGTCCCCCCGACCCCACCGCCGATCCGCCGCGACTCACGCTCCCCGACGCCGCGCCCCAGGCCGACGTCTTCTGGATCACGGCGCCCGACGACGCCATCGAAGGCGTGGCTCACGACGTCGCCGCGGCGCTCGCGCCCACGCCCGCGACGCCCTCGTCGCCCGCACCGCCCCTCGAGCGCCCCGTCGCGGCCATCCACTCGAGCGGTCTCGGCTCGCTCGACCTACTGTCGCCGCTGCGCGGCGTCGCCGCCGGCATCCTGTCGCTGCACCCCCTGCAGAGCTTCGCCGCACCCGGCGACGCGGGCGTGCTGCGCGGCGTGCCCATGGCCGTCACCGGCGACACGCGGGCCGACGTCGAGTTCGGCCGCTGGCTGGCCGAGCGCCTCGGCTGCCGGCCCTTCGCTCTCGCCGACGACGCCAAGCCCCTCTACCATCTGGCCGCCGCGGCAGCGAGCAATCTTTTCGTGGCCCTGCAGAGCGAGGCCGGCGAGCTCATGGCGGCGGCGGCGGGCTTGCAGCCCGCCGCCGCCGCCCGCCTGCTCGAGCCGCTCGTGGCCACCACCGCCGCGAACATCGCCGCGCACGGACCCACGCAGGCCCTCACCGGTCCGGTGGCGCGCGGCGACGTCGGCACGGTGCGCGCCCACCTCGAGCTGCTGGCCGCGCAGGCGCCGCGCTTCGTCGACACCTACCGCTCGCTCTCGCTACAGGCGCTGCATCTCGCCGCGCCCCGGCTCGACGACGACACCGTCCGGGCCCTGCGCGAGCTCCTCGACCGCCACGAAGGACGTCTGTGAGCGCCGCGACCATCACCCGCACGGTCGCCGCGACCCGCGAGGCGCTGGCCGCGCTGCCCCGCCCGCTCGGTCTGGTGCCGACCATGGGGGCGCTGCACGACGGCCACCTGGCTCTCGTCACGACCGCCGCCCGGGAGTGCGCCAGCGTCGCCGTGTCGCTCTTCGTCAACCCCACGCAGTTCGGCCCGGACGAGGACCTCGATCGCTACCCGCGCGACGAAGCCCGCGACGTAGCCCTGGCCGGCGCAGCCGGCGCCGGCCTGGTCTTCGCCCCGCCGGTCGCCGAGATGTACCGGCCCGGCGCGGCCACGACGGTGCACGTCGAGGGCCCGCTCGCGACGCGCTACGAGGCGGCGGAGCGTCCCGGTCATTTCGACGGCGTCGCGACGGTCGTGACCAAGCTGCTCTCTATCGTCGCCCCCGAGCGGGCCTACTTCGGCCGCAAGGACGCCCAGCAGCTGGCGCTCGTGCGGCGGCTCGCGGCCGATCTCGACCTGCCGGTCGAGATCGTCGGCGTCGACACGGTGCGCGAGCCCGACGGCCTCGCCATGAGCTCGCGCAACGTCTACCTCACGGCCGACGTCCGCGCCAAGGCAGCCGAGCTTCACCAGGCGCTGCTCGCCGGGCGCGCCGTCGCCGGCGACGGCGCGCGGGCGATCGAAAGCGAGGTCACCGCGAAGCTCGTCCTCGGCTTTTCGCCCTACGCCGACGACGCCGACGACCCGCACGGCCGGCTCCGGCCGCGGTTCTCGGTCGACTACGTCGCCGTGGTCGAGCCCGACACCTTCGAGGCGCTCGCCGAGCTGCAGGCCGACGACGTCCGACCCGAGAGCCTCATCATCGCCGCCGCCCGCCTGGGCGACATCCGGCTGATCGACAACATCGCGGTCGGCGAGGCGGCGTCCCGGCAAACCACCACACCCCATGAGCCGGACCCGCGCGGCGGGCCGGCATCTGACCCGGAGGAGTGACAGACATGTCGACAGTGATGATCAACGGACGCCACGAGGCGGCGGTGCGCGAGGGGCTGATGCGCGTCGTGACCGGCTCGATCGGGCTCTCGAGCCGCGGCGACGCCGACATCGTCGGCATCTCCGACGACGTCGCCGAGGCCGTCCGCCGGACCGGGCTGCGCGACGGCACCGTGACGATCTTCGTGCCGGGCGCGACCGGGGCGGTCACGACCCTCGAGTTCGAGCCCGGCGTCGTGCACGACGTGCGTGAGATGCTCGACCAGATCACCCCGCCCGAACGCCACTACGTCCACAACGACAACCTGAGGGACGGTAACGGCCACTCGCACGTGCGCGCCGGCCTGGTCGGTCCCTCGCTCACCGTGCCGTTCGTCGACGGCCGCCTCACCCTGGGCCAGTTCCAGACCATTGTCTTCTGCGACTTCGACGCCCGGCCCCGCGAGCGCCGGCTGATAGTCCAGGTGATGGGCGTATGAGCGAGTCGTCGACCGGCGGAGCCGCCGGCGCGCCGCGCGTCATCGTCCAGGTGGCTCTCGACTTCGTCGACCTGCCGCGCGCCATCGAGGTGGCCCGCGAGGCCGTGACCGGCGGCGTCGACTGGGTCGAAGCGGGCACGCCGCTCATCAAGGCCGAGGGCCTGAACGCGGTGCGCGAGCTCAAGGCGGCGTTTCCCGACAAGCTCATCTTCGCCGACCTGAAGACCATGGACGCCGGCCGCGTCGAGGTCGAGTACGCGGCCAAAGCCGGCGCCGGCCTGGTCGGCGTGCTCGGGGCGGCGAGCGACTCGACGATCAAGGAGTGCATCGAGGCCGCCCACAACTACGGCTGCAAGCTGATCGTCGACATGATCGAGGTCGGCGACCCGGTCGCCCGGGCCAGGCAAGCCGAGGCGTGGGGCGCCGACTACGTCGGCATCCACACCGCGATCGACCAGCAGATGCGCGGCGCAGCGCCGTTTGCGACGCTGCGCGCCGTGGCCGCGGCCGTGTCGATCCCGGTGAGCGCGGCGGGCGGGATCAACTCGGAGACGGCGGCGGCGGCCGTGACGGCCGGCGCCGCCGTCGTCGTGGTCGGCGGCGCCATCATCAAGGCGACCGACGCCGCGGCCGCCGCCGCCGAGATCCGCCGCGCCGTCGACGAGGGCGTGGCCATCCCGACGACCCTCTACAAGCGCGCGGGACAGGACGACATCCGCGCCGTGCTCGAGCAGGTCTCGACGGCCAACATCTCCGACGCCTGGCACCGGCAGGACAGCCTCCACGGCATCAGGCCGCTGCTGCCCGGCTCGCACATGTGCGGCCCGGCGGTCACCGTGCGCACCTACCCGGGCGACTGGGCCAAGCCGGTCGAAGCGATCGACGAGTGCCGGCCGGGCGACGTCCTCGTAATCGACGCCTTCAACAGCTACCCGGCCATCTGGGGCGAGCTCGCCACCCACAGCGCCAAGGTCAAGGGACTGGCCGGTCTCGTGGTGTGGGGCGCCATCCGCGACACGCCCGAGATCGCCCGCATCGGCTTCCCGGCCTTCTCCAGCCTCGTGTCGGCCAACGCCGGTGAGCCCAAGGGTTTCGGCGAGATCAACGTGCCGGTCGCCATCGCCGGCCAGACGGTCGAGCCCGGCGACTGGGTGGTGGGCGATGACGACGGCGTGATCGTGCTGCCCAGAGCGCAGGCGGTCGAGCTCGCCAACCGGGCGATGGACGTGCTCGAAAGAGAGAACCGCCTGCGCGCCGAGATCGACGCCGGCAAGACGCTCGCCGAGGTCGCCTATCTGCAGAAGTGGGAGAAAGCGCGCTAGCGCGGCGCGGCGACCCGCCGCGAGCCCGCGGGCGCGCTACCCGCGGCGCACCGTCGCGTAGCTCCGATCGAAGGCGGCGTTGAACTCGCCCAGGTCGTGCAGGAACGTGCCGGCCAGGATCTGCTCGTCGGTCGGCCGCATGGAGCGCTGCACGAGGCTGCGCACCAATGGGTCGGCGGCCGGCACCACCGGCTGGTAGCCCGTGTGGTCGGCGTTCCTCGCGGCGACGCGCGGCTCGAGGAGGTAGTTCAGGAACCGGTGCGCCGCGGCCGAATGCAGGGCGTTGACCGGGATACAGGGCGCGTCGGCCCAGACCCGGTAGCCCTCGGTGGGCAGGACGTAGCGGATGCCCGGCGCACCCTGCGTGATCGCCATGCCGACATCGCCGTCCCAGCACTCGACGATGGCAGTGCCGTCGAGGATGGTCTGGGCCGCACCCTGGGTATCGTACCGGGTCACCAGAGGCCTCTGGGCCACGGCCATGGCCGTCGCCGCGTCGAGCAGCGCCTGGTCGGTGGTGTTGGGGTCGGAGGCCAGCAGGAACAGCGCCGGGCCCAGGACCTCGCGGGAACCGTCGAGCATGGCGATCTGCCCCGCATGCTCGGGGTCGTAGAGCATCTGCCAGGTCAACTTGGGCGCGGCGATCCGATCGAGGCGCACGGCGAACCCCTCGGTGCCGAAGCAGAAGATGGCCGTGTACTTGGCGCCGTCGGTCCCCGGGTCGTAGGGCGGCGAGCGGAAGAACGGCTGGGTGACGTGCTCCCAGTTGGGCAGCAGGTTCATGTCGAGGGGCTGCAGCAGACCGGCGTTGATCAGCGCCTCGGCGGCCCAGTCCTCGGGGATGACGACATCGTAGCGTTCGCCGATGGTCACCCGCCGGATGAACTCCTCGTTCGAGTTGATCGTCGTCTCGTCGACCCGGATGCCGGTCTCAGCCTCGAACCCGGCGAGCGTTTCGGCCGACAGATACCTGCCCCAGTTGAGGAGACGGATCGACGAAGGCTGAGGAGCGACCGATGACGTGCCCTGATCGATCATGACGGACGGACTTCCCCGCGGACGCGCCGCGGTGCAGGGTGTGAGTCGGCCATGGCCCCTCCTTCAGGTCGCGCAACGCTGTCCCGCGGAGCAGTCCGCGCGAGCGAGCGCATCAACATCCTCTACCGGACATCGGACGCTCGGCGCCGCAGGGAGATGGTACGTTCGCCCATCGGGCTCGTTTCCGGCCGGCGCCCGCGCCTCGACCGGTCATGGACGCCGGAGAGTCGGTGCTACGCCGACCGCACTTTCGTGTAGCTGCGTTCGAAGGTCTCATTGAACTCGCCGAGATCGCGCAGGAACGTGCCGCCTTGCATCTGCGCGTCGGTCGGTCGCATGGAGCGCTGCACCAGGCTGCGCACCAGCGGGTCGGCCGCCGGCACGACGGGTTGATAGCCCATGATGTCGGCGTTGGCGGCGGCCACCTGGGGCTCGAGCAGATAGTCGAGAAAGCGGTGGGCCGCGGCCGGTTCGTAGGCGTTGGCGGGGATACAGGGGGCGTCGGCCCAGACGCGGTAGCCCTCGCTGGGCAAGACGAAGCGGATGCCCGGCGCGCCCTGCGTGATGGCCGCCGCCACGTCGCCGTCCCAGCACTCGACGATGGGGATGCCGTCGAGGATGTGACGGGCCAGCGCCTTGGTGTCGTACATGGTCACCAGCGGCTTCTGGGCGACCGCCATGGCGGCGGCCCGGTCGAGCAGCGCCGGATCGGTCGTGTTGGGATCGGCGCCGAGCAGGAAGAGGGCCGGGCCGAGGACCTCGCGAGAGCCGTCGAGCATGCTGATCTGCCCGGCGAAGTCGGGGTCGTAGAGCATCTGCCAGCTTTTCTTGGGCATCGCGATGCGATCGAGGCGCACGGCGAACCCCTCGGTGCCGAAGTAGCAGACCGAGGTGTATTTGCGACCGCCGGCGCCCGGGTCGTAGGGCGGCGCCTGGAAGTACGGCTGGGTGACCTCCTCCCAGTGGGGCAGCAGCTCCATGTCGAGGGGTTGCAGCAGCCCCGCGTGGAGGAGCGCTTCGGCGGCCCAGTCGGTCGGCATGATCACGTCGTAGCGTTCGCCGGCCGTCACCCGCGCGATGAAGTCGTCGTTGCGATCGACCCAGACCTCGTCGACCCGGATGCCGGTCGCCGCCTCGAACCCCTTGAGCAGGTCGGCCGACAGGTAGTCGGCCCAGTTCAGGAGCTTGATCGCGGCAGGCTTGTGGGGGCGCGTTTGAGCGTCGGGAGGATCCGCCATGAGTGCCATGTTCGACGCGCTTCCGGGCGTTCCCTGCCGTGCATCGTGCTACCTGCGTCGTGCCCGCGTGCGGGCTCGCGCGATCACGACCGTGGGCGCCCGCTCAGGTAGCGGCGCACGGCGACGAGCGCCCAGACCGCTTCGACCACGCCGAACGGCCAGGCGCCGGCAAGGAACCCGTAGGCGCTCGACAGCGCGCAGCCCACGGCGAACGCGAGGATGAAGCCCGGTCCGCGCTTCTCGAGCGCGTACATGAGCATCATGAACGTGAGCGCCGCGACGCCGTAGAGGGTGACGGCGCTCACGACCCCGCTCCGTGCGTCGCCGCCGCGGCGAGTGTCGCCCGCAGCCCGTCCAGGCGAGGGGCATGCAGGAGGTGACCCGGGCAGTCGCAGTCCGAAGCGCCGAAGCGCGTGGCGGCCGCGGCCGGCGCCGAGCGGCTCGCCGACCCTCCGGGGGCGCGGCCCGGGCCGGGCGCGCCCGCCGCACGCAGCCGCTCCGCCAGCTCACACTCGGAGAGCGACGTGTCGAGCAGCCAGACGTGGACCGCCGGATGCCGGGCGAAGAGGTAGTCGGCGTGCCAGCGCAGCGGCTTGTCGGCGCGCATGTGGCGCGCGACGCGGGCGTCCCGCCCGCGTCGCGCGCTGCCCACGTAGGCGTACCAGCCGCGCCGAAAGGCGACGGGACCCAGCGAGCCGACGTCGATCGTCTCGCGCCGCGGCACCCAGGCGGCGACGACGTAGAGGCGGTTGAGCCCCGGTGAAGCCTCCTTCGGCCTCGAGGCGGCGCGCGGGGCGCTCATCGGCGGTTCGGGTCGCGGGGCCGGCCCGCGGCGTCGCCGCGCCCGAAAGGCTCGACCACGACGTCGGAGACGAGCCGCTCGTAGCGACGCGGACGGCGGTGGGCGCCGCCCCAGACCTCGTTCCGCCGCCAGGCGCGCAGCTCGTCCAGATCGAACCTCGCCGTCACGATGCCGGCGTCGGGACCCGCCCGCACGACCAGCGTGTCGCGGCTGCCTCCCTCGTCGTCGAAGGCACAGGGATGGAAGGCCACCGAATGGCCGTCGCAGTCTTCGTGCGTGGCCGGGTAGTTGGCCAGGGCCACGGCCACCATGTTCTCGAAGGCGCGGGCCCGGAGCTGACCTGTGCGGTTCTCCTCCATGGAGCAGGCGTTGGGCACGAGGATGATCTCGGCGCCCTCGAGTGCCAGGATGCGGGCGGTCTCGGGGAACTCGCGGTCGAAGCAGATCATGGCGCCGACCCGGACCGGACCGGCGGCGGTGTCGAGCGTGGCCACCGGAAAGTCGTCGCCCGGCGTCAGCGCCGCCTCGGGCCAGTCGAAGTCGCAGGGGTGGACCTTGGCGTAGGTCAGCACGTCGCGGCCGCGCCGGTCGAGGACGGTCACCGTGTTGCGCGGCGCTCCGGGCCACTCCTCGAGGTAGGTGACGGCGATCGCCAGGCCGAGCTCGGCCGCAAGAGCCGCGAAGTGCGTGACAAAGGGGCCGTCGCGCGCGATCGCCTGGCCGCGCCAACGCGCGAGGGCCGCCTCGGGCACGGTGCCCGACGAGACGGGCGGCGGTTGGAGCGGCGGCTGGCCGGCCTCGAACCCGTAGCCGATGCTCCACATCTCGGGGAACAGCGCGATGTCGGCGCCGAGCGCGGCCGCGCCCCGGCAGGCGGCCGCGCCCCGTCGCAGGTTCTCGGCCCGGTCGTAACCGGCGGCCTCGACCTGCAGCAGCGCCACCGTGAGGGTGGCGTTCACGGCGAGCCGCCGCCGGCTCGCCGCGGCGACGACGGCCGCTCCCGCGGCCCGGCGCGACGGCGCGCCGCCCGCCGGCGCGCGAGCGCCTCGCGACCGCCGGCGGCCAGCCGCCGGCCGCGCGGCAGCGGCTGGCAGCCGGGGCAGAAATGCGTGCCCCGGCCGCCCAGCTCGACCCGCTCGATCGTGGCCCCGCACTGGCGACACGGCTCGCCGGTGCGCCCGTAGACGTTCAGGATCTCCTGAAAGGCGCCGCGCTCGCCGGCGGGGTCGACGAAGCTCTCGACCGAAGCGCCTTCGTGGTCGATCCCCAGCTGCAGCGTCTCGAGGAGGGCGTCGTGCAGGCGTTGCGCCTCGCCGGGACCCGTCGCGCCGGCGGCGAGCGCCGGGTGCAGGCGCGAGCGGAACAGGGCCTCGTCGGCATAGATGTTGCCGACCCCGGCGATGCGCCGCTGGTCGAGCAGGAACGACTTGAGCGGCGCCGTACGGCCGGCGAGCGCGCCGCGCAGATAGGCGGTCGTGAACTCGGCACTGAACGGTTCGGGCCCGAGAGCCGCGAAGAACCGGTTCTCGTCGGCCGCCGGCACCGCCCAGACCCGGCCGAACCGGCGGGTGTCGTAGAACAGCAGCTCGGCGGCGGGCCGGAACCGCGCGACGAACCGGGGCGAGCGCCCGCCGGGCTCCGGCGCGAGCAGCAGACGGCCGGTCATGCGCAGGTGGACGACGAGCAGCACCCCTTCGAGCTCGATGATCACGTACTTGCCGCGGCGGCGCAGGGCGACGACGCGGCGCCCTTGCAGGGCGCCGCGCAACTCGCCGGCGCTCTGGGCGGAAACGAGGGGGTCGTTCACCTCGAGGTCGTCCAGCACCAGGCCGGGCAGACAGGTCGCGAGGCGGCGGCAGACCGTCTCGACTTCGGGCAGCTCAGGCATCGGCGGGCCCTTCCTGTTCGCGCTCCCACCAGCCCAGCAGGAACGCTCGCGCCTGCTCGGGCGTGGTGACGAGACCGCAGTCGATCTCCTCCTGCAGCACATCGAGGGCGCGGCCTACGGCCGCGCCCTCCGACAGACCGAGCAGGTCCATGATCTCGTCGCCGTGCAGCAGGCGGCGCGGCGGAGCCGGCGCGTCGCCGAACACGTCGCGGGCTATGCGGAAGTGGCGCGCCAGGGACTGCGGCGGCGTGCGCTCGCCACGGGTCGCCATGCGGTCGGCGAGCGAGAGCGCGATGGCTTCGAAGACGAACGGCTCGACGGCGTGCCGAAAACGCACCAGGGCGCGGCGCGTCAGCGGCATCTCGCGCACGAGAAAGCCCAGGCGCAGGTGTTGGCGCACGAGAGCGGCCAGGAACTCTTCGAACCGCCTGCTCATGCGCAGCCGGCGGCAGACATCGCGGCCGAGATCCTCGCCGATGCGGTCGTGGGAGAAGAAGGTCACCCGTCCGTCGCCGTCGACCTGGCGCGCGGCCGGCTTGCCGACGTCGTGCAGCAGCACGGCCCAGGCGAGCGGCGCCAGTGCCGGCGCGCCGGCGAGGCCGGTCTCGGCCGGCGACGCCAGGTACCGCTCACCGCCGAGCGCGGCCACGATCTGTCGCAGGAACGACAGCGCTTCGAGTGTGTGCTCAAACACGTCGAGGTGGTGGTAAGGGTTCTGGGTGACGCCGCGCAAGGCCGCGACCTCGGGCAGCACGACGGCGAGGGCGCCAAGGTCGGCGAGACAGCGGACGGCGCCGGCGGCGGCGCTCAGACCCAGCAGTGTGGAGAGCTCGTGCTCGAGCCGCTCGGCGCTCACCGCGACAAGGCCGCCGGCCGCCGCCCCGGCGGCCTGCTCGAGACCGGGAACCGGGGTGAGGTCGAGCTCGTAGCGCAGACGGGCGAGCCGCACGACGCGGACGGGGTCGTCGTCGAGCGCGCCCGGCGCGCAGGGCGCGAGGCGCCGGGCCCGCAGGTCGGCAAAGCCGCCGCACGGATCGATGAGTGCCGGCTCGCCGCTCACCGGGCGAGCCATGGCGTTGATCGTGAAGTCGCGCCCGCGAAGGTCGTCGACGATCGTGGCGCCGCGCAGCGGCGCCACATCGACGTGCCCGCCCTCACAAACGATGCGCCAGGCCGGGAACCGTTCGGAGAACGAGAACGCGGCGCCGTCGAGCGCCGTCGCCAGGGCGCCGGCGAAGGCTTCGGCGTCGCCGGCCACCACCAGGTCGAGGTCGTCGCAGAGCCGGTGCAGCAGGGTGTCGCGGACGACGCCGCCGACCAGCCACGCCCCGCCGCTCGCGGCGGCCGCCGGAGCGGCGGCGGCGGCGATGGCATGGGGATCGAGCATCGGGCCCGGCGTCAGGCCGGCTCGTAGCGCCGCACGACGCGCGGCGCGACGTCGCAGGCGACCTCGTAGTTGATCGTGCCGAGCAGCCCGGCGACGTCTTCGGCGAGGATGCGCTCGGCGCCGGAGCGGCCGATGAACACGACCGCGTCGCCGGGCCGTACGGCCGCGGAGTCGTCGGGCAGGAGCACGGTGAGCTGGTCCATGCTGATCGTGCCCGTGATCCGGCAGCGCCGGCCGGCGATCAGCACGTCGCCCCGGTTGGTGAGCGCCCGGGCGACGCCGTCGGCGTAGCCGATCGGCACGATCGCGAGGCGGGCGGGGCGCTCGGCGATGAAGCGCCGGCCGTAGCCGACCGACTCGCCGGGCTCGACCTCGCGGATGCCGGCGACATAGGAGCTCAGACGCAGCGCCGGACGCAGCCCGCGGGGCGTCGGGTCGTCGCCGAACGGCGAGAGTCCGTAGACGGCGATGCCGGTCCGCACCATGTCGAAGTGGGCGGCGGGTTCACGCATGGTCGCGGCGCTGTTGGCGGTGTGAGCCGTAAGGCCGCGGTGGCGCGCCTTGAGCCGCACGGCGAGCGCCGCGAAGCGCTCGAGCTGGCCGTAGAAGAAGGAGGTGTCGTCCTCGTCGGCGGTGGCGAAGTGGCTCATCAGACCCGCGAGACCGGGGCCGGCGGCGGCGGCGAGCGCCGCCGCTTCGTCTTCGCGGACACCCAGCCGTCCCATCCCGGAGTTGAACTTCACGTGCACCCGCAGGCGGCGGCGCAGCGCCTCGGCAATGAACTCCCGCGACCACACGACGACCTCGGCGTGCGCCTTGGCGGCGCGTGCCGCCTCGACGCCGGTCAGGGGGCCGAAGATCAGCAGGGGCGCCGCGATGGCCGCCTCGCGCAGCTCCTCGGCTTCGGCCACGGCGGCGACGCCGAGGGACGAAGCGCCGGCCTGCAGCGCGGCCCGGGCGACCGGCACGGCGCCGTGGCCGTAGCCGTTGGCCTTGACCACCGCACACAGCGCCGTGCCGGACGGCAGCAGCGAGACGAGGTGGGCGACGTTGTGGCGCACGGCCGAGAGGTCGACCGTCGCCAGGGCGCGCTGTCGGCCGTCGAGCACGCTAGAGCCCCAGCATGCGGATGATGTCGTGGCGGGCGACGATGCCGACGAGGCGGCCGTCGGCATCGACGACCGGCACACGGTTGACCTTCTTGTCGACCATGATGTTGGCGGCCCGGGGGGCGGGGTCGTCGGGCCCGACGGTGAACACCTCGGTCGTCATGACGTCGGCCACGGCGTTGCCCACCATCTTCTTGAGGCGCTCCTCGAACTTCTTCTGGCCCCCCAGGTAGACGAGGTTGCCGAACAGCTCGAAGTAGTGCGGCAGGCGCACGTCGGCGTCTTCGATCACGAGGTCGCCCTCGGTGACGATGCCGACGAGGCGACCGTCGCCGTCGACCACCGGCACGCCGCCCAGGTCCCTGTCGCGCAGCAGCAGCACCAGCTCGTGCACGGTCGCGTCGGGGGCGATGCTGACCACCTCGCGCTCCATGATGTCGGAAACGCGCGGATCGTCGCCCGCCGCCCGAGCGGTCCTCGCTACGCTCTCGTCGCTCGCCGCGCCGTGTCGGGCGCCCGCGCTCTCTTCCTCGCTCACCTGCTCACCGTCCCGGTCAGTCGTGGTCATGATCGTGCTCATGGTCGTCGTCTGCGTCGTCGCCCAGCATCAGGCGTTCGACCGCCAGCGGCAGAAAGTCGAACAGGTCGCTCGCGATCAGCCCCTCGGTGCTGAACGCCGTGTCGACCGCCATGTCGGCCGCGAGGCCGTGCACGTAGGCGCCCAGGCAGGCGGCCTCGGTGGCCGACAGTCCCTTGGCGAGCTGGCCGGCGATGATGCCGGTCAGCACGTCGCCGGTACCCGGCGTGGCCAGGCCGGGGTTGCCGGTCGGCACCACGAACGCCGTGCCGTCGGGGTCGGCGACGATGGTGCGCGCGCCCTTGAGCAGCACCGTCGCCGCGCAGCGCCGAGCCGCCGCGCGCACCGAGGCCAGGCGGTGGGCCGCGACCTCGCCGGCGGTGGTGCCGAGCAGGCGGGCGAGCTCGCCCTCGTGGGGCGTGAGCACCGTGGCCGCGCCGCGGCCGGCCAGCAGCTCGAGGTCGGCCCCCAGGGCGAACAGGCCGTCGGCGTCGACCACGAGCGGCCTGCCGGGCTCGCCGGCGACGAGCTCGCGCACCAGGGCGACCGTGTCGTCGTCGCGGCCCATGCCGGGACCGAGCGCCGTCGCCCCCAGCCGGCCCATCTCGGCGCGCACGGCGGCGAGGGCGTCGTGACCCAGGCGGCCCTCACCGGGCGCCGCGACGTTGATGACCTCGAGGTAGGGCTTCTCGCCCACGAGGTCGCTCGGCAGGATGCAGTGCACCAGGCCGGCGCCGGAGCGCAGGGCGCCGAGGGCGGCCATCGCCGCCGCGCCGGTCATACCCCGCGAGCCGCCGGCCACGAGGACGGTGCCGACGGAGCGCTTGTGGTCGGCCTCGGTCTTGGGGTGCACGAGCAGGCCGACGGCGTCGCTCGTGAGGGCGAAGACGTCGGCCTGCTCGTCGCAGCCCGGCGGGATGCCGATCGGCACGACCACGACATGGCCGGCGCAGCGGTCGCCGGGACTGACGAAGTGGCCGACCTTGGGAGCGTGCAGCGCGACCGTGAGGTCGGCCAGCACGGCCGGCCCGGCGATCTCGCCGGTGGAGGCGTCGACTCCCGAGGCGATGTCGAGGGCCACGACGGCGGCGGCCGAGGCGTTCATCTCGGCGATCGCCTCGGCCGCCGCTCCCTCGGCCGCGCCAGCGAAGCCGGTGCCGAAGACGGCGTCGAGGGCGACGTCGGCGTCGCCGACCGGCTCGACGCCGTCGACGATCTCGACCCCGAGCTTCTCGGCGATCTCGAGGTTGAGCCGGGCGTCGCCCCTGTAGGCGTCACGCCCGGCGATCGCATACACGGTGACGTCGAGGCCGGCGTTGAACAGCTCGCGGGCGACGACGAAGCCGTCGCCGCCGTTGTTGCCCTTGCCCGCGTAGATCACGACGCTCTCGGGGTCGAAGGCCAGCATGAGCTCGCGGGCCACGGCCGCGCCGGCGCGCTCCATAAGGTGGCCACCGGGGATGCCGAGCCCCTCGATCGCCGCCGCATCGGTGGCGCGCATCTTCTCGGCCGTGAGCAGGCCGACCGACAGCGACTCGAGCATCGTCATCCTCCCTCGCCTTCCTCGTGATGGCCGCCCGGGTCGGGGCCCTCCGCGTCGTCGCCAGGGCCGGCGGCCGCATCGTCGCCGGCGCCCGAATCGAGGCCGGCCGCGTCGTTCACCGCGACCGCCACGGCATAGGCCATGCCGCCCGTGTGGCTCAGAGACAGTTCTACCCTCGTGACGCCCAATCGTCGAGCTATCTCGGCGACGCGGCCGTGCAGCGCCACCCGCGGCTTGCCGCCCGACAGCACCTCGATCTCGCGCCACACGAAGCCGATGATGCCGATCCCCAGGGCCTTGCCGACCGCCTCTTTGGCGGCGAAGCGGGCGGCGTAGCGCGGGTACGGGTCGGCGAAGCCGTCGGCGTAGGCGCGCTCCTGCTCAGAGTAGAGACGGTCGCAGGCGCGCGGCAGATGTTCGAGCAGGCGCCGCAGGCGCGCGACCTCGACGGCGTCGATGCCCACGCCCGCGACTCCCCGCGGCAGCGCCGGCGGCCTCACTCGACGGTGACGGTCTTGGCGAGGTTGCGCGGCTGATCGACGTTCAAGCCGCGCAGGCAGGCGATGTGGTACGCCAGAAGTTGCAGCGGCACGATAGCCACCATGGCGGCCACCACCGGGTCGCAGCGCGGGATGCGCAGCACAGCGGCGGCGATCTCCTCGATCGCCTCGTTGCCTTCGGTCGCCACGGCGATCACCTCGGCGCCGCGGGCCCGGACCTCCTCGATGTTGGAGACGACCTTGGCGTAGACCGGACCGTCGTTGGCCACCATGACCACCGGCGAACCGTTATCGAGCAGCGCGATGGGCCCGTGCTTCATCTCGCCGGCGGCGTACGACTCGGTCGGGATGTAGGCGATCTCCTTGAGCTTGAGGGCGCCTTCGAGGCACACGCCGTAGCCGATGTTGCGGCCGAGGTACAAAAAGAACGACTCGGCGCAGTAGCGCCGCGCGATCTCTTCGACCTGCGGGTTGCAGAGCAGGCAGTCCTCGACCAGGGCCGGCACCTCGGAAAGTTCGAGCCCGACCTGTTCGAGCTCGTCGACGGTGAGCGTGCCGCGCACCCGGGCGAGGTGGAGCGTGAGCAGCAGCAGGGCGGCGATCTGGGCGACGTGCGTCTTGGTGGCCGCCACGCCGATCTCGAGGCCGGCGCGCGTGAACAGGACGGCGTCGGCTTCGCGGGTGGCCTGGCTGCCCATGATGTTGGTGAGCGCCAGCACCGGCGCGCCGGCCTCGCGGGCAAGGCGCATGGCGGCCAGCGTGTCGAGAGTCTCGCCCGACTGGGTGATGCCGACCACGAGGACGTCGTCGCCGAGCACCGGACTGCGATAGCGGAACTCGCTTGCCAGGTCGACCTGCACCGGCAGTCCGGTGAACGACTCCATCGCATACGAGGCGATCAGGCCGGCGTGGTACGACGTGCCGCAGCCGATGATCAGCACGCGGCGCAGACGGCGCAGGAGCTCGACGGGGAGGTCGACCTCGGAGAGGTCGACCTCCCCGTCGTCGTTCAGACGGCCGGCGAGGGTGTCGGCGAGCGCCTGCGGCTGCTCGTGGATCTCCTTGATCATGAAGGTCTCGTAGCCGCCCTTCTCGGCGGCGTCGGCGTCCCAGGTGACCTCGCCCTCCTCGCGCTCGACCGGGGCGCCGGCGGCGTCGGTCACGGCGACGCCGGCGGCCGACAGCGAGACGATGTCGCCGTCGTCTAACACGAGGACGCGGCGGGTGTGGGCGAGGAACGCGGGAATGGCCGAGGCGATGAAGGCCTCGTCGTCGCCCAGGCCGACCACGAGCGGCGCCTCGTGGCGCGTGCCCACGATGAGCTGCGGCTCGTCGGCCGAGACGGCGCAGAAGGCGTAGTTGCCGTCGAGGCGGCGGACCGTCGCCCGCACAGCGGGCGCCAGTCCGCCGCCGATCTCCTCCTCGATCAGGTGGGCCACGACTTCGGCGTCGGTCTCGGAGGTCAGCGTGTGGCCCCTCTCGACGAGCTCGGCGCGCAGCTCCTTGTAGTTCTCGATGATGCCGTTCAGGACGATGGAGATGCGCCCGGTGCAGTCGTCGTGGGGATGGGCGTTGTCGTGCGAGGGCCGGCCGTGGGTGGCCCAGCGGGTATGGCCGAGGCCGACGACCGCCCCGGAGTCGCCGTTGCCGGCCGCCGCGATCAGCGCGTCGAGGTTGCCGACCGAGCGCACCACGTCGATGCCGCCGTCGCCCAGCAGGGCGATGCCGGCCGAGTCGTAGCCGCGGTACTCGAGGTGTCGCAGCCCGTCGAGGATGATCGGCTTGCCGGGTCGACGCCCGGCGTAGCCTACGATGCCGCACACAGGAACCTCGCTTCGTTTCGAAACGGGCGCGCGCGAGATGAGAGCGACACGCTCGAACCGCTTTGTGGCCACCGTTGCCGGTGGGGTTTGTCGGTTCGATCACGACCGTGTCGGGCCGGGAGGCATCCGCCGAAGACTTCGATGAACCTCCGCCTCGTCACCCGCCGGCACCGCTCGTGCCGGGGGTCTGGCGCTGGTGTTCGTCTCGCTAAAGCTCTCGCCCGCTTCCACGCCCAATGGACTGAACGGTGTGTGACCGATCGCACCTCCCCGTCGACGTGAGGGCATTCTACCCCATCCCAGCGGGCGGTGGTCCTTCGAGGAAGGCAACCGACAGCCTCACCGCGCCGAACCTGCGGGATGAGCCACGGCAGATGCCGACTGCGTGAGCAGCCGATAGCGGCGGGCGGCCCCGCCGCCGCTTGCCGCTGGGCCACGCCGACTGCCACTCATGGCCATCGAAGCCACGCCGCGAGCGACCCGGCTTCGAGCAGCCCTCGCGGTCAACTGCTGTCCCGGGCTCCCCACCAGGGCCGCAGTGGCGGCAGGTCCGAAAGGCCGGGGTCCGGCGGCGGCGCCGACTCTGAGTCGTCTTGATCCCAGCGACGCCGGTACTGGTCGGGAATCTCGCCCCAGCCCCAGTAGGGCAGCGGACGACGGGGGATGATGCCGAGCTCCTCGAGCGGGTCAATGCGCGCTTGGGCGACCGTACAAAGGTGGGTCCAGTCGTCGCCGAAATCGAAGATGTAGGTGAACTGCTCGCCGGGGGCAAGCCGGCTCAGCCTGGTGCGATGATCGTCGAGGGCGGCAGATTCCTCGTCCCACTCTGCGAAGGGCGTCGCAATCCTTGTCGTGTCGGCAAGGTCGAACTCGTGAAGGTGGGAGCGGTCCCAGCGCGCAAACGCGTCGTCGATAGCGTCGGCCAGTTGAGCAAAGGTGTGGGTGCGGGCGGCGGCGAAGATCCGGCCCGGGCGCGGCCAAAAGCGCTCGCCGTGGCCTTCCACGAGGTCTACCCGGATCGATAGCCAAGTGCGCACCGCGGACTCCTCTGAAGCTCGCTAAGCTCAACAGACAGATGCGACATCTGACCTTTTGCACGCCACGCCACGAAACGAATCATCGGACTCTGCTACTTGACGCCCCGGCAGGGTGGCCACGTCAACCCTGCTGACTATCCTTAAGCAACCGCTGGGCGGTCTCGTCGTAGACTCTGCGCGCTAACGACACACAAGCATTGGCGGTCTCCGCCGATACCGGCGCGTACTCTCCGGGATACCGATACTCAACACCGTAAGGCGTAAGCTCCGAGGCATCGACCAGGGCGTCCGCCAGCGACCTGTCGTCAGGGGCGACAAGTTCGAGGAGACGTCGATGTCGTGGGTCTTCGGGAACTCCACCTGACGGGCGACCAGCAGCGCCTTGAGCGACTTCTCGGCAGCCTGCTGCGCATGAAAAGCAACGGCCTCAGAGAACTCAGTGCCCTCGGTGAGCAGTCGGTCGCATACCGCGAGGTCCGTGGCAGCCTTCGCCAGCCAGTCGCGGGCCAGCCGTCGCACGACGTCTTCAAGCGGTTTCATAGATGACCCTGCCGTACTTATTGGCCGGGTAAGCGATGCCGCCGACCACATGCTTAGTCTCCTCGAAGCGATCCGTGCGCATCACGACGACGTCAAGGGGCACGCCGACACCTCGCAGCGCACGACGCAGACGGACACTTTCGAGACGAGCGTCGTCGACGTCGTCCAGGAGAACGAGGAGGTCTATGTCGCTGTCTTGGGTGGCGGTACCCGCAGCTACCGAGCCGAAGACGATGACGCGGGCCGGGCTGACCACTGTGTTGAGACGGTCGATGATCGTGTCGAGAAGCTCAGTCGTGGCATCTATGATGCGAATCATACCTCTGCCACGTCTCCGGCACCCCGTGGCACAGGCCCACGTGGCCTGCGCCGGACGCGGCACCCGCCGCCCACCGCCCCGCCCCGCCCCGGCGACCTCAGCCGCAATCGATGCCCAGATGCTCCCTTACCACCGCGACGATACGGTCGCAGACGGCGTCGCACTCGTCCTGCGTCGCGGCCTCGGCCATGACGCGCACGAGGGGCTCGGTGCCCGATGGCCTCACCAGCACTCGGCCGTGGTCGCCCAGACGCTCGGTCTCGCGATCGACCGCCGCCCAGACGGCCGCCGCGCCCTCGAGCGCGTCGCGGTCGCGCACCCGCACGTTGACGAGCTTCTGCGGCAGCCGCTCCATGACGGTCGCCGCCTCGTGGAGCGGCAGGTCCATCTCGCCGAGCGCCTGCAGCAGGAGCAGGCTCGTGGCCAGGCCGTCGCCGGTGGTCGACACGTCGCGATTGATGATGTGGCCCGACTGCTCGCCGCCGAGCACGTAGTCGTGCTCGAGCATCTCGGCGATCACGTAGCGGTCGCCGACCGCGGTGGTCACGACCGCGATGCCCTCGCGCCGCATGGCCTGGTGGAACCCGAGGTTGGTCATGACGGTCGTCACCACCGTGTCGCCGCGCAGCAGGCCCTTGCTCTTCAGGTGCCGGGCGAGGATGGCGATGACGAAGTCGCCGTCGACCAGGGCGCCGCGGGCGTCGACGGCCAGCACGCGGTCGCCGTCGCCGTCGAAGGCGAGGCCCAGGTCGAAGCCGTCGGCGCGCACGAACTCCTGCAGCGCCTCGACATGGGTCGAACCGCAGCCATCGTTGATGTTGAAGCCGTCGGGCTCGGTGTGCAGCAGCACGACGTCGGCGCCGGACTCGCTCAGGGCCAGCGGCGCCGCCTCGAACATGGCGCCGTTGGCGCAGTCGACGGCGATGCGCAGCCCCGACAGGTCGAGCGGGATGCGCTTGACGACGCCCCAGACATAGCTTTCGACGGCTCCCTCGACCTGCTCGGCGCGACCGATCTGCTCGCCCCGCAGCGAGACGAGGTCGTCGCGGCCGACGTGCTCTTCGATCTCGGCCTCTTCGTCGTCGGAGAGTTTGAGGCCGAGGTGGCTGAAGACCTTGATGCCGTTGTCGGCGAAGGGGTTGTGCGAGGCCGACACGACTACCCCGGCGTCGGCGCCGCGCTCGCGGACGAGCGCGGCGAGACCGGGCGTGGGGATGACGCCGGCGATCTCGACCGAGCCGCCGCCGCTCGTGATGCCGGCCACCAGCGCCGCTTCGAGCATGGCGCCCGAGACGCGCGTGTCGCGGCCGATCAGGAACAGGGGGCCGGGACCGCGATGCCGAGCCAGCACGTACGCGGCCGCGCGGCCGACCTGCAGGGCGAGCTCGGGCGTGAGTTCCTCGCCGGCCAGGCCGCGGATGCCGTCGGTGCCGAAGAGCGTCACGGCTACGATCGCCTCTGGGCTGCGGGTGGGGTCAGCACGGTGGCCATGCTACGCCGGGCCCGCACCAGCGGCAAACAGAGGCGAGCCGTGACGGCGGCCGGGAGAACCCGGAACGGACCTGCCGAAGAAGCGGCTGCGCGGACCCGCCTGCGGACGTGCGGGAACGCCGACGGTGATGCAACACGGGTGACGAATGGTTCGCGGGCTAGCGCTTGGAGAACTGCGGGCGCTTGCGGGCCTTCTTGAGACCGGCCTTCTTGCGCTCCTTGACGCGCGCGTCGCGCGTGAGGAAGCCGGCCCGCTTGAGCGGCGTACGCAGGTTCTCGTCGGCCACGAGGAGCGCCCGCGAGATGCCCTGACGGATGGCGCCGGCCTGACCGGCCATGCCACCCCCGACCACGTTGACACGCACGTCGAACTTGGCCTGCGTGTGGGTGGCTTCGAAGGGCATGACGGCGATGGTCTGCAGCACGCGCCGCCCGAAGTAGTCGTCGAGCTCCTTGCCGTTGACGACCACGTGGCCGGCGCCGGGAGTGAGGGTGACGCGCGCGACGCTGGTCTTGCGCCTGCCGGTGCCGTTGTAGGTGACTGAGGCCACGCGTCTTACTCCTTGATCGCGAGCGGTTCGGGGTGCTGGGCCACGTGCGGGTGCTCGGGACCGGCGTAGATCTTGAGCTTGCGCAGCTGGGCTGCCCCGAGGCGGTTGTGTGGCAGCATGCCCTTGACCGCGCGGCGCACGACCTCTTCGGGGCGGCGCGCCAGGAGGTTCTTGAGCGACTCGCCCTTGATGCCGCCGGGATACCCCGAATGCCGCCAGTACATCTTTTCGTCGAGCTTCTTGCCCGTGACGACGATCTTCTCGGCGTTGACGACGACCACGAAGTCGCCGGTGTCGATGTTGGGCGTGTAGGTGACCTTGCGCTTGCCGCGCAAGGCGTCGGCCACGACGGTCGACAGGCGGCCGAGAGTCTGGCCGTCGGCGTCGACGACCAGCCACTTCTTCTCGATTGTCGAGGGCTTGGCGACGAAGGTCTTCACGCAAGAGCTCCTTGGAAGCGCGAGGGGGTATGATACCCGGTCACGAAAGGCGACGCAACTCCACGATGTCGCCCGGGGCCAGACCGAGGACCTCCTCGGCGGAGCCGGTGTTCACGGCCAGCGTCACCTGGCCGTAGCTGTCGATCAGCACCATGATGTCGCTGGGCCGGACTTCGACGAACGAGCGCGCCAGGCGCGCCAGGTACCGTTCGCCGCCGCAGACGAGCTCGATCGTGTCGCCCAGCTTGGCCGCATCGAGACGCCCGGCGTTCAAGTTGAGGGCGACGTTGCCGAAGCGGTCGATGAGCACCGCCGTGGCCCGCAGGCCGCGCTTCGTGGCCCGCGGCGGCGGGATCACGAGGCGCACGAGCCCGGCGGGATCGATCGCCGGGCCGACCTTCGCGGGCGGCAGACCGGCGGCCAGGCGGGCGGCCACCGGGGCGAAGATATCGCGCCCGTGGAAGGTCGCCGACAGGGGCTCGAGGAAGAGCTCGTCGTTTGTGATCTCCCAGGCGCCGGCGATGCCGCCGTCGGCCTCGGTCGCCAGCACCAGCATGCCGTTGTCGGGGCCCACGAAGAACCGGTCGCCGGTCGAGCGCAGGACGATCGCCCGGCGCGGCCCGCCGACACCCGGGTCGACCACGGCGAGGTGAACGGCGCCGTCGGGCATGTAGGGCGCCGTGTTGCGCAGCACGAAGGCGGCGCCGAGCAGGTCGTGGCGGGCGATGCCGTGAGTCACGTCGATGACGCGGATGCCGGGCGACAAGCGGGCGATGACGCCGCGACAGGCGCCGGCGAAGTCGTCCTCGTAGCCGTAGTCGGAGAGAAAGCAGATGGAGCGCGGCGTGGTCACGGGCCAAGTGTACCCGGGATCGCCCCACGATGCGGCGACGAAGCCGGTCGCCCGGCGTCGGCGGCAATCGCCGCGGCCAGGCCGGCCGCCGTGAAGACGCCGGCTTCGACCGCCACCGGCAGGCCCAGGTCGCGCAATGTCGCGCTGGTCACCGGTCCCACGCGAGGCGAGCCTGACGCCGCGCAGGCGCGTCGCGAGGTCGGCCGCGCCCATCAGCTTCACGAAGCAGCGGACGGTCGAGCTCGACGTGAAGGTGATGTAGTCGGCCGCCTCGATCTCGGCGGCCGGATACGCAAGCGACGCGGCCGGCACGGTGTCGTAGACGGTCACCACGTCGACGTGAGCGCCCCGCCGGCGCAGCTCGTCGGGCAACACCGGCCTGGCCTCGCGGGCGCGCGGCAGCAGCACGCGCACCCCGGCCAGGCGCCGCGCCCGGGCGTCGAGCGCCGCGACCACGCCCTCGGCGATGTACTCCTCGGGCACGAGACTGGGCAGCAGCCCCCGCTCCTCGAGGGCCAGCGCCGTGGCCGGCCCGATGGCGACCAGCTCGCACGCGGCGAGCGCCGCCGGCTCGCGGCCGCAGTCACGCAGCCGTTCGCAGAAGGCGGCGACCCCGTTCGCGCTCGTGAAGATCACGGTCCCATAGGTGTCGAGCCGCTCGATCGCCGCCCGCAGCTCGCCGGTCAGGCCGACCGGGACGATCGCCATGACCGGGCAGACCAGGACCCGGGCGCCGGTCTCCTCGAGGAGCGCGGCCAGGCCTTCGGCCTGGCCGCGCGGACGGGTCACGACCACCGTGCGCCCGGCCAGCGGCCGGGGCGGCTCCGGCGCGTGCTCCACGCCGGCCGCGGCGGGCGGCGTCACCGGGCGCTCCCAGGCGCCGTGCCCGATCCCCGCAGGCCCGCCAGGATGCGCTCGGCGCCGGCGGCGCGGAGGCGCTCGGCGAGGGCCTCGCCGAGCGCCTCCGGCTCGTCGGCCGGCGCGCTCATCGCGTCGCGCACCGACACTGCGCCGTCGAGCGAGCCGACGAAGGCGCGCAGCACCAGCCTCTCGGCGTCGCGGGTCGCCGCGCCGCGGTCGGGCGGCGCGCTGCCGGCCGGCGCCACGCCGTCTTCGGCCGCCGCGCCGCGCACCTCGGCGTAGGCGCCGATCGGTATCTGGCAGCCGCCCTCGAGCGCCCGCAGCAGGGCGCGCTCGGCGCGCACGGCCAGAGCGGTCGGGCGGTCGTCCAGGCGGGCGACGAGCGCGGCGACGCGCTCGTCGCCCGCCCTCGCTTCGACCGCCAGGGCGCCCTGGCCGACGGCCGGCAGCATCTGGTCGTAGTCGAACACGAAGGCGGCGAGGCCGCCGTGACCAAGGCGAGAGAGGCCGGCGGCGGCCAGGACCGTGCCGTCGAGCCCCTCGTCGGCGAGCTTGCGCAGACGGGTCTCGACGTTGCCGCGCAAGTCGACGAGCCGCAGGTCGGGCCGCAGGGCGAGGAGCTGTGAGCGCCGCCGCAGGCTCGAGCTGCCGACCCGGGCGCCGCTGCGCAGGCAAGCGGGTCCGGTCGGCCGGTCGCCGGTCGCGGCGACGAACGCGTCGCGCGCGTCGTCGCGGTGCGTGAGGGCGGCGAGCGCGAGACCGCCCGGCAGGACGGTCGGCAGATCTTTCGCCGAGTGCACCGCCAGATCGACGCGGCCGTCGAGCAGGGCCGTCTCGAGCTCCTTGGTGAACAGGCCTTTGTCGCCGATCTTCGCCAAGGGAACGTCGAGGATACGGTCGCCGGTGGTCGCGATCGTCTGCGATGGCCACCTCGAGCCCAGGGTGCGCCGCGCGCAGGCGAGCCGCCACCCACTCCGCCTGGACGAGCGCCAGCGCGCTGCCCCGCGAGCCGATGACGACGGGCCCTGAGCTCACCGGCCGGTCGCTCTTCGGCCCGAGGCCGCCCGCACGGACCGTTCGCCCTCCGGGCCGAGCGCCTCGTCGCGCTCGTCCCCGCCGGCGAGGGTGGCCGGGGGCTCGACGCGCTCGTCCTGCCGAGCTTCGGCGCGGCGCCGTCAAGGTCGAACAGGCGCCGCAGCGCGTCGACGTACACGTAGGCGTCGGGCTCGGCGGCGAGCTCCTTCATGCGCACGGTCGGCGCGTGCAGGATCTTGTTGACGATCGCCGCCGTGAGCTGCTCGACCTCGTCACGCTGCTCCGGCGACAGCGCCGCGAGCCTGCCGCCGAGCCGCGCCAGCTCCGCCTCGCGGATGCCGTCGACCGTGCCGCGCAGCCGGGCGATGGTCGGCACGACCTCGCGGCCGGCGAGCCAGCCGGTCATGCGCGCGACCTCCTCGTCGACGATGCGCTCGGCCTGGGCGATCTCACGCTCACGCTCGTGGCGGTTGGCGGCGACCACGCCCTGCAGGTCGTCGATGTCGTACAGGCAGCAGTCGGCGAGCCGCCCGATGCCCGGGTCGAGGTTGCGCGGCACGGCGATGTCGATGAGGAACATCGGGCGACTGGGGCGCAGCGCGCATGACGCAGGCCAGACGGTCGCGGTCGACCAGGAACCCCGGCGAGGCGGTCGACGAGATGACGATGTCGGCCGCCGAGCAGCTCGGCGTCGAGCTCGTCGAGACAGACGGCGCGTCCGTCGCAACGACCGGCGAGCGCCGCGGCGCTCGCCAGCGTCCGGTTGGCCACGACGACGGCGCCCGCGCCCTGCGCCCTCAGGTGCTTGACGGCGAGCTCGCTGGTCTCGCCGGCGCCCAGCACGAGCACGACGCGGTCGTCGAGCGTGCCGAGCTCCTGGCGCGCCAGATCGACCGCCACGGAGCTGACCGACACGGGTCGCTCGCCGATGGCCGTCTCGGTGCGCACCCGCTTGCCTACCTCGACGGCCTGCCGGAAGAGCCGGTTGAGGACGACGTTCGTGCAGCCCTCCGTCGCGGGCCGCCTGGTAGGCCTCCTTGAGCTGGGCGAGGATCTGCGCCTCGCCGACCACCATCGAGTCGAGGCTCGCGGCCACCCGGAACAGATGGGCGATGGCGGCGTCGTCGCAGGCGCAGTGGGCGGCGGCGCGCAGCGCCGCCGGCTCGATGCCGCCGCGCCGCGGCGAGGCGGCCGATAGCGAACTCTTCGGCGGCGCGGGCGTCGGCGGCGAACAGGTAGACCTCGGTGCGGTTGCAGGTCGTGAGCACGACGGCTTCGGCGATCGTGCTCGCTGTCGAGCAGCTCGCGACCCAGGCGCACGGCGTCGTCGCACGGCAGGGCCAGCCGCTCGCGCAGTTCGAGCGGCGCCGTCCTGTGAGAGATGCCGACCACGACGAGGTGCATGCGGAATACCTCTCTACCCTGTCCCGGCGACCGTCACGCCTCGTCCTCACGCCGGGTGAGCTCTTCGTCTAAGACCCGCACGTCGCGCTGCAGCCGCGAGATGCGGCGGCCGGCGACGATCAGGTAGCCCGACGAGCACGAGCAGAAAGGCTCCGTAGGCGGCAGCGACGTACTTGACGGCTTCGGCGAGCGGCATCGGTCATCTCCCCAGACGGTACGTGGTCCCCAGACGTTCCTTGAGCTCGCGCAGCTCCTCGCGCAGGGCTTCGATGCCCAGCTCGAGCCGCAGGAGCCCGACGAACAGCAGGGTCATGCCGGCCATGCTGATGAGAAAGGCGATGAGGTCGCGGTGGTCCATGCCGCTGCCCGACGGACCGAGCACGACGGGGTGCAGGCCCGCCGGCAGGAAGCGGGTGGCGAAGAAGGTGATCGGCACGTCGACGAAGGCGACGATGGCGAACAGGGCGGCGTAGGTGGCGCGCCGCGACTCGTCTTCGACCGCGCCGCGCAGCACGAAGTAGGCGCAGTAGAGCAGACAGGCGATGAGAAAGGTGGTCAGGCGCGGCTCCCAGGCCCACCACACGCCCCAGGCGGCCCGGCCCCAGATCGTGCCGGTGACCATGACGAGCAGGCTGAACAAAAGGCCGAGCCGCACCGCGGCGACGCCCAGCCGGTCGTACCTGGCGTCGCCGCGGCGCAGGTACAGCAGGGCGGCGACGAAGGCCACGCCGAAGGCCAGCAGGGCGGTCTCGGCGATCGGGCGCGTGAAAGTAGAAGATCTTCTGCGAGAAGCCCAGGGTCGAGGCGTCGGTCGGCGCGATCCAGAAGCCCACGATCAGGCCGGCGACCAGGGCCACGCCTGCGGCCGCCAGGATGGCGGTGGTCGTGGCGAGCTTGGGGACCGCCGGACGGGCGACCGCTCCGGCGGCGGCAGTCGAGGCGCTCTCCACCGCTGCTACTCTCCTATCGCGACGTCGTAGGTGCCGTAGGCAAGCACCAGGAAGACGCCATCGTATACCAGCAGGAACACGAGCCTGCCGAGCACCGAGACGGAGCCGGCCGAGCCCGAAAGGACGGCACTCGTACCCGTCGCGGCGGCGATCAGCAGGGGGATGACGAGCGGCAGGAAGACGATGGGCAGCACCAGGTCGCGGGCCCGCGTGTGCATGGCGATCGTGGCGAGCAGCGTGCCGAGGGCGGCGATGCCGAGATCGGCGAGCACGACCAGGGCAAGGAAGGCCGGCAGGTGCGAGACCACGCCCCCCGAGGCGAAGAACAGCACGAACACGGGCACCGCGAGCACCTGGATGAGCCCGAGGAAGATGAGGTTGGCGGTCATCTTGGCCAGGAAGATCGTCACCCGGTCGACCGGACAGAGCAGCAGGCCGTCGAGGCAGCCTTCGTCTTTTTCGTGGGCGAACGAGCGGTTGAGCCCGAGCAGGGCGCCGAAGACGAACACCACCCAGAGCATGCCGCCGGTGTAGGAGGAGAGCCGGTCGCCGGCGGTGCCGGCGAGGGCGTAGTGGAAGACGATCATGGCCAGCACCACGAACAGGAACATCGAGACGACCGTCTCGCGGGTGCGCAGCTCGGAGACGATGTCCTTGCGCACCATGGCCCTGAACTGCCGTGGGCCCACGGCCTAGACCAGCGCCCCTTCGCGCACGTGCTCGCGGTAGACGGCGGCGAAGTCGTCGGCGGCGAGGCGGCCGGCGTGACGAAAGACGATCCGGCCGGCGTCGAGGATCATCACCTGGTCGGCCAGCTCGAGGCCCTGGCGCAGGTTGTGGGTGGCCATCACGCAGGTGTGCCCGGCGCGCACCTCGTCGAGCAGGCCGTCGAGGATGTCGACGGCGTGCGGGTCGAGTCCCGAGTGAGGCTCGTCGAGCAGCAGCACCCGCGGTTCGTGCAGCAGCGCCCTGGCGATGGCGAGGCGCTGCAACATGCCCTTCGAGAAGGTGCGAACGACATCGTAGCGGCGATGGCTGAGCTCGACCCGCTCGAGCAGGTCGCCGATGCGCCGGCCGGCGTCGGCGACGCCGTACATGTCGGCGTAGAAGCGCAGGTTCTCCTGGGCGGTGAGGTCCCGGTACAGCAGCGGGTCGTGCGAGATGAAGCCGATCGCCCGGCGCACCGGGGTGGGGTCGTCCTTGAGATCGTGGCCGGCGACCGAGACGCTGCCCGACGAAGGTCGCAGCAGCGTCGCCACGAGACGCAGCGTGGTCGTCTTGCCGGCGCCGTTGGGGCCGAACAGCGTGAGGAACCCGCCCCGCGCGACGGTGAACGACACGTCGCGCAGCACCTCGCGCCGGCCGAAGGCCTTGCCGAGCCCCTCGACGCGGATCTCCGGCGGCTGCGCTCGCCGACCGCCGCTCGCCGGTGTCTGAACGCCGCCGTCGCGGCGGCCGCCGTCGCCGGCCATCAGACTGCTCTCCTCGAGCGCCGCGTCACGCGACTCGCGCGCCGTGGCGCCCGGCTCGAGCGCCGCGCGACCCGACTCCAGGGCGGCGACCGGCGCGTGCTCGCGCGCGGGGCCAGAGCGACACACCGGCGCCGGCGACCAGCAAGACGACTCCCGCCCACAGCAGACGCACCAGGGGAAAGACGTCGAGCTGCAGCCGCAGATGGGCGCTCGACGAGTCGAAGGGGTCCTGGGCGACGACGAAGAGGTCGCGCGGCAGGCTCCCCAGGATGACGGCGCGGTCGGCCGCGACGGGAGCAGCGCCCATGATGGCGGGCGGATAGACGTCGGTGTGCGGCGCGAGCAGGCCGACCTGGCGGCCGCCGCGGGTGACGACGAAGTGGGCGTAGGAGCGCCGCGAGCCCTGCGGGCCGACGTCCTGCGTGAAGCCGGTGAAGCGCAGCGTGTAGCCGGCCACCCGGGCCGTGGCACCGGGTCTCGCGGGAATGTAGGCGTTGCGCTCGATCTTGTAGACGTTGGAGCCCAGCAGGCCGGCGAGGACGAGGATGACGCCGAGGTGGGCGACGACGGCCGCGGTGCGGGTGCGGCTCCCCGTGAGCGCGCGGCGCAGGCCGGTGAGCAGTCCCTGCTCACCGGCGGCCCGCCGCGCGCCGGCTATGACGAACGTGACGACGGCCGCGGCGGCGAAGCAGCAGACCTCGAGGCCCGACCAGGCCGAAGACGCTCGACCGCCAGTCGCCGGTGGAAAGCAGCACGGGCAGGGCGATAGCAGCCGCCAGCAGCGGCCAGCGGACGGCGCGGCGGAAGGTCCAGCCGGTCGCTCCTCCCAGGGCCAGCAGCGGGCAGAGCGCGACGGCCGCCACCACGGCGACGCCGAGGGGCTCGGCGAACAGGCGGTAGGTGTCGGGATCCACGGTCCTGCCGAACGCGAGCGGCACGACGACGGTGACGACCAGCAGGGCGGCGGCGAGCACGACGAGGACGACGTCGGACAGCTCGTGGGCGACATCGCGCGCCGTGAGGTCGACGGCCTGCTCACGAGCGCCGAACCGCCGCCAGCGCCAGGCCAGCAGGCCGACCGACAGGACGGCGACCACCGCCAGCAAGGTCGAGAGGATCACGATCAGGGTGTCGTTGCGTTCGAAGGCGTGCACCGAGCTGATCAGTCCGGTGCGGGTCGTCCAGGTGGCGACGATCGTGAGCCAGAACGTGGCGCAGGCGAGGGCCAGCGTCCAGCGCCGCAGCAGGCCACGCCGCCGGTAGAGGATCATGGAGTGCAGCAGGGCCGTCGCGGTCAGCCAGGGGACCAGCGAGGTGTTCTCGACGGGGTCCCAGCCCCAGTAGCCGCCCCACGAGAGCACGACGTACGCCCACCAGGCGCCGAGGCCGATGCCCAGCGTCAGGAACGCCCAGCCGGCGACGGTCCACTTCTGGGCGCCCAGCACCCACTCGCGCCCGCCGGCGCCCAGCAGCAGGGCGGCGATGGCGTAGGCGAACGGCACCGTAAGGGCGGCATAGGCCAGAAAGAGGACCGGCGGGTGGGCCACCATGGCCGGATGCAGCAGCAGCGGGTTCAGGCCCTGGCCGACCGTGCCCACCGGGGCCGAGAGGAACGGGTTCGAGCCGCTGGTCGGCGACCATGAGCAGCGAGAAGAACGCGGCCACGGCAGCCAGCACACCCACCGCGGTGGCGGTCAGGCGGTCGATCGCCTCGACGTTGCGCAGGGCGATCACCACCGTGATGAGCGCGAGCAGCGTTGTCCACAGCAGGAACGAGCCCTGCTGGCCGGCCCAGAAACCGGCGATGCGGTAGAAGGCCGACAGGCTCGCGGACGAGTTCTGGGCGACGTAGGCAAACGAGAAGTCGCGCCCGACGAAGGCGGCGAGCAGCACCGAGCTCGCCACCACGACCGAGAAGAACAGTCCGTACACGGCGAGGTAGCCGGCCCGCATGAGCTCCCCGCTGTGCCGGCGCACGCCCAGCGCGATGAGCGTGACGGCGCCGAGCGAGAACGCGAGGCAGCAGAAGAGGGCGAAGCGGCCGACGACGATCACGAGCGGTCCCTACTCGGCGCTGCTCGGCTGCGGCAGAGGGCTCGCCTTGCCCGCGTATTTCGAGGGGCACTTCGTCTCGAGCTGGTCGGCCGTGATGAGGTCGTCGCCGGCGGCGAACCTGCCGGTGACCACGACCTGCACGCCGGCGGCGAAGGTCGCCGGCATCTGCCCCGCGTAAGCGACGTTGACGGTGGTCGGCCGGCCGGTCAGGTCCTCCATCCTGAACGAGACGCCGGCGGCGTCGCGCACGATGCTGCCGTTCACGACGGCGCCGCCGACCTTGACGTTGTGACCGTCGTCGCGTGGCGACAGCGCGGAGACCTGCCGGTAGTACGCCCCCTGCGAGGCGACGACATAGACCATGGCCACGGCGAAGACCGCGACGAGGACGACGGTGGCCACGATCAGGCGCCTTCGGGCCTTCTTGCTCACTGCCTCACTCCCCTGGCCGGGTCGACGACTCGAGTCTATCCGACCGGGCGCCCCGCGGCGCCGGCGACCGGCGGGCCGCACGACTCAAATGTAGCCCGTGCCGGCGCGGGCGTCACTCGTTCGACGCCGGCCTGCGGCGCCGCTAGACGTCGGGGCGGGCGCAGTCGCCGCCGAGGTCGGCGAGCTTCTCGAGAGCATGCGGCAGAGCCGCGCGGATCACCGCGAACTGCTCCCTGCAGGCCGTCGGGCTGCCGGGGAAGTTGATGATCAGGGTGGTGCCGCGCAACCCGCTCACGGCCCGCGAGAGCATGGCGTGCGGCGTCTTTTCGAGCGAGGCCGCGCGCATGGCCTCGGCGAAGCCCGGCGCCTCGCGGTCGAGCGCGGCCTTCGTGGCTTCGGGGGTGACGTCACGCGATGTCAGTCCCGTCCCGCCCGTCGTGAGGATGAGGTTGGCCGCCGTGCGGTCGGCGTAGTACATGAGCTTCTCGCTCAGCAGCAGCTCCTCGTCGGGCAGCAGCACCCGTTCGACGTACTCGGCGCCGAGCTCGGTCAGGAGGCTCTCCAGCACCGCCCCGCTCTCGTCGTCGCGCAGACCCGCGTGGCCCGAATCGGACAGCGTGATGACCACCGCCCGAATGGCGACCGTCTCGCTCATCCCCGCCTCACCTCACTCCCCCCGTCGCTACCCGCCGTCGCGGCGGCGCCATCGCCGAGCGCCACTACCACCACCCCGTCGCCGGCGTGCAACGGACCGCCTTCGAGCACCCGGACGAAGACGCCTTCGCGCGGCATGACGCAGTCGCCCGCGGCGCGGTAGATCGCGCAATGATCGTGGCAGACCTTGCCGATCTGCGTGAGCTCCACCAGACAGCCGCCGAGCCGCAGCCGCGTGCCGAGCGGCAGCTCGGCCACGACCAGACCCTCGGTCGTGACGTTCTCGGCGAAGTCGCCGGGGCCGACATCGAGACCCTTGGCGCGCATCGTCTCGATGCTCTCGCGCGCCAGGAGACTCACCTGCCGGTGCCACGTGCCCGCGTGACCGTCGCCCTCGACGCCGTGGTCGGCGACGAGGCGGATCTCGGGTCGGGGCTCCTTGCGCATGCCCTTGGCGGCGGCGACGTTGACCGAGACGACCGCGCGCGCGCCGGCTCTCCCCGCGTCACCGGGGTCTCCACCGTCGCGCCGCCAGTGGCCGCTCGCGCCACCCGATTTGTCGAGCAGCCGCACGCCCGTGACCTCGATGCCACGATCGACGGCCTTGCACATGTCGTACACGGTGAGAGCGGCGACCGAGGCGGCGAGGAGCGCCTCCATCTCGACCCCGGTGCGACCGACCAGGCGCATCTCGGTGGTGACGCGTACGCCCGGCAGCATCTCGTCGGCGTCGATCTCGACTCCCGCGTACGACAGCGAGAGCGGGTGGCAGAGCGGGATGAGCTCGTGCGTGCGTTTGGCGGCCATGATGCCGGCGAGGCGCGCCGCAGCCACGACGTCGCCCTTGGGCAGGCGGCCGTCAAGGATGAGGGCGAGCGTCCCGGGAGCCATGACCACGCTTGCCTCGGCGCGCGCGACACGCTCGGTCTCGGGCTTGGCGCCGACGTCGACCATGCGCGCCCGCCCGCGCTCGTCCAGATGTGAGAGCTCGCTCACGGCGCGATCCTAGCCACCGATCTGCGACATGCCGCGCCCGCCGGAGGGCGTCTCGGCGAGACGGTCGAAGCTCTTGCCGTCGATGGCGCCGGCGATCGCCGCGGCGAGGGCGGCCGGACGGCCGATGAGCGGCCGTACGTCGAGCTCGCGCTCGGGGGCCGAGAACAGGCAGGTCCTGAGTCGGCCGTCGGCCATCAGCCGCAAGCGGTTGCAGCGGGCGCAGAAGTGGTCGGAGACGCCGGCGATGAAGCCGATCGTGCCCCGCGCGCCGGGCACCCGGTAGTAGCGCGCCGGCCCCAGGCCGAACGGGCCGTCGACGGCTTCGATGTGATGACGGGCGCGGAGGCGCTCGAGCACGTAGCCGGCCGGCACGAACTCGCGGTCGGCGGCCAGGCGGCGATCGAGCGGCATGTACTCGATGAAACGCACGTGCACCTCGCGCCGTCGGGTGAGCTCGACGAACGCGTCGACCTCGTCTTCGGCGCCGGCCAGCAGCACGGCGTTGACCTTGACGGGCGAGAAGCCGACCGCGAGCGCGGCGTCGAGCCCGGCGAGAGCGTCGGCCAGGCGGGCGCCGCGGGTGAGCTGCGCGTAGCGGCGCTCGTCGAGGCTGTCGATGCTCACGTTGACGCGCGCGAGCCCGGCCGCCCGCAGCTCGGCCGCGCAGCCCGGCAACAGAACGGCGTTGGTGGTGAGCGAGAGGTCGGTGAGACCGTCGAGGGCGGCGAGCCGTGCGACGAAACCGACGAGACCCTTGCGCACGAGCGGCTCGCCGCCCGTCACTCGGACCCGAGTGACGCCGGCCGCCACGGCGGCCGCGGCGAAGGCCAGCAGCTCCTCGTAGGAGAGGATCTCGGCGGGTGAGCGCCACGGCACGCCGTCGGACGGCATGCAGTAGACGCAGCGCAGGTTGCACCTGTCGGTGACCGAGAGGCGCAGGTAATCGACGCGACGTGCGGAGGAGGCGCTCACGGGCGTAAGTGTAGCGCGCCCGTCACGGCGCGTCACATCGAGGGCGCCGGGGCTCCGCTCCGGTCGTTCGCCGGCGTCGACGCGGGCCTGCACGAACCTGCGGGAACGGGCCCTTCTACTTCTGGACCATCACCTCGGTCGCCTTGATGACGGCCTTCACCTGGTCGCCCTCCTTGAGGCCCAGCGACTCCACCGAATGACGCGTGATCGCCGCCACGACCTCGGTGCCACCGACGTCCATGACGACCTCCGCCATGACGGTGCCGAGGGTGATGAACTTGACGGTGCCTGGGAGCTGATTACGGGCGCTGATCATGGAGGTCCCCTTGTGAGTCGCGATTGACGGGCTGCCTGCTGGGGATACCCCGCAACGCCTGTCTACATGCCCTCGCGCCGGCAGGCGCCGAGCGGCGAGCCCGGGCTGCCCCAGTCCATCTCGCGGATCATCACCATCTTCAGCTCGGTCATCTCGGCGATGGCGAACTTGACCCCCTCACGACCCATGCCCGAGCTCTTGATGCCGCCGTAGGGCATGTGGTCGACGCGGAAGGTCGGCACCTCGTTGATCATGACCCCGCCGACCTCGAGATGGCGCGCCGCGTAGAGCGCCTTGTTCAGGTCGCGCGTGAAGACGCCGGCCTGCAGGCCGAAGTCGCTGTCGTTGGAGATCTCGATCGCCTCGCAGATGTCGTGCGCCTTGATGACGGCCAGCACCGGACCGAAGACCTCGCGGGCGCAGACCTTCATGTCGCGCGTGACGTCGGTCAGCACCGTCGGGCGCAGATCGCCGTGCTCGTCGATGCCGCCCGTCGCGAGCGTCGCGCCCTGGTCGAGCGCCTCGGCGACCCAGGCTTTGACCCGCTCCGTCTCGTTCTCGTCGATCAGGGCCGCCACGTCGGTCGCCTCGTCGAGCGGGTCGCCCACCGTGAGCGCCTCGACCGAGGCCACGAGGGCCGCGAGGAACTCGTCGTAGACGTTCTCGTGCACCACGACGCGCTGCACCGAGATGCAGACCTGACCCGAGTTGGTGAAGCCGCCGGCGACCACGCGCTGGAGCGCGAGGTCGAGGTCGGCGTCGTCGTCGACGATGGTCGCCGAGTTGTTGCCCAGCTCGAGGGTGACCATCTTCATGCCGGCGTCGCTCGCGATCTGCCGGCCGACCGGCGGACTACCGGTGAAGGTCACCATGTTCACGCGCTCGTCCTTGACCAGCTTCGTGCCCAGGGTCGAGCCCGGACCGACCACGACCTGGAGCACGTTCTCGGGCAGACCGGCCTCGGCCAGGAGCTCGGCCAGGCGAAGCGCCGTGAGCGGCGTCGAGCGAGGCCGGCTTGAGGACCACGACGTTGGCCGCGGCGAGCGCCGGCGCCACCTTGTGGGCGACTAGGTTGAGGGGAAAGTTGAACGGCGAGATGGCGACGATGACGCCGCGCGGCTCGCGGATCGTCCAACCGAAGCGGTTCTCGCCCGTCTGGTCCGCATCCATCTCGATGAGCTCGCCGGCCGTGCGCTTGGCCTCTTCGCTTGCCCAGCGAAAGGTCGAGGCGCCGCGGCGCGCCTCGACGCGCGCGTCCTTGATCGGCTTGCCGCCCTCGAGGGCGATGAGCCGGGCGATCTCGTCGGCGTGGTCCTCGAGCAGGTGCGACGCGCGCTCGAGGATCCGGGCGCGCTTCCAGGCCGGGGTCCAGCGCCACTCGGCGAAGGCCGCGACCGCCCGGTCGAAGACGAGGTCGACCTCGTCGAGACGGGTGGTGTTGATGGTCGCGACCTCGCCGCCGTCCCAGGGGCTGCGCACGATGAGCGGATCGCCGGTCCCCACGGGACCGGCGATCCGCAACCCCTTCGCTACTCTCTCGGTGACGTCCACTACCACGGCCACTCCCTCCTAGCGGCAGTTCCGGCAGTACCCGACCCACTCGTCGGACTTGAGCTCCTCGTTGAACGGCCGGCGGTCGCTCAGCGGCACGACTCTACCCGTCTCGGGCGCTTCCTTCCCCTGCTGGTACACGCCGAGCGGCTTGTCGGTCAGGTCGATGTTGATCTGCTTGACCTCCTGGTACTCGTCGAGCCCGAACGTGCCGAGCTCGCGGCCCACGCCGCTCTGCTTGTAGCCGCCCCAGGGGGCCTCGCTGTAGGTCGGGTGATACGTGTTGACCCAGGTGATGCCGGCGCGCAGCGCCTTGATGACCCGCAGGGCGCGCGTCACGTCCTTGGTCCAGACCGCCGCCGCCAGGCCGTAGATCGTGTCGTTGGCGATGCGGACGGCGTCGGCCTCGGTGTCGAACGGGATGACGACCAGGACCGGACCGAAGATCTCCTCCTGGGCGACCCTCATCGAGTTGTCGACGTCGACGAAGATGGTGGGCTCGTAGAAGTAGCCGCTACCCTCGAGGCGGTGGCCGCCGGTGGCCAGGACGGCGCCCTCGTCGCGGCCGATCTTCACGTAGCGCTCCGTGGTGTCGAGCTGCTGCTGAGAGACCAGGGGGCCCATCTCGCTCGCCTCGTCGGCGGGCGCGCCGACCTTGATCGCCATCGCCCGCGAGACGAGCTCGCCGACGAAGCGGTCGTAGATCGAGCGCTGCACGAGCAGGCGCGAACCCGCCGAGCAGACCTCGCCGCTGCCGGCGAAGATGCCGATCAGGGCGCCGTCGATGGCGGCCTCGAAGTCGGCGTCCTCGAAGACGATGTTCGGGCTCTTGCCGCCGAGCTCCAGGCCGACCTTCTTCACGTTCTCGGCGCCGGCCCGCATGATCGACTTGCCGACCTCGACGCTGCCCGTGAAGGCCACCATGTCGACGTCGGGCGACGAGGCGAGATAGTCGCCGACCTGCGCCGCCCGGACCGGTCAGTACCTGAAAGACGCTCTCGGGCAGCCCGACCTCGGTGAAGATCCGGGCGAGCTCGATCGAGGTGAGTGGCGACACCGACGCCGGCTTGAGGATCATGACGTTGCCGGCGGCGAGCGACGGCGCCACCTTCCAGGCGGCCATGAGGATCGGGAAGTTCCATGGCGTGATGCCCGCCGTGACGCCGATCGGCTCGCGCACGACCATGCTCATGCTCTCGCCCGGCACCTCGAGCGTCTGGCCGTGCTGCTCGACGGCGAGACCGGCATAGTAGTCGAAGGTGTGGGCGGCGTCGTTCACGTCGACGAGCGAGTCGGCGAGCAGCTTGCCCATCTGGCGGGTCTCGAGCAGCGCGAGATCGTCGGCGCGCTCACGGATCTTGTCGGCGACATCGTGGAGCAGCCGCGCGCGCTCGGTGGCGAGGGTACGCGGCCAGGGCCCTTCATCGAAGGCCTTGCGGGCCGCGGCTACCGCGCGCCGGGCGTCGGCGAGACCGCCCTTGGGCACCACCGCGAAGGCTTGTTCGGTCGACGGGTCGACGACTTCGTAGGTCTCGCCGCTCTCCGCGCCGGTCCACTGCCCGGCGACGTACATCTGATAGGTCTTGAGCTCCTGCTGGACGGTAGACACCGCAGTCCTCCTGGTACGACGCACGGGGAGCGCCCGCGCGATTCACCCCATCGCGCCGCAGGAGCTTTGCACGCAAACGTAGAGTGGCCGCGCCTGCGGCTGTCTGTGAAGTTACCCGTGCCGGCGAGGCCGATAACATCATGGAGACAGTGGTTAAGCCCCGAAGACCTAAGCCCGAAGACCCCGAAGAGAGGGACGCCGCCACCGTCGCCGCGCGCCGCGACCTGTCGAGGCGGGTCGGGCGAGCAGGGCGACCCGCCGCGATTGGGCGGAGCGGGTCGGGCGGAGCGGGTCAGGCGGAGCGGGTCGGGCGGAGCGGACGTCTAGAAGCAGCCGAGCTGGCAGTGCACGATCTTGATGCCCAGCTCGTTGCAGGCCCTGCCGACCTCGGCGATGGGAACGTCGAGGTCGCGCGCCACCTTGAACGCCTCGGCGCAGGGCAGACGCTTCTCGTCGCCACCGCGGGTCTTGAGGACCGAGACGAGACGGGGGATGTTGCCGGCGACCATGCACCGATTGTAGCAGGACGGCCGGCAGCGCGCGACAAAGTGGAGCGCGGCGGCTTCCGAGCCGCGCCGGCGACCTTATCGTCGGCGTCGGAACGGCCGATAGGGACTCGGGTACACATATCCACGGGGCAGGGGACGACAGGCGTGACCGACACCGACATCGCGCCGCGCGAGAGCGAGGAGGACCGCGTCGAGCGGCGGGCCAGAAACTCCGTCATGGCCCGCCTCGAGCGCGACGTCAGCGCCATGATCGACGAGATGCTCGACCAGTTCCGCGCAGAGACAGTGGGTGACGAACCGCGCGAGTACCTGGACGCGCTGCGCGTGCTGCTCAAATCGCAGGTCACCGCCTACATGTCGTTCGTCACGAGCCGCGGCGCGCTCTCCTCGACCACCTCGACGATGTACGCCGACGAGCTCAGCCCCGCCGGACCCGTGCCGACAACGCTGCGCGGCCTGATCGAGGGCGGCACGATGACGACGGCCCAGGCCGCCCGCCTCGCGAGCTACGTTTCCGACCGGCGGACGCTGCTCATCTTCGGCGACCGGTCGACCGGCAAGTCGACGCTGCTGAACGCCCTCCTCGAGCTCGTACCGGTCGACGAGCGCCTCGTCTCGATCGAGCACTCCGACCACCTGCCGGCTCTCCAGGACCGCTCGTTCTGCGTACGCCTGTCGGTGGCCGACGACACCGAGGTCGAGGGCACCTTCGCCAAGGCGATGAAGATGCAGCCCAGCCGCATCGTCGTGGGCGAGGTCCACGCCGACGAGATCCTCTACTTCCTGCGCGAGCTGCGCAGCCGCCCGGGCACCGGCGGCTTCTGCACGGTCCGCGCCGACTCCGTGCACAAGGCGGTCGCCAAGCTGCTGCGCCAGATGGAGCTGCACGTCGCGGCGCCCGAGGCCAGGCAGCTCGTGGGCGACACCCGGCCGATGCTCGTGCACATGCGCAGCGACGAACGCGGCGATTCGCGGCTGGCCGCCATCTGGGGCGTCGAGGGGCTCGACGCCGCCGGCGAGATCCTGCTCCACGAAGAGCCGACGGGGCAGAGCGCCGCATCGTAGGCCGGCGCTTCGGCCCTGCGCGCCGGCGCTTCCGCCCTGCCCGCCGGCGCGGCGGGCGACGCTCGCGCCGCCTCCGCCCATCGTGGCCCCGCCGGCTTCTCTTGTCGTCCACGCCGCCGGCGTGACACCGTCACCCGTTCCCTCCGGCGACCGGCTCCTCTCCGTCCCGTCGACGAGCTACTGTCCTTGAGACGGGCGCCGCGCGCTGGTATCATGCCGGGGTTGCGCCGCCGATGGGGCGGCGTTTTTCACCCCTGCTCCAGCAGCAAGGCTGGGGCCGCTAAGACCACAGGAGGTGAGTTCCACGAACAAGTATGAGTTGATGCTCATGCTCAACCCCGGCATCGAAGACGGCCGCCAGCCCGAGATCCTCGATCGCCTGTCCAAGACCGTCGAAAAGGGCAAGGGCAAGGTCTCGTCGGTCGACGACTGGGGCAAGCGCAAGCTGGCGTACGAGATCGCCGGTCAGACCGAAGGCCTCTACAGCGTCGTAACGTTCACGTCCGAGCCCGAGACGCTGGCCGAAGTCGAGCGCGTGCTGCGCATCACCGACGACGTCATGCGCTTCCAGACGGTGCGCCTCAAAGACTAGCGCCAACCGCAAAGGAGCGAACTATGGCCGGATCAATCAACCGCGTCGTGCTCGTCGGCAACCTCACCCGCGACCCCGAGACCCGCCAGGCGGGCGCCACGACGGTGTGCAGCCTGCGCATCGCCGTGAACGACCGCGTCAAGAACAAGGACTCGGGCGCCTGGGAAGACTACGCCAACTACTTCACGGTCTCGGTCTTCGGCAACAACGGCGAGCGCTGCGCCCAGTACCTGAGCAAGGGTCGCCAGGTCGCGATCGAAGGGCGCCTGCGCTGGCGCCAGTGGGAATCGCAGGACGGCCAAAAGCGCGAGGCCGTCGAAGTCGTCGCCGACAACGTCCAGTTCATCGGACCGCGCGAAGGCGGCGGCGCCCCGCGCGACACGGCGGCACCGAGTTCTCCGGCGCCGCCCCGACGTCGCCGAAGCCGACTTCGGCGACGAGGACATCCCGTTCTGACGACCGGCCCTGCCAGAAGGCCCCCGGCCACGGCGACTCGCCGGTCGACCTACCACAGAAGAGCAGCGAAGAAAGGCCAGCATGCCAGCACCACAAGGTAAGCGCCGCGCGAAGCGCCCAAAGGCCGGGGTCTTGGGCCGGGCGCACCGTTACTGCTATTACTGCAAAGAGAAGATCGAGGACGTCGACTACAAGGCCAACACGGTCCTCAAGCGCTTCGTCTCCGACAAAGGCAAGATCCGCTCGCGTCGCGTCACCGGCGCCTGCCGCTGCCATCAGCGCCAGGTCGCGGTGGCCGTCAAGCGCGCCCGCGAGATGGCTCTCCTGCCGTACGCAGACCGCTAGGAGGCCGTCGTGGAGATCATTCTGCTCGAAGACATCGAGGGCGTGGGCATCAAGGGCGACCTCGCCAACGTGTCGCCCGGCTACGCCCGTAACTTCCTGCTGCCCAAACACCTGGCCGAGGTGGCCAACCCCGGCAGGCTCGACGAAGTCCGGCGGCGCATGGAAGAACGCAAGGCGCGCGAGGCGCGCACCGCAGAGCAGGCCGTCGACGTCGCGGCCACGCTCAACAAGACGGTCGTCACCATCGGCGCCCACGCCGGCGAGGGCGAGCGGCTCTACGGATCGGTCACCAACGCCGACATCGCCGACGCCATCTGGAGCGCCCGCAAGGTGCGCGTCGACAAGCACAAGGTCCGTCTCGACGAACCCATCAAGAGTCTGGGCACGTTCATGGTCGACATCGACGTCTTCGAAGGCGTCGAAGCGTCGGTCAAGGTCATCGTCGTTCCCGAGTAACGCGGCCCCGGGCGGCGCCGCAGAGAGGGGCAGCATCGTGGCCACCGGCATCGTCCAGAGCGACGGTCGTCACATGCAGCCGCACGACCTCGACGCCGAGGAGTCGCTCCTCGGCGCGATGGTCGTCAGCCCCAACGCCATCCCCATCGCCACCGAGCTCGTCGCCGAAGACGACTTCTATCGCGACACCCATCGCCTCGTCTTTCGCACGATCCGCGACATGTACGCCCTCGGCAAAGAGGTCGATGCCGTCACCCTGAGCGCCGCCCTCGAGCAGCAGGGCGTGCTCGAACGTGTCGGCGGCAAGGCCTTCGTCCACACCCTGGTCGAGATCGTGCCGGCCGCGGCCAACGTCCGGCAGTACGCCGAGATCGTGCGCGAGACCAGCGTCCTGCGCCAGCTCATCAGGGTCGGCAACGAGATCGCCGAGCTCGGTTACGAGCATCCCAAAGAGGCCCGCGAACTTCTTGATTCCTGCGAGCAGAAGGTCTTCGCCATCTCGCAGCACCGCCTCTCGTCCGACTTCGACGCCATGAGCGACATGGTCAAGTCGACCTTCGAGCGCATCGACATGATCCGCGAGGGGCTGCAGCTCTCCGGCGTGCCCACGGGCTTTGCCGACATCGACAAGTTCACCGGCGGCTTCCAGCCGTCGAACCTCATCGTCCTGGCGGCGCGCCCCGGCGTGGGCAAGACCTCCCTCGCCCTGAACATCGCCCACCACATCGGCCTCACGGGCACGGCGTCGGTCGCCATCTTCAGCCTCGAGATGAGCAAGCAGGAGATCAGCGAGCGCATGCTGTGTTCCGCCGCCCGGGTCGCGTCGCACCGGCTGCGCTCCGGCCAGACGCTCCCCAACGACGACTACTACAAGCTGGTCACCGTCGCCGGCGAGCTCGAAAAGGCGCCCATCTACGTCGACGACACGGCCGGCATCAACGTCTTCGAGCTGCGCGCCAAGGCGCGCCGCCTGGCGAGCAGGGTCGAGCCCAAGCTCGGCCTCGTCATCATCGACTACCTGCAGCTCATGATGGGCGACGGCCGCGCCGACAACCGCCAGCAGGAGGTGGCCAACATCTCGCGCTCGCTCAAGCAGCTCGCCCGCGAGCTCGACGTGCCGGTGCTCGCCGTCTCGCAGCTCAACCGCGAAGTCGAGACGCGCGCCGAAAAGAAGCCGCAGCTCTCCGACCTGCGCGAGTCGGGCGCGATCGAGCAAGACGCCGACCTCGTCATCTTCCTCTACGAGCCCCGCGACGAGAACAGCAAGGGCATCGTCGCCGTCGACCTCGCCAAGCACCGCAACGGGCCGACCGGCCTGGCCCGCCTCGGCTTCGTTCGCGACTACACCAAGTTCCGCACGCTCAAGGCCGACGAAGCCGGCCGCTATGACTTCTAGCGACCGGCCCCGCCGCTCACCTCCTCACATGCGGCGCCGGTCGCCGAACCGGTCGTCCCACGGGCGGCGGCCGCCGGCCCGATGACCGGCGCCACCCTCGTCAGCCTGAACGGACGGCTCGTCGCCGAGCGCGAGGCGTACGTGCCGGCCCTCGACCGCGCCGTCACCCACGGCATCGGTCTCTACGAGACGCTCAAGCTCACCGCCGGCGTGCCGGTGTTCTTCGACGAGCACATGGCTCGCCTGCACGCGGGGCTCGAGCTCCTCGAGATCGCCGTGCCCTGGGACCGGGCGACCATCGCCGGCTGGATCGTCGACCTCGCCGCCGCCGGCGGTGTCGCCGACGGCGGCTGCCGCGTGCTCGTCACCGCCGGCGCCGCCTGGGGCGACCCTTCCGTCCTCATCCGCAACGACGTACGACCGTCACCCGCGCGACCACTGCGCGTGATCACCTACCGCGGCATCCGCGTCAGCGGCGCCCTCAAGGCGATGACCTTCCTGCAGTCCCATCTGGCCCAGCGCGCGGCGGCGGCCGCCGGCGCCGACGACGCCATCTTCGTCGACGACGAAGGCCGCATGTTCGAGGGCGCGACCTCCAACATCTTCCTCGCCCGAGGCGGCGGCCTCGTCACGACGCCGGCCGAAGGCGCCATCCTGCCCGGCGTCATGCGCGCCGCCCTCGAGCGCGTCGCCGAAACCAGCGGCATCGCGGTGATCGAAGCCTACGGGCGCGTCGCCGACCTGCGCGGCGACGACGCCATGTTCCTCACGAGCAGCGTGCGCGGTATCGTGCCCGTCGGCGCGGTCGACGACCGACTCCCTGCGGGTCGACGACGCCATGCTCGGGCGGCTGCGAGGGCTCGTCGACGACGCCGAACACGACGCCGCCGCCGCGTTCCGCGCGACCTACCTCTAGGTTCTGCCGCCGCGACCTCGCTCCCGCCCGACGCGGTCGTCGCTCCCGCTCCCGACAGTCCTCGCCGGCCAGACGGCCTCGGCCCCGACCCGCCAGCGGCCTCGCTCCTGCCCTCCCAAGGCTTACGACCAGGCGTTCGCGGGCACTTTGCGACCATCCCCGCAGGCAACACCTGAGGTGAACGATGAGAGTACGTGGACTCCTTGTCTGGGCCGCGATCGCCCTCGTGGCCGGCGTCGCCGCGACGGCCATCGTGCTCGTGGCGGCGGGCGGCGGCAGCCGCGCGGCGGCTCAGAACCCGGTCCGCGCGGCGACCGTGCGGGCCGCGGTCGTGCCCGCGGTCAAGCTTCACCTCGTCGCGTCGGGCCTTTCGCAGCCCCTCGGCGTGACCGCGCCTCCCGGCGACACGCATCGGCTTGTTCGTGGTCGAGAAGACCGGCGACATCCGCGTGATCGAGAACGGCACGCTGCTCGCCAAGCCGTTCCTCGACATCCAGAGCCTCGTGTCGGCCGGCGGCGAGCAGGGTCTCCTGTCGCTTGCCTTCGACCCCCACTACGCGTCCAACGGGCGCTTCTACGTCTTCTACACCAACCCGACCGGCGACATCAGGGTCGTGCGCTACACCGTGAGCTCCGGCGATCCCAACGTCGCCAACGCCGCGTCGGCCAAGGTGCTGTGGAAGGTCGCTCACCACGCTCATCCCAATCACAACGGCGGTCAGCTCGCCTTCGGCCCCGACGGTCGCCTCTACATCGGCATCGGCGACGGCGGCAGCGAGGGCGACCCCAACAACTACGGTCAGAACCTCAAGGTCCCCTACGCCAAGATCTGGCGCCTCAACGTCAACGTGTCGAGACCGAAGCCCGTGCTGTACGCCTATGGCCTGCGCAATCCGTGGCGCTTCTCGTTCGACAGCAAGACCGGCAACCTGTGGATCGGCGACGTCGGTCAGAACCGGTGGGAGGAGATCGACTACCTCAAGGCCGGCACCAGGCCCGGCACCAACTTCGGCTGGAGCTACTACGAGGGCGACCACCTCTATAAGCGCCAGCACATCGTGCGCACCCGCCTCGTCTTTCCGGTGACCGAGTACTCCCACAGCGTCGGTTGCGCGGTGATCGGCGGCTACGTCTACCGGGGCAGCGCGATCGCAGCCCTGCGCGGCTCCTACCTGTTCGCCGACCACTGCAGCGGGCGCGTCTGGTTCAAGGCCGGGCCGCACGGCCGCACGCGCATCCTCACCGGCGTGTCGCGGAAGGTGACGAACCTCACCTCGTTCGGACAGGACGCGAGCGGCGAGCTCTACCTGTCGAGCCAGAACGGCAACGTCTACAAACTCGTGCCCTGACTCCTTACGGCGCCCGGCCGATCAGCACCCAGCTCACGTGATCGTGAGGAGCGCCTCGGGGTCGCTCCTCGAGATAGGCGATCTCGTCGAGGCGCTCGAGGCGCAGAAAGCCGAAGTCGGCGGCGAGCTCGTCGCGGCCGCACAGATGCAGGTACGTCCGCCCCTCGAACGAGCCCGGATCGCCCGGCACGGGACGGCCCTTGCCGGCGTGCTCGGGGTCGCGCGTCGACAGCGTGCTCAGAAAGAACAGGCCACCCGACGCCAGGCGCCTGCGCACCGTGGCGCGCAAGGCGGCGCGACCCGCCGGTTCGAGCACCTGGTAGACGTTCGAGCAGAACACGACGTCGAAGAGAGCCCCTTCCGACTCGCCGGCGCCGGCTTGGCCGCGGTCGGAGTCGGCGAAGCCCCCGCGGCGGTACTCGATGCGCGCCCCGGCCGGGAGGGCAGCGCGCGCCATCTCGATGGCGCGCGCCGCCCCGTCCACGCCCGTGACCGACAGGCCCAGCGCGCGCCACAGGGCGACGGCGTCGCGACCGTAGCCACAACCAAGGTCGAGCAGCGTCAGGTCGGTCACCGCGGGGCCGAGCGTCCGCAAGCGCTCGGCGGCCACCGCGACCAGCTCGCTCGGCGCTTCGCCCCAGATCTCTCCGTCGGCGCGGTAGCGCCCGTCCCAATACGCGGCGGGGTCGTGAGCGGGCGCGGCGGGGTCGGGGCCGAGTTCGCCGGCGGGGTCGGGGCCGAGTTCGCCGGCGGGGTCGGGGCCTGTCACGCGGCGCCCGCCGGCGAGACCTCAGAGGTGCAGTGCGGGCAGCGCCGCGCGCCCACGGGGATCTCGCTCAGGCACTCGGGGCACTCCCTGGTCGTCGGGTCCTGACCCTTGGCGCGGCGCGCGGCGAGCGCGTTCATCGGGGCCACGACGACGAAGTACACGGCGGCCGCGATCAGCACGAAGCTGACGACGGCGTTGACGAACTCGCCGTAGAGAAACGTGCTGCTGTTGATCGTGAACGACAGCGACGAGAAATCCGGCTTGCCGAAGATGGCGGCGATGAGCGGCGTGATCAGGTCCTTGACGAAGGCGGTCACGAGCGCGCCGAAGGCGGCGCCGATGACGACGGCAACGGCCAGGTCGACGACGTTGCCCCGCAAGATGAACTCCTTGAAGCCTTTGAGCATGGCGCTCCCTCCTCCTCGTCAACAGATGCCGGCCGGCGAGACGCGCCGGCCGAAGCCCCCCGGTCCCGGTCCCCGTCGCGTCCGGGCGTACGGCCGCCTTCTTACCCGCCGGCCGACGCCGGCAAGCAGCGTGTGTGCGACTCGCCGGCCGGTCTAGGGCGTGCCGGTCGCCGACGGGGTGGGCAACGAAGACGATGCGCTCGGCGACGCAGTGGGCGACGGCGCGAGATCCGGGGCCCCGCGCGGCGTGACGCCGCGCCGGCCGGCGGCCAGCGCGTCGCCCACGCCCCGCAGATACCACACGAACGCCTGGCCCACTTGCACGCCGACCAGCGTCGACGCGACGCCGTTGGCGCCGACCCAGCTCCCGTAACCCTGGGCGCCGCCGATCGAGAGGCGCAGCGAGGGCCCGTCGGAGCGCACGACCGTGACCACCGTGGTCACCGGCACGGCCTCCTCGTTCGAATCCTTCTCCATGCTGCTGATCCAGCCGGCCAGCTCCACGGGGGGCCGGGAGATGTACCCAGACACGACGGCGCCCTTGGTGGCCGAACGGTACGAGAGCCCGATGATCTCGCTCGAGGTGAGCTGGAACGGATAGTCGTCGTGGACGTAGTACCAGATGCCGAACCCGACCAGGGCGATGGTGAGCGCCACGCCCGTCCAGAACACCGCTCGTCTCATGGCACCTCTGCCCCTGCGACTCTCTGCCTGCCGACCGCGCCTCGGCCCTGCCGCGGCGGCTACGACCTGTCGGTGAGGCGCCGCCGGGCCTCGGCATACTTGGCGGCCGTCTTGTCGACGATCTCAAACGGCAGCTCGGGCCCGGGCGCCTTCTTGTCCCAGTCGAGCGTCTCGAGATAGTCGCGCACGAACTGCTTGTCGAAGCTCGGCTGGGAGTGTCCCGGCTCGTAACCGTCGACCGGCCAGAACCGCGACGAGTCGGGGGTGAGCGCTTCGTCGATCAGGATGAGCTCACCCTCCAACAGGCCGAACTCGAACTTCGTGTCGGCGATGATGATGCCGCGCTCCAGAGCATACGCCACGCCGAACTCGTACAGGGCGACGGCCGCGTCGCGCACGCGGGCCGCCATCGCGGCGCCGATCAGGTCGGCGACCGCCTCGAACGAGATGTTCTCGTCGTGGGTGCCGATCGCCCCCTTGGTCGACGGCGCGAAGATCGTCTCGGGCAGCCGGCTGCCGTCGACGAGACCGGCCGGCAGCTCGATGCCGCAGACCGAGCCGGTGCGCGCGTAGTCCTTCAGGCCGGAGCCGGTGAGGTAGCCGCGCACGATCGCTTCGACCGGCAGCGCCTCGCAACGGCGGACCGCCACCGAACGGCCCTGGAGGTGCTCCTTGGCGGGCCTGCCGGCGAACGGCTCGGGGTCGACCACATGATTGGCGATGATGTCGCGGGTGCGCTCGAACCAGAAGTTGGAGAGCTGGGTGAGGACCTCGCCCTTGCCGGGGATGGGCGTCGGCAGGATCACGTCGAACGCCGAGATGCGGTCGGTAGCGACGATCACCAGCGTGTCGTCGCCGAGGGCGTAGACGTCGCGGACCTTGCCGCGACTGACGAGCTCCAGGTCGGTCTCGTTGGTCTCGTAGAGCGCCTTCACGTACGTGCCTCCCCTTTCGCGGTCTCAGGCGATCAGCTCGAGCAGCGCCGCGGCGGCGGCGCGCGGTCCCCGGCTTTCGAAGCCCGGCAGGGCGAGTCTCGTGCGCAGCTGGCCGACGAACGCGCCGCTTTCGAAGACCGCCGCGAAGGTGCGCTCGGCCAGCGCGTCGTGCTGCTCCCGCCGCTGCGCCGGGCCGAAGATGTTGGCGAAGTAGTTGGCCACGAGGCCGCTCGACGAGGTCGTGCCCTTGGACAGGGCGCGGCCGTCGCGAAAGACGGCGAGGGCGGCGCCCGGGTCGGCGAAGCGCTCGACGATGGGGTGGGCATCGTCGACCGGCTCGAAGTTGTTGGCGTAGAGCAGCACGTCGACCGGTTCGCCGCGCTGCACGTCGTCGAGGGTAGTGACCGGCAACACGACCCGGGCGTTGACCTTCTGCGGGCTCATGATGATCGCCCGGTCGATCTGGCCGATAGCATAGCCCTGCTGCAGGTCGTCGAGTCGCACGAAGGCGCCGATCTCGGTGCCGTAGCCCAGCACGCGCGAGCGGCCGTCGCGCTCGACCACCTCGAGGGCGCCCATGTCGTCGGCGACGATGGCGAGCTCGGCGACCCGACCGCCCGCGTCGAGACGGAGCGCCTCGAGAGTCTCCGACTTGCCGGTCGCCGTGTCGCCGACGAGCAGCACGCCGGCCGCCGCGCCGCCCGGCAGCACGAGCCTCGTGAAGGCGCCGTGATAGGGCATGAGGCCGCGCTTCATGGCCGCCACGTTGTGCAGCGTAAGGATCATCTTCTTGAGGTAGCCGAAGTAGGCGAAGCGATCGTCGAGCGGCAGCGCTCCGACCAGCAGGCCGTGGGCCACGTCGTCGAAGAACACGGTGGGCTCAGAGCCGAAGCGCGCCAGGGCGTCGGCGGGGGCACCGTAGAGCAGCACGGCGTCGGGTCCGCGCGCCACCTGCTCCGCGCCGGCGAGCTCGAACAGGTTGGAGAGCGAGAGACCGAGGCCGAAGAAGCGCTGTTCGACGTAGACGAACACTACGAGGCGGCCGACGATCGCCGGGTAGCAGAGCCAGCGGTCGGGGTCGAGCCGCATGCCGGCGAGCGGGTCGTCGGTCACCTCGGCGAAGATGCCGGAGCGGGTGTTCGCCGGCGGGTCGAGGATCAGCGGCGGGTACATGAGCACGCGGGTCACGAACGGGATGCCGTCGAGCAGCGCGGCATAGCCGCCCGGCACGGGCCAGGGCCGCGGCGCGACGATGACGCCGAGCTCGGCGCCGGCGTGCACCTGCCGGTAGACGAGCGGATGGGCGCCGGTGACGTTCTCGGCGACGTCGCGATACAGGTCGCGCACGAGCGCCGCCAGCGCTTCGAGACTCGCGTTGAAGGCCCGGTAGGCGCCGCCGCCGTGGGCGACCGGCCCGGCCGCGGCGTGCTCGACGAGGAAGCGGTCGAAACCCCGCCAGTAGTCGTAGAGCCCTTCGACGAACCGGTGCAGCGCCGGGCGTCGTTCGAGCAGCGGCGCATGCTCGCGCGACCCCCGGGCGATGCGTTCGAGAGGGTTGTGGGCGAGCAGACGCAGCAGATCGACCAGCGTCGCGCCCGCCGCCGGCCTCTCGCCGTCGATGCCGAGGGCGTCGAGCAGCGGCGCGTCGTGGGCCGCCAGATGGGCCAGGTAGAGGGCGACGAGACGTTCGAAGGCCTTGCTCTCGACTACTTCGCGGGTGCTCGTGCAGACGGCGCCCTGAGCGTGCAGGACGAGCTGGCCGGGGTCTTCGTCGAGGCGCAGCAGCGGCACGCCGGTTCCTTCCTGGACTGCCCTGGGGGCGAGCCCTCTACCTGTCACCAGACACTACCACGCCGACCGCCGGTCAGAGCGTTCGCGCGAGGGCCGGCAGGAGCGCCACGAGCAGAACCGCCGCCGGATAGAGACTCACGCGGTCGACGTACGCTGCCGCCTCGGCGCTCGTCGGCTCGTGCCACAGCTTCGCCCCGGGCCAGGCCACTACGAACACCCCGGCCACGAGAGCGAGGTCGTTGAGCGGGCCGCCGGTCATGGGCAGCGTCACGGTGGCGGCGAGAGCGGCAAACCCGACGACGCAGGCGGCGCGAGCCGCCACCAGAGGACCGTAGACGGTGGCGACGGTGGTCACGCCCCGGAGGCGGTCGGCCTCGACGTCGACCAGGCCGCGGGCGATGTCGCGGCCTCCGATCTCCCACAGCGCGAGGAACCCGAAGACGGTCAGCGCCCTCGGCGAGAGCGGCGCGACGGCCGCCCAGCCGGCGAGACCGCCGAACCCGACCAGCGCGCCGGCCGCGACCGTCCTCCAGGCCGTCACCGAGCGCAGCACGCCGTAGACGACGTCGAGGGCCACGGCCGCGCCGAAGCACAGCAGGCACACGGGAGAAAGCGTGGCGGCGAGCGCCGCGGCGAGCGCGACCAGCGACAGCGCCCATACCAAAGACAGGCGCCGGCCGCGGGCGAGCCGGCGGCGGCGGCCGACGCCGCCGACGCCGCCCCGGACCTCTCCGGCCGCGACGATCCGCAGGCCGGCGGCAGCGTGCCGCTCGAGCACGTCCTTCAGCGAGACAATGGCACGAGAACCGGTGGTCGCAGCGACCGCGCCGATGAGCGCGACGCGCAGCGAGGGAAGAGCGCCGAGAGCGAGCACGGCGCCCAGGGCGGGCGGAGCGACCGACAGAAGGGTTCTGCAGGGCGTGCGACGAGTCGACCAGGGCGGCGACACGCCCCGCGTCGTGACGTTCGACGACGTCGTGCTGTTCGGCCACGGCAGCCGTTCGGCGAGCGATGGTCGGTCCTTTCGTTCGGAGATACCCGGCAGGATACCCGAACGGCCACCGAGATTCCCGTTCGCTTGCCGGGACGGGCGGACCGCACGCGAATGGACCGGTGCGGGCGAGCGCGCCGGGGCGAGAAGGGGGGCGCGGGCGGCGGGCTTTCGCCCGCCGCCCGCGCCCCCCGACCGTCTCGTCAGCCGGCGACGTTGCGGGCCGCGAACTCCCAGTTCACCAGGCTGTCGCAGAACGCCTGGACGAAGTCGGGACGGCGGTTCTGGAAGTCGAGGTAGTAGGCGTGCTCCCACACGTCGCAGGTCAGCAGCGGCTTGACCGGCGGGACCGGCATCTCGGCGTTGGCGGTGGTGACGATCTTCAGGGCGCCGGCATCGTCGACCAGCCAGGCCCAGCCGCTGCCGAACCGGCCGACGGCCGCCGCTTTGAACTGCTCGACGAAGGCGGCGAGCCCGCCGAAGGTGGCTCCGATCCTGTCGGCCAGGGCGCCGCTCGGGACGCCGCCGCCGCCCGGCTTCATGGACTGCCAGAAGAAGCTGTGGTTCCAGACCTGGGCCGCGTTGTTGAACACCCCCGCCCTGGCCGGGTCGCCGGCCACCGCGCCGATGATCTCCTCGAGGCCGCGGCCGTCGAGATCGGTGCCGGCCACGAGCTTGTTCAGGTTGTCGACGTAGGCCCGGTGGTGCTTGCCGTAGTGAAAGCTGATCGTACGGGCCGACGTGACCGGCTCGAGCGCGTCCTCGGCCCAGGGCAGAGGCGGCAGTTCAACGGCCATGTTCTCCCTCCTTTTCGCTTGCTTTGCGAACGAACTGCGGCGACGCAGGCGCCCGCGCCGGGGCGCCGCCGTCGCGAACGACGACCGCTAGACGTCGACCTCGATCGCCTCGCCGGTCACCCGGACCGGCCAGGTGGCGAGGCCTTCGACGCGGATCTTGCGCTGCAACCGCTGCTCGACGTCGAGCGCGCGCCGGGCGGACGCCGGCAGCGGCTCGGCGCCGAAGTAGCGGTCGAGCGGGTAGGCGAGGACCGTGCCGTCGCGCACGTCGAACTGCGCGAAGTGCAACGGGCAGGTGAGCACGAAGCCCGACAGTGCGCCCTGGTCGAGCGGCGCGTTCATGTGGCCGCAACGCCGGCCGACGGCGTAGAACGTACCGTCGCAGTTGGCGAGCGTCGCCTGGACGCCGCCGAGCTTCACGAACTTCAGGCCGCCGACGCGCGACGTCGCTCACCCTGGCGACTTCAGTCCACACGGCGCCTCACCCCTCGAGCCCGAGCTCGCTCGCGGCGATCTGCGGCAGGGCGGCGGGGTCGGTCACGTCGGTGTGGACGAAGAGTCCGCACCAGCAGCGCCGCATGGCGTCGAAGTGCGCCCGGTGATAGGGGATGCACGGGCAGACGATCTTCATGTCGTGGTCGCGCTCGCGGGTGCGGACCTGGCAGGGGCAGTACGGCGCCCCCTTGGTCTCTTCGAGCACCGCCTCCTGTTCGAGCAGAAAGTCGGCGAGCTCGCGGTCGGGGGTGAACTTGTAGCCCATCGCCCCGACGAGCGGCGCGAAGAACTCGCGCAGCACGGCTGTCCGCGCTTCGTGGCCCATCAGGTCTCGATCCCCAGGAGCTGCGCGTACCGCTCGGGCGCGTAGCCGACGATCACCTCGGCGCCGATCTTCACCACGGGATAGGCGCGCGAACCGGAGAGCTCGAAGGCCTCGCCGGCCAGGCGGTCGCCCTCGTCGTCGTCGACCAGATCGAGGTCGACGGCTTCGAAGACGACGCCGTTCTCCTCGAAGTACTGCTTGGCCTTGCGACACCAGGGACAGGTGCTCAGGGCGTAGACGAACACCGGGTCGCTCACGCTTCCTCCTCGCTAGAGCTCGACGAAGATCTCGCCGTCGGCCACGCGCACGGGGTAGGTCGGGATGGAGATCTCGGGCGCCTCGACGAAGGCGCCGGTGCGCACGTCGAACCGCCAGTCGTGGCACGGGCAGGTGATGACGAACGCCTCGCGGGCGCCGGCTTCGAGCGGGCAGGCCATGTGAGCGCAGCGGTTGGCCACCGCGTAGAGCGCCCCACCGGCCTCGACGAGCAGCAGGCCGAGCCCGCGCGGGTAGACGGGCAGCATGCCGCCCTCGGGCACCGCGCCCTCGTCCGCCACCTTGATCCAGGAGTCTGTCAAACGGTCCTCCTCGCCCGCCGGACGCACGACCGGCGTCCGCGATCCGGACACGACCTTACCACGCTCCAGCGGGGCGTTGCGCCGTTCGCGGCGGGCGCCGCCGGGGCGCTACCAGCGCTCGTGGTGGATACGCTCACGATCGTAGCGGTCGGCCGGCGCCTTGCTCTCGGCGGGGTGGCCGACGGGCACCACGGCGAAGGGGATCACCTCGTCGGGGATGCCCAGCAGCCGCCGCAAGCCCCGCACCCGCTCGTCGAGCGGGTAGACGCCCAGCCACACGGCGCCCAGGCCGAGCCGCACCGCCTCGATCAGGATGTTCTCGACCGCCGCGGCGCAGTCCTGGACCCAGTACTGCGGCCAGCGCTGACCCTCTTCGACCCCGCACACGACGATGGCGAGCGGCGCCTGCTCGAGCATGCGTGCGTAGGGGTGCACCGAGGGGATCTCGGCGAGGGTGGCCCGGTCGGTCACGACGACGAACCGCCACGGCTGCTGGTTGCCGGCCGAGGGCGCCGCCATGGCGGCCCGCAGCAGGCGCTCGACCTGCTCGCCCTCGACCGGCTCGGCCGTGTAGGCGCGGATGCTGCGGCGGGCAAGGACGGGGTCGTCCATCACGTTCCTCCTGCTGACGCGGCCGGGTCCCGACGGGGCGGGGGTCCCGAGGGGCGGTCCCGACGGGGCCGGACAGCGATCGTATCAGGCGCGCGCCGCGCGCCGCTTGCCGTCGTGGACGAAAGCGCCGGTCGAGGCTCGCCGACCGGCCGCGCCAGTTGAGTTCGGGCCGCCCTGACAGTAGTATCTCGAAAAGGGACGTTCCTTTTTTGTTTTCGCCTCCCCCCCGCTGTTCACCATGGATCCGACTCACACACACTACGACTGCGTCATCGCCGGGGCCGGCCCCGCCGGCATCTTCGCCGCGCTCGAGCTGGTGCGCGGCAACGGCAGTTCGCGTGCTGCTGCTCGAACAGGGCCCCGACATCGACCGGCGCGTGTGCCCGGCGCGCGACACGGGCGTGTGCGCCAACTGCTCGCCGTGCGACGTCACCTGCGGCTGGGGCGGCGCCGGGGCCTTCTCCGACGGCAAGCTCACGCTTTCGCCCGAGGTCGGCGGCTGGCTCGGCGAGTTCGTGCCCAGCGACGTGCTGGCCGACCTCGTGCGCTACGTCGACGACGTCTGGATCTCCTACGGCGCCCCGGCCGAGGTCCATGGGGCGATGGGCCCCAAGGTCGAAGCCATCCGCCGCCAGGCGCTCGTCCACGGCATGACGCTCGTGGCCTCGCCGGTGCGCCACATGGGCAGCGACCGGGCGGCCGACATCCTCAAGGCGATGCGCGCCGACCTCGAGCCGCGGGTCGCCGTGCGCACCGGCACGACGGTCGAGAGCATCACCGTCCGCGACGGCGTCGCCACCGGCGTGACGTGCACCGACGGCAGCCGCTTCAGCGCCGACGCCGTGATCGTGGCGCCCGGGCGCCAGGGAGCGGCGTGGCTCGTCGAGGAGTGCCACCGTCTCGGCGTGGACGTGCGCACCAACCCGGTCGACATCGGCGTGCGGGTCGAAGTGCCGGCCGCCGTCATGGAGCCGCTGACCAGCGTGCTCTACGAGAGCAAGCTCGTCTACTACGCCCACACGTTCGACGACCCGGTGCGCACGTTCTGCATGAACCCGCACGGCGTCGTGTCGGTCGAGAACTACGGCGACGTCGTCACCGTCAACGGCCACAGCTACGCCGACGACAAGACCGAGTACACGAACTTCGCGCTCCTGGTCTCGACCGACTTCACCCAGCCGTTCGACGACCCCATCACCTACGGCAAGTCGATCGCCCGCCTCGCCAACCTGCTCGGCGAGGACATCATCGTGCAGCGCCTGGGCGATCTGCTGGCCGGCCACCGCTCCACCGCCGAGCGTCTGCGGCGCAGCACCGTGCAGCCCACGCTCAGCGGCGCGAGCCCGGGCGACCTGTCGCTTCGTCCTGCCCTTCCGCCACCTGCGCGACATCCTCGACATGCTCGAGGCGCTCGACGCCCTCGCTCCCGGAGTCAACGCCCGCGACACCCTGCTCTACGGCGTCGAGGTCAAGTTCTACTCGGCCCGGCCGCAGCTCGACCAGGGGCTGCAGACCGAGGTGCGCAAACCTGTACGCGATCGGCGACGGCGCCGGCGTCACCCGGGGGCTCGTGCAGGCGAGCGCCTCGGGCGTGCTCGCCGCCCGGTCCATCCTGAACGGGGGGGCAAGCTGATGCCGGCGACCATCGTGATCGGTTCCCAGTGGGGCGACGAAGGCAAGGGCAAGATCACCGACCTGCTCGCCGAGCGAGCCGACGTCGTCTGCCGCTTCCAGGGCGGCAACAACGCCGGCCACACGATCGTGCGCGACGGCGAGGAGTTCAAGTTCCACCTCATTCCGTCGGGCATCCTCTACGAGGCCAAGACCTGCGCGATCGGCAACGGCGTCGTCATCGACCCGCACATCCTGTTCGGCGAGATCGACGCCCTGAGGGCGCGCGGCATCACCGTCGACAACCTGCGCATCTCGGCCAACGCCCACCTCATCATGCCCTACCACCTGCTGCTCGACGGCGCCGCCGAGCGACAGCTCGGCAAGTTCAAGATCGGCACCACGGGGCGCGGCATCGGGCCCTGCTACATCGACAAGTTCGCCCGCGTCGGCGTGCGGGTGCAGGACCTGTTCGACGAGAAGATCCTGCGCCGCAAGGTGCGCGTGGCGCTCGACGAGAAGAACCAGCTGCTGCAGCTCTACGACATCGGCACCCTCGACCCCGACCAGGTGACCGACGAATACCTCGCCTACCTCCCGCGCTTCGAACCGTACGTGACCGACACGTCGCTGCTCGTCAACAAGGCGCTGGATGAAGGTCGCGAGGTGCTCTTCGAGGGCGCCCAGGGGACGCTGCTCGACATCGACTTCGGCACGTATCCGTTCGTGACGAGCTCCAACCCGATCGCGGGGGGAGCGTGCGCCGGCGCCGGCGTGGGTCCGACGCGCATCGACCACGTGGTCGGCGTGGCCAAGGCCTACACCACGCGGGTCGGCGAGGGGCCGTTCCCGACCGAGCTGTTCGACGACGTGGGCACGGCCATGTGCGAGGTCGGCCAGGAGTTCGGCACTACCACCGGCCGCCAGCGGCGCTGCGGCTGGCTCGACCTCGTGGCGCTGCGCTACGCGGTCCGGGTGAGCGGCATCACGCACCTCGCCATCACCAAGCTCGACGTGCTCAGCGGCCTGCCGACGGTCAAGGTCTGCACGCGCTACAAGGCCGGACGCAAGGTGCTCGACGAGTTCCCCGTGCGCCAGACCGACTTTCACCACGCCAGGCCGCTGCTCGAGGAGCTGCCCGGCTGGACCGCCGACCTGCGCGGCTGCGAGGAGTGGGCCGAGCTGCCCGAAGCGGCCCGCGACTACATCCAGTTCATCGCCGATTTCACCAAGACGCGCGTGAAGTTCATCGCCGTGGGTCCTGGGCGCGACGAGACGATCGTGCTGCCCCGCTCCATCGGCCGCGGCGGGGCGGTCTGACCGACCGGCGCCGGCCGCGCCGTTGCTGGCGCGGCCCTCACAGCCGGTTCACAGCTTCTTCTTGGCGGAATCTCATGCCCGCGGCTCACACTCCGTACAGACGGCTGAGTTTCGCCGTCCCCGAGCAGCAACGCGAGAAGGATCGTGCGCATGAGCCGTAAGACCATCGTCTGGATCGTGGCCGGCGTGCTGGCGGCGGCGGTGCTCGCCGCGGTCGCCGTCGTCGCCTACCACGTCGGCTTCGACCACGGCGCCGGGGGCGGCGGCGCCATCCTGCGGAGGCCGCTGCGCGACAACGGGTTCGGCGTCGCGTTCGGGCGCCGTGGCGTCGCCGCGTTTCCGGCCGTCGGAGCGTTCCTGACCCTCCTGATCGGCGGCATCGTCGGCGGGGCCATCATCTACCTCTGGCGCGGCAGCGCGCGCCCCGCCGGCGCCATCGCCGCCGGCTACGACACGCCGGCGGCAGCCGGCCGGCCGGCCGGCCCGCGCTGGCGACAGTTCGACGAGTGGCACCGCTACGCCCACTTCCCGGCCGGTCCCGGCGACCCGGCGACAGGTGCGACAACGCCGGGGCAGGCGCCGATGGCCGGCACGTCGACGCCGCCGCAGCCAGGCCGACGCGCCACGACGGCGCAGCCACCGACGCCACCGGCGCAGCCACCGGCCGAAAGCGAGTGAGGACGTCATGAACAGAAGGTTCATCGCCGCCGTCGTGGGCGGGGCGCTCGTCGCCCTGGCGGTCGCCGCGGCCGGCGCCTTCGGCCACGACGCCGCCGTCTCCGGCGCCGGGCCACTCCATGGGCTTCTCGCTGATCGTGCTCCTGGCGCTGGCCGGCGCCGGCGCCGTCAGTCTGATCGCCCGCACGGTCGCCCGCGGCCGCCACGAACCCGCCCGCATACGGTCGCAGGGCGCGTCCCTGCGGGAATCCGAGGCTCGCGACCCCGACGAGTGGCGCGGCGGACGCCGCGACTGACGGAGTCGTCCCCAAACGACGAACGACCGCCGCCGCGGCGGGCGCGAAACGCGCCCGCCGCGGGCGGCGTCGTGGACCAGACGCTCTGGCCTCGCCGGCGTACGGTTGTACACTGGGCTGGTCAGGAGGGGGGCTCATCACCACAAACGGGAACCCGAGAAGCGACCTCGTCTCGATCGGCCGTTTCGCCGCCTTGACCGGTATCTCGGCCAAGACGCTGCGCCGCTACGACAAGTCGGGCCTGCTCGCACCGGCCTTCGTCGACCCCTTCACGGGCTACCGTCTCTACAGTCTCGCCCAGCTCGACGTCGCGGTGACGATCCACCTTCTGCGCGAGCTCGACATGCCGCTCGCCGAGATCCGCGACCTGGTCAGAAGCGGCGACGCCGGCCGCATGCGCGAGATCCTGCGCGACCACCGCCGCCAGGTGGCCGCCCACCTGGCCGAGACCCAGCGCATCCTGGCCCGCCTCGACCGACGCGCTGCACGAAGCGGGCGGCGTCATGCCCTACGAGGTCGAGCTGGTCGATCTCGAGCCGCTCTGGGTGGTCAGCTCCAGGGCGCGCACGACACGCCGCCAGATCGACGCCGCCTACGAGAGCTGCGTGACCGCGATCGACGCGACCGTCGCCCGCGAGAAGGTCACGCCGGCCGGTCGCGAGGTCGTCCTCTACCACAACGTCCTGCAGTGGTACGAGGGGCTCGACATGGAGGTCTGCCAGCCGGTGAAGCATTGGCGGTCGCGCGACGCCCGCCGTGCGCCTGGTCGAGGGCGGCGCCGCGGCGCGCACCGTCTACCGCGGGCCGTGGGAAGCCGACATCTGGCCGGCCTACGCGACCCTGCTGTCGTGGATCGCGCGCCACGGCTACGAGCCGTGCGGGCCGGCGCGCGAGCTCTACGTGGTCGACGAGCGCGACACCGACGACCCGAGCGGCTACGTCACGCAACTCACCTGGACGGTGCGCGACCGTGCCGCGCCATGACCCCACCGCGGCTGTCGGTGTTGACCTTCCCCCCGGGGCAAGGCCCACGGTGGGCGCGACGATCCGTCCACGACGCAAGAAGGGGTGGCGATGACCGCGAGTACTGATGACGCTCCCTCACCGACGGCCACGGCGAGCGCCGCCGACCTGAACTACCTGACGGCGACGGCCGCCCGCGAGCTGTTCCTAGCCCGGGAGCTGTCGCCGGTCGAGCTCATGGCGGCGACGATCGCCCGGATCGAGGACGTCGATGCCGTCGTCAACGCCCTGCCCATCCGCTTCTTCGACCAGGCCCTCAGGCCGCCCGCACGCCGAGGAGCGCTACGCCGGCCGGCACGGCGGTCCGCGGCCGCTCGAAGGTCTCCCGGTCGCGGTCAAGGACGAGGTCGAGGTGGCCGGGCAGCCCTGCACCGCCGGCTCGCTCGTCTTCAAGGACATGATCGCCGAGGTCACAGCCGCCAGCGTGCAGCGCATCATCGACGCCGGCGCGATCATCCACGCGCGGTCGGCCACGCCCGAGTTCTGCTGCGCGGCGATCACCGAGTCGCGGCTCTGGGGGGTCACGCGCAACCCCTGGAACCCGGCCTTCAGCCCCGGCGGCTCGTCGGGCGGCTCGGGGGCCGCCCTGGCGGCCGGCATGGCCACCCTGGCGACCGGCTCGGACATCGGCGGCTCGATCCGCATCCCGGCGTCGTTCTGCGGCGTCGTCGGCTTCAAGCCGCCGTACGGCAGGGTGCCCCAGATGCCGCCGTTCAACCTGGATCACTACTGCCACGAGGGCCCCATGGCGCGCACGGTCGACGACTGCCGCCTGCTCGAGAACGTGATGGCTGGACCGCACCCCGAGGACATCGCTTCGCTTCGTCCCAAGGTCACCGTTCCCGCGGAGCTGCCGCCGGTCGCGGGTATGACCATCGCCTGCAGCGTCGATCTCGGCGGATTCGAGCGTCGACGACGAGGTCTCGGCCGCCGTCCGCCGGACGGCCGCGACGTTCCGCGAGCTCGGCGCCACGGTCGCAGAGGTCGAGCTCGGCTGGTCGCTCGACGAGATGCGCAAAGCCGCCCGCGCCCATCTTGCGGTCATCTTCGGCAGCTGGATCGCGACGATCCTCGAGGAGCATCGCGAGCTGCTCACCCCGTACGCCGTGGAGTTCGCCGAAGACGCCGTCGCCCGCCCGCACGTCGGCTTTCTGCGGTCGCTCGAGATCGAGGGCGAGGCCTACGACCATCTCGCGGCGGTGTTCGAGCGCCACGACCTGCTGATCTGCCCGGCGTTCACCGAGCCGGCCCTGCCGGCCGCCGGCGACTACGACATCGACGTCGTCTTCGAACGCGCGCTGACGTTCCCGTTCAACATGCTCAGCCGCTGTCCGGTGCTGGCCGTGCCGGCCGCCCGGGCCGCGACCGGGGTGCCGATCGGCCTGCAGATCGTGGGCCGCACCTACGACGACGCGACCGTGTTCGCGGCCGCCGCCGCCTTCGAACACGCCCATCCCTGGTATGAGAGCAACGCGGACCGGCCGGACCGGCCAAGGAGGACGACATGAAGCGCACCCCGACCACCCGCCGGCTCCTGCTCCTCGTCACGGCGCTACTCGCCGCGGGCCTGATCTGGGGCCTCGCCGGCGCCCTCGCCGCGAGCTCCTCGCCGTCGCCGGCGACCGGCAAGGTCGTCCTCAAGCTCGGCTGGACGAGCGAGCCCGACAACCTGAACCCGTTCGTCGGCTGGGCCACGACGACCTACGAGATCTGGACGGTCAACTACAACTTCCTGTTCGGCTTCAACGGCCAGACCATGGCGCCGACGCTCAGCCTGGCCGCGCAGTTTCCGACGCAGGCAAACGGCGGCATCTCGCCCGACGGCAAGGTCTGGACCATCCACCTGAGGCCCAACCTCAAGTGGTCGGACGGCCAGCCGCTGACCGCCGCCGACGTCGCCTTCACCTACAACTACGTCGTCAAGAACCACATGGCCAACATGGCCCTGACGACCACCGGCATCACGGGAGCCCAGGGAGATCGACCCGACGACGGTGCAGATCACCTGTTCGCAGCCCAAGGCCAACATGGAGAACATCTTCCTGCCGATCCTGCCCAAGCACGTCTGGGAGCACGTCCCGCCTCAGCTCGCGTCGACGACCTACCCCAACAAACCGCCGATCGTGGGCAGCGGGCCCTTCTACACGGTGGCCTTCAAGAAGGGCTCCTACGTCGAGATGGTCCGCAACCCCTACTACTGGGGCAAGAAACCGACGGTCGACCAGATCTACTTCGAGATGTACCAGAACCCGGCGACCATGGTGCAGGACCTGAAGTCGGGCGCGATCGACGCCGCCTGGGGGATCCCCGAGGCCCAGTTCAAACCGCTGCAGTCGCAGGCTGGCATCCACACCATCGCTTACAACTTCTTCAACTGGGACTACCTCGACCTCAACTGCTCCTCGCTGCCCGACTCGACCGGTAACCCGGTGCTGCGCGACGTGCGCTTCCGCGACGCGCTGAACTACGCGATCGACCGGAACAAGCTGTGCGCGGTCGCCTACGACGGCCTCGCGGCGCCGGCGACGACGATCATGCCGCCGAACACCTGGTCGAACCCCGACTACCACTGGCAGCCGCCGGCCGACCAGATGTACACGTTCGACCTCGCCAAGGCCAACGCGCTCCTCGACCGGCCGGCTACACGCGCGGCGCCAACGGCCTGCGCCTCTACAAGGGCAAGCCGATCACGCTGCGCCTTGCGACCACGACCGACTTTCCCGAGGGGCAGATCGAGGCCAAGCTGATCGCCGGCTCGCTGCAGCAGCTCGGCCTCAAGATCAAGCTCGCGGTGCTCGACGACGGGCGCGTTCCTGGCTCGCATGTTCAACTACAAGGGTACGACCTTCGCGCCCGATTTCGACATGGGCCTGAGCGACTGGGCCGGCTACGGCGACCCCGGCGAGACGCTCACCTCGTTCACCACGGCGCAGATCGGCGGCACCAACGAGCCGGCCTGGTCGAACGCCGCCTTCGACAAGCTGAACGTGCAGCAGTCGGCCGCGCTCGACCCCACGACGCGCCGCAACCTCATCTGGCAGATGCAGCAGATCTTCTACCAGCAGTCGCCCCAGATCGTGCTCGTCTACCCGAAGTACCTGCAGGCCTACAACACCGCCCGCTGGACCGGTTGGACACCCATGTTCCACGGGCGCGGCCCGGCCTGGATGACGACCGCGACGGTCGACTCCTACGTCAACCTGAAACCGGTCACCGGCAGCTCGAGTGGTGGCGGGGCAAAGGGCGCCGCGATCGTCATCGTGATCGCCGTCGTCCTCATCGTCGCGGGCGCCGCGATCTGGCTCGTGCGCCGCGGACGCGGCCGGGTGGAAGAGGCGTGAGCGGCGTGAGCAAGCGAGCGGCGTGATCGCCGCGGCCCCCGGCAGCGCTCGCCCGGTCGACACCGCGTTGCTGAACGGGGTCGTCTACACCGCGGACGGCGCCCGTACCGTGGCCCAGGCCGTGGCCATCAGCGACGGCCGCGTGGTCGCCGTCGGCGGCGACGACGAGGTTCGTCGTCTCTGCGGTGCGGCCACGCGGCTCATCGACCTCGAGGGGCGTCTCGTGCTGCCCGGCTTCATCGACAGCCACGCCCACGCCAGCGAGACCGTCGGCGACATCTTCGGCGTCAAGCTCAAGGGTCTGGCATCGCTCGAGGAGTACCTGGCGGCGGTGCGCGACTTCGCCGCCGACCACCCGCGGCTCTCGGCCATCCGCGGCTGGGGCTGGAGCAACGTCGTCGCCCAGGGACGCGGACCCACGGCGGCCGCGCTCGATGCCGCCGTCGCCGACAGACCGGCCCTGCTCACCTCCGAGGACGGTCACTCACTCTGGGCGAACAGCCTCGCCCTGCGGCTCGCCGGCGTCGACGCCGCCACGCCGGCGCCGGCCAACGGCGTGATCGAACGCGACCCCGTGACCGGGGCGCCGTCGGGCACGCTGCGCGAAGGGGCGCAGCACCTGCTGCGCGCGGCGGCTGAGCCCTACACGAGGGAACAGTGCGCCGAAGGCCTGCGCCTCTTTCAGCGCGAGGTCGCGGGCCCGCTGGGCGTCACGACGGTGTTCGACCCGATGCTCGTCGCCGGCGAACCGATCTTCGACGCCTTCGAGGACCTGCAGCGCGACGGCGAGCTCACCGTGCGCTACCGGGCGGGCTTCTGGCTGCGGTCCGACCTGCCGGTCGACGAGCAGCTGCGGGCCGCGAGCGCGGAACGCGAGCGCCACCACGGAGCGCTGTTCCAGGCCAACGCCGTGAAGCTGTTCGCCGACGGGGTCATCGAGGGCCACACCGCCTTTCTCGACGAGCCCTACGCCGACACGCCCGGCGACCGCGGCTTTCCGGAGTGGCCGGCGGCGGCCTTGAACACGGCCTCGGTGGCCGCCGCCGGCGAGGGCTTCGAGCTCCACTACCATGCCATCGGCGACGCCGGCACGGCGATGGCGCTCGACGCCATCGCCGCCGCCCGCGCCGCCGGCCACCGCGGCGGCCGGCCGGCGATCACCCACGTCCAGCTCACGCGACGCGGCGACATCGAACGGTTCGCCGCTCTCGGCGTGACCGCCGTCCTCAACCCCTACTGGTTCCTCAGGGACGACTACTTCTACGACCTTCAGGTGCCCTACCTGGGCCCCGAGCGCGCCGAGCACGAGTATCCGATGGCGAGCTTCTTCGCGGCCGGAGTGCCCGTCGCGTCGGCCAGCGACTTCCCGGTGACGGTGCCGCCCGACCCGCTGGCCGGCATCCAGGTGGGCGTGATGCGCTGGTTCGCCGGCGAGTCGACCCCGGGCGACGTCCTGTGGCCCGAGGAGCGTGTCGGCGTCGAGCAGATGATCGACAGCTTCACGATCGCCGGCGCCCGCGCCCACGGCCTCGACGACGAGACCGGCTCGCTCGAGGTCGGCAAGTCGGCCGACCTGATCGTGCTCGACACGAACATCTTGAGCGCGGCGCCCGAAGAGATCGGCGCGGCCGCCGTCCTGCTCACCGTCTTCCGCGGCGACGAGGTCTACCGCGCCGCGGGGTTCACGGAGTAGGGAGCGCTCCGGGCGGGGTGAGAGGGCCGGATCGCTACTGACCCGAGCCGCTCCGGGCGGGGTGAGAGGCCCGGTTTGTGCTGACCCGAGCCGCTCCGGGTGGGGTGACGGCCTCAGGTCGGAGCTGTCTCGGTACCTTGCGCGGTTCACCTTGAAGGCCTCCACCTCGCAGGCCGACCTTCGACCCTCACCCCACCCTTCGCTCACGTCAGCCCTCGTCGGCCTTCACGCCACCCTTCGCTCACGCCAGCCCACGTCGATCTTCAGGCCACCCTTCGCTCACCTGCGGCAGCCGCCTGTCGAGCCCCACCCGGCCCCGCCTTCGCTTGGGCCAGGCCATTGCGGACCTCACTCACACGTCGCTCACGCCAGCCAACTGGGAAGGCCCTGGCGCCGTGACTCGCCCGCCCGCATACCTTTCGACAGCGGCGGGGACGGGGGCGCGTTTACGCGCCCCCGTCCCCACGCGTAGACTTCCGCCATCGACGGCGCGTCACTCTACGGCGAGGAGGCCACATGCGCGTTCTGGTAGTCGGCGGCGGCGGCCGCGAACACGCCCTGGTCCATGCCTTCTGCGCTTCGCCGCTCGCCACCCAGGTGTTCTGCGCGCCCGGCAACGCCGGCATCGGCCAGGAGGCCGACCCGATCGCCATCGAGGCCGACGATCTCGCCGGGCTGCTCTCGTTCGCCCGGCGCGAGAAGATCGACCTGACCGTCGTCGGTCCCGAAGTCCCCCTGGTGGCCGGCATCACCGACCTCTTCACCGAGAACGGGCTGCTCGTGTTCGGCCCGACGCGCGCCGCCGCCCGCCTCGAAGGCAGCAAGGCCTTCGCCAAGGAGATCATGGACGATGCCCACGTGGCCACGGGCCGCTACACCCGTCACGACGAGCTTGAGGCCGCCCTGCGCGATCTCGAGAGGTCGCGAGTCCTACCCGCTCGTGGTCAAGGCCGACGGTCTCGCCGCCGGCAAAGGTGTGATCATCTGCCGCGACTCAGACGAGGCGGTCGCGGCGGTCCGGCTCTGCTTCGCCGACCGGGCCTTCGGCGCGGCCGGCGACACGGTCCTGATCGAGGAGTTCCTGAGCGGCTCCGAGGTCTCGCTGCTGGCCCTGTGCGACGGTAGCCGCGTCGTGCCCATGGCGCCGGCCCAGGACTACAAGCGCATCTTCGCCGACGACCAGGGCCCCAACACCGGCGGCATGGGCAGCTACTGTCCCGTGCCCGGGTTCGACGCCGAGGTCGCCGAGACCGTGGCCGACGACCTCTTCCGGCCGGTGCTCGAAGCCCTGCGCCAGCGTGGAATCGAGTATCGCGGTGTGCTCTACGGCGGCCTCATCGTCACGGAGCACGGCGTCAAGCTGCTCGAGTTCAACTGCCGCTTCGGCGATCCCGAGACCCAGGCCATCCTCCCGCGCCTCGACAGCGACCTGCTCGAAGCCTGCCTGGCGACGGCCCGGGGCGAGCTCGACACGGTCGCCCTGCGCTGGAAGCCCGAGTCCTGCGTGTCGGTCGTCCTGGCCTCGCGCGGCTACCCGGCGTCGAGCTCGAAGGGCGACGTGATCAGCGGGCTGTCCGAGGCGGCGGCCGATGCCCGACGTCACCGTCTACCACGCCGCCACGGCCGCTCACGGTCACGACATCGTGACCTCCGGCGGCCGGGTGCTGGCCGTCAGCGCCCTGGGAGCGCAGTTCGCCGCGGCGCGCGAGCGCGCCTACGGCGCGCTCGCGCGCATCTCCTTCGCCGGCATGCAGTCGCGCCCCGACATCGCCGACCGGGCCGTGCGGGCCGAAGCCGGCGAGATCGCGCTCTTTCCGGCCGACTGGGCTGACTAGCTCCCGGGGAGCAGCGCGGGTAAGCTCTGCCGAAGATCAAGCGGCGCCTTGTAGCGCACACCCCGAAGGGAGTGGGCAGTGGAGAAGACCAGTACCGAGGTCGATGCGCTGCTGGTCGGCATCGAGTTCGAACCCGTGCTTGTGGGTATCGTCATGGGCAGCGAATCCGACCGCGAAGTCATGGAGGCGGCCGGGCGTGAGCTCGACGAGCGTCGCATACGCCATGAGATCCAGGTCATGTCGGCACATCGCGACCCCGAGAAGGTCGCCCACTACGCCCGCACGGCGCAGGCGCGCGGGCTCAAGGTGCTCATCGCCGGCGCCGGCAAGGCGGCCGCGTTGCCCGGCGTGATCGCCTCTTACACCAATCTGCCGGTCATCGGCGTGCCCATCAAGACGAGCGACCTGGGCGGCCTCGACTCGCTGCTGTCCATCGTGCAGATGCCGCCCGGCGTGCCGGTCGCCTGCGTCGCCATCAACGGCGCCCGCAACGCCGCCATCCTGGCGGCGAAGATCCTCGACGTCTGACCGACCTGAGAGACGAGCGATGAGCGACGATCCCCGCAAGTCGCGCCTGCCGCCGGGCTATCAGCGGCAGGTGGTGATCATGGCGATCAGCGGTTTCAGCTTCGTCCTCGTGCTGGCTCTGATCGCCCTGCTGCTGCGTTTCATCGGTTGACCCAACCGCCACGCACCCGCGACACAAGGAGCTCGAGATGATCAAGAAGACCCTGGCGTCGCCCGCTGCCGCCCCGGCGATCGGTCCCTACTCCCCCGCCGTACAGACCGAACGCCTCGTGTTCTTTTCGGGGCAGGTGCCGTTCGACTCCGCCGGCGCGGTGGTCGGCGAGACGGCGGCCGAGCAGGCGCGGCAGGCGCTCGGCAACCTGCACCACCTGCTCGAGGCCGGCGCCCTGACGAGCCACGCGGTCGTCAAGACCACCATCTTCCTGACCGACATGAACGACTTCAACGCGGTGAACGACGTCTACGCCGAGTTCTTCGAGAAGCCCTACCCGGCGCGCTCGACGGTCGCCGTCGCCGCGCTGCCGAAGGGCGTCAAGGTCGAGATCGACGCCATCGCCATGAGTGAGTGACAGAAGACCCAGTGAGCGACGAGAGGCCGGCCAGGACGATCTACCGGTCGGCGGCCGGCGCGGCCAACGAGGCGTCCGCCGCCGGACGGTCGCCGAGGCGGCGCCGGCGCCTGCGCGACGCCTGGTGGCTGGCCCCGGTCCTGGCCCTCGTCGTGCTGTTCGCGGTCTTCATCGTGGTGAGCTTCTTTCTGCTCGGTGGCTTCGGCCTGCTGCAGTATTTCGGCGTGACTGCCGCCGGCCAGAACTACGCCGGGACCTGGGGCTCATCGGACACGGCCCTCGGCACGCCGGCCATCCTCATCACCAAGAACGGCGGCGCTTACACGATCTCCGGCACCCGGACGCTCGGCGGGCGCTGCCGTCGCAGCCCACGTGAACGACGACGCCCTCGTGGCGACGGGCGCCGTGAGCGGCGTCTCGTGGCGTCTGTCGCTGTCGTTTGCCAACCGCGACCAGCTCCATGCCCAGCTTACCTACGGCGACGGCCGGCCACCCGTGGAGACGCTGCTCACCAGAGAGTGACCTGTGAGAGAATCGTCTGCATCCGCGACGGCCGCGACGGAGGGCTCCCCATGATCGATCGCTACACGCTGCCCGAGATGGGCGCCATCTGGACCGACGACGCCAAGCTGCAGACCTGGCTCGAGGTCGAGCTCGCGGCCGTGCGCGCCTGGAACCGGCTCGGCAAGGTCCCCGACGAGGCCGTGGCCGCAATCGAAGCGAGGGCCGGGTTCGACGCCGCCCGGGTGGCCGAGATCGAGCGGACCACGAATCACGACGTGATCGCCTTTCTGACCGACGTCGCCGAGCACGTCGGCGACGCCTCGAAGTACATCCACTACGGCATGACGAGCTCGGACATGCTCGACACCGGTCTCGCGCTGCAGATCAAGCGCGCCGGCGAGCTGCTGCAGCGCGACCTGGTCGCGCTCGGCGGCGTGCTCAAGCGCCGGGCCTTCGAGTTTCGCGACACGGTCCAAGTCGGCCGCACGCACGGCATCCACGCCGAGCCCATCACCTTTGGCATGAAGCTGGGGATGTGGGCCTTCGAGGTGGCCCGCCACCTCGAGCGCCTGCGGCGCGTGACCGATGGCGCCGCCGTAGGCAAGCTGAGTGGCGCCGTCGGCGCCTACAACAACATCGATCCGCGGGTCGAGGAGCTCGTCTGCGCCGAGCTCGGCCTGGGCTGCGAGCCCATCGCCAACCAGGTCGTGCAGCGCGACCGCCACGCCGCCTTCCTGTCGGCCCTGGCCATCGTCGGTTCGTCGCTCGAGAAGTTCGCGGTCGAGGTGCGCCACCTGCAGCGAACCGAGGTGCGCGAGGCCGAGGAGGCGTTCGGCAAGGGCCAGAAGGGCTCCTCGGCGATGCCCCACAAGCGCAACCCCATCCTCTCCGAACGCCTGGCCGGCTGCGCCCGCGTGCTACGTGGCAACGCCGTCGTGGGCATGGAGAACATGGCGCTCTGGCACGAGCGCGACATCTCCCACAGCTCGGCCGAGCGCATCGTGTTCCCCGACTCCTGCATCCTGCTCGACTACATGCTGCAGAAGGCGACGAAGCTGTTCGACGGCCTGGTCGTCGACGAGGCGCGCATGCTGGCCAACCTCTCGCAGTCGCAGCGCCTGGTCTTCAGCGGCGCCGTGCTGCTCGCGCTCGTCGACCACGGCATGCTGCGCGACGACGCCTACCGGGTGGTGCAGGACGCGGCCATGCGGGCCTGGCGCGAAGGCGTCGACTTCGGGCGCCTCGTCAAGGACGACCCCGAGGCGGCGGCCGTCCTGTCGCCCGCCGAGATCGACGCGGCCATGGACCCCGATCAGTACCGGGCCGGACGCGAGGTCATCTTCGGGCGTCTCGCGGAGCTCACGTTCTAGGGCCCCGTCTCCCGGCGGGCCCCTGTCGACAACGCGCGGCCGCAGGTGGCCGGGTCGAGTCGCAGCCCCTTCCTGCCGACAACACACGGGAGGGCGGCCGCTCTGGACTCCGCGCAGGTGCGGCGTCACACGAGCGACACGCCACGTCCCGAGACCCGAAGACCCGAAGGGAGTGGGCTCCTTGACCACATGTCCGAGCTGCGGTAGCGAAGCGCGCGCCGGTGACTGGACCTGCGGCGCCTGTGGCACGCCGCTGGGCTCGTCGACAGAGACGACGGGCGACGCGGAGCCGGTCTACGATCAGAGCTACTACGGCGCGACATCTGGCACGGCGCCTCCACTATCCAGAAGCTGCGGGCCGGCAAGACGTCGGGCGGCTCGAAGGGGACGTGGCTCGGGCTGCTCGCGGTCGTAGCCGTCGTGGCGGTCGTCGCGGTCTGGTTTCTCGTCCTGCGACCGGCGCCCAGCCGGCAGTTCCTCGGCACCTGGCACGGCACAAGGGTGACCTCGGTCGGAGCCGTGCCCCACGCGCTCACCATCACGAGGAAGGGCGCCCTCTACCAGATCACGGACGTCACCGGTAAGGGCTCGGTCAACCGCTTCAGCGCGGTCCTAAGGGGCGGTCGTCTCGAGTCGGCCATCGCCGCGACGAACACGACGGCCGTGGGGTTCAAGACCTTTCACCTCGTCTTCGCGCTCGATCACGACAGTCTCGTCGTGGACGTCGAGGGCACGACGCTGTCGGGCGCAAGGACGATCGTCGGCGCGACCGAGAGGCTGACCAGGGCCGGCTAGAAGCGGTCGGATCGTTCTGCGCCGCGTCGGGAACACTGGAACGACCGTCCAGAAGACGACCTCGGAGCAAGGTGAGGCGATGCGCGCCGTCCGCGTCCACAGGTTCGGCGACCCCGACGTCATGCGCCTCGAAGAAGCGCCCGAGCCGCGCCCGCCCCGCGCCGGCGAGGTACTGGTCCGCCTGCGGGCCGCCGGTGTGAACCCGGTCGACACCTATGTGCGCTCAGGTCAGTACGCCGCCCTGCCGCCGCTGCCCTACACCCCCGGCGGCGACGGCGCCGGCGACGTCGCGGCGCTCGGCGACGGGGGCGCGCCCGGCTTGTCGGTCGGCGACCGCGTCTATACGTCGGGCTCGATGACGGGCACCTACGCCGAAGCTGCGCTCTGTGGCACGGCCCAGGTCCACCCCCTGCCCGACGCCGTCACCTTCGTCGCCGGGGCGGCCGTGGGCGTACCGTACGCGACCGCCTACCGGGCCCTTTTTCAGCGCGGCCTCATCGGCCCCGGCGAGATCGTCCTGGTCCATGGGGCGAGCGGCGGCGTCGGTCTCGCGGCCGTGCAGCTCGCCGCGGCCGCGGGCCATGCGGTGCACGGCACGGCCGGCTCCGAGGCCGGCCGCCGGCTGGTCGCTGCCCAGGGCGCCGCGTGCGTGGTCGACCACCGCGCACCCGAGCACATCGAGGAGCTGCGCGCCGCGACCGGCGGGCGCGGCTACGACCTCATCGTCGAGATGGCCGCCCACGTCGGCCTGGCCCGCGCTCTGGGCCTGCTCGCGCCCCGCGGCCGCGTCGTCGTGGTCGGCAGCCGCGGTACCGTCGAGATCGCGCCTCGCGACCTCATGAGCCGCGACGCCGACGTACGCGGCCTGCTGCTCACGAACGCGCCGCCGGGCGAGCTCGCCGAGATCCACCGCGCTCTCTACGCCGGCCTCGCCGACGGCAGCTTGCGCCCCGTGATCGCCCGCGAGCTGCCTCTCGCCGAGGCCGCGACCGCCCACCGCGCGATCGTCGCGGGACCCGCTGCCGGCAACCTCGTCCTCGTGCTCTGACCGGTCACGACCGGCGACCGGTCGCTCGACCCGGCCAGCGCCCGCGCCTACTCGTCGTCGTCGAGCGGCTCGAACATGTCGACGCCGGCGCCACAGTCGGGGCAGGTCCAGTCGCCGGGAAGGTCGCCAAAGGCCGTGCCCGGCTCGACGCCGTTGTCGGGATCGCCGATCTCGGGATCGTAGACCCAGTCGCACAGCGTGCACACGTACTTCTGCATGCGATTACTCCTTCGTGGGGCCGTCTTCGGATGCGTGTCGCCGCCGATTCTAGTACAGACGTCCACGGTTCCCGTTTGAGGGGGCGGCGGCGGGTGGAGCGGGGCGGCTGACGCCGCCCCGCTCTCTTCCCCTGGATCCGTGCGGATTACCCGCGGGGCGCCCGGGACCACCCGGGCGCTCGGGCCCCGACATCTCGGAGACGCCCGGTCCGCCGGGCATGACCCTGCCGGCTTCGCCGGCCGCCATGGCGAGGCCGCCTGGGCGTCGACCGGCGACACGTCGATCTCGTGGATCGTCGCGCTCAGGTCGATGCCGCGGGCCCGCTGGATCGCGTAGACCACGACGCCGACGACCACCACCACGCCGAGCGAGAGCATCACGATGTAGGTGTCGAGCCAGCTCGTGGACTGCCGCGGCCAGGAGAGGTTGATGATCATGAAGACACCGTAGGCGAAGGCGATGATGTTGACCGGCCAGCCCCACTTGCCCAGGTTGAAGTAGGCCCTGTCCTTGGGCCAGCCCTTGGAGCGCTTGACGAGGCCGCCGAAGACCACCATCTGGTAGGCGATGTAGGTGCCGGCCGTAGCCCAGGCCGTCACGCGGGCGATCTGCACGAACGGGTCGGAACCGCCGACGGTGACGTAGAGCAGCACGACGATGGCCGCCACGGCCACGAAGATCGCCGAGGTCAGCGGGGTCTTGGTCCTGGGATGCACGTAGCCGAAGAACTTGTGACCGGGGATCATCTTGTCGCGGCCGTAGGCATACAGCAGTCGTGTCGTCGCCGCCTGGATGGCCAGGCAGCACACGAAGATGGCGACGCACACCGAGATGAGGAAGGTGTTGGTCACCCAGTTCGGGAAGTGCGCGTGGAAGATGTAGGCGATGGCGCCGGTGCTCTGCGCCTGCGTCTTGGCGACGTTGGGGATGGCCAGCACCATCGCCACCAGCCAGAAGGCCGAGATGGCGGCCGTGATGCCCACGGCGAAGAGCATGGCGCGCGGCACCTCGCGCGTCGGGTTGATCGTCTCTTCGGCGAGGCCGCCGGCGGTGTCGAAGCCGTACAGCACCCAGGCTCCGGTGAGCATGGAGGCGAGGAAGACGCTGCCGTAGCCGAAGAGAGCGCCCTTCGCGGCGCCCGGCGTCGTGTCGAACAGCACGCCGAGGCCCTGGTGCGCAGCCGTGGCCGATGATGACCGCGATGTAGAGGGCGATGGCGATGACCACGAGGCCGATGATCTCGGTGACCGTCCCGATGTTGTTGAAGAAGGCGGTCACCTTGACGCTGAGGACGTTCAGGATCATCGGCCCCACGGCGAAGCAGACCGCGATCCACAGCAGGGTGGTGTGCGTCGTCTGCCAGCCCATGAGCGAGCAGACGATCGGCGTCACGCCGAAGGCGACGGCGGCGACCGTCACGACCAGCGCCACGGCGAACATCCAGGCCACCCACCAGCCGTAGGTGCCGCCCATGAAGCGCTTGGCCCATTGGTAGATGCCGCCGGCCAGCGGATAGTGCGAGGCCGCCTCGGCGAACACGAGGGCGACCATGAACTGACCGAAGACGATGATCGGCCACTGCCAGATGAGCCCTGCCGGGCCGCCGACGTCGAGGCCGTAGTAGAAGAGCGCGTAGAAGCCGTTGGTCGCCGAGATGAAGCTGAAGGCGATGGCGAACGTCGAGAAGAAGCCGAGCGAACGGCGCAGCTCCTGCGTGTAGCCGAACTTGGCGAGCTGCGCCTGGTCGCGCTGGTGCTGGGCGTCGGCTTCGTCGTGGAACAGATGGTGTCCGTGGTGTTCACTCTCGGTTGGCACCGGACCCCCCTCCCCCTACCGCCAGTGCGGATAGGTCACGTAGAAGAACTTGCCGTACGAGTCGGTGCTCCAGTACACGAGCAGACCCTTCTTGCGCGGGATGTAGACCACGTCCCCGGGCTTGAACGTACGCGTCTCGCCGTTCTCAGCGAGGGTGATCTCGCCTTCGAGCATGTAGCAGGCGGCCGCGTCGTCGTCGTAGTCGAAGTCGACCGGTGAGCCGGGGAACACCTCGCAGACGCCGGCGCAGAAGGGAGCGCCCTGCTTGCGGTCGATGACATCGACCAGGTTCAGCTTACTGTCGGGCCCGACGTCGAATGGTTCGGTCTTGATCTCGGCGGCGGACACCAGGTGGAAGTCCATTGCATACCTCCCGTGCGTGTCAGGGATGCGTGGACGATCGTGCTCGTGCGATGAGACAGACGTATGCCAGCGACCGCCCCCTTCCTGGCCGGTCGGCCTGCTCGATGCGCCATGGTGGCGCTCCACCGTTGACGTACTCCTGCATAACGGACAGAATGCCTCGCGGCAAGGCTAATTCTCTACGGAGCTATTGACAGGTAATGCCTAGCAGACGCATCTCTCCCAGCCTCAAGGACGGGCGCAAGGCGAAGGACAGGCGAGTCATACTCCTCCCCACGGGGGAGGGCGGCTTCGCGCAGCCGCCACTGACCTACGATGACCCCCGCCTGCGCGCCTTCTTGAGCGTTACCTTCGAAGTCCTCTACGACTGGAACATCCGGACCGGCGCGGTCTACTTCGGCGAGCACCTCGACACCATGCTCGGCCTGCGACCGGGTGGGTTTCCCCGCCATATCAGGGGCTGGTTCGACAGGCTGCACCCGGACGACAGGGAACGTGTGGCCGACGCACTTTCGCAAAGCGTCGACGAGCGTGTTCCGTTTCGTTGTGAGTACCGCATGCGCCACGACGACGGGTCGTTCAGGCTCGTCCGCGACCAGGGCGTGATCCTGGCCGACGAGCAGGGCGAGCCTGCGAACATGATCGGCGCGATGCGCGATGTGACTGCACAACGCGAGGCGGAGGTCGCCCTGCGCGAGGCGACCGAGCTGCATCGAGTCCTGTTCCGCCTGCCCAGCCCGGCCATGCAGGTCGATGCCCAAGGAACCTACCTCGACGCCGATGATCGCGCGCTCGCCTTCTTCGAGCGGACGCGGGACGAGATGCTCGCAGCGACGGTTGGCGACGACTTTCCACCAAAGGTGGCGGCTGCGCTGAACGGCGAGCTCGAAGGTGATGGCGGGATCATTGAGCTCGACGTGACCTGCCCCGTGCACGGTCGACCCAAGACCCTGTTGCTCACCATCATACCGGCCCATCTCGGCGAGCAGCCCAGCTACTTTCTGCTCGGCACGGATATCACGGAACAACGCGCCGTTCAGGAGGAGCTCTCTCGCTCCGAGCGCGCACTACGCCGTCAAACGACGATCCTTGATGAGCGCAACACGGCCCTGCGGGTCCTGCTGGAACAGCGTGAGCAAGACCGCACAGAGCTCGAGCAGCGCATCGTGAGCAACCTCGAGAAGCTCATCGATCCGACACTGGACCGCTTAAGCCGGGCACTCCAGCATCGGCCGGAACGGCTCGAGGTAGAGGCGGTGCGGGTCAACCTGCGCGAGATCATCGGCCCGTTCGCCGAGCGTCTCGCCGGCGCCCATACGCCGGGCTCACCTCTCACCCGGCGCGAGATCGAGGTCGCGAACCTCGTGCGTCTCGGCAACACCAGCGCCGAGATCGCCGAGGCGCTGCACATCTCCCCGTCGTCGGTCGCGTTCCACAGGGCGAACGTCAGGCGCAAGCTGGGGCTGCCGAAGGGGGGTCCCCGGCTCGAGACTCACCTGGCCGCGCTCGCCCGGAACTAGACTGAAGAAGAGCGGCGACCGCGGCCGACGGCCGGTGGACGAGAGCCGGGGCGCCGCCCCCACTACTGGTTCTCGAGCAGCTCCTCGGCGGCCACGTCGCGCACGACGCGCGCCGGCACGCCCATGAGCACCTTGCGGGCCGGCGCGTCGCTCGTGACCACCGCGCCGGCGGCGATGAAGGCCTCCTCGCCGATCTCGACGCCCGGGCAGAGCACGACGCCGCCGCCGATGCGCGCGCCGCGGCGGATGGTGGCGCCCCTGATCAGCTCGTGACGCTTCTCGGTGCGGCCCATGAAGTTGTCGTTCGTGGTCTGCACGCAGGGCGCGACGAAGACGTGGTCTTCGATCGTCATGTAGGCGGTGATGTAGGCGTTGGACTGGATCTTGGTGAAATCGCCGATGGTGGTGTCGTTCTCGACGCAGGTGCCGCGACCGACGACGACGCGCTCGCCGAGCAGGCAGCGCTCGCGCACGCTGGCGAGGTCACCGACGACGCACCCCGCACCCATCGTCACGCCACGGTAGACGATGGCGCCGGTCGAGACGACGCAGCCGGCACCGAGGCGCAGCGGCGGAAGCTCGCCCCGTCTGGCGGTCGACGACGGCGACAGCGAGGGCGCCTTGCCCAGCACCGCCCCGTCCTGGATGAAGCAGCCGTCGCCGATCTCGGTGTCGTCGTGGACGACCACGTTGGCGCCGAAGACCACGCCGGCGCCGACGGCGACGTTGCTGCCCAGCAACAGGTGGTCGGCCAGCTCGGACGGATGCAGCGTCACGACGTTACCCGACCGTGAGGTCGGCGGTTCGCACCGGCTGGCCGCCGTCGCGCAGCGACCGTTCCATGGCCTCGAGCACGCGCACGACGTTCAGGCCGTCGCGCCCGTCCGACAGCGGCCGGCGATCGTCGCGCACGCACTCGACGAAGTGCTCGACCTCGAGCTTGAGCGGCTCGTCGTTGGCGATGCGCGGAATGTGGATGTCGCCGAAGCGCAGCGTGACGTACTCGCCGTAGGACTGGTACTGCGGCACGACGGCGGCCTTGTCGTAGACGGTCACCTTGCGATCGGCGTCCATGTCGTCGAACACCGCCATCTTGTCGGAGCCGACGACGGTGATCTTGCGCGTCTTGTGGGGGTCGAGCCAGCTCACGTGCAGGTGGCCGATCATGCCCGATGGGTAGCGGATGTAGCCGAACACGACGTCTTCGACGCCCGGCTGCAGGTAGCACTCGCCGCGCGCGGAGACCTCCTCGGGTTCTTCGCCGGTCAGGTAGTTGATGACCGAGATGTCGTGGGGCCCCAGGCTCCAGAGGGCGTTCTCGTCGGGTCGCACCTTGCCCAGGTTCAGACGGTTCGAGTACACGTAGAAGATGCGTCCGAGCTCGCCGTCGTCGAGGAGCTGCTTCACCTTGCGCACGGCCGGGTGGTACTCGAGCAGATGGCCGACCATGAGCTGCCGGCCCCGCGCCTCGGCGATGCGCACGAGGTCCTCGGCGTCGGCGGCCCTGACCGCCATGGGCTTCTCGATGAAGGCGTGCTTGCCGGCTTCGAGCACGCGCTTGCCGAGCGCGTAGTGAGTGGGCACCGACGTGGCCACGACGACGGCCTCGACCGTGGGGTCGGCCAGGACCTGGTCGAGGTCGGCGGTGACCTTCGCGTCGGGGAACTGGGCGCTCATGCGGGCGCGGATCGTCTCGTCCAAGTCGCAGCACCAGGCCAGCTCGGCGCCGGACAGCCGGTCGATGTTGCGCGCCAGATTGGGGCCCCAGTAGTTGAGGCCGACGACGCCGATGCGGACAGGGTCAGCGTTCACGGAGGGTCACCATCCTCGAGGGCCGACGGCGGCGGCCTGCGGCCGCCGCCTCAGAGCTTCCACACCTTGCCGCCGCCGTCGAGCCCGGCGGTGGCGTTGCGCAGATCGACCACGAGCTGCGCCTTGGCGACGACGTCGGCGTAGTCGATCGCCGAGTGGGCCGTCACCACGATCACCACGTCGTAGGCGCTGATGCCGGCGCCCTTGTTCAGGTCGATCGAGTGCATGCCCTGGGCCGGCAGCTCGGCCACGAACGGGTCGTGGTAGTCGACCGCCACGCCCTGCCGGTCGAGCTGGCGGATGATCTTGAGCGCCGGCGACTCGCGCAGGTCGTCGATGTCGGCCTTGTAGGCCACGCCCATCACGAGCGCCTTGGCGCCCTGCAGCGCCTTGCCGTGCGAGTTCAGCGCCCGCGTCACCTTGGTGACGCAGAAGTAGGGCATGTTCTCGTTGACCTTGCCGGCGAGCTCGATGAACTCGGTCCAGAAGTCGACCTCGCGCGCCTTCCACGACAGGTAGAAGGGGTCGATGGGGATGCAGTGGCCGCCGAGGCCCGGGCCCGGCAGGAACTTCATGAAGCCGAACGGCTTGCTGGCCGCCGCCTCGATGACCTCCCAGATGTCGATGCCGAGGCGGTCGCACAGCATGGCGAGCTCGTTCACCAGGGCGATGTTGACGCTGCGGAAGATGTTCTCGAGCAGCTTGGTCATCTCGGCCACTTCGGGGGTGGTGACCGGCACGAGCGCATCGATCGCCTGGCCGTAGACCTCGAGCACCTTCGCGGTGCAGGCCGGAGTGAGGCCGCCGACGACCTTGGGCGTCGTCCTCGTCGTGTAGTCGGTGCGCCCGGGGTCGACCCGTTCGGGCGAGAAGGCAAGGTGAAAGTCGGTGCCGGCGGTGAGCCCCGATCCCTCTTCGAGGAGCGGTGCGAGCACGTCGCGGGTGGTGCCCGGGTAGGTGGTGCTCTCGAGACACACGAGCTGGCCGCGGCGCACGTGGAGGGCGAGCGCGGCGGTGGCCTGCTTGACGAGCGTCAGGTCGGGTTCGCGGTTGGCGTTGAGGGGCGTCGGCAGGCAGATGATGACGGCGGCGCAGCTCTCGGTGGCCGCGTAGTCGATGGTCGACGTGAGCAGGCCCTTGTCGACCACCTCCTTGAGCGCTTCGTCGGTGACGTCGCCGATGTACGACTCGCCTGAGTTGATGGCCCGGCAGCGTGTCGTGTCGGCCTCGATGCCGACGACCTCGACGCCCGCCGCGGCGAACGCCACTGCCAGGGGCAAGCCGACGTATCCCATGCCGATGACTGCGATCTTCACTGTCCGCTCCCGTTCGAGGTGCCGGTCGGGGGCGCCGACCGCCGGCGCGACCGAGCCACAGATTGTATCGCATCGACGCGGCCCGGCCGAAGCGCCGGCTCGGCGACACCGGCCGCGGCGACGCGCCGCCCGTCGCGGACGGCGACGGCGCGCAGTCGCATGCGGCCGCTACTGCAGGAACAAGAGGCGCCGCTCGTTCTCGCAGGGAGGCCCCGCGCACACCTCGACGGTGAGCGCCTGCGGGTCCCAGATCATGCTCGCCGTCGTCATGTCGCGTTCGCCGGGCGGCACCGACAGATCGGGGTGCCCGCAGATCGACATGGCCTCGCCTGCGTTCTCGTGGTCTCTGAGGATGGCCCGCAGCAGCTCGCGGGGGTCGTCGCCGCGGCGCAGCCCTTCGTCGAGCAGGACCGCCGCCCGTGCTCGCCGCAGACGCGTGCCCTTTGAGGTCGACAGGTCGAACGGGGTCATCGCGGGATCGACGAAGTGGTTGGTGTGCACGAGGCGATCGTCGCCTTCGATCACGGCCGCACTCGTGGCCGACGTCTCGATGTCGAGCAGCGCGCCCGACGCGTCGACGAACAGATGGTTGGAGCCGCGGGCGCGCGCCGGCAGGAGGGCGCGCCCGCGGGCGTCGGCGAGCGAGCGCGACTCGAGCAGATGGCGGCGGATGAAGTTGTTGGGTACGCCCACGCGCTGATCGTTGGCGTACAGGGTGTTGCCTCCGGTGGCGACACCGTGCGAGTTGATGCCGGTCGGCGGCAGCAGGCAGGCGGAGGTCATGGCGAGGATCCGGGTGCCGTCGTCGGTGGCGATGCGCAGGAGCAGGTTCTTGTCGGCGTCGCCCGCCCACCAGTCCTCGTTGTGGCCGAGCAGGCAGCGCCCGCCAACGCGAACGGCCACCGAGGTGCAGTGCTCGCCCTGAGCGAACCGTGGCAGCCCCGTCGGCAGCCCGGCGGCCGGATCCGAGTTGCAGGTGAGCTCCTCGCCGAGGTTGGGCACGAGCAGCCGGCCGAGGGGCACGTCGGCGCCTTCGGCCATGCCCTCGAGCTCGGCCACGACGCCGGGCAGGGCCCGGCGGGCGGGCGCCAGGTACGACAGGCACTCCCGCTCGGCGGCGGCGAAGCTCGGCCCGCCCATGGCCTCGTGATACTCCTCGCAGTAGGCGATGCCGGCCACGATCAGGTGGCGCGCCGCTTCGCCGATCTGGCGACCGATCTCGCGGTGACTGCCGGCGGCTTCGATCTCGAGGTAGGGGATGCTCACCGCGTGAGGAACTCGTCGAGGGCGACCGCGAGGCGCTCGCCGGCGTCGCCCCGGCCGTAGAACGCGGGGTGCTGCGCACCCCGCGGCGGCTCGGCCAGGGCCGCGGCGAGCGCCTCGCGGTCGGTGCCGACCAGGACGTTCCAGCCGCTCTGGATGGTCTCGACCCACTCACTCGAGTCGCGCATCGTCACGCACGGCACGCCGAAGAAGTAGGCCTCTTTCTGCAGACCGCCCGAGTCGGTAGCCACCACACGGGCGTTCTTGGCAAGGGCGAGCGACTCGCTGTAGCCGACCGGTTCGCTCAGCCTGATGTTGGCCGTGACCAGCTCGGTCAGACCGAAGCGCTCGACGCTTGCCGCCGTGCGCGGGTGGGCCGGAAAGAGCACCGGTTCGGCCAGGGCGCCGAGAGCGGAGAGGACGGCGCCGAGGCGCTCCGGGTCGTCGGTGGTGGCCGGCCGGTGGACGGTGGCCAGCACATAGCCGCCGGGGCGCACGCCGAAGCGCGCGAGGACCGCCTCTTCGCGCGCGGGCGTGAGCGTCGCCATGGCGAGATCGAACATGACGTCGCCGTTGCGCACGACGCCGGCGACGACGCCCTCGCGAGCCAGGTTGGCCACGGCCGTGTCGGTCGGGCAGAAGAGCAGACTCGAGACGTGATCGGTCAGCACGCGGTTGACCTCTTCGGGCATGCGCCGGTCGAACGAGCGCAGGCCGGCTTCGACGTGAGCGACCGGTACGTTCAGCTTGGCCGCGGCGAGCGCTCCGGCGAGGGTCGAGTTCGTGTCGCCGTAGACCAGCACGACCTGAGGAGCGACGGCCGCGATCGCGTCGGCGACGCCCGTCAGCATGGCCGCGGTCTGGCGGGCGTGGGTGTCGGAGCCCACGCCGAGCTCGATGTCGGGTCGCGGCAGGTCGAGCTCGTCGTAGAAGACGCCGGCGAGCTCGTGATCGTAGTGCTGGCCGGTATCGAGCAGCACCTCGCGCGCCACCCCGCGCACCGCGCGCGAGACGATCGCCGCCTTGATGAACTGCGGCCGGTTGCCGACGACGGAAAGTACGACAGGAGAAGCCATGCGCAGGAGGAGTCTATCCGACGCGCCGCGCGGCTGTCGCGGCTCGGGGCCGGACGGCGGCCCGCCGCTGTCCGACGGGGGTACAATGGCGGGGTGAGCGAGCGCGCCGACCATGTCGTCGAAGGCCTGCCGCGCGACCTCGACCGGTTCTTGCGCGACTTCTATCCGCGCAAGCGCTGGCAGTCGCGGGTGCAGTACGACCACCGCGCCCGACGGTTCTTTCTCGACGTCATCGTGCGCGACAGCGGTCTGGCCGGCGACGACCGCTTCCTGTCGCTCGTCGCCTTCTACGGGCGCGGGCAGCGTACCCTCATGCAGCAGAAGCTCGGGCTCGAACTGCAGTGCCGCCTGTTCTCGGACGAGGGCGCCGACCTCACGCCCCGGCTGCGCACCGCCGAGTCCAGCTACTTAGACAATGGCGAGCGCAACTCGGCCATGGGCCGGCAGCTCGCCTGGTTGGGGTTCCGCCGCCGCCTGCTGCGCGACTTCGCCCCCCGCACGCTCCTCTGGGCGGCGCTGATCGCCGTGCTCGTCCTGGTCTTCGGCTTTGCCGTCTCGACGGTGCTGCTGCTCTGCATCGTCGGGCTCGTGGTGCAGGCCGTGCTGGGCACGTTCGTGCCGGGCCGATCCACCTGACCGACGCTCCCGGCGGCCCCGCCGCCGCCCGGATGCATCGAGTAAGATGAGCGCCGACATGGAGCTTCTTCCCCGCCTCACCGCCCGCTGCGTCGCCACCGCCGTGCGCCTGAGCGGCGCCGGCCAGGCGAGCAGCATGCCGGGCAAGGTGGCCAACGGCCTGTTCCCCGGCTACCTTTCGAGCCACGCCCGCCGGCTCACCGAGGGTCTCGCCGTCGTCACCGGCACGAACGGCAAGACGACGACCGCCAACATGGCCGCCGGCGCGCTCGCCGGCGCCGGCCGCGACATCGTCCACAACGGCGAGGGCGCCAACCTGCTCTCCGGTATCGCCACCGCCTTCTCGCGCCGTCCGGCGGCGCGCTTCGCGCTGCTCGAGATCGACGAGGCGATCGTGTCGGCGGCTCTGGAGCGCCTGGGCGCGCCGCGGGTCCTCGTGCTGCTCAACCTGTTCCGCGACCAGCTCGACCGCTACGGCGAGGTCGACCGCCTGGCCGCGGGCTGGCTCGACGCCCTCCGCGGCCAGTCCTCGACGGTGCTGGTCGCCAACGCCGACGATCCCCTCGTGACCTGGGTAGCTCAGGAATCGGGCTGCGAGACCGTCTTCTTCGGCGTCGAGGTGCGCGACGGGCGCGCCGACCACGAGGTGAGCGACGTCACGATCTGCCCCCGTTGCGAGACGATGCTCGTCTACTCGGCGCGCTGGCTGTCGCAGCTCGGCGACTACCACTGCCCGTCGTGCGGCTTCGCGCGGCCGCCGCGCGACCTCGAGGCGCGCGAGGTCGGCACCGTCGAGGGGCACGCGGAGGCGGAGCTCGCCGGCCTTGCGGCCGGCGAGCTCCGCCTCCGCGTGCCGGGCCTCCACAACGTCTACAACGCCCTCGCCGCGGTGGCCCTGACCCAGCGGCTCGGCGTCGATCCGGCGACGGCGCTCGCCTCGCTTGCCGGCTACCAGCCGGTCTTCGGTCGCTGGAGCCTCGTGCGCCAAGGCGATGCCGCGGTACAGGTGAACCTCGTCAAGAACCCGGCCGGCATGAACCAGACGCTGCGCGCCTTGTGCGAGGTGCCCGGCGAGAAGGCCCTCGTGTTCGTGCTGAACGACAACATCGCCGACGGCCGCGACATCTCCTGGATCTGGGACGTCGACATGGAGGAACTGCTGCCGGCCGCCGACCTGGTCGTCACGAGCGGCACGCGCAAGCACGAGATGGCCCTGCGGCTGAGCTACGCCGGCGTGCCCGACGAGACGCTCGTGAGCGTCGACTCGGTGGCCGCGGCCCTCAGCCTCGCGGCCCGGCGCGGCGCCCGCCACATCTACCTGCTGCCCACCTACACGGCGCTCAAGGAGGTCCGCGGCGCCCTCGCGGGCTGGGAGGTGGTGCGCCAGTGAGCGACGCGCCCGGAGCGGCCGCCGGCGGCGCCATCGAGGCCGTCCACCTCTACCCGACCACGATGAACACCTACGGCGACCGCGGCAATGTGGCCGCTCTGACCCGGCGCGCCGCGCTTCGCGGCCTCACCGTCCACTGGCACGCCCTGGAGCTCGGCGACGAGCCGCCGGCCCGCTGCGATCTCGTCTTCATGGGGGGCGGCCAGGACCGCGTCCAGCACGCCGCCGCCGCCGACCTCGCCCGCCTGCGGCCCTGGCTGTCGGCGGTGATCGAGGGCGGCGGCGTGGTGTTCGCGGTGTGCGCCGGCCTGCAGCTCCTGGGCCGGCGCTACGTGGCGGCCGACGGCGGCGAGCTGACGGGCCTCGGCCTGCTCGACCTCGAGACGTTGGCCGCCAGGAGTGGTGAGTGGCGCCTGATCGGCAACGTCGTGGCCGAGGTGGGCGACCTCGCCGGGCAAGCGGCCGAGCCGCGCCTGCTCGTCGGCTTCGAGAACCACGGCGGCCGCACGTTCCTGGGCGCGGCGCGGCCCCTCGGCCGGGTGCTCCTCGGCTTCGGCAACAACGGCCGCGACGGCGGCGAGGGAGTCCACGCCGGCCGGGTGATCGCGACCTACCTGCACGGCCCCGTGCTGCCCAAGAACGCCTGGCTCACCGACCACCTTCTGGCGCTGGCGCTCGTCCACGCCGGCGGCGGCGCGCTGGCGCCGCTCGCGCACCCGCGCGAGGACGCGGCGCAGCACGAAGCGGTGCTGGTGGCCGAGCGCGACGCGCGCCGCCGCGGGCGCCGCGGCCGCGCGGTCCGCCGGCCGCGACCGGAAGAGAAGCGGTGACCGCGCCGGCCGGCGGTCGGGGCGACCCGGGGAACGACGCCGGCGTCCAGCGCCTGCTTTCGGACTTCCGCGACCTCCTGGGCCCCGGCGAGCGGCCGGTGATCGCCGGCCTCGAGATCGGCAGCCTCTACCGTACGCGCGGCGACGACGCCCGCTCGGAGCTGCGCGAGATCGACGGGTTCGGCGGCGACTTCGTCGACTTCTTCAGCCCGGGGAGGCTCGCCCAGCTCGTCGTGACCCTCGGCGACGTCCGCGGCAAGGGTGTCGGGGCGGCCGCCCGGGCGATCGTCGCCAAGTACGTGGTCCGGGCGATGGTGGCCGCGCAGCGCTGGCCGCTTCTGCCCGGTGAGGCGCTGCGCGACGTCCACAACGCGCTGCTCTCGGTGCCCCGCGAGCCGCACGACTTCGTCACCGTCTGCATCGCCTCGATCGACGCCCGTAGCGGCGCCGTCGGGCTCGCCACGGCCGGCCATCCGGCTCCCCTCGTGCTGCGTCGCTCCGGCGTCGAGCGGCCGCTGCTGTTCGGCAATCCGGCCCTCGGCGTGAGCGAGGAGGCCGAGCTCCAGGCCCTGCCCACCGACTACGTCGACCTGGCGCCGGGCGACGCGCTGCTGCTCTACACCGACGGCCTGACCGACGTGCGCGACGCCGCCGGCCGCTTCTACGAAGACGAGCGCCTCGACCAGGCGCTTCTCGAGCTGCGCCACCTGCCCGCCGCCGAGCTCCTCCAGGGCCTGCTCGACGACGCCGGCGCGTGGGGCGAGCGCGGGCCCACCGACGACGTCGCCCTCGTCCTCGTCAGGCGCCGGGCCGAGGGTGGTGGCGCGACGTCCGGTCTTCAGGCCGGCCGCACCGACGAAAGGCTATAGTGCGGGCGCTGTCAGGCCGATACCGGGAGGAACTACGTCACGGCACGGAAGTGCGCGAAGGACGGCGGACCGAAGGAGCGACGTGCGCCACTCCCGCTGGCAACGACAGGACGGTTTCATCCGCGAGTCGGTCAAGTTCGCCGCGGTGATCGTCGTCGTGGCCGTGCTGGTCCTCGACGCCATGTCGGTGATCAACGCCACGCTCGGCGTGCGCCAGAACGCCACCGACGCGGCCGACCAGGCCCTCACCGAGTTCATCCAGACGAACAGCCCGACGATGGCGCTGGACAGCGCCTCGACCTTCCTCAAGCTCCACAACGCGACCCTGCTGCGCAAGGGCAGCAACCTGGCGCCTTCTATCGAGGGCGCCGGACAGCCGACCGTCACGATCCAGGCGTCCAGGAAGCCCCACACGTACGTCTTGCACTACTTCCAGGACCTGCCGTGGGGCATAGGGCCCTGGTTCCATAAGGTCCTCAACCCGAGCGCGACCGAGACCAACAGCTGACCGACGGGCGACGCGGCGCCCGGGACCGACGGCTGACGCGGCGCCCGGGACCGCGGCGAGCCCTTACCAGTCGCTGTCGTCGGCCGCCGGCGGCCGCGACTGCCCGGCGAGAAAGCCGCGCACCTCGACGCGCACGAGCAGATCCATGAAGGCGTCGATCTGCTGCATCTCGTCCATCGTCTCGCCGAACGACGGCAGGTCGCCGACCACGAGGGCGTCGAGCAGCACCTTCCAGATGGCCGCCCGCACCTGCTGCACACCGGCGATCACGTCCATCAGATCGAAGCCGAGAGCGCCGCGACGGGCGGCATCGCTCGCGGTCTCGCTCTCGATGCGACGGATGATGCCCGCCACCTCGTAGGCTTCGGCTTGCGACAGGGCGATCAGGTCGTCGACGATGTGGCGTACGAGACGGACTCCCAAGGGGCTCGCCAGCACGTCGATGTACTCCGCTCCGACCGTGCCCTTCAGCGCCGCGATCCAGTGCCCGTGGAGCTCGTCGCGCCGGTCGCGCAGCAGCATCGCCAGGCGTCTCACGACGAGCTCCGGCGAGCGATGAGGGCGGCGGTCACACCGGCTCCGACGCCGTTGTCTATGTTGACGACGGCAAGGCCCGGCGAACAGCTCTGCAGCATGCCGAGCAGCGCGGCCTCACCGCGTCCGCCGATACCATAGCCGGTCGACACCGGCAAGCCGATCACCGGCACTTCGACGAGCCCACACACGACGGAGGGCAGCGCCCCCTCCATGCCGGCGGCGACGACCAAGGCGCCAGCGCCAGCGCCGGCGATCTCGCGCAGCGGGGCCATCAGCCGGTGGACGCCGGCCACGCCGACGTCGTAGGCGGTGATCACCTCGACGCCCATCTCGCGGCAGACGATGGCCGCCTCGTCGGCGACCCCAGTATCGCTCGTGCCACCGGCCAGCACGCCGACGACGCCGTGAGCCGCGGGCGCGCGGTAGTCGTCGCGCCGCACGACCAGCAGGCGGGCCCGCTCGTGCCAGACCGCCTCGCCGCCGGGCGGCGCGGCCACCGCCGCCGCCTGCTCCGGCGACACCTTGCTGGCCAGAACGACCGCCGTGCGCGCGAGGAAGGCGGCCACGATGGCGGCGAACTGCTCGACCGTCTTGCCGTCGCCGAAGACGACCTCGGGCACGCCCTTGCGGTGCGCCCGGCCCACGTCGAGGCAGGCGAAGTCGCCGACCGACGTCAGGCCGAAGCCGGCGAGACCATCGACCGCTTCGTCGACGGTCGTGCGACCCGCCGCGACGTCGGCGAGCAGGGCCCGCAGATCGTCGGTCGCGCCGTCGTTTGAGCTCACGCCACTCCTCCGTCGCCTAGAGCGACAGCATACCCTGTCGGCGGCCGCAGCCGAACTGAAAACGAGCAGGCGCTTAGAACGGGTGGCCGAATCCTGTATCCTTCGAGTGTCAGGCAACATCGCGCACCCGAGGACTGGCAATCTCTTTCGCAGCGCATCATCGCTACCGGATCGTCGCGATCGTCGCCCTGGTTGCCGCCGCCGTCTTCGTGGCCTTCGAGTTCGTCACTGCCCCGCACATCTCGGCCGTCACGCCGAGCCCGGGCTCGAGCGAGGCCCGCGACTCGCTCGTCGTGAGCGTCGAGGTGCCCGGCGTCTCGCACCTGCACGGCCTCACGGTGCTCCTCGACGGCCGCGACGTGACCCCCAGTGTGCGCAGCGACGCGCGGCGGCTCTACTTTCCGACCGGACGGCTGGCCCAGGGCAGCCACACCGTCAGCCTCACGGCGCGCACCTCGGACGTGCTGCGGCCGCGACTCTCCAAGAGCTGGCGCTTCACCGTCGACACCGTCCCGCCGACGATCACCCTGCGCGGCGACCGCAGCGGTTCGGTCGTCACCGCGAGCCCCGTGCCGCTCGAGGGCACGACCGAACCGGGCGCCATGGTAGTGGCCTCGGCCGGCGCCCAGAGGGTACAGGCCAGGGCCGGCGCCGACGGCGCCTTCTCTCTGGGTCTGCACGTGGCCGACGGCCGGACGCGGATCGAGGTCACGGCCACCGACCGCGCTGGCAACTTTGCCAGGCTGCAGCGCACGCTGATCGTCGACGCCAACCCGCCCGAGCTCACTCTCACAGGCCTCGAGGCGGTCGAAAAGGACGACACCCCCGGGGCCGACGTGATCGCCACCGACGCCGCCGGCGCCCCGGTCGTGAAGATGCGCCTCGACGGTCACGACATCCTCGCCCAGAAGACATCGATCCAGATCAGGATCCCGTTCGACAAGCTGCCCGAGGGCCTGCACACGCTTGTGGTCACGGCCACCGACCGCGGCCACCACGTCACGACCGACAGGCGCCGGTTCCTCGTCAACAGTACCGAGAAGCTCGGCAAGGCGACGCTCATCTACGGCGCCCGCGGCCGCGACGTCAAGACACTGCAGCACCGGCTGAAAGCCCAGGGTTACTACCACGGCCACATCACCGGCTTTCTCGACAGGCGCACCGTCCGGGCGGTCAAGCACTTCCAGACGGCGATCGGCATACCGGCCGACGGCATCGTCGGTCCCCAGATGATCGGCGGCCTGTCGGGCCGCTTCGTCATCATCCAGTCCGAGCATCGGCTGTACTTCTACCTCAATGGCAAGCTCAAGAAGGAGTTCCCGGTGGCGACCGGTCAGGCCGCCTACCCCACACCCAACGGCACCACCTCCGTCGTCTGGATGACCAAAGACCCGACCTGGACGCCGCCCGACTCACCCTGGGCGGCGGGCGCCAAGCCGGTCGGGCCGGGCCCCGACAACCCCGTCGGCATGCGCTGGATCGGCACCGGCTTCTCGGGCGTGGGCATCCACGGCGTCCCGGCGTCCGAGGACTACTCAATCGGCACCTACGCCTCGCACGGCTGCATCCGCATGTACGAATGGGACGTCGAGCAGCTCTACGACTGGGTCACCGTCGGCATGCCGATCATCATCAAGCCGTAGGCCGCTGGCGATCGTGACCCTGCCCTCCCAACGAGAGGCGGCCTCCCGTGGCTGACATCCGTCCGTTTGCCGGTCTGCGCTACTGCGCCGACCGGGTCGCGCTCGCCGACGCCGTCTGCCCGCCCTACGACGTGATCACCCCGGCCGCCGCCGCGGCGCTGCGGCGGCGCAGCCCGTTCAACGCCGTCCACGTCGAGCTGCCCGAGTCGCCGACCGGCGACCCTCCCGGCCGTTACGCCGCCGCCGCGGCGCTGCTACGCGACTGGCGCGGCCAGGGCGTGCTGCGTGCCGACGACGAGCCCACTCTCTACGTGGTCGAGCAGCGCTTCACCGGCCCCGACCGACGCGAGCGCACGCGCCGCGGCTTCATCGCCCGCCTGCGTCTCGAGGAGTTCTCGGCCCGCGTCGTGCTGCCCCACGAAAAGACCCACGCCGGACCCAAGGTCGACCGCCTCGAGCTGCTGCGCGCCACGCACGCCAACCTGAGCCAGATCTTCCTGCTCTACGCCGACCCGGCAAACGAGATCGGGCGGGCGCTGGCGGCGGCTGCGCCGCCGCCAGCGCCCGCCCTCGAAGCGCCCGACGCCGACGGCAACCCCTGCCGCCTGCGGCCCGTCACCGGCCCGGTCGTCGAGCAGGTCGTGGCGCTGCTCGCCGACAAGCAACTCCTGATCGCCGACGGCCATCACCGCTACGAGACGGCCCTCGCCTACCGCGACGAGCGCCGCGCCGCCGGCGACGACAGCGCCGACTGGGTCATGGTCTGCCTGTCGAGCATGGACGACCCCGGCCTCGCGATCTTCGCCACCCACCGTCTGCTCAAGGGCGTCGCCATGCCGCCGGCAGACGAGGTCGTCGAGCGCCTGCGCTCGGCCTTCACCGTCACCGAGCAGGGCGGCGGCACGGCGCGGGACTGCGCCCCGGCGATGGAGCGCGTGAGCCGCTCGACCGGCCCCGGCAAGGTACTCGGCCTCTACTTTCCGGGCGAACGGCGCTGCCTCACCCTGGAGCCGCGCGACGCCGGCGTCGCCCGAGGCCTGACCCGGCGCGGGCTGTCGCCGGCCCGGGCCCGGCTGTCGGTCACGCTGCTGGCCGAGCTCGTGTTCCGCGACGCGCTCGGCCTCGACCCCGAGCGCCTCGAGGGCCATCTCGCCTTCGCCAAGAGCGTCGACGACGCCGTGGCCGAGCTCGAAGCCCGAGACTACCGCCTCGCCGCCTTTCTCGGGGCGACCCCAATGGCCGAGGTGCGAGCCGTCGCCGAGCGCGGCGAGACGATGCCCCAGAAGTCGACCTACTTCTACCCGAAGCTCCTCACCGGCCTCGTCTTCAACGCCCTCTGACCCGGCGAACAAACGGGAACGCCCTCCGGGCGCGCGTGCCGCGATGGCGTAGGCAGCGGCGGCGGGGGTCCGTAACGCATCGCGTCACGCGCCTCTGGAGTGTGCGGAGGGTTCGCCCGCGCCGGCGATGAGGCGGCGGCGGGGCGGAGGAGGCGTGTGGGTTGAGGGGTCGGTGTTTCCCGACCCCGACGCCCACACGCCTCCGCAGCCCGCCGCCGGGGCCCCGCCACCACCGCCGAGGATGCCCGGAGCCTACCCGCGCAGCTCGGCGTCGGCCGCCGCCAGGATGCGCGTGAGCTCGGCCTTCTGGTCGTCGGGGAGCGGCTCCGGCACGTGGTTCTCGTCGATCCAGGCGGCGCGCTCGCGGGCCACCTCGAGCGGGTCGCGAAAGCCGCCGCCGGAGGCAGGCTGGTGAGTGATCGCCGGCACGAACGAGGTGCGCAGATGCTTGCGCGTGTGCTTGCTGCCGAGGTAGTGGCCGCCGGGACCGACCTCGCGGACGGCGTCGAGGGCGAGCGCCTCGTCGCCCAGGTCGAGATCCATGATCGCGTAGCGGGCACGGTGGTAGACGTCGTCGGCCAGCAGGAGGTCGGCCCGGTCGAAGACCGTGTAGACGTCGAGCAGACCGATGCTGGGCATGAGGTCGCTGCCCTCCCAGGCCGCCTGCACGAGGTCGACGCCGTCTTCGACGCCGGCCTGCCAGGCGCCGGCGGCCTTGGCGTCGGTGCCGCAGCAGGCGGCCTCGCTGGGCACGCCCCAATGGTGGGCGAGCTCGGTGGCGAGAAAGCGGCAGCGCCCGTCGAGCGGGAAGCTCACGAAACCGCCGGTGCGCGGGTCGGCGTAGCTCTGCATGATGGAGTGGGCCACGGGCGCGCCGGGGTACGCGAGCTGCACGAGAACGGTGGCGCTCACGAGCTCGGCGGCGCCGACGGCGAAGGCGCCGGCGCGCGTGGCCGGCGCCGTGGTGCCGAGCGTCGGCATGGTGACGAAGGCGACAGGCACGCCGGCCTCGGCGAGCGCGAGAGCCGCCTCGATGCCGCCCTCGTCCTGGACGAGCGGCGAGATGGTGCCGATCAGATCGGAGAGCACGGGCCGGCGGCGCAGCTCCTCGGCGCTGCCGGCGATGACCGTCGCCATCTCGACCGCGTAGCGCGCCTCGCGCTCGCCGTTGACCATGCCCTGGAGGTGCTTGACGGTGTTGTTCCAGCCGGCGTCGAGCTCGTGGAGCTGGGCGGTCTCGCCGCAGTCGCCGGCCGAGATCGTGGGCCACCAGAAGGCGATCGACGACAGGTAGTCGGTGAGGCGCGTGACGCGCGCGAGGTCGGCCTTGGTCGAGGGCCGCTTGACGCCCGTGTCGAAGTCGACGATCTCGACCCCGCAGCCGTCGCTCGTGCAGTACGTGGTGTCGTCGGCGATCGAGAACGCGCACGACGGGTCACGGGCGCCGAGATCGAAGTAGCGCGGCGCCGTCGCCATGGCCGCGAGCACGAGCTCGGGCGGGAACTTGACGACCTGGCTCTCGCGATCGACCCTGCAGCCGTGCTCGGCGAGGATGTCGAGCGCCTTCGTCGACGGGAACCGCACGCCGACGGTCTCGAGGATGTCGAGCGTGGCCTGCTTGATGCGGTCGAGTTGTTGCGGCGTGTGGAAGCGCAGCGTGAAGGCGCGCTTGAGAGGCTCGATCGGCGGGCGCTGAAGGCTCTTCTCGATGGTCATGTGATGAAGCTCCTTTCGGCGCGCCCACGGCGCGGGGGGACGGGATCCGATTATCCCGCACCGACGCCGCGGCGGTCCACGAGCGATTCTTTGGCAAACTTCGCCCCCGCGGCGGCGGTCGGCCGAAGGCCGCCGGAAGGCACGCCGGAGGCCGCCGCGAGGCACGCCGGAGGCCGCCGCGAGGCACGCCGGAGGCGGCCGGAGAGGTGGTGGGCCGGCGCCTGGGGGGAGACGGGCGCCGGCCCGGGTGGGGGGGTGGGTGGTGCGGGGTCTTTGGCACAGGTGACGGGCGGGTCGTGGCGGGCAGGGAGCGCCGCGGGCCTTGACGGACCGCGGCGCGCCGGGGAACGGCGGGGGCGCCGGCGGCTGTCGTGGCAGTCGACACGATACGCCGTCGGGTCGCCGGCGTCGTCGGTCCCCGGGTGGAGCGCAGCGGCCGCTCGGACCGGGCTTTCGGGATTGGTCATCGGCCCGCGGGTGGAGCGTGGCGCGCCGGCTCGATCCGGCGCGCGGCGGTAGCGCCGCGACCCGCCCAGCCGGTATGGTAGACGGCGCCCGCCGCCTTGCCACGGTGCGCGGGCGGCGGACGACAAGGCGCGCCGACGAACCAGAGAAGACAAGAGGGACGGCACATGACACCTTCGCTGATCCAACGACTCGCGGCCGTGCCCGAGGTCTGGACCGAACACCGGCCGTGGGCGATCTCGCCCGACGGCGGCACGCTGGCCTTCACCTGGCGCCGCGACGGCGACTGGCACGTCTACGTCAGGGACCTGCGCGGCGCGGCGCAGCCGCGCCGCATCGAGCAGTTCGCCGACGCCTGCGCGCCCCACGTCGCTCGACTGCGCCTTCCTCTACTTCGCCCGCGACGACCGCGGCACGGAGTGCTTCGACGTGTACCGCTGCGACCTCGCCGACGGGACGCTCGTCAATCTGCTGCCCGACACACCGTCGCTGGCGCCGGCCCCCGACTTTGCCCTGTCGCCCGACGGCGGCAGCCTGGCCCTCGCCGTGAACCACGGCGCAAGCTACGCGGCGGCGGTCATGCCGGCCGCGTCGGGCGCCGGCGCGATGACCTTCCTCACCGATCACTGGTACAACGACTGGTCGCCCGTCTGGTCGCCCGACGGCGCCCGCCTGGCCTTCCAGAGCGACACGCACGGGCAGGACTCCGCCGTCTTCGTCGCCCACCTTCAGAGCGGCGGGCTGCAGGCGATCGGCGGCGAGGCGATGACGGTCGCCCGCCACCCCGCCTGGTCGCCCGACGGCCGTTCGCTGGCCTTCTGCGGCGGCGGCGGCGAGTACGAGGCGATCGGCCTCTACGACGTCGAGCGCGGGTTCGTCACCTGGGCCTGGGACGGCCACGGCAACGCCCACGACCCGAGCTTTTCGCCCGACGGCCGCGCCCTCGTGTTCGTGGTCGACGACGGCCCCGAAAGCTCGCTCTGGCACCTCGATCTGACGACCGGCTTCGCCGGCTGTCTCGACATCGGCACGGGCAACCACTACCGGCCCGGCTTCACCCCCGACGGCGCCGGCGTCGTCTGCGTGCTGAGCGGACCCGGCTGCCCCACCGACCTCTTCCTCATCGAGCTCGCCTCGGGCGACGTCACGCAGCTCACGGACTCGCTGCCAGGCGACCTCGCGGACCACGAGTTCGTGTCGGGCGCACCGGCCGCCTGGACCAGTCGCGACCGGCTGGCCGAGGTCCCCGGCCTGTTCTGCGAGCCGCCGCGGCGCAGCGGCGCCGGGGTCGTGATCATCCACGGCGGCCCGACCTGGCACCACAGCAACGAGTTCGACCCGGTCCGTCAGGCCCTGCTCGACGCGGGCTGTCTCGTCGTGCACCCGAACTACCGCGGCAGCGACGGCTACACCCGAAGCTGGCAGCTCGCCAACCGCTACCTGCTCGGCCAGGGCGAGGCCCAGGACTGCGCCGGCGCCGTCGACTTCCTCGTCGAGCAGGGCTGCGACCCCTCACGCATCGCCGTCACCGGCCGCAGCCACGGCGGCTACCTGACGATGCAGATGCTCACCCAGTTCCCCGAGCTCTGGGCCTGCGGCGTGGCCGGCGTGCCGTTCTTCGACCACATCGACGCCCAGGTCGATCCCGCCGTGCGCGAAGACCTGCGCTGGTGGGACGTCGAGAACTGCGGCGACCTCGTCGCCGACCGTGCCCGCCTCGAGTACTACTCGCCGATCAACCACCTGGACCGCGTGAAGGCCCCGCTGCTGATCCTCGCGGCGGCCTGCGACCCGCGCTGTCCGACCCGCCAGATCGCCACCGTGGTCGACGGCGTGCGCGCCGCCGGCGCGCCCTGCGGGGCGATCATCTACCCCGACGAAGGCCACGAGATCAGCGGCCTCGAGCACCGCGTCGACTACGAGCGGCGCACGGTCGAGTTCATCCTCGACCACGTCGGCCGCGCGTAGCGGCAGGGCGCCGGCCGGGGCGCCGGCGCGGCCCGCGAGCGGCCCCCTCGCCAACATCACTAGCGACGGCCGACCGGGGTACATGCCCTACGTAGGGTCGCGGGGCGCACGCCCCCCAAACCAACCATTCCGGAGGCCGACCATGAGTCGTTCCGACACCGAAAAAGAGATCCGCGAGACTCTCGGGCAGATCCCCTCCTTCTTTGAGACCATGCCCGACTCCACCCTCGAGAACGAGTGGCGCGAGTTCAAGGTGTTCCAGCTCTCGGACACCGAGCTCAGCGCCCGCGAGAAGCACCTCATCGGCTACGCGGTGGCCGCCGCCATCCACTGCCAGTACTGCACCTACTTCCACCATAGCGCCACGAAGATGATGGGCACGACGGACAGGCAGCTCGAAGAGGCCAACCGCATGGCCAGCGACACGGCCAAGTACAGCACCTACCTGCACGGCAGCCAGACCGACATCGACGAGTTCCGCCGGCAGACCGACGAGATCGGCACCTATCTCGGCGAGCAGGCCGCCAAGCGGGCCGCCTGAGCCGAGGGTCTTCGACCTGCGCCCTTGCGGGGCCCGGCTTCGCCCTTGCGGGGCGGCCGGAAGGGGCGGGCGCGGCGTACGCCGCGCCCGCCCCTTCCCGTTGGGAGTGCGCCGGCCCGTCGTCAGGTACAGGATGTCGGCGCCACTTCGCGTGGACTTCGCCGCGCCAATCGGGTAGCGTAGCGGCGTGAGCAGACCCATGGACGTCCGTGTCTACATCACCCCCAAGAAAGGCATCCTCGACCCGCAGGGCGTGGCGATCGAGCGGTCGCTGCCGGCGCTTGGGTTCGACGGCGTGACCGACGTCCGTGTCGGCAAGTTCATCGAGCTTCAGGTCACCGTGCCCGACGGCACGCCGGCCGCCGGGGCCCGCACCGAGGTCGACGAGATGTGCCGCAAGCTGCTCGCCAACCCCATCATCGAGGACTACACCTTCACCGTCGACGAAGCGTGAGCCCGACCGCCTCGTCCTCCGGACCCGCTCCCGACACCACACCCCTACCATGAGCGCCGACGATCGGCGCCCCGCGCGCATCGGCATCTGCGTGTTCCCGGGCATCAACACCGATCACGACACCTGGCACGCCGTGACCACGTTCGCCGGCGCCGAGCCGGCGTGGCTCTGGCACAAGGACACCGACCTGCGCGGCGTCGACGCCGTCATCATCCCCGGCGGGTTCTCGTACGGCGACTACCTGCGCTGCGGCGCGATCGCCCGCTTCAGCCCCATCATGGGCGCGATCGCCGACTTCGCGGCCGGCGGCGGACTCGTCATGGGCATCTGCAACGGCTTCCAGATCTTGACCGAAGCCCACCTCCTGGCGGGCGCCCTCATCCGCAACATCGGCCTCAAGTTCGTCTGCCGCTACGTCGATCTGCGCGTCGAGAACGCCGGCACGCCCTTCACCCAGATCGCCGAGCCGGGCGACGTGCTGCGGGTGGTCGTCAAGCACAACGAGGGCAACTACCGGGTCGACCCCGACACGCTGGCCCGCATGCGCGACAACGGTCAGATCGTGCTGCGCTACTGCGCCCCCGACGGCACCGAGGCCGGCGAGCGCGTCGGCGGCACGATCGGCGGCTCCAGCCCCAACGGCGCCCTCGACGACATCGCCGGCGTCTGCAACGAGGACTTCAACGTGTTCGGCCTCATGCCGCACCCCGAGAACTCGGTCGAGGCCGGCCTGGCCGGCGGCACCGACGGCCGCGTCTTCTTCCAGTCGATCATCGACGGCGTGCGCGACGGGGCGGTGGCGAGATGAGCGCGACCGGGCAGCGCCGGGCCACTCTCGAGGCCGCCATCGCCCTGGGCCTCACGGCCGACGAGTACGACCACATCTGCCGCATCCAGGGGGGCGAGCCGACGTATGTCGAGCTCGCCATCTACTCGCTCATGTGGAGCGAGCACTGCAGCTACAAGCATTCGCGCCCCATTCTCGGGCGCTTCCCGACGAGCGGCCTGCGCATCCTCCAGGGGCCCGGCGAGAACGCCGGCATCATCGACGTCGGCGACGGCTGGGCGGTGGCCATGAAGGTCGAAAGCCACAACCACCCCTCGGCGGTCGAACCCTTCCAGGGCGCCGCCACCGGCGTCGGCGGCATCGTGCGCGACATCTTCACCATGGGCGCCCGTCCCTGCGTGTCACTCGACTCGCTGCGGTTCGGCGAAATCGAGGGCCCCGAAAACGCCCGTCAGCGCTTCCTGTTCGACGGCGTGGTGGGCGGCATCGGCTTCTACGGCAACTGCCTGGGCATCCCCACGGTGGGCGGCGAGGTCTACTTCGAAGACACCTACGCGGGCAACTGCCTGGTCAACGCCATGAGCGCCGGCCTGCTGCGCACCGACCAGATCGTGCGCGCCATCGCCAGCGGCCCCGGCAACCACGTCGTGCTGAAGCAATACGTAAACGAGTTGCTCGAAGAAGATGCAGCAG
>CAWCWZ010000033.1:0-11076 GCA_963799395.1 uncultured Actinomycetes bacterium
GCCGCCCCGCCTGGGAGATGCCATCGCCTTCGTGCCCACCTACGGCGCGGCGCTGCAGCTCAGCACCTCGCCGTACGTCGACACGTCGTTTGTTCACTCCGCCGGCCTGACACCCAAGATCGTGGCGCGGAGCACCCTATCCATCGAAGAGGAGTGAGCATGGCCGAAAGAACGAAAGTCCTGATCATGGGGGCCGCGGGCCGCGACTTCCACAACTTCAACACCTACTTCCGCGACAACGAGCGCTACGAGATCGTGGCCTTCACCGCCACCCAGATCCCCTACATCAACGACCGCAAGTACCCGGCCGCCCTGGCCGGCAAGCTGTACCCGAACGGCATCCCGATCCACGACGAGTCGGAGATGCCGGCGCTCGTGAAGAAGCACGGCGTCGAGGAAGTCGTCTTCGCCTACTCGGACGTGCCCTACGAGTACCTGATGCACCGCTCGGCGCTGGTCAACGCGCTCGGCTGCGACTTTCGTCTGATGGGGCCGGAGCGCACGATGGTCAAGTCGACCAAGCCGGTGATCGCCGTCTGCGCCGTGCGCACGGGCGCCGGCAAGAGCCAGACCACGCGCAAGATCCAGACCATGCTGCGCGAGGCCGGCAAGAAGGTCGTCTCGATCCGTCACCCCATGCCCTACGGCGACCTCGTCAAGCAGCGCGTGCAGCGCTTCGCGACGGTCGAGGACCTCGCCGCGAACGAGTGCACGATCGAGGAGATGGAGGAGTACGAGCCGCACGTCGTGGCCGGCAACGTGATCTACGCCGGCGTCGACTACGAAGCGATCGTGCGCGAGGCCGAAAAAGAGGCCGACGTCATCCTCTGGGACGGCGGCAACAACGACTACAGCTTCTACAAGCCCGACCTCTACATCACGGTCGCCGACCCGCACCGCCCCGGCAACGGCCTCGTGTACTACCCCGGCGAGGTCAACCTGCGCCTCGCCGACGTCGTCGTCATGAACAAGATCGACTCGGCCGACCGGGCCGGGATCGAGGCCGAGCTCGACGCCGTGCGCTCCGTGAACCCGAACGCCCAGATCATCATGGCCGCCTCGCCGGTGACGGTCGACGACCCGGCCGCCGTCAGGGGCAAGCGCGTCCTCGTGGTCGAAGACGGCCCCACGCTCACCCACGGCGAGATGAAGTACGGCGCCGGCACGGTGGCCGCGAGGCAGCTCGGCGCCGCCGAGTTCATCGACCCGCGGCCCTTCGCCACCGGCGAGATCAAGGCGACCTTCGAGAAGTACCCCAACATCGGCGTGCTGCTGCCCGCCATGGGCTACTCAGACCAGCAGCTCAAGGACCTGGAGACGACGATCAACGCCTCGGGCGCCGACGTGGTCGTGATCGGCACGCCGATGGACCTGCGGCGCATCGTCGAGATCAAGCTGCCGGCCGTGCAGGTCGGCTACGACATCCAGGAGATCGGGCACCCGACCCTCGAAGACGTCCTGCGCGAGCACAAGTTCATCTGAGGCGCGCGACCGCTCCTCTGATAGCATCGCTCCCGGTCGAGGGGGCGGGCCGCTCGCGGCCCGCCCCCTCGAACCAGCCGACCCACCCAAGCCGACCTTCAGGAGGCCGCATGAGCGCGCTGCGCGACGGCGTCACCGACCTGGGCCTCACCGGCCGAGACTTCCTCACCATCCACGACTACGCGCCGGCCGAGATCGCCGGCCTGCTCGACCTCGCGGCCGAGCTGAAGGCCGCCCAGAAGCGGGCCGAGCCGCATCCGCTGCTCGCCGGCAAGGCGGTCGGCATGATCTTCACCAAGACCTCGACGCGCACGCGCATCTCGTTCGAGGTCGGCATCGCCCAGCTCGGCGCCCAGCCGCTGTTTCTGAACGCCAACGACATCCAGCTGCGCGTCGGCGAGACCATGAAGGACACGGGCCACGTGCTGTCGCGCTACCTCGACGGCCATCATGATCCGCACGTTCGCCCAGGCCGACGTGGTCGACCTGGCGGCGAGCGCGACCATCCCCATCATCAACGGGCTGACCGACGACCATCACCCCTGCCAGGCGATGGCCGACGCGCTCACCGTCAGGGAGCACTGCCGGCGCTCTCGAGGGCCGCAAGCTCGTCTACTCGGGCGACGGCAACAACGTGGCCCATTCGCTCGCCGAAGTCGGCGCCAAGACCGGCATGCGCGTCGTGATCTGCACGCCCGACGGGTACCGGCCCGACGAGGCGATCATCGCCCGGGCGCGGGCCGACGCGGCGCAGACGGGGGCGAGCATCGAGCTCACGAGCGATCTGCGCGAGGCGGTCCGGGGCGCCGACGTGATCTACACCGACACCTTCACCAGCATGGGCCAGGAGGCCGAGCACGACGTGCGCCTCGCCGCCCTGAGCGCCTATCAGGTGAACGACGAGCTGCTGGCGCTGGCCGGCCCGCAGGCGCACGTCATGCACTGCCTGCCGGCGCACTGGGGCGAGGAGATCACCGAGGCGGCGCTCTACAGCCCGCAGTCGGTGGTCTTCGACCAGGCCGAGAACCGTCTGCACGCCCAGAAGGCGATCATGGCGGCGTTGATCGGCTGACGGTCGGCGGCCGGGCGCCTCAGCGCCAGGTCGTCAACCACGCCAGGCGCTCGTAGTAGCCGAACGAGACGCCATACGAGACCAGGAACGGCAGCCAGGCGGCGGCCAGACCGGCGACGGCGCCGGTGTACAGCCAGGCGGCGAGGGCCGCCGCCCGGGGAGGCGGCGCGTGGGGCGGCGTCGGCCCCGGTCGTGTGCAGGCCTCGCTCCGCCGGCGTCGCGCCGCCGCCGCAGCACGAACACCGCCGCCGCCAGCACGGCGACCGCGGCCGCCAGCGCCGCCAGGCGCCAGCCGAGCGTGCCGCCGGCGGCCACGCCCATGAGCACGGCGCCCACGGCAAAGGCAGAACGCCGCCCAGCGGCCGGGCAGCGCTGCGGGGCCGGCGAGGCGGGCGAGCGCCGTGGCCACCATGATGGCGAGGAAGGGCACGACCGGCGTGAGGTAGTAGATGTACGACTGGCGGCTCGTGGCCAGCCACGGCAGGTAGAGGATCGCCACCAGAAGCGGCGCTGCGGCCAGGCGTACATCGCGCCGCTTCCAGGCCAGCCACAGCAGGCCGACGAAGGCGGCGATCGAGCCCCACCACAGCAGCGGGTTGCCGATCGCGATCAGGCCCAGGACGCCGTGCGGCGTCTCGGCCCAGCGGTACCAGATCGGGGTCGCGTCGAAGATCCAGGTGAGGGGCCGCGACGATGCGGCCGCCGAGCCCTGGACGTTCCAGTTGAAGGTCGCCATGTAGCCCTGCAGGTGGAGCCACTGACGCAGCGTGTGGCCGCTGGCGAAGTAGTCGGCGTAGCTCGCCACGTAGACGGCCAGCGGCAGGGCGACCAGGCAGGCGACGGGCCGGCGAGGCGGCCGGCAAACCGGCGCTGGCCGCGGCGGCCGGCCGGCCCGCCTCGCCGGCGCCGCCCTCGGGTCGACCGGCGCGCCGGCCCGCCGCGGCCGCGCCCGCCGCCCGCGCCACCAGTCGAGGGCGACGATGGCCACCGCCGCCGCCAGGGCCAGGGCCCCCGACCACTTGCTGGCCAGGGCCAGACCGCCGCTTATCCCGGTGAGCAGCAAGCCACAGCGGCGGCCGGCCGGACTGCACGTAGCGCAGGGCGCAGTAGATGCAGACCGCCGACCAGAGGGCGACGAAGGGGTCGAGCACGCCGATCCGCGACTCGACGATGAGCATCGTGTCGGCGGCGGCCAGAAGGAGGGCGGCCAGGGCCCAGGGCGGCGCCAGGCCGAGGCGGCGGGCCAGCGGGTAGACGAGGGCGATGAGCAGGGTGCCGGCCATGGCCGAGGGCACGCGCCAGCCCCAGGGACCGTCGCCCAAAGCGAGGATGCCGGCGGCGATCGAGAGCGTGCCGAGCGGCGGGTGGGCCAGCGAGCGGCCGTCGCCGGGCTTCCAGGGCGAGGGCTGGCGGGGCCCGATGCGGCCGTGGATGATCGAACCGGCGTCGTGCACGTAGTAGTGCTCGTCGAAGACCAGCGTGGGGAAGACGTCGAGGTTGACGAGGCGCACGACCGCCGAGAGCGCGACCACCACCAGCACGAGCGCCACGATCGCTCTCGTGGCGGTCCTGCGGCGGGCGGGCGCCGCGGCCGGCATCAGATCCAGTTCTGGAACCACATGAGGTGGTAGAAGTGCGCCTGGGAGATGCTGAGGTCGATGAGGATCGGCAGGAAGGCCAGGCAGACGCCGGTGACGGCGCCCGCGTAGACCCAGGTGACGTAGGGCCACAGGCGGCGGGCGCGCGGCCAGAGGAAGAGGACGAGAATCGACAGCACGGCGACCGCCGCGGCCACGGCCAGCACCACGCGGGCGAAGTCGACCGACACTCGTTCGGGCTCCCGCCAGAGCCACCAGGCTCCGAGGTGTCCGATCTGGTACCAGAGCAGGGCGACGATCGCGGCGGCGCCCACGTAGCAGACCACCGCCCAGCGCAGCCGCGGCAGGCGCGCGCCCGACAGCTCGCGGAGGATCATGGCGACGGCGAGCGCCATGAACGGCGCCACCGGCGTCATGTAGTACATGAACGAGGTGCGGGTGGTCTGGAGCCACGGCAGGTAGAGGAGGGCGACGATCAGCGGCAGCATGACGAGCTCGCGATCGCGCCTGACGACGGCCAGCACCACGAGAGCGACGAGCGCCGGCACCGAGGCCCACCAAAGGAACGGGTTGCCGATCGAGATGATGCCGTGGACGCCGCCGCCGAACACCTGGTAGTAGTACCAGACCGGCCGGTAGTCGAAGATCCAGGTGTAGGCCCGCGAGGCATAGGTATGGGTCGCGTGGAGGTTCTCGTTGAACCACCACATCTGGTGCTGAAGAGCCCACCACTGCGACAGCGTGTGGTGGCCCTTCGCGAAGTAGACGGTGTAGCTCGCGAAGTAGAGGGCGATCGGCATGACGACCAGGGAGACGGCCGGCAGGACGGCGTCGCGCAGCGCCTGCACGGCGGCCGTGCCGGCCGGGCGGCGCCACGGGCGGCGCCGGTAGAGCAGCAAGGATCGCCAGGGCCGCCGCGCAGGCGAAGGCGCCCGACCACTTGGTGCCCAGGGCGAGCCCTCCGGCAAGGCCGCAGAGCAACGAGCCAGCGCAAGCGGTGGCCGGTCTGCACGTAGCGCAGGGCGAGGTAGATGCACAGCACCGACCAGAAGGCGACGAAGATGTCGAGCGTGGCGATGCGCGACTGGACGATGCCCATGAAGTCGGAGGCCGCGAGGATCAGGCCGAGCAGCGCCCAGACGGGCGAAAGGCCGAGTCGCCGGCCGATCGGGTAGACCAGCGCGAGGAGGAGCGTGCCGATGATCGCCGGCACGATCCGCCAGCCGAACGAGGTGTTGCCGAAGGCCGCCTCGCCCACCGCGATGGCGAACTTGCCGTACTCGGGGTGTGGCCACGAGATCTCCTTGCCGGGCTCCCAGGGGTAGAGCGGCATGGGTCCGAGATAGCCGTGCAGGATGGTGTGAGCGTCCCGCGCGTAGTAGGTCTCGTCGAAGACCAGCACGTTGGGCCGCTGCAGCTGGTAGAGGCGCACGGTCGCCGAGGCGATGAGGATGAGGATGACGGCCGTGACGACCACGCTTGGTGCGCGCTCGAGGCGCCGGTGCCCTGAGTGCTCGCGAGGGGCGCGGTCGTCGGCGTGGTCTGGCGGCGCGGGGCGCGCCTTCCTGAGCTCCCTGGTCGATGCCATCCGGGCCATTATAGACAGATAGCCGGGCCGGGGCCTCTTGAGGGCTTCTGGCGACCTGCCGAGAATGATATTAGTCTTCGACAAAGAATGAGTACGCGCGCCCGCGTGAGCGTGCGCGTCGTCGTGCCGAACTCTCAAGGGGGGTTCACGGTGAAGTGCAGGTTGCTGGCAGTCACGGCCCTCGGGGCGCTATTCTCGGTGGTGGTCCTGGTCTTCGCGGCGACGGCCTCGGCGGGGCAGGTCACGAAGATCGTGTACGCTCAGGAGAACAGTGACGTCTACTCCTACACGAACTCGAGTGGATCGCCCGGCAACCTGAGTGTCTCGATCAGCTGGACCGACATCGCCACCGGTTTGCCCACGACGTACCCCGTCGGCCAGGTCGACGGCGACATCTTCTCGGGCGATGCGCTTGCTCCCTACACCGATCTCGGCGAGACCACGCCGAGTGTCGCGACCCTGTATGAAGGCACGAATCCTGAGCTCGGTAGCTACGTCCTGCCCGCCGGCCAGACCGCCTACATTGCCGTGCTGCCCTATGCCGGCGACAACAACTACACGATCGACGTCGACTTCAATAGCGTCGAGGTAGCCGGCTATCCCAAGACCGCGCCGGCCTACGGGTCGAACGGCGAGGTCTACGTGCCCTCCGACGGCCCGTGGATCAGCTGTGCGCAGTACTGGCCGGGCGGCGGCTCCAACCCGCTCTACGCCTGCTGGTTCGACCAGGTCTACCAGCGCGTCGCCCCCGACGACCCTTACGACACCCTGTCCGAACAGCTCTCCCCGACATTCACCCCGCCACAGTCCATGGAGCGCAATACCATCGGCGGCAGCGGCCACCCGCAGTCGGGCGAGTGGTACGGCGTGACACCGCAGATCTGGCCCGGCGCCAAGGTCCCGAACACTCTGGTCAACGGCGTTCCCCAGCCCGGGAGCATCAGCGCGACCACTGCGCCGCTGTGGTACACGTACTCCTATCCCGACGCGAGCGTGACAGGTGACCCAGTGGCGTATTTCTGGCCGACGATCACGAATGCCAACGCGAGCAAGCGCAACTACTCGGCAGATGTATCAACGGGCGCGAGCTTCAGTGCGGCCTTCTCGGGCGATTCGATCACCTGGGTGTACGAGAAGAACTCGGCGTGCGGCATCGCCAATGTCGCCATCGACGGCGTGTCCAAGGGCACCGTCGATCAGTACAGCGCGAGCCCGGTTTTCAAGGCGACCACGACGTGGTCGGGTCTCGGCGCCGGCAACCATACGATCGTCATCACAAACTCCAAGACCAAGGACACGGCCTCGAGCAACACGTTCATCACCCACGACGCCTTCCTGGCCGACGGCATCAACGACCCTTCCGACCCCACGCCGGTCCTCGAAAACAACTACGACGGCGAAACCACGATATCAGTGGGCCAAGATCAACAACGCCGCGGCGTCAGGCGGCAACTATTCCGCCGATTGCTCGACGGCTGCGGCGGCTGCCTTCGAGTTCACCGGCAGCTCCGTCACCTTCAAGTACACCAAGAACTCCGCCTGCGGCATCGCCAACGTCTACATCGACGGCGTCTTCCAGGGTCAGGTCGACCAGTACAGTGCGTCGCCGGTCTACCAGGCGTCGACCACGTACAGCGGGCTCGCCAACACCACTCACATCCTGCTTGTGACGAACTCGAAAACCAAGGACACTGCTTCGAGCAATACGTTCATCACCATCGACGCATTCGTTGTTGGTTCGACCACGTACGAGAACTAGGCGGCGGAAGCAAGAGTGGATCGTGCTCCCATCAAGAATCCGGCAGAGGGGCTAAACACTCGCGTCGGTCGCACCGAGCATCTGGGTCATCACGTTCGTGACCGGTTGCACGCGCTTGCCTACAGAACGGCTACGCCTACCACTGCGCTTCTCGAACTCACCAAGCGCTGCAATCTGCGCTGCTGGCACTGTTACGTCGCGGGCAGCCGCGCGGAGCTGGCGACGGCGCGCTGGGTTGAGGTCATCGGCGAGCTGGCCGACGAAGGGTGCATGAAGGTGGGCTTGACGGGGGGCGAGGTCGCCCTCAGAGACGACTTCCTGGTGATCGCCGAGACCGTGAAGCGGCGGCGCATGGCGTTGACCGTGTTGACCAACGGCACGTACTTCAGCGAGGCTGACATTGAAGAGTTAGCCGCGCTGAAGCCTATGCTTGTGTCAATCAGCCTCTACGCGGCCTCGGCTGAACCTCACGATCGCGTCACATCTGCGCAGGGGTCCTTCGAGCGCGCCGTGCGAACGTTGCGACGTTTGAGGGAGCTGGGCGTGCAGTGCCGCGTGGCGTGCGTTCTGATGGACGAGAATCTGTTGGAGTACCGGGACCTGATCGCCTTGGCGAAGTCGATGGGGTGCAGCTACAGGTTCGATCCCACTGTCGGTCCGAGGGCCGATGGCGATATCACGCCTCTCACACACCGGGTGTCTGCGGCTCTTCTTTCTCGCTTCTACTCGGACGAGCTCGTGGCGGAGGCAAGCAGGGAGGGGAGGCTGGCGCTTCAAGGGGATCCACCTTCTGCTGGCTCTGCGGGCAGCTGCAGCGCAGGTTTCAGCGGAGTGTTCGTTGAGGCGAACGGGGTCGTATGGCCGTGTGTCGGCCTGCGGCCACCGTTCGGTACCGTTGCCGATCGCGCGTTTGTTGAGGTGTGGCGAGGCGACGTGGCGCGCACTTATCGTCAGGCGATGCGCGGCCAGAGGGAAGAATGTCAGGGCTGTGAGCTCTTGCCTCTCTGCTCCACCTACTGCCCTCGCATCGCCTCGGCGGAGGATGGCAACCCGCTCGGTAAGAGTGCCCGTGCTTGCGAGATGGCTGCCATGGTCCAGGAGCTTCGCGACACGCTTCAGTCGAGGGTCGCGCCGTGTTAGAGTTCAATCCCCCGCGCCAAGGAGTACTTGCTGTGAAGAAGCCGTATGAGAAGCCCGCAGTTGAGACCGAGTCGGTGTTCGAGACCCTAGCCAGCGGGTGCGGATTGGTCACGGATGCGGACCCGGCCTGCAACACTACTTTTGGCGGCGGTCCCAATCTGAATTCACTCTAGGCGCCGGTTCCTCCGGGGTCGCCAGAGGCGGCAATCTCGCCGCGCGTCGCACCTGTCGCTGCACGAAGACGTCATGCGCGCTGAGTTGGCCGACCGCCGGGGCAGCGTTCTGCTTCGCGCCGGCGGTCCGCTCGTGGCCGATGTGCGTGGCCTAACCTTTCCCCTCGACGACGATGCGGGCTGTTTGAGTCACTTCCGAGTCGACGAGCCGAGCGCCGTCGACTATCGAGTCGAGGTCACCTGCGGTGATCTGCCGCGCAGCGCATGGCGCGCGTCCCAGGTAGAGTCGATCTCCGTCAACCGCGAGTCGCGCACAATCGACTTGCGCATGACCGAGTTGGCCGCCACGTTCGACCTTGGGAACCGCATTGTTCACGGTCATCTGAACGGACCCTGGCCGGGCGCGCTCGGGGTACTCCTGCGAAACGCATCCCAGCTCCTTGGCCTCGAGATGCAACGAGCGATGTTCCTGCACGCCTCAAGTGTCGAGCGCGGAGGCGAGGCATTCGTGTTCATGGGTCGTTCCGGAGCCGGAAAGACCACGGCCGCCGTGTTGTCGCAACGCGCTGGCGTGTCGTCGCTGATCCGCGAGGAGATCACGTGCCTCGGCGATTTCACTGACGCTGCCCCGCTACGCGTCTTCGCCCTGCCTTTTCGTGAGAAGAATCGCCTCTCGGCGTCGCGGCCCGTGTCCTTTCCGCTGCGCGGACTCTACTGGCTTGAGCAGGCCGACACCGATTCGGTCGAGCGCATGAACGTTCCCGAGCAGGTCAAGCGCTTGGCCATGGCCACGAGCATCTGCGTGCGCGATGAGATATTCATGATCCCCGCGTTGCAGCTTGCTGAACAGCTCGTTCGCAGGACGCCGGTGCGCGTGCTACGGTTCCGCAGGTCGGCAGACTTCTGGCGGGCCATCGACGAGGACCTGGCATCCGGGGCGTGATCGTTACGGGCGCGGGTGAGCCGACGCTCCGCGACAGTACGTGGATCCCCGAGGAGGACGAACCGTGAAACTCACCGATACGCCGGTGCGCAACGACGACTATGCCGTTCGGCAGATCGAAGATACCGTGTTCGTGATGAACCCCGACACGAGCGAGCTGCACAGCTTCAACGAGGTGGGTCGTCGGATCTGGGAACTCACCGACGGTTCGCGCACAGTAGCCGCCATCTCCGAGGCCATCGCCGAGGAATTCGAGGTCGACGCGCAGACGGCCCAAGACGATGCCCTGGAGTTCCTGGACGAGCTGTTGAGTAAAGACCTCATCCGGATCTAGCGGCGCAGGGAACGTCGTGGACGGGACGGAGAAGGCATCACAGGGCGAGACCGCCCTTCGTACGTCCCTCGGCGAGCGCGGCCTGGCCTACAGTCGCATCACCGGCGAGAGCATGCGCCCGGGTCTGATCGCCGGTGACGTCGTGTCGCTGAAACCTTGTGACACCCCGCGACGTGGTGACATCGTGACGTTCGCGCTCGGCGACCGGCTCGTCACGCACCGTGTCGCATCGGTCGATGGCTCGACTGTCACCTGTCGTGGTGACAACAGGCTCGGCGCGGATCCGCCGGTCGCGGTGGCCGAGGTGCTCGCCAGGGTCGAGGGTGTCGTGGGGCGTAACACTCCTGACGGGTTTCTCTACCGCTTGAGGGTGCGCGCGCACTGGCTCCGCGTCGATTGGCGTAGACGGTTCGTGAGGTTGTACGACGAAGCGACGCTGCTCCGTCACTCGCTTGCGGGCCGGGAGAGTCAGGCGCAGGTGACGTGGGCCGGCTCCTGCAGGGTTGAGACCAGCGTCAGCGCAGGTGGTCGCGTCGTCCGCGCGGCTGAGACCGCCGACCCGCGCACGCTGGCCGGAGAGGATCCTGACGTCGTGCTGGTATTCCCGGCCGATGTGTACGGTAGGTTGCGTCTCGAGACGCGGCGGGACCTGATGTTGGCCGTGCGCGGCCACCGGGTGGTCGTGTACGCGCTGCCGCGTGCGTCGGCCGGCCGGATCACGCGTCTCATGGCTCGTGTCCGCATGTGTCTGCGGACGCTCGGGTTCAACGGCGGCGAGCCCGGGGACATGGCAGTGCGCGACGGCGCCGGCGTACATGCGGTTCACACATTCACGGCTGCCGAACTCGAGCGAGAGCTCGAGCGGTCCGGCCTGGGCCCGGCGACTGTGGAGACAGTGGTGACGGAATCCGGCTCCCTGCTTCGCGCCACCGCGGGGCGAGGCTAGGTTCGAGCGGACGTCCTACGTCTGCGCCGCATCGCCCGGCA
>CAWCWZ010000034.1:0-17681 GCA_963799395.1 uncultured Actinomycetes bacterium
ATCGGCGGCACCGGCGGCGGCATGTACGCCTTCGACCTGGGCGACGGCGGCCTCCGCTGGTCGTTTTCGACCGGCGGCTACGTCTACTCGTCACCGGCGGTCTCGCGCGACCTCGTCTTCGAAGGGGAGCTACGACGACTACTTCTACGCGCTGAACGCGGCCACCGGCAAGCTCGTCTGGCGGTTCTACGCCGGCGGAGCGGTCTCGGGCTCGCCCACCGTCTGACGGCATCGTCTACGTCTCGAGCTTCTTAGGCCGCATGGGGCCTCGACGCCCGCAGCGGGCACGTGGTGTGGACCTTCCCGGACGGCAAGTACTCGCCGGTCACCGCCGACCGGCGCACCCTGTACTTCAACGGCTACCGCACGCTCTACGCGCTCAGCCCCAAGAGCTGACCCCGCGACCGGCGAGGTTCAGCGCAGGCCCAGCAGCGCCGGCAGCTCGTCGAGCGAGCCGATGACGGGGGCTCTCCTGGACCTGCCCGAGCGCGACCGGTCGCCGCCCGCCGCGGTCGAGCAGCACCGCGCCGGCGAGCCCGCGGCGAGCGCGCCGGCGACGTCGTCGCCGTAGTAGTCGCCGACCATGACCGCCTCGCCGGCGGCGGCGCCGACACCGGCGAGCGCTGCCGCGAAGATCTCGGGTGCCGGCTTGAAGAGGCCGACCTCGGAGCCGTCACCGTCCCGTCGACCAGCTCGCCGAGGTCGAACACCTCGAGCACCTCGTCGAGGTCGCGGTTGGTGTTCGAGACGAGACCGACGACGAGGCCGGCGTCGTGCAGACGTTCGAGGCACGGGCGGACGTCGTCGTACAGGGTGAAGTTCTCGCAGCGGCTCAGGCGTCGACGATGGCCGCGGCGCAGCGGTCGACCCGGGCCCGGCCGTCGCCCCCCATGGCCGTGACGATGGCGTGGGCGATGATCTCGTAGACCTTCGTCGTCGTGGGCGTTGTCGCCTCCGGCGCGGCGCGCCCTGACGGCCTCCCAGGCGCGGCGCTCGGCTTCGTCCCAGCGGTCGACGTCGAGGCGCAGGCCAAAACGGGCGCCGGTCGCGCGGTAGCCGGCGGCGCTGAACAGGTCGCCCGGCCGCAGCACCGTGAAGTCGACGTCGAGAAGGACGGCGCGTGGGACGCCGGCGATCAGCCGCCGCGGCGAGCGTTCAGGGCCGGCCGGCAAAGGACTCGGCGGCCCGGTACGAGGAACGAACGAACGGTCCGGCCACGACCCGCAGGCCGAGACTCTCGCCCAGCGGCGGAAGGGCGGCGAACTCCCCGGGGGCACGTAGCGCACGACCGGCAGGCAGCCGGCGGCGGGACACAGGTACTGGCCCACGGTGACGAGGTCGACGCCGGCGGCGACGCAGTCGGCAAGGACGGCGCCGACCTCGTCCGCGGTCTCGCCCAGGCCGAGCATGAGGCCGGTCTTGACGAGCGCGGGCGCGCCGGCGCCCTTGCGCTGCACGGCGGCGCGCAGCAGCTCGAGGGAACGCCGGTAGGAGGCCCCCGGGCGTACCTCGCGGTACAGGCGGGGCACGGTCTCGAGATTGTGGTCGAGCACGTCGGGCCGGGCCGCGAGCACGGTTCGAGGTCGAGGCCGCGGCCGCGAAAGTCGGGCACCAGGACCTCGACGCTGGCCTCGGGCAGCGTCTGGCGGATCGCCACGACCGTCGCCGCGTACTGATCGGCGCCGCCGTCGGCCAGGTCGTCGCGGGTGACGCTGGTCACGACCACGTGCGAGAGCCCGAGTCGCGCCGCCGCCGCGGCCACCCGGCGCGGCTCGTCGCCGTCGGGCGGCGACGGCCTCGCGGCGAGCCTCCGACGGCGCGGAGCCGCAGGCGCGGGTGCAGGCGTCGCCCAGGGTGAGGAACGCCGCCGTGCCGGCGGCGAAGCACTCGCCCTTGTGGGGCAGCGGGCCTCGCGGCAGACGGTGTGCAGGTCGAGCTCGTCGAGCCAGCCCCGCGGTCGCTCAGAACGGAGCGGGGTCGGGCAGCCGCATTCGCAGCCAGGACGGCTTGCTCACAGCGTGTGCATGCCGCGGCCGACGACGCCCAGGGCGGCCTCGCCGACCGCCTCCGCCGGCGTCGGGATGGGCGTGGATCGTTTCGGCGACGTTGTCGAGGGTGAGACCGGCCTGCGCCGCCAGCACGAGCTCGTGCACCAGCTCGGTCACGTCGGGCCCGACGAGATCGGCGCGATGACGCGACGGTCGTCGGCGCGGGCGATGATGCGGATGTAGTCGTCGCTTTCACCCTCGATCACTGCTTTAGAGTTACCGTTGAACCGTACCTGCGCGACGACGGTGGGCAGGTTCTCGGCCTTCGCCGCCGCTTCGCTCACGCCGAAGCTCGCCACCTCGGGCTGACTGGAGATGCAGGTCGGGCACGAAGCGACCGTCGACCGCGACGTGACCGCCGAGGACCACATTCTCGGCCGCGGCCGCACCCTGTCGGTAGGCCCGGTGGGCCAGCAGCGGCGGTCCGGCGACGTCGCCGGCCGCAAAGACCCGTCGAGCGTTGTGTGCTCGGCATCGTCGGTCACGACGAACCCGTGCTCGTCGAGCTCGACACCGGCCTCCTCGAGTCCCAGGTCCCGGCTCACCGGCGAGCGCCCGACGCTCACCAGGACGAGCTCGGCGTCGACCGTCGAGCCGTCGGCGAGCGCGAGGGCCACGGTGTCGGGGGACGACACGTCGACACCCTCGACCATGGTCTTCAGGCGGCTCTCGATGCCGGCCTTGCGGAAACGCCTGAGACAGGGCGGCCGCCGCCCGCCGGTCCTCGCCGGGCACGAGCTGGTCGAGCATCTCGATGATCGTCACCCGCGTACCGAGCTCCGCGAAGATCGAAGCGAACTCGCAGCCGATCACCCCGCCGCCGACGATCGCTTTCATACTGGCCGGCAGCCGGTCGAGCTCGAGCAGCTCATCGCTCGTCGTCACTCGCGGGTCGTCCACGTCGAACACGGGCAGCATGGTCGGCCGTGAGCCCGTCGCCAGGATGACGGCGTCGCCGGTCAGGTCCCGAGACCCGGCGGTCGCGCCGGCGGCGCTCGACTCGGCGGCCGCGCCGGTCGCCCTCGAACTCGGCGACCGCACCGGCGGCCCTCGACTCGGCGGCCGCGCCGGTCGCCCCGGCCGCGCTCGACCCGGCGGCCGTCACGCGCACCGTGTGGCCGTCGATCAGGCGCCCGTGGCCGGCGATGACCTCGACCTTGCGGCCCTTGAGCAGGTGTTCCACGCCGCCGCGTTGCTGCCCGACCACGGCGACCTTGCGCGCCATGAGGGCGCCGAATTCGACCCGCGGCTCGCCCAGCAGGATGCCGAACCCGGCGGCGCCGGCGCGCCTGGCGTAGCTGCCCGGCCGCGGCGACCAGGGCCTTGGTCGGAACGCAGCCCCGGTTCAGGCAGGTGCCGCCGATCTCGCGCGACTCGACGAGCGCCACGCTCGCGCCGAGCTGCGCCGCGCGCAGGGCCGCGACGTAGCCGGCCTGCGCGCCGAACAGCAGATCACGATCCTCTTCGTCATCGAGTGTCTCACTCCACAGGCTCGCGCTACGCCACCTGACCCGCGCGCGCCACACGCGCCACAGGCGCCACTCTCTCACACTTCAGCCCGCCCAACGGCGGCGAGCGCGAATCCGAGGCGCGAGAGGAACCCGCGCCACAGCGCCTCGCCGGCGAGCGCCACCAACGCCGGCGCCGGCAAGCCCGTCGCCCTGCCACGGCTCCCCGAGCAGCCGCTCGACGGCGGACACGAGATGTTCGGGCGGGCGGCGCTCCAGTACGCTGCCGTGCACGAGCGCCGCTCCGCCCCGCCGCACCTGGGCGACGGCCGCGACCTTGCCGGCGCCGGCGAACAGGTCGTGACGCAAGCCGCTAGCGAAGCATAGCGCGGAGCTTCGGTACGGCTGCTCGCGGCCGCCGTCCAGTTCGATGCCGGCCGCGCTGAGGGCTTCGGCCAGCGCGGCCGAGACCACCTCGTAGGCGTCGTCGACGCGGCGGCCGGGCAGCGCGCCGGGCGGGAACACCGCGGCGAACGACCACTCGAAGCCGTCGCCGTGCAGCACCAGCCGGCCGCCGGACGGCCGCCGCACCACGTCGAACGGCGGCTGTTTCGGCCGGGCGCTCGTCCGGGACGCGCTGGAACTTGCCGAGGGAGACCGCCGGCGGCGTCCAGACGTAGCGCCGCACCGTCACGAACAGGGCGTCGTCGAGCAGCGCCTCGTCTACGGCCATCTGCACGGCGCCCGAGGCCGCGAGCACGGGCATCACCCGGAGGGTCGCCGGTGCTCAGCGGTCCGCGGAGCCCACTCTGCTGCGGCCGGCGCCTCGTCACGCGAGACTCCACCGCCGACCGTCACCCGTCCTGTGGCTTGTAGCGCAGGACCGGCTGACGACGGCGCGCACCTCGTCGAGGCGCCGCACCGGCATCGTCACCGGCGCCTGACGCAGCAGCTCGGGGTCGCGCTCAGCCTCTTCGGCGACCTCGCGGAACGCCGCGATGAGGTCGTCGAGCGCCTCCTTGGACTCGGTCTCTGTGGGTTCGACCATGAGCGCTTCGGAGACGATCAGCGGAAAGTACGTGGTCGGCGGATGCACGCCCTTGTCGAGTAGCCGCTTGGCGAAGTCCAGCGTCTTCACGCCGTGCTTCTTGAGCGGCTCGCCGGAGACCACGAACTCGTGCATGCAGGTGCGGTCGTAGGGCAGCTCGAACAGGTCGCGCACGCCGGCCAGGACGTAGTTCGCGTTGAGTACCGCCATATCGCTGACGCGCTTGAGGCCCTCGGGACCCAGGGCGCGGATGTAGGTGTAGGCGCGCACGAGCACGCCGAAGTTGCCGTGGAAGTACGCACCTTGCCGATGGAGGCGGGACGGTCGTAGTCGCAGCGGTAGCGACCGTCCCCGTCCCGCACGATGATCGGCACTCGGCAGGAAGGGCTCGAGGATGTCGCGCACGACGATGGGGCCGGCGCCCGGCCCGCCGCCGCCGTGCGGCGTGCTGAACGGTCTTGTGCGTGTTGAAGTGGACGACGTCGAAGCCCATGTCGCCCGGTCGCGAACGACCAGCACGGCGTTGGCATTTGGCGCCGTCGTAGTAGACCAGGCCGCCGTGGGCGTGCGACCAGCTCGGCGATCTCGGCGATGTGCTCGTCGAAGAGACCGAGGGTGTTCGGATTGGTGAGCATGAGGGCGGCGTGTCGTCGCCGATGGCCGGCCCGTAGCTGCTCGCATGTCGACGCCGCCGCGCGCGTCGCTCTTGACGCTCACGGGCTGGTAGCCGGCCATGACCACGGACGCCGGGTTGGTGCCGTGCGCGCTGTCCGGGATGATCACCTGCCGCGGCGAGCGGCCCCGCGGCGTCGTGGTAGGCGTGGACGAGCAGCAGGCCGGTCAGCTCGCCGTGCGCGCCGGCGGCCGGCTGCAGCGTTGTCGCGCTGCAGGCCGGCGATCTCGGCCAGCCACGCGGCGAGGTCGTGCAGCAGCGCGAGAGCGCCCTGTACCATCTCGTCGGGCTCGTACGGGTGCAGGCCCCGCAAGACCGGGCAGGTTCGCGATGTGCTCGTTGATCTTGGGGTTGTACTTCATCGTGCACGAGCCGAGCGGGTACGGTCCGCTCTCGACGCCGTAGTTGAGCCGGCTGAGTGCGGTGAAGTGCCGCAGCAGGTCGATCTCCGCCACCTCCGGTAGTCCCGCCGGCGCGGCGGTGCAAGGTGACACCGGGATGAGCTCGTCGAGGGAGCTCGGGGGGGTCGGTGGCCGGAGTCTGTAGGCGCGCCGGCCGGGCCGCGACAGCTCGAAGATCGTGGCCGGCCGGCAGGCATAGCGCGCCTCCTTCACCGGGGCGCCCGGCGAGCTCGTCGGGGCAGAGCGCGTCGACGAACACGTCCAGTTCGGCGCGCGTCCGCCTCTCGGTGACGGCGATGAGAAGGACGTTGTCCAGGTCCGGATAGAAGCGCCCGGCGTCCACGCCCGCGAGAATGCCGCAGCCGGCCAGAGCAGCGACCACCTCGGCGGCCGGCCGCGGCAGGCGGACGGCGAACTCGCGGAAGATGGGCCCTGCCGTGTACGGCTCCACCCCCGGCAGGGCGAGGATGCGCTCGCGCAGGTAGTCGGCCTTGCGGGCGCACAGCAGCGCCAGCTCCGGAAGACCGCGCTTGCCCAGCCACGAGAGGTAGACGAGCGCCGCCAGGGCCAGCTCGCAGATCGCCGTCTGGTACTCGAAGATGGCCTGCAGCACACCCTGGCTGCGCTCGGCCTGATAGGGGGTGTACGACGTCAGGAACTCCGAGCGGCTCGTGACGGCGTCGACGACGGCCGGCACGTAGGTGTCGTAGATGCCGCCGCCCAGGAACGACACGAGCTCGTCGGCGGGGCGGTTGCGCCCCGCCAGGGCCGCGAGCTCGCGCAGGACGTCGGCTTCGGCGGCCGGTCCGGGCAGGTTCAGCCGACCCCTGAAGCGCACCTCTTCGGGGATGGCGGCGAAGAGGTCGTCGAGCGAGCCGACATCGACCGTGGCCAGCATCTCACGAACGTCCTGCTCGGCATGCGGCACGAATCGCACGGGGCCCGTCCCTACGAGCCCGCCGTGGCGAGGAACTCACGGTAGGCGGCGGCGTCCATGAGACCGTCGAGCTCGGACGGCTCGGCCAGGCGCACGCGGATCAGCCAGCCGCGACCGTACGGGTCGGCGTTGGGACGAGCGCGGGATCGGCCGCGAGGGCGGCGTTCGCGGCCACGACCTCGCCGCCGACCGGCGCGTAGATCTCGGCGACCGACTTGACCGACTCGAGCTCGCCGTAGGGCTGGCCCGCGGTCACCGCCGCGCCCACGTCGGGCAGACTCGCGTAGACCATGTCGCCGAGCTGGTCCTGCGCCCACCAGGTGATCCCGAACGTCGCCTCGTCGCCCTCGACCCGGACCCAGTCGTGCTCCTTGAAGTACCTGAGCTCCTCGGGGTAGCTCTCGTCGGGCATGGTTCCTCCTGCGCTGTCGGGGGCGGCGGGGGAGGACGACGCGACGCGGCGCGCGTTCGTCACCCGTCACCTCGTTTGGGTCACGCGACAGGCCACCATGGGCACCCTGTCGCCGGGTGCGCTCGCGCACAGACGCTCACGCGCTCCAGGGGCTCGTCGGGCCGCGCTCCGTTGGCCTGAGAGATTCGGCGGACCTGCTCGCCTCGCCCCTTCGGCGCTCGCCCGGCGCGCCGCTGGCGCGCCGCGAGCTCTCGCGCGACTGTCGTCCGAGCTTCGTTTCAAGATTGCCGGAACGACCGCTAGACTACCACCGCCCGCAACGCACGAAAACCTTTTCGAAGGCGGCCCCGATGACCGACGAACGCCAGGCAGGATCGACACTCCGACCCGGGCCGGGTCACGCCCGCGAGCCGCTGGGCGTCCGCCCCGCCGCACCTGCAGGAGCTGCTCGCGCTCGCGGTCGACCTGGCCCGCGACGCCGGACGGGCGCACAGCGAGGGCCGCCGCCACGCCCTGCGCACCCAGACGAAGTCGTCGCCCACCGACCTCGTGAGCCAGGTCGACGAGGAGTCGGAGGGCCTGATCGTGAATCGCCTGCGCGAGCTGCGACCCGACGACGGCTTGCTGGGCGAGGAAGGCGCGCAGAGCCGGGGCGCGAGCGGCGTGCGCTGGGTGATCGACCCGCTCGACGGCACGACCAACTACGTCTACGGCTATCCGGCCTACGCGGTGTCCATCGCCGTCGAGATCGAGGAGCGGCCCATGGTCGGCGTCGTCTTCGACTCGAGCGCCGGTCGCCTGTACCAGGCGATCAGCGGCTTCGGGGGCGAGCAGCGACGGTGAGCCGCTCCAGGCGCGCCGGCAGACCGACCTCTCTCAGGCCCTGGTGGCGACCGGCTTCTCGTACGAGGCGGCCCAGCGCGCCCGCCAGGGGCGAGCGCGGCGCTCGTGCTGGGCCGCGTGCGCGACATCCGCCGCGGCGGGTCGGCGGCGCTCGACCTCTGCCACATCGCCGCCGGCCACCTCGACGCCTACTGGGAGCTCGACCTCTCGCCCTGGGACTACGCCGCCGGCGGCCTCATCGCCCGCGAGGCCGGCGCCGAGGTCGTCTTCGCCAAGCCGGCGCACGGACGCGGGCCCGCCGTGGTCGCCGCCGACCCGGCGCTCATGCCGGCGTTCCTCGATCTCCTGCGCGAGGCCGGGGCGCTCGCCTAGCCTGCGCCGACCGCGGCCGCGGACCTCATCCGCGCCGCGCGATCAGCTCGAGCGGATGGTCGAGGACCATGTGTGCGCCGCCCGCGATCAGCTCGTCCCTGCCGCGAAGGCCCCACGACACGCCGACGGCGGTCATGCCCGCCGCGGTGGCGGTGCGCATGTCGACCCCCGAGTCGCCGAGGTAGGCGATCCGTGCCGGCGGCGCGCCGAGCCTCCCGGCGACGAGCAGCGCCGCCGCGGGGTCGGGCTTGAGCGGCAGGTCCGGCCGAGCGCCGACGACCGCTTCGAACGTCCCCACCGCGAACAGGGCGCCGACGATGCGCCGGGTGAGCTCGTCGGCCTTGTTGGAGAGCACGGCCAGCCTGACGCCGCCGGCGCGTAGCGCGCCGACGAGCTCGGCGATGCCGTCGTACAGGTGGGTCTTGTCGAGGCAGTGCTCCCCGTACTCGGCCATCATCTGCTCGAGACACGCCGCGACCGTCGCCTCGGACCGCATCTCGGAGGGGAGCGCCTCGCCGACCAGGTTGCGCAGCCCCTTGCCGATCATCAGCCGGTACGACGCGTAGCCGTGGACGGGGAGCGCCCGGCGCCGCAGCACCCGGTTCATGGCGTCGGCGATGTCTTCGAGGGTGTCGGCCAGGGTGCCGTCGAGATCGAAGATCACCGCGTCGAACTCAACCGTGCTCTCGCCGTCGACCGTGGTCTCGCCGACATCCACCGCGCCCGCCTTCCTTGCCCGCGTCCCAACGGACGCGTCGCCACCGCCTACAGTACGATACCGCGAGCGGAAACGAGAGTGAGGGAGCTGCCATGAGCGGACGCCTGGACGGCAAGGTGACGATCGTGACGGGTGCGGGTTCGGGCATCGGCAAGGCCACCGCCATCCGTTTCGCCGAAAGAGGTGCTGTGTTACCTGCGTTGACATCGACGGCGAGTCGGTCGCGGCGACGGCGCGCGAGATCGGCGAGGCGGCGGTCGCCGTGCAGGCCGACATCGCCGTCGCCGAGCAGGTGCGCGCCTACACCGACGGCACGGTCGAGCGCTGGGCGGCTCGACGTGGTCTTCAACAACGCCGGCGTCAACCTGCCCGGTGTGTTCCATGAGGCCCCCGACGAGGTGATCGACCGCACGCTCGACGTCAACGTCAAGGGCACGATGTACGGCTGCCGCTACGCCATCCCCCATATGCTTCGCGCCGGCGGCGGCTCGCTGATCAACACGAGCTCGGTGAACGGCATCGTCGCCGAGCCGTTCCTCACGGTGTACGCGGCCTCGAAGGGCGCCATCGTCATGCTCTCGAAGGGCATCGCCCTCGACTACGCCAAGAAGGGCATCCGCTGCAACGCGATAGCCCCGGGCTGGGTCGACACGCCGGTCAACTACGCCCATGCCGAGCTGCTCGGCGGCCTCGAGCACGTCTACGCCACGATCGACTCGTTCCAGCCGATCGGCCGCCCCGGCCAGCCGCGCGAGATCGCCAACGTCGCCTTGTTCCTGGCCTCGGACGAGTCGTCGTTCGTGACCGGCACCGTGCTGGTGGCCGACGGGGCGATGACCGCGCAGTGACCGGCTGCTACGGCCGACCTGGAAGGGGAGCGAACGGTGAACCGCTTCGGCCACATCGACCTGCGCGTGAGCGACATGGGCGAGGCCCTGCCGTTCTACGCCGCGCTCCTCCCGGCACTCGGTTTCGTGCATGAGTACCACGGCGAGACCCGGAAGGTGTGGGCGGCCGACGGCGAACCGCCCTCGGTCGCGTAACCCCTGCGGCAACCGGCTCGAGATCGTGTACCGGACGGCCTGAGCTTTCGGGGGGCGCCGGCGCTGACCCTTCGGTCGGCTGAAATCTCGATCGCTTCCGCTACCATCCGGCGCCCGTCGGGGCTGCCAAATCTCTCGTCAAGCCGATGCCGACTCATGCCGATCTGATGGCGGTGATGGGTACCAAGGTGATCGACCGTCGTGTCGTGGGCGCACGTCTTCCACATTCGGCTTCGTCGGCGCCGGATCGGGCGCCTGCCCCCGCGTCCCCAGCCCGGCGTCGAGGCACGAGCCGCGTGATCGTGGCGCTCGTGCTGGTGGTGGTCGCGCTCTCGGCGGTCGTGCGCCTCGTCAACCTCGACGTCTTCCCCACGCTGGTCTTCGACGAGTATTTCTACGTGCACGACGCCGGTTCGATCATCCACGGCCGTATCGGGCCCCGTCAGCCCTCGCCCTGGAAGCCCGGCGACGGCCGCTCGCTGGCCCACCCGCCGCTCGGCACGCTCTCGATCGCCGCCGGCATCCTCGCTTTGGGCGACGGTCCCTGGGGTTGGCGCGTGCCCTCGGCCGTGGCCGGCACCCTGCTCATCGCCCTCGTCTACCCGCTCGCCCGCCGCCTCGGCCTAGCGCCGCCCTGGGCCCTGGCCGCCCTCCTTCTGGCCGCCTCCGACACGATGCTCATCGTCGAGTCGCGGATCGGCGTGCTCGACCCCTTCGTCGCCCTCTGGTCGGCGGTCTGCATCTACTGCGCCCTGCGCTACCTGCAGTCCGGCCGGCCGCCGCTGTGGCTTGTGCTCACCGGGATAAGCGGCGGTCTGGCCCTGGCCAGCAAGTGGTCGGGGGCCCTGGCCCTGGCAGCCGCGGTGGCCATCGTCGCCCTCGACTGGTGGTGGCGGCGGCGGGCGCAGGCGGCGGGCCAGCGCCCGGTTCGACCCGAGGGCGGCCCAGTTCGACCCGAGGGCCGCGGCGGCCAGGCGGCCGGCTTTGCCGGCCGCCTGGCCGCCGGCGCCGCCTGTCTTGTCGCCCTGCCGCTGGCCGTCTACGTGGCGAGCTACGCCGACTACTTCGCCAGCGGCCACACCCTGCGTCAGTGGCTGCACCTGCAGGGCTACATGGCGAGCTACAACTGGAACTACCAGGGCGTCAAGGACATGGCCTCGCCACCGCTCTCCTGGATCTTCGACATCACGCCGCTCTGGTACCGCTGGGCCGAGACGCCGCACGGCGCCGTTGGCCTGATCGCGATCGGCAACCCGCTGCTGTGGTGGGGCGCGATCGCCGCCTTCGTCGGCCTGCTGTGGCTGGCCTGGAAGCGGCGCGATGTACGTCTGGCCGCAGCGCCGCTTCTGGTCGCGATCCTCTACCTGCCCTGGCTGGCCACGAGCCGCCAGTCGTACATCTACTACCTGACGCCGGTCGTGCCCTTCCTCGCCATCATGGTGGCCACGGCCCTGGCCCGCCTCGCCGGCCCCGCAGCGCTGCCCGGCCGCTGGGCGGCGTTTGCCTTTGCCGTGGGCGCCGTGCTCATGGCGGTGGCCGCCGGCGGCACGCTCGGCTGGCGCCTGGCGGCGCTGGCGGCCCTCGTCGCCGTGCTGGCGGCGGCGGTGTTCGTGCTGCGCCGCCGGCGCGCGCCTGCGACGAGGCCCGCAACGACCGCGGGCGACGCCGCACCACCGCCGCCTCCCCGGGCGGCGGCTCTCGCCGCCTGGCTCTACACCGGCGCCGTGGCCGGCCTGGCCGCCGCCTGGCTGCCCTTCCTGGTCTCGTACGCGGTCGCGCCAAGCTACTACGAGCGCCTGGTGTGGTTGGCGACCTGGCGTTGAGCTACCCGACGGGCCCGGCGTCCTCCGGAGTCGGGCTTGTGAGAAACATGAGCGTGCCCCTGTCCCGACGCCTACCTGACCCAGACGGGCAGACTGCCCTGCCCTACGGTCGTCAAGTGGTGGACGTCTCCGCCTGAAGCCACGGCGACCGTCGGATGAGGGTGTGTGCTGAAGGTGGAGACGCCGATGGCGAGATCGCCGGTCGACGACCAGTCGAGGCCGTCGACCCAGCTGTTGGCGCCCAGGCTGTGGCTTTTGAAAGCTCGCCCGACTCCGTGTCGTAGACCCAGACGCAAGCCGACTCTCCATCGAGGACGGTGCCCATTCCCCAGAAGGCGACCTTCGTCCCACCGACATTCCAGGCGGCACAAGGAGCCGGACAATCGCTGCTCACGGTCAGGCCGGCAGACCCGCCGAGCGCGTCGCACACCGAGTAGGTCACGCCCGTGTCGGTGGCGGTCTGCATGGTCAGCACGTACTTGCCGTTGGGCGAAAGCTGTGGCGAGTTGAACATGCGCATCATGCCGAGGTAGATCTGCTGGGAGATCACCAGCGTCGGTGCCGCCTGCTTCTTGCGTAGATCGAGGAGCATGAGGTTCTCGTCGATGCCCTGCATGCCCTTCTGTCCCAGGTAGAGGCCGGGATGGGTGAAGGTGACGAAGGCGAGCTTGCCGATCAGGGGGGCGGCGCTGGGTTCGACGCCGCGCAGGTTGCGGAACGGTCGCACCTGCCCGCTCGTCGTCGAGAGCGCGTAGAAGCGGCAGTTGCGGTCGGCGTCGGGATGGTAGGCCCCGCCCGACGTCGCTCCGCAGAGAAGCAGCCGTGTCGGCGAGAGCCAGGTCGCCGAGTACAGGTACTTCACACCCGCCGAAGCCAGCGACACTGATTTGGGAGCGCTCGAGCCAGAGCTCAGCCAGACTCGCGGGCCTCCCTTCTCCGGTACGGACAGGTAGGCGACGGCGCTGCCGTCGGGAGACGCCTCCGCCCGGGCTGCCCGGCCGTCAAGCCGGCCGACCCTGACCGCTCGACCGGTGGTCGGATCGATGCGCCACAGTGCTTCCGCGTGTCCCGCATTGCGCACCACAAGGAGGGAAGCCCCCGCCGCGACGGTCGAGGGATTCGGACTGGGCGACTGCCGGGCGGCCGCCGTTGAACCTGAAGCACTCGACACTGGGGCAGAAGAGGCGGCCGAGCCGCCGCAGCCGGCGAGGGTCACCCCCGTCAGGAGGCACGCGGCAAACGCAGTCACGGCCGTGATGCCTCGACGAGTCATAGGGCTCCCTTTGCGCGCGAGTTGGCGCCTCAGAAACTAGCGCAGTCGTGGAGCGTGGTCCAGAAGCGGCCCTTCATGACGGCGGAGCCGAGGTCGCGACGGGAAACTCTGAGGGGTCGGGATTGGTCTGTGGCTTGCCGGTCCCCGCGCCCCGCGAGAACCGGCTGGCGCTAGGCCTGGTGGGCGTACCTGGATTCGAACCAGGAACTCTCTGGCGCAGGCTGCACATGTGGCGTTCTCCTGTCAACGGATTTGCCGCTGAGCAGGTGTTTCCTGTCCATTGTGTCCACAGTGTCCATGGAAACCGAAGAAAGCGGTAGCCGAACGGTAGCCGAATGCGCAGTGTGGCACTGACACGTGTTGACCTCCGCCGTGCAAAGGCGTCAGCAGTTCTGCCAGCAGGTGTCAGCGAGCGTCACTGGGAGCTTCCTGGAGCGCGAGAAATCGGGGCTGAGTGCTATTGAGTGCCACTGAGAAGCGGAGAGTGACGCTGCGTTCGTTTGCAAAGCGTTTGCATCGGAGTCGAATTCATTCGCGAAATAGGGCCTAGATCAATCACAGTGCCCCGCCATGGCAGACGATCGCTTCGGCGCCCGTCTCCGACTCGGACGCGTCAGCGTGCTGGCACTTCCGGTAGCGAAGGTCCGACGACGAAGTGGGGCCCTGAAGCCTCAGGAGCCTCAGGTCCTATCGGACAGGTTTCAGGAGAACAACCCTGTCCACCTCCTGGCCCGTCTCCATGCGCCCTTTGGCGCCCTCGTGCTCGCCGTCGCGTCTTCTCACATCAGCCGACGCCGCAGCACCGCGTACGCCGTGTTCAATCGCGAGCCCACCGTGCCCGGTGCGACCCCGAGAAGCTGCGCGGCACCGCGGTAGTCGTGGCCCACGTGGTCGACCAGCGGCAGCGTGAGCCGCTGCTCGGGTGGCAGCGTAGCCAGCCGTCGCCTCAGGTAGTCGCGCTCGGCCACCTGTTCAGCAGTATCGGGCGCGACGCCGTGGCAGGCCTCCGGCAGTCCGTCTGTGGGCATGAACTCGAGCGGTTGAGCGCGCCGCAGGTAGTCGAGGCAGGTGGTGTGGGTGATGCGGTGCAGCCAGGTACCGAGGGAGGCTTCGCCGCGGAACTCAGGTAGTGCCCGGTAGGCTTTAAGGGCGACGTCCTGCAGAGCGTCGTCCACCAGGTCGCGGTTACGCAGCAGGCGGTAGGCGAGCAGGCGCAGACGACGGTCGTAGTGGCGCAGGACGGCAACGAAGGCCGTGTGCTCGCCGCGGCAGGCGGCAGCCATCGTAACAGGGCTCACTTCGTTCATTTCTGCGACTCGCACGATCTGCTTCTTCCTAGACCAGCGATTCTCGTCAGATGGGCAGCTCGCCACCGCTTGGCAGGTCGACGACCCCCCACGGCGTGCCGTGCTCGGTCATGAGGTCGAGGAACGGCGCGGGATCGATCTGCTCGGGCGCAAAGACGCCCGGCTTGCTCACGATGCCCTTGGCCAGCAGCAGGGCGCCGCAGGCCGCCGGGATGCCCGTCTGATAGCCGGTGCCCTGCACGCCCATCGCCCGGAAGGCCTCGTCGTGCGAGGTGATCTGGTACATGTAACGACGCAGCCGCTTGCCGGCGATCGTGCCGTCGCACAGGGCCCCGACGCACACCGCGCCGTGCATGCGGCCGATCAGGTCGACGGCCTTGGGCAGGCGACTGACGAGCAGATCGAGCGGCCGGAAGCGGGCGCCCTCGAACTGGATCTCCTTGTTGTGGTCGAAGCCGAGCTTGCGCCAGGTGAGCAACAGGTTGACCCACTGGTCGTCGAGGGCGATGAAGAAGTCGGCGTCGCGCAGACCCTTGTCGCCCAGGAACATGGGCATGAGCTGCGACTGTACACGGCGAAGACCATCATCGTCTCGTCGTTGAGACGAAGCTCCCCCAGAACACGGTATTCCGTCGCCTCGTCGGCCATTGCTCCCCTGATGATGACTCATCCTAGTACGTGTGGGTGACGAAACGAAGGAACCCGTCGGCTGGTGAACACGGGGCCGCGCACGACCGCGCTCGTAGCCGAATAGCGCCGCCCTGTCGAGGCGGAGGCCACCAGCCGACGGAGCCTACAATCGAGCCGCCGGCTGAGCGTCGAGGCGTACTGCGTCCGGCACACCCCGACCCTCGCCACGGCGCCCGTGCAAACACGCGGCAAACGACGGGCCCTTTCCACCGCGTCTCGACCCGCCGGGGACACCGAAAGCCCATGGGTGACGTGAGCATCGCGCCAAGCATCGCTTGTCCCGGCCGACCGCTGCTTTACTTGGGGTCGGACGCCACGAAACGGCGTCTGTGTTCGATGGGCTTGCCGCGCTGGGAGTACCCGCTACCTGGATTCTCTCTCTGAATATCCCGACCTTCTCGGGAAGCCCCAGCCCCTCTTCGATCATCAGCAGGAAGTCCCTACAGGCGTCTACGGCCCAGCAGGCACACGCGTAGCATGCCCAGCGTCGCGGAAAGACGGGCTCGTCCAGAATCAGTGAACTCGGCTCAAACTTGCCCTCGAGTAGCCGGGAGATCCTTGCGTGAGCGGCTGTGTCAGTGTCCCATTGAGGCTTGAAGTGCGTGAGGCCGTTTCGCAAGGCGACAAGCGCGGCCACGTCCTGCACTGCGCTCGAACCCCGGTCCAGTACGCCCGCCCCCCCGAAGGCGACATATGACGTCGAACTTCTCAACTGCCGAATCGCGTTCGCAGAGCTGCCAGATCTTGTCGGTGAGTTCGTTCGGGACGCCAGGAAAAGTTGTCTCTCGGTCGACGAAGGCCTCGTTGGCATAGGCCTCGACTCCGGCAACGCTCGAGAGCAGGCAGGCGGAAACTAACCAGAGAAGCTCATCGAAGAATGGGCCGAACGGCTTTCCGGCATTCGATTCCTCCGTCTGATGAGACAGGTGCGCAAAATGCGTAGCCGCCAAGAGATGCTGGACCGCGAAGTCCATACGTACAGACATGACGATATTCACGGAGGGCTTGTGCACGGTACGACCTACTCTTGCTCCGTTGCCGAACCCGTTTTCGAAATCGGTCCCTCAGATGCCTTGGCGGCCAATCTGCCCATTGTAGTTGCTAGTGTTCTGCATCGTGAGTCTCTTGACAATAGAACGATGAGTTGACATGCTCTGCAGCATGCCGTGGGCACCCGCAGAGGCGTTGGTCGTAGACGACGAGCAGCTGGCCGATCTGCGTCGGCTGGTGCGCGTGCCCAAGACGCCGCAGAAGCTCGTGCTGCGCGCCCGCATCGTGCTGGCCGCCACGGCGGGTGAGTCGAACAACGCGATCGCCAGCGAGCTCGGTGTCTCGCGGCCGACGGTGATCCTCTGGCGCACTCGCATGGCCGAGCACGGCCTCGAGGGCATCCTGGCCGACGCCACCCGTCCCGGCCGACGCAAGGCCATCCCCGCCGAGGTGGTGGCCCGCGTGGTGGACGCCACCCTCAACTCAAGGCCCGCCGGGGGCAGCCACTGGAGCATCCGCGAGATGGCCGCCGCCCAGCACGTCAGTCCGGCGGCGGTGCAGCGCATCTGGAAGGCGCACGGCCTCAAGCCGCACCTGGTCGAGCGCTTCAAGCTGTCCGCCGACCCGCTCTTTGCCGAGAAGGTGCGCGACATCGTCGGGCTCTACCTCAAGCCGCCCGACAAGGCGCTCGTGCTCTGCGTCGATGAGAAGACGCAGATCCAGGCGATCGACCGCACGCGCCCCGTCCTGCTCCTGCGGCCCGGCATCCCCGAGCGCCAGACCCACGACTACACCCGTCACGGCACGACCTCGCTGTACGCCGCCCTCAACGTGCTCTCCGGGCAGATCATCGGTCGCTGCCTGCCGCGTCACACCCACGTCGAGTTCCTCGCCTTCCTCAAGCTCATCGATCGCTCCACGCCGCGGCGCTTCGCCCTGCACCTGATCGTCGACAACTCCTCGACGCACTCGACGCCGGCGGTCAGGGAGTGGCTCGCGGGCCACCCGCGCTTCGTATTGCACTTCACACCCACCAGCTCCTCCTGGCTGAACCTGGTCGAACGCTTCTTCGCCGAGCTCACGCGGCGGCGCCTCAGGCGCGGCACCTTCGACAGCGTCCCGGAGCTGATACGCGCCATCGAGGAACACATCGCACTCCACAATGCCCACCCCAAGCCATTCGAGTGGCACGCCTGTGTCGACGGCATCCTGGCCAAGGTGTCGCGTTGTAAAGAAGCGTTAGATGCAGAACACTAGCGAGACGCACGCGGGCCGGCCGTCAAACGGCCGGCGGTCCAGAGCCGGAAGCTGGTGCTACCGGGCACGGAGCTTCTGGCCTTTCGGAATGCAACGCCCACCGTGCGACCTTCGAGTAGGTGCGCAGTAAGGAACGTCTGACAGAACTGGGACGCGACAGCGCCCTCAACCGAATGGAAGGGGCCAAGAAACCGGCTACACATCGTGGTTCGAGACAAGGTGGACCCGAAGCTCTTGTAGCCGGTCTTGCAGCAGAGTGAGATATAGACCTTGCGGGGAGCGCTGCGAACTCGCAGGGTCTTGCCGAGAGTCTCTGCGTCTACCCAACCGCCAACTCCAAAATGGATTCCCGTCTCGCTGCCGTGACCTATCCAGATCACATGTGAATACGCACCTTG
>CAWCWZ010000035.1:0-31903 GCA_963799395.1 uncultured Actinomycetes bacterium
TTGCCTGTTGCTTGGTTACAGTTGGTCTTGCTTGGCTCGTCGGGGTCGAGCGTGGTGGCCGGCCCGAAGCTTCTTGCAGAACTGAAAACTGTTGTGCCGTCCGCGACCGCTCGCCGAGCGGCCTCGTCCATGAGGTGGTGGCTGACCGAGTACGTGGCCGCCGGGGAGAAGTACGCGGGCGCACTCCTTCGTGTAGTGCTCGATGGCGGGCGGGAACAGGTGCGTGAACACCGACTCGAGCAGGACGAGGTCGACGCTCTCGTCGGCGCAGGGGAAGCGGAACTGCTCCGACGGAATCAGGCCATCGGGGTTGTAGAGGTCGTTCTGCACGTCGGCGTGGACAAAGACGAAGGCCGGAAAGCGGACGGTGATCTCGCTCTGGCACCACTCGACCAGCTCGCGGCCAACATCGAAGCCGAGGTAGCGGCCATCGGGGGAGAAGTAGTCGGTCAGGGCGCGCTCCACCCGCCCGCAGCCGCAGCCAACATCGAGAACCGCTTGATCGCGTGACAGGGCCGCGAGATCGACCGTGAGGTCGACCGTCCAGCGACCAGTGCGGGATGAAGATCCTCGTCGCGCTCGAAGTCTCCCACCCACCGCTGGACGTCCCGCGACGGGAGCGGGATGCCGTCACGTTCGCCCCCAGTCAGTCCAACAAGGATTGTGCAGTTAGCCGTAACGCCTCGGGAGCCTACGCTCTTCTGCATGAGGGTCTAGGAAGTGTCACGGCAGGGCGCGTTTCGCTGGCCCCTCTCCCTCTCCCCGCCGCTCGTTGACGGTCCGTCGATCGCGTCTCTACATCGCGTCGACACGGTCGCCGACGCCACCGCCCGCAGCCACCGCCATGAGCGACGCCCCCAACACCATCCGCATTTTGCGCGAGACGCTCGAGCTGGAGCCGCCGCCACCGCCGCTACGCCGAACGCCGGACCTGGACCGGCGACCCACGGCTGTGCGCGTACTGCGAGGGCTGCGCCGCGACGAGGGCGACCACCACGCCACCGTCCTCGCCGAGCTGGCAAGGGCCGGCGCCACCGGCCCAGAGCTCGTCGTCCCGATGCGGGCTCGATGGGCGCAGGCACCGGCGCCGCGGAGCCGTCTGCAGGCGGCGAGCCGTCGACCTTCCCGCTGCTCCCAGCGACGCCGAGCCGTCGTCCGCCGCCGGATCGCCCCCCACCCCCACGCCCCACTGCGCGAACGCGGCTACGCCCGCATGCTCGACACGCTGCGCTCCGACCTCGAGTTCGAACGCCTTGCCGTCGAGAAGTACGCGGCCTTCGCCAAGCAGCTCGCCGACCCGCGGCTCAAGGCGCTCATGCGCGAGTTCGTCAGGGCCGAGACGGGCCACGGTCGCGGGCTCAAGGCCACCGTCGGCGCGTCAGCGGCGCGACTACCCGGTCGTCCTCTTCTGCCCCATCTGCGTTGGCGGCTCGACTTCGGCGCGAACCCGGCCGAACGCGCCACGGTCCACTGCCCCATGTGCGGCATCGACTTCGCGCTGCGCGTGCGCGACGCTGACTTCGTCCTCGAGCGGGTTCAGCGGCGACGTGCTCGACGAGTTCCTCAAGGCCGATCTCGGTCTCTGGAACGAGTGGACCGAGATCCACGAGACCTCCGAGTTCTACGACCTCGAGGGCTTCGGGCAGGCCGCTCGTCGCTGCACTCGATCGAGCGCGACGAGCTCGGCGACGTCGCCGGCAAGCGCCTGCTGCACCTGCAGTGCCACTTCGGTCTCGACACGCTGTCGTGGGCGCGCCTGGGGCGCACCGTCGCCGGCGTCGACTTCTCGGAGCGTGCCATCGCGCTCGCCCGCTCGCTCGCGGCCGAGCTCCGCCTTGCCGGCCACCTTCGTGCAGTCGACCGTCGACGATCTCGAGAGCAACCTCACGGGCGCCTCGACATCGTCTTCACCTCGTACGGCGCCATCGAGTGGCTGGCCGACCTCGAGCGCTGGGCTACACGATCGCCGACTTCCTGGCGCCCGGCGGCACCTTTTACATGGTCGAGCTGCACCCGCTGGCGCGCACGCTCGACGACCTCGACGCCCACCCCGAGCTGCGCGTCGTGGGACCGTACTTTCCGGCGAGCCGGCCGCGGCGCCTGCGGATCCACGGCTCCTACGCCGAACCCGACGCGCACCTGAAGAATGACCTGGCCTACGGCTGGACCCACAGCTTCGCCGAGATCCTGAACGCCCTGATCGGCGCCGGGTTGCGCCTCGAGTATCTGCACGAGTTCCCCTGCTCGGTGGTGCCCTTCAGCCGCTCCATGGAGCGCGCCCCCGACGGCTGGTACTACCTGCCCGGCGGCCGGCGCGACGTGCCCTTCCTGTTCTCGCTCAAGGCGACGAAGTGAGCGACGAGGCGGTGGCGGCCAACCGGCTCCTCTGGGACGAGCTCACCGCCATCCACGAGCGCTCCGCCTTCTACGACGTCGCGGGGTTCCTGGCCGGTCGCTCGAGCCTCACCTGGCCCGAGCTCGATGAGCTCGGGCCCGAGGTGGCCGGCAAGCGCCTGCTGCACCTGCAGTGCCACTTCGGCCTCGACACGCTGTCGTGGGCGCGCCTCGGGGCGACCGTCACAGGCGTCGACTTCTCGGGCCGGGCGATCGCCCTGGCTCGCCGCCTGGCGGCCGAGTGCGGCCTGTCGGCGACCTTCGTCGAGTCCGATGTGTACGAGCTGCCCGCGCGACTCGACGGGAGCTTCGACATCGTCTTCACCTCGTGGGGCGTGCTCTGCTGGCTGCCCGACCTTACGCGCTGGGCGCGGCTGGTCGCCGACTACCTCGCCCCCGGCGGCCTCTTCTACATCGCCGAGTTCCACCCGTTCCTGTTCGCGCTCGCCGACGACTCCGAGGAACCGCTCGTCGGCGCCGACTCCTACTTCCAGCGCGCCGAGGCCCACGCCTACGAGATCGACGGCGGCGGCAGTTACGCCGACCCCGGCGCCCACGTCGCGGCACCGGTGGAATACCAGTGGGACCACCCGCTCGGCGAGATCGTCACCTCGCTGATCGACGCGGGGTTGACGATCGAGTGCCTGCACGAGTTCCCCCGCCTCGAGGAGCACCAGTCCCTCGACTGGCCCTGCCTCGGCAAGCGCCCCGACGGCTGGGTCGGCCTGCGGCGGCTGCCCGACCAGTTCCCCCTGTCGTTCTCGCTGCGGGCTCGGCGCGCCTGACGGCGCCACCGTAGGCGACGCCGTCCGCAGGCCGAGGCTTGCCAACGGCCGCGAACGTCCTATGCTCATGGTGCGTCTTTCTTGTGAGCCGCACGTTGTGGGCCAGTTTGCGGCTGGTTAGGCGCTCGTTAGGGGCCAGGAGTTTCACGACCGGGAGGGACCATGCACGGACACGTCCGCAAGGGCGGCGCACGCCTGCCGCTGCTTCTCATCTGCGCGCTGGCGGCGATCGCCGCCTGGATGCTCGTGGCGGTGGGTCCGGCGGCGGCCGGGCCGAGCAACACAATGAACCTGACCGACCTGCAGACGGCGATCACGAACGCTGGCGCCGGCGGTCTCGACGGCTATTTCGACACCGTCCTGCAAGGAGCCACGATCACCCCCGTCTCGGTCAAGATCCTGGCGGTCGCCGACGGCCAGAACCCCGAAGACGGCTCGCCGCTCATCCTCTTCCAGATCAACGACACGACCGTCCTCAATCTCGGCGGCCTGGCCGAGGGCATGAGCGGCAGTCCGCTCTTCGTCGGCGACGCGAGCGACCCGCAACCCGACACCGACTACCTGGTCGGCGCCGTGTCGTACGGCGACATCTTCACGACCAACGGCCTTGGCCTGGCGACGCCGATCGAGCTCATGGCGTCGATCGAGAACTACCCCGTCGCCCCGGTGGGCGCCGCGCTCAAGAGCGCCGGGTCGCCGGCCGCGCCGCAGTTCGAGGCCGCCGGCCCCATCCTGCCCAAGACCAGGACTGTGGCCCCCGCCCGGCCTCTCGCCACCGGCGCCGGCACCATCCGCCGGATCGTGCTGGCCCGCAGCCACGCGGTGGCCCGCACGCTCCATCCCGCGACCGGCACGGCGGTCTTCGCGCCGCTGAGCGCCCTCGAGATCGGCGGTCTGCCCGCCGACAGCCGCGCCTTCAAGACGCTTGCCGCGCAGTTCGCCAAGCGCGGCGTCGACGTGATCGCCGCCGGGCTGGGCGCTGGCCTCGGCGGCTCGGACGACTTCTCGACCCCGATCGTGGGCGGCGCCTCGGTCGCCGCGGTGATCTGCCGCGGCGACGTCTGGGGAGCATGGGTAGGCACCGTCACCTATGTCGACGGTGATGTGGTCGTGGCCTTCGGGCACCCGGCCGACTACGACGGCTCGACCGGCCTCGAGATGGCCAACGCCTACATCTACGGCATCTGGTCGAACACGCTCGACCCCTACAAGATCTGCGCGCTCGGCGCGCCGTGCGGGACGATCACTCAGGACCGCCTCTACGGCATCGCCGGCGTCACCTCGTCCCTCCCGACCGAGGTGCCGGTCACTGCTCAGGCCACGCTCGGCGGCGACACGGTGCCGTCGACGACCGTGCTGCCGCAGTGGGTCGCCGACAACCCCGACTGGGGTTCGATGATCATCTCCGACGCCTGTTACGCCCCAGTGTTCAAGATCACCGACAGCTACTCGTTCCCGGGCACCGCGACGACCATGACCAAGGTCACCATGGCCGATCCCCTGCCGGCGACCACCACCTACGACGCGACCGTGAGCGACGTCTGGGACGACACCTACGACGTCGGCTACTACACGACCTTCGACGCCGAGGACATGGTCGACTACCTGACCTCGAACCCCAACGGCACGGCGCCGGGCGTGATCAGCGCCGTCGACTTCACCGCCGATCTCTCGGCCGTCCACCGGTCGGCCGAAGTCCTCGACTTCAGCGTGCCGGGTGGCCTGCGGACCGGCGCGAACACGATCCGCGCCATCGTTCGCGACTATGGCGAAGTGGGCACGCACGAAGTCGATCTGCCGCTCTACATCCCGGCCAAGACCCAGACCACCGGCACGATCGACGTTACCGGTTACGGCGACGGCTGGGGCTACGACGACTACTACGACGACTCGTCGGACTTCGCGGTGCGGCAGCCCGCCCAGCGCACGGCCGACGTGCCCGGCATCTTCCCGATCGCCGACTCGCCGTCACTGGCCGACCTCGTGACCGACGTGAACGCCTGGGAGAGTAACGACGACCTCGACGTGAGCTTCGATGCCGACGTCGAAAACCAGAACACGGTGCCCGTCGGGCCCGACGGCGTGCCGGTCAACGAGATCTCCTCGTCGACCGCGATCACCGACGGCGGCGCTCCCTGGTTCGTCGAGGGCTACGTCGAGAAGGACACGCCCGACCTGGCTCTGCAGCCGCAGAAGCGGTTCGTCCAGCGCGGGCACACCGTGCGCCTTGTGGGCATGCTCCAGGCCAGCGACGCCAACGGCACGACGGTCGCCATCTACAAGGGCGCCGGCACGAAGCCCATCGCCAACGTGCGGGTGAGCGTCGACCCCGGCGGCAACGGCCACTTCAGCCTCAAGGTCAAGCTCGGACGGTCGACGACGACCTTCCGGGCCGTCTGGGATGGCTCCCTGAACTACATCGGCGCCCGCACGAGCTGCAAGGTGCGCGTGCTTCCCGGCAAGTAGCTCGTTCAAAAAAGAAGGCGGCGGGCCGCGCGCAAGCGCGGCCGACAAGGCGAGGGGCGGGGCCGGTCACGGCCCCGCCCCTCGCCTGCTGTTGCGTGGTCAGGCCGCGTTCGTGTGAGATTAGCGTGCCCGGGTACACTAATGACCGGACGCCGGAGCCCTGCTTTCACCTCCGTCGTTGTAGCGATGCTGGACAACATGGGGTGACAGAGTGTCCAGGTCCCCGCCAAGGGGAAGCCGGCGCGCAAGCGACGGCACCACCAGCACCCCTAGAAGGCGGCGCCTTACCCTCCGGGCGCCGCCTTCGCTTTGGTGACTCTGCTCGCCCCTCGTGACTCCGCTCGCTTTTGTGACTGCGCTCGCCTTCCGCGACTCGGCTCGCCCTTATGACCCGGCCTACGCGCGGGGCGCGTCGGCCAGCGCGCCGAAGAGCTCGCCGAGGGCGTCGCGCGGCACGACGAGATCGGCGGTCGCCCGCACGTCGGGCGTGGCCTCGGCGACGGCGACCCCCAGGCCAGCCCAGCGCATCATGTCGACGTCGTTCCAGCCGTCGCCGCAGGCCACGGTGCGCTCCCGGTCGGCCGGCAGCCGCTCGCACAGGTAGGCGAGCGCGGCGCTCTTGGTCGCCCGCGGGTCGCTGATCTCGATGAAGTGCGGCAGCGAGCGGGTGACGTACAGACGACCGTTCCAGCGCGCCTGCAGCTCGGGCAGCAGCATCGTCACGTCGTCGGGATCGGTCGAGACGACGATCTTGGTGGGCGGCGTGGTCACGACGGCGAGCAGGTCGGGCACGACGTTCAAGCCGACCTCGGCGTACTCGGCGTAGCGCCGCGCCCAGTCGTCGTCCTGCTCGACGTAGAGCTCGTCGCCCACATAGACGTTGACGTGCCGCCGCAGCTCGCGCATGGCGAGCACGACCTTTACGGCCAGGTGGCCCGGGATCGGCAGGTGCCGCGACCACTCGCCGCTCGCGAGGTCGGCCAGCAGCGCTCCCTGGTAGCAGACGATCGGTCCGGCCGTGATCCCCAGCCGGGCGACCACGCGGCGGGCGCTCTTGAACATACGACCGGTGCAGACGACAAACGGCACGCCGGCGGCGCGCAGCTTCTGCACGCCGGCCGTGGTCTCGGGCAAGAACTCGAGGCTGGGCGGCAGCAGCGTGCCGTCGAGGTCGGAGGCCACGAGGTCGGGACGGCGCAGGCCAGAGTGGATGCCGGTCATCGCCGATCACCCGTGACAGATCGAGCGGGTAGGGTACAATACAGGCCAGGAGAAGGACGGGTTCCCACCGTTACGGGGCCGCTTCTCAAAGAGGCCTGATCCCATCAGGTCTCTTTTTTGGTTCGCCGCTCGCTCGCTCGCGCCCCGCTCACTTGCGCCGCAGGTTGTCGATGGAGCGCTGGACGTCGATCTCGCCGGCCAGCACGCCGCCGACGAGATAGCCCAGGGCGCCGATCGCGCAGACGACGACCAGCTTCTCGAGACCGAGAGCCATCCACACGACGCCGACCACGAGGCCGACGGCCAGCCCGATGTACCTGAGACTCACGTGCCACCTCCCTGGCCGACGACCAGCTCGTCGACCTCGACTGTCAGCTCGCCCGCTTCGAGACCGGTCGCGGCCCGCAGCTCCCGGTCGATCACGGCCTGGACACGGACGTGCAGGCGGCGCACGTCGGTCGCGGTAAGCGAAAGCGAGGCGCGGGTGGCGAGGCGCTGATCGCGCCTCGCCACCCGCACCCGCGCGCCGGCGACCTCGGTGAGCTCGTCGACGAGGCGCCGGGCGAGCAGGTGCTCGAGCGCCTCGACCTTGACGATCACGCTCGTCTGCCCGGCGCCGAGCTCGATCCCGCCGCCCTCGTCAGGCTCGCCGCCGCCCAGCATGCGCAGAGCGAACCACAGACAGCCGATGCCCAGCACGGCCGCGGCCGCGCCGGCGACAGCGACCGCGGCGGCGGGAGCCGTGAGCAGGTCGTGCCACCACTCCGGCGCCGACCACACCACGGTCCGGTCGGCGGCCAGCGCGGCCTCGCGCACGAGCACCGCGGCGCAAACGAGCGTGCCGACCAGGCCGGCGAGCAGGACGGCGGCGCGCCTCAGCGCAGGTACCTCGGCAGCTCGCCGACGCGCAGCACCTTGACCACGGGCTCGCCGACGTCGGCGGCGAGCCCGAGCTCGTCGCGCAGCGCCGCCCTCGCCAGGCCGCCGAGACGCTCGCGCAGAACAGCGGCCGGGGCCAGGGGCCGCAGCGCCACCCACAGCTCCGCGGTCAGGCGCTGGTCGCGCAGGGCAAACCAGGCCCGCGAGGCGACGACGTCGGGATCGCGGGCGAGCTCGGCGACGAGATAGCGCTCGAGTGAGTCGGGCGGCAGCCGCAGGCTGCCGCCCTCGAAGGCGAGCACGAGCGGCGCCGGCCGGCCGCGCAGGGCGAGGGCGACGAGCGCCACCGAGCCCGCCAGGAGCACCAGCAGCACGAGAACACGTCCTTCGTGTGAGTGGGGCAGCGGCACAGCCCGCCAGATGACCACGTGACGGCCGACGGCGGCCGCCAGCAACTCGACCGCCGCCGAGATGAGCGCCACGCCGGCGGCGGCGAGAGCAAGAAAGCCGAGCGTCGCCTCGAGCGCGTCGAGGGCGAGAGCGCCCGGCGACCGGTCAGGCCTGTCCGTTCTCGGCGCCAGAAGCTCCCTCGGGGAAGTAGATGTCGCTCACCACGACGTTGACGGCCTTGACCGCGAGACCGGTGGTCGCTTCGATCCGGGCCCGCACCAGCTCGCGACAGGCCTGGGCCACTTCGGGGATGCTGCGCCCGTAGGTGACGACCAGGGTGACATCGACGTCGACGTCGCCGCCGCGCAGGTCGACGGTCACACCCTGGGTGCGCGTGTCGGCCACGTGCAGGCTCGACAACGCCCGCGAGGTCGCGCCCCCGAGGGCGTGCACGCCCTCGACCTCGCGACAGGCCATGTGGGCGATCTTGGCGATGACGGTGTCGCCGATCTCGAACTCGCCGTCGGCCACCGGACCGTCGGACGGCGCCGCGGGCGGCGCCGGCGGTTCGACGGGCGACCCCATGGGCGCCGCGCCGGGCGCTGCGACGGATGCCACGTCGGGCGCCGCGTCGGGCGATGCCGCGGGCGGCGCGTCGGGCGGTTGCTGGTCGGCCATGTGCGGCTCCCCCGGTCGAAGACAGACGTGGACTGCTACTACTCTACCTCGCCGCAGCGGCGCCCGCGACGGGTCGCCCCGGGGCTATCCGCACTTCGAGTAGCCGCAGAGGCGGCAGACGACGCAGCCGCCTTCGTGCTCGATGGCGCCGCCGCAGTCGGGGCAGGCCCCCTGGGCGACTTCGACGAGCGCGAGCTGGGGCTCAGGCGTAGCCGCCGGCGCGCCGGCGCCGGCGATGTAGCGGCGCTCGATGGCCTTACCGATGGCATCGGCGCACGACAGGGTGGCGTTGGGCCCCATGCCGTAGGGCACGTGACAGCGGATGCCCTTGAGCTGATCGACGATCTCGCTCGGCGCCGCGCCCTTCTTTAGGGCCAGCGAGATGAGCCGGCCCAGCGCCTCGGTGTTCGACGAGGCGCAGCCGCCGGCCTTGCCCATGTTGGCGAAGACCTCGCGCGGGCCGTGCTCGTCGTCGTTCATGATGACGAACAGCTTGCCGCAGCCGGTGTCCATGCGTTCGGTCTCGCCGGTGAGCAGCCGCGGGCGCGAGGGGCGCGTGGTGGCGAGGCCGCTCGCCGGGTCGCGCCGTCCCCCCTGCTTGACCGCGGCGCCGACGTTTAAGACCTGCTCCTCGCGACTGCCGTCGCGATAGATGGTGACACCCTTGCAGCCCGAGCGGAAGGCGAGCAGGTAGACCTTTTCGACGTCGTCGGCGGTGGCCTGGTTGGGGAAGTTGACCGTCTTGGACACGGCGTTGTCGGTGCTCGCCTGGAAGGCCGCTTGCAGCCTGACGTGCCACTCGGGGGTGACGTCGTGGGCGGTGGCGAACACGTTGCGCCAGAGCTCGGGCACGTCGTCGACGTGGCGCGCCGAGCCCTCGTCGGCGATACGCTTGAGCAGCGCCTCGGAGTAGAAGCCCTCGCGCCGTGCGACTTCTTCGAAGTAGGGGTAGACCTCGAGCATCTCGTCGTCGTCCAGCACCTTGCGGCGCACGTAGCTGAGCGCGAACAGCGGCTCGATGCCGCTGGAGCAGCCGGCGATGATCGAGATGGTGCCGGTCGGGGCGATGGTGGTGACGGTCGCGTTGCGCAGGCGTGGACCGCCTTCGACGTCGAAGATGGAGCCCTCGAAGTTGGGGAACACGCCACGCTCGGCGGCGAGCTCGACCGAAGCGGCCCGCGCCTCGGTGTTGACGAACTCCATGACCTGGCCGGCCAGCCGCAGGGCGTCGTCGGAGTCGTAGGGGACGCCGAGCCGGAACAGCAGGTCGGCGAAGCCCATGACGCCCAGGCCGATCTTGCGGTTGCCGCGGCTCATCTCGGCGATCTGGGGCAGCGGGTAGTTGTTGACGTCGATGACGTCGTCTAAGAACCGCACGGCCGTCTTGACGATGCGGCCGAGGTGGCCGTAGTCGACGTGGCCGTCGTCGCACACGCGCGACAGGTTGACCGAGCCCAGGTTGCACGACTCGTAGGGCAGCAGCGGTTGCTCGCCGCAGGGGTTCGTGCTCTCGATCGGGCCGAGCTGAGGGGTCGGGTTGTGCTCGTTGACGCGGTCGATGAACACGATGCCGGGATCGCCGTTCTTCCAGGCCCGCGTGACCATGGAGTTGAAGACCTTGCGGGCGCGCAGCGTGCGCACCGTCTCGCCGGAGCGCGGATTGACCAGCGGGTACTCCTCGTCGGCCTCGACCGCGTGCATGAAGCTGTCGGTGACGGCCACCGAGATGTTGAAGTTGTTCAGGCGGTCGTCGTCGTGCTTGGCACTGATGAAGTCGAGGATGTCGGGGTGGTCGACGCGCATGATGCCCATGTTGGCGCCGCGCCGCGTACCGCCCTGCTTGATAGTCTCAGTGGCCGCGTCGAACACGCTCATGAACGACAGCGGACCCGACGAGACGCCGGCGGTCGACAGCACGACGTCGTTCTTGGGGCGCACGCGCGAAAACGAAAAGCCGGTGCCGCCGCCGCTCTTGTGGATGAGGGCGGTGTTCTTGATCGCTTCGAAGATGGAGTCCATGGAGTCGCCGACGGGCAGCACGAAACAGGCCGAGAGCTGACCGAGCTCGCGGCCGGCGTTCATGAGGGTGGGGCTGTTGGGCATGAACTCGAGGCTCGTCATGAGCTGGTAGAAGGTCTCTTCGTGTTCGTCGACCGCGGCGCTCGGGTTGTGCAGCCGCTCGGCCTGGGCGACGGCCCGGGCCACGCGGCGGAACATCTGCTCGGGCGTCTCGAGCAGCTCGCCGTTGTCGCCCTTCTTGAGATAGCGACGCTGCAACACCTTGAGCGCGTTGGCCGACAACTCCACCACGTCGCGACCCGTTTCAGTCATGAGTCATGCCCCCTGCCCCGATTGGATCCGGCAGCGCCGGCTGGTCGACCGGCGCGTCGCTGGTACTTGGCTCGCAGGCCGGCTCGTCGAGCCGGGCGAGCTCACTCTGGAACTCGTCGATGTCGTCGAACTGGCGGTACACCGAGGCGAAGCGGATGTAGGCCACCCGGTCGAGCCCGCGCAGGTGCAGCAGAGCCCGTTCGCCGATCTCGGCCGAGGTGACCTGCTGCACCGACTCGCGACGGAGCTCGCCTTCGATCTCGTCGGCGACCCGCTCGATGCGCTCGAGCGAGATGTGGCGCTTTTCGCAGGCCCGCAGCAGGCCGTTCAGCAGCTTGGCGCGGGCGAAGACCTCTTCGACGCCGCTGCGCTTGACGACCAGCAGCGGCGCTTCTTCGACCCGCTCGTAGGTGGTGTAGCGGCGGCCGCAGTAGGCGCATTCGCGCCGGCGGCGGATGGCGTCGCCCGACTCGGAATCGCGCGAGTCGACGACACGACTGTCTTCGTCACCGCAAAATGGACAATGCACGGAAAAGAGACTCCTACTACAAGATGTAGTGTCCGGAAGGCTGGACTGTCACAATATAGACGATTTCTCCCCCGTTGCAATGGTTCCTTCTGTCCCTGACCAACCTTTGCGCAGTGGAAAACCTCATTCTCAACCTGAGAGTGAGGTTTGCCCCATCTCGTACCATCGTACCGCGCCCCCGGGACGGACGAAGACGGCGGCGGCGCGGCGCCGGGACGGGCGCGGCGAACGGCCAGCCAAGAGTGGGGCGACGGCGCCGCGCAGGGCGTCCCAGCAGGTATACTGACCGCCATGAACACGATAGTGGTGCCCACCTACAACGAGTGCGACAACCTCGAGCACGCTCTGCAGCGCATCCGCGAGGTCGCCGACGGCCACAGCCTGCAGCTCCACACACTGATCGTCGACGACGATTCGCCCGACGGCACCGGCGAGCTGGCCGACCGCCTGGCCGACCAGTACCCCGACGTCGAGGTGCTCCATCGCGCCGGCAAGGAAGGCCTGGGCAAGGCCTACCTCGCCGGCTTTCGCCACGCCCTGGCCGGCGGCGCCGACCTCGTCTTCGAGATGGACGCCGACCTCTCGCACGACGCGAGCTACCTGCCCCACTTCGTGGCCTTCGTCGACAAGGGCGCCGACGTCGTGCTGGGCTCACGGTACGTCCGCGGCGGCGGGGTCGAGAACTGGCCGCTCTCACGCAAGCTCATCAGCCGCGGTGGCTGCCTCTATGCCCAGGCCGTCCTCGGCCTGCCGTACCGCGATCTGACCGGCGGTTTCAAGTGCTTCCGTCGCCGCGTGCTCGAGACGATCGACCTCGACGCCATCGACACCAAGGGCTACGGCTTTCAGATCGAGATGACCTACCGCGCCCACAAGCTCGGCTTTCGCGTCGTCGAGCTGCCCATCATCTTCGTCGACCGCCAGGTCGGGGCGTCGAAGATGTCCAACGACATCTTCCTCGAGGCCCTGGTCAACGTCTGGCGCCTGCGCTTCGACCGCGGCGCGAGCCGCGCCTGACGCGGGCCGCGACCGCCGACCCGCGACCGTCGTCGTGACCCCGGAGCCACCGTTATGACGACGCCCGCCCGCCTGCTGGCTCTCGACGTCGGCGCCGAGCACCACCGACATCCTCGTCTTCGAGCCCGAGCGCCGCCCCGAGAACTCGGTGAAGCTCGTCGTGCCGTCGCGCACGCAGGTCGTGGCCGGCCAGATCCGCGAGGCGACCCGCCGCGGCCGGCCGGTCGTCTTCGCCGGCCCGACGATGGGCGGCGGGTCTTCGACCAAGGCGATGCTCGCCCACCTCGCCGCCGGTCTGCCCTTCTCGGCGACCGAAAGCGCCGCGCTGTCGTTCGCCGACAGTCTCGCCGAGGTGAGCGGCCGGGGCGTGCGCCTGGTGACAGACGACGAGGTGCCGGCGCTGCTGCGCACCGGCGCCGTCGAGGTGCGCGGCGGCGACGTCGACCTGCCGGCCCTGCTGCGGGCGCTGGCCGGCCTCGGCGTGCCGACGCGGTTCACGGGAGCGTGCGTCGCGGCCCAGGACCACGGCTTCGACCCGAGCGGCTCCAATCGCGTCTTTCGCTTCGCCCTCTGGGAGCGTGCCCTGGCCGCCCGCACGCCGCTTGAGGAGCTGTTCTACGCCGCCGACGAGGTGCCGCCCGAGCTCACCCGCCTGCGGGCGGCGGCCGCCGGGCTCGCGGCTCTGCCGCGAGTCACGGCCGCCGACACCGGCCCGGCGGCGCTGCTCGGCGCTCTCGGCGACGACCTCGGCGAGGCCGTCCTCGTCAACGTCGGCAACTGCCACACGATCTGCGCGGTGGCGCTCGACGGCCGCCTCGCCGGCGTCTACGAAGACCACACCAACCGCCTCGACGGCCCCCTACTCGAGGCCTACGTGCGGCGCTTCCTGGCCGGCGCCCTGCCGAGCGACGAGGTGCGGCAGGCCGGCGGGCACGGGGCCGCCCTCGGCGGCCCCGTGCCCGCCGGCCTGCCCGTCCTGGTCACCGGCCCGCAGCGCGAGCTGCTCGCCGCAAGCTCGCTGCCGGTGAGCTTCCCGGCACCGTTCGGCGACATGATGATGACCGGGCCGGCCGGGCTCATCGCCGCCCATCGCCGGCGCTACCGTGACTGAGGCCCAGGCGCTCCCTGTGACCTACAACGGCAGCCGCGTACCGGCGCCGGCGGCGAGGGCGCGATCGTAGACCAGGCGCGCGGTCAGCACGTCGTGCGTGGCGATGCCCAGATTGAGGCAGAGGATGCGCTGGGCCGCGTCGAGGCGACCCGGTTCGAGGCCGGCGACGACCCGGCCGAGGTCCGCGTCGATCTCGGGCAGGTCCGCCAGGTGGGCGCCGGCGGCCCTGGTCGCAAGGGTCTGCGCCAGGTCGTCGGTGACGATCCGCTCGCATTCGGCCATGGCAGCGGCGCTCCAGGCGGCGTCGTAGTCGAGCGCCACGGCGAGCGCTCCGCGGCCGAGCAGCCCGGCGTCGAGCGGCGGCCGGCCGCCGTCCATGGGGATCGCCGTGACCACCACGTCGGCGCCCCGCAGCGCCTCGGCCGCCGAGCCGCAGATGCGCAGCTCGCGGCCGGGAAGGAGCGGCCCGAGCTCATCGACGAGGCTGTGCGCGGCGACGTCGCTCGAGTCGCGACAGCGCACCTCGCGCAGACCGGGCAGCGCTGCGGCCAGCGCCCGCAGGCTCGAGCGTCCCTGGACCCCGCAGCCCACGATCGCCGCCACCGCGGCTCCCTCGCGAGCCAGGAACCGGGCCGCCACGCCGGCGCTCGCGCCGGTGCGCAGGGCGGTGACGATCGTGGCGTCCATGACCGCGACCGGCAGACCGGTCGCCGGGTCGTCCAGCACGATCAAGCCGCTCACCGTCGGCAGCCCGAGCGCCGGGTTGCCGGGGAAGACGCCGACCCACTTCATCCCCAGCGCGCCGACGGCGGGCACGAAGGCCGGCATGGCGTGGGCAAAGGCGCCGCCGCCGGCATCGACGCCGATCTTGGCCGGCAGCCCGACCTCGCCGCGGCCCTTGCGGCGAAAGCTCTCTTCGACCGCGTCCAGCACGTCGGCCATCGGCAGATCGAGCCCCGCGACCTCGTCGCGGCTCAGGTACAGCAGCGACGGACTTTCGTCGGCGGTCATGGGGCGCTCATCGCCCGGCGGGCGCGGCCCGCGGTCACGCCTCGAACCGGGTGACGCCGCTCAGGGCGTTCTTAAAGGCGGCCGCCCCGACGTCGTCGTAGGCGCAGAAGACGACCTTGCGCAGGGTGCTGCGCCGCCGGCCGGTCAGGTACGCGTGCACGGCGCCGACCATGATGCTCGTGCAGGCGTAGATCGGAAAGCCGCCGACCCCGGTGCCGAACGCCGGCAGCGCCAGGGAGCGCGCGCCCAGGCGGTCGGCGACCTCGAGCGTGCGGGTGGTGGCCTGGGCGATGTAGTTGGCGTCGGTCTGCAGGTCGTGACCCATGACGGCGGCGTGGATGACCCACTTCGCCGCCAGCTTGCCGCCGCCGGTGGAGACGGCGTCGCCGACCGCGATCGGGCCCTGGCGCATGGCCTCGCGCTCGATCTCCTCGCCGCCGGCCCGCTTGATAGCGCCGGCGACGCCGGCGCCCATCCACAGTTCGTTGTTGGCGGCGTTGGCGATCGCCTCGACGTCGAGGAGCGCGATGTCGCCGACGGCGATCTCGAGACGCGTCCTGCCTACAGTGGTGTTCATCGCCGCCCCCAGTCCGAACCGCTCCGTGCCCGGCGCGCTCTCGGGAGGAACCGCTCCCTCTGCGCCTGCCGGAGAGTATGCCCGCTCGGCGTCCGCGCGTCGAGCGACGCTGGTACAATGGCGCGGGCCCGCGGCCGCGAGTTCGCGTCGGTGGGCCTCCGCCCTCGAGCGCATCGTCCGGAGGTGGACGAGATCTCGGCAGCCTTTCTTGTGTGGGTCGGCGTGGCCTTCCTGGCCGCGGCTTGCTGGGGCGTCGTGGTCGTCCTGAATAAGAAGGTCCTCGACTACGTGCGCCCGATCCCGGTGAACTTCATCGTGCTCGTGGTGTCGGTCACCAGCCTGGTCATCGTCGCCGTACCGCTCAGCCTGCTGCACCTCTGGTCCCTGGGCTTCGCCATGACCTGGGCGGCCGCCGGCTACATCGCGACCGGTTCGGCGGTCACCTGGTTGATTGCCTTCAACGCCTACTACTACGCGCTGCGCTCTGGCAGGGTCGGCGTCGTGGGTCCCCTCTCCTGCACCGACCCGCTGTTCACCGCCGTGTTCGTGGCGGTCATCGTGGGCACAACCATCGCCGGCCTGACGATCGTCGGCCTCATCGTGGCCATCGTTGGCGTGGCCCTGATCTCGCGCTGGATGGGCGCTGAGCCCGAGCCCCACGCGCCGGCCCTGGAGGGAGCCACCGAGCCGACACTGCCCGCCTCGGCCGGAACGGTCGTGGCACTGTCGCTCGTCACGGCCGCGGGCTGGGGCTTCAGTCCGGTCATGATCGAGCTCGCCGAGCGCTCGACCGGCGGCGCCAGCACGGCGATGATGGTGCTCGGGGAGGCCTTTGGTGTCGTGCTGCTGGCGCCGTTCATGATCGCCCGCCGCACGCCGCTCCTCATCGCCGTCGCTGCAGAGCCGCGACCGCCGCCGGGTTGTTGCCCTGCTGGTCGGAGCCGGCATCCTGAACGCGCTATTCACCGTCTTCTGGTATGTCCTGATCGACCAGATCGGACCGGTGCTGACGACGCTCATCACCGCGACGTCACCGATCTTCGCCATCCTCGGCGGTGTGGTCTTCCTGCGGGAGCGCCTCGGCGCGAAGCTGGCGCTCGCCGCCGCCGTCACGCTGGCCGGCGTGTTCCTGGCGACCCTCCCGCGCGTGCGCTGAAGAAGCGGCGGCGGCGGGGCCGCGGAGCGGCCCCGCCGCCCTCGCGTGAGCCCGCCTGAGCCGCGCCCCTACTTCAGCCGACCGAACAGTCGCCGCCGCACGGCGGCGCCCTTGAGCCACTGGATGCCCTCGGTCGGGTTGAGCTCCTTGGGGCAGGCCTCCATGCAGTTAGTGATCGTGTGGCAGCGGTAGACGCCGCGCTCGTTGTCGAAGTTGGGCAGACGCTCGCGACGGGCCTGGTCGCGCGAGTCGACCTCGAAGCGGTAGGCCTTGAGCAAGGCCGCCGGCCCCAGGTAGTTCTCCTCACCCCAGACCGACGGGCACGAGCTGTAGCAGCAGCCGCAGAGGATGCAGTCGATCGGCATGTCGAGCTTGCGGCGCGCCTTGGGCGACTGCGCGATCTCGCGCTCGGGGTCGCCGGCTCCGTCGCGGATCAGCCACGGCTTGATGTACTCGTACTTGGCGAAGAAGTCGGTCATGTCGCAGACGAGGTCGCGGACGAGCGGCAGGTGCGGCATGGGCTCGACGGTGACGTCGCCGGCCGGAAGCTGGCCGACGTTGGTCTGGCAGGCCAGCCGGTAGCGGCCGTTGATGTACATCGCACACGAGCCGCAGACCGCCGCCCGGCAGCAGTAGCGAAAGCAGAGCGAGCCGTCCTGGCGCTCCTGAATGGAGAACAGTCCCTCGAGCACGGTGAGATTGCCATCGTAGGGAACCACGAAGGTGTCGTACCGCGGCGCCGCGTCGCTTGTCGGGTCGAACCGCTTGATGCGAAACCGGGCCTCGCTCATCAGTACTTGCGCTCCTGTGGTTCGAACATGCCGAGGGCGACCGGCTTGACGGCGAGCTCGGGGGGGCCGTCGGGCCGGTAGAGGGCGAGCGTGTGCTTGAGCCAGTGCTCGTCGTCGCGGTTGGGATAGTCGGTGCGCGCGTGGGAGCCGCGCGATTCGGTGCGCCTGAAGGCGCCGACCGCCGTGGCCAGGGCGACGTCGAGCATGCCCTCGAGCTCGATCGTGCGGATCATGTCGAGGTTGAAGGCCCCGCCGACGTGGCGCAGGCCGATCCGCGGCAGACGCTCCTTCAGCGCCAGCAGCTTGTCGATGCCCTCCTGCATCTGGCGCGCCTCGCGGAAGATGCCGAAGTTGAGCTTCATGGTGTCGATCATCTCGGTGCGGATGTCGTAGGCGTCCTCGGTGGCCGCCATCCGCGAGAGTCTCCCGACGCGCGCCTCCACCGCGGCCAGGGCCTCGGCGGCGGCGGCCTCGGCGGCGGCGGGCGCTGCGCGCCCGCCGCCGCCGGCCAGGAACGCCGCCACGGCCTTGCCGGCCCGCCGCCCGAAGACGATCGTCTCGAGCAGCGAGTTGCCCCCCAGGCGGTTGGCCCCGTGCACGCTCACACAGGCGCACTCGCCGGCGGCGTACAGGCCCGGCAGCATGGTGATGCCGTCGTGGTCGGTGTCGATGCCGCCCATGGTGTAGTGCTGGCTGGGGACGATCGGGATCGGCTCGGTGACCGGGTCGACGCCTTCAAAGTGGATGGCGAGGTCGCGGATGCCGGGCAGCTTCTCGGCGATCTTCTGCTCGCCGAGGTGACGCAGGTCGAGGTAGACGAAGTCCTTGCCGCCGATGCCGCGACCCTCGAGGATCTCGGTCCAGATGGAGCGCGCCGTGATGTCGCGCGGAGCGAGCTCCATGACGCTCGGCGCGTACTTCTCCATGAAGCGCTCGCCGAGGTCGTTCAGCAGGTAGGCGCCCTCGCCTCGGCAGCCCTCGGTCATGAGGATGTTCGTCGTGTAGAGCCCGGTGGGGTGGAACTGGACGAACTCCATGTCCTTGAGCGGCACGCCGGCGTGGTAGGCCATGGCGGCCCCGTAGCCGGTCGAGATGATGGCGTTGGTCGTGTTGGAGTACGTGCGCCCGGCGCCACCGGTGGCGATGATCACGGCGTCTGAGACGAAGGCTTCGAAGCCGCCGCGCACCATGTCGTAGGCGACGACCCCGCGGCACTGCCCGTCGACGACGATGAGGCTCGTGACGAAGCGCTCGACGTACATCGCGACGTTGCGCCGATAGGCCTGCTCGACCAGGGTGTGCAGCAGGTAGTGGCCGGTCTTGTCGGCGCCGTAGCAGGTGCGCGGAAAACCGGCCCCGCCGAAGGGCCGCTGGGCGATGCGGCCGTCGTCGTAGCGGCTGAACGGACAGCCCCAGTGCTCCATCTCGTAGATCGCCGGCGGGGCGTCCTGAGTCATCTGGTAGACGGCGTCCTGGTCGGCCAGGTAGTCGGAGCCCTTGACGGTGTCGAAGGCGTGCTTTTCGGGGGTGTCGTCGTGGCCCTCGGGGTTGTTGGCAAGGGCCGCGTTGATGCCGCCCTGGGCGGCGCCGGAGTGACTGCGGCCGGGGTGGACCTGCGAGAGGATGGCGACGTCGATGCCGGCCTCTTTGGCTTCGACCGCGGCCCGCAGACCGGCCAGGCCGCCGCCCACGATGACGAGCTGATGCCTGATCATCGCCGGCCCCTCACCGCGAGATCCAGGGCCACAGGGCCCACGTGCCGTAGACGAAGGTGGCCGAGCCGAACACCCAGAGCGCGATCGCCAGGGCCCGGCGGCTGGCGCGCGACTGCAACCAGTAGTCCAGGACGACCATGCGGGCGCCGTTCAGGCCGTGGAAGACGGCCGCCGCCAGCAGGCTGATGTCGATCACCACGAAGAACGCCGAGCCCAGGCGGTGGTCGATGTTCAGATAGCTCAGGTGGCCGAGGTTGAAGATGTGAGTGGCGACGAGGTGCGTGAGCAGGCCGACGATCAGCACCACGGCGGTGACGCGCTGCATGAGCCAGCCCCACATGCCGCCGCGGCTCGAGTCGAGCACGGCTGTTCTCATGCGGCCCGTGGTCGGCGGCTCGGCGGCCGCCGGCGGTGGCGACGCCTGCGACCGGGGCTCCGTGGCCTGGGCGCTCATATGAGCCCTCCCAGCCCGCCGGCGTGATGAGCCGCGATGTACGAGAAGGCCTTGAGCGCAAAGAAGCCGAGGCTCACGACGGCCACCGCCATGCACACCACGAACACGACCTTGTGGCGATGGATGCCCAGGCCGAAGTCCATGAGCAGGATGCGCACGCCGTTCAGGGCGTGGAACAGGACGGCCCAGACGAGCAGCAGGTCGAGCAGCACGAAGAGCGGATGGTCGAACAGGGTGAAGGCGCTGTTCAGCGTGTGACGGCTGCTCCAGCGGGCGCTCGAGATCACGCCGATGTGGGCGAACAGGTAGAGGACCAGGACGATGCCGGCGATGCGGAAGAGCAGCCAGGCCCACATGCCCAGGCCCTTCCAGTTGCCGGCGCCGACGTTGGTCGCGGCGGCATCGACCGGACTCACCGTCCCCCCTTCCCTTGCATGCCGGGCAGTTCTCTTCGTAATCGTAGCCTGCGACGCGCGTCAGGCGCAATGAGCCCGCGGCGGCCACCGTGTCCAGTACGCCGCCACAGACCGGCCCAACGGCGCTGGACCTGGCCGGGCAGGTGACACTCATGAGTAGCCGGTCGCGTCGCCCGCTCGCGGACCGGGCCGGGGGACCCTGCACCGGAGAACGTCGGGTTTCATCCCGACAAACGACTGTTTGGGGAGGCGTGATGGCCATTCGAGTCCATCACCACCTTGTAGTCCTCGCGCTCGCCCTCGCCCTTTCCCTGACCGCCGTCGCTCTGCTCGCGGCGCCGGTCTTGGCAAGGGTCGACTCCGGCTCGAGTGCTGGTATCGGCGGATCGGCGCCGAGCATCGCCGCCGCCGCGCCGGCAGGCGAGCAGGCGACCGCGAGCAGCAACAACAACGGCGTCCTTCTGGGCGTCGGTATCGGCGTAGCCGTCCTCGTACTCGCCGGGGTCATGCTCCTCGTGACCCGACGCCGGCGGGCTGGACGGCGCCTCGTCGCTGTGCCCGAGGGCCAGGGAGGTCGAGCGATTCCACTGACTCGATCCGTCGTCGACGACGAGCGCCGCGACAAGGCCGCCTGACAAGAGTGCAGGCGGACCGCAGACGAGCCGGGCCGGCGAACGCCGGCCCGGCTCGTCTCTACCCCCCTCCGTCACCGGCTCCCACAGCGACGCAGGCGACGGGTTCTCTCCAACCCCGCGCTTGATGAAGGCAGCGCGTCGAACGACACGTGCGAACGTCGGCATGTACCCGCCGAGAGGAGAATCGCTCGCGTGGCGCGCGCACCCATCGCGATTCGGGGTAGACTAGGCGCTGTTCGTGGAGCGCCGGGAAGTCTGGTCGGCACCGGCGCCACGCTGCTCCCAGGGCGCCGGAGATGGCAAACGCCGTGCGCGCCCTCTCCGCGCTTTCGAGGGGCGCCGTGGCCCGAACTGAAGGGACCAAGGCGCTCGATGTCGTCACCCCCGCTGTCCCCGGATAGGCAGCCGACGAAGACCGGCCGGCGGCACGCTCCGGGTGGCTCGGCGCGCGGCGCGGGACGAGCGGCCGCGGTGGGGCGCTGGCTCGCCCACCATCGCGGCGTCCTCGCTCATCGCCTTCGCCTTTACCGTCATGGCCGATCCGGTCTCCTCGGTGGCCTACGCGATCGAAGCGGCGCTGCGCGCCCTCGGTGGGAACTTGTCGCTGCTGCTGCCGACCATGGCCGTCGTGATCGGCATCATCGCCGTCGTGATCGCCAACTACAACGAACTGGTGGCCCGCTTTCCGCAGGGCGGCGGAGCGGCGGCGGCCTCGGGCACGGCGTTCGGCGAGGGCTTCGCCTTTCTGCCGCTCGGCGCCCTCGTGGTCGACTTCGTCCTCACCATCGCCATCAGCGTCGCCGCCGGCACCTCGGCGATCATCGCCTACTTCCCGGCGGCGCACGCCATCAGGGTGCCGCTCGCGCTCGGCCTGCTGGTGCTAGTCGCCGCGCTCACCTGGTTCGGCCACTGGGGCAGGATCCTGTTCGCCCTTATGACGCTGTCGTTCGTCGGCATCGGCACCGCCCTTCTCGTCTCGGGATTCGGCAAGCCTCAGGCGGCCCACGTCGCGGCGACCGGCCACACCTCCGGCTTCGCCCTCTTCTCGGTGATGCTGGCGTTCCCGGTGGGCATGGCCCTCGCGACCGGCGTCGAGGCGCCGTCTTCGGCGATCGCCCAGCTCGGACAGCTCGACGACGCCGGCCGGCGGTTCTTCGGCAGGGTCACGCTGTGGCTCACCCTGCTCGTGGTCGGCGGCCTCACCCTGGGCATCACCGCGCTTGCGGTGCGGCTCGGCATCGGCATCCCGCCGGTCAACAGCACGCAGATCGGCGACGTCGCCCGGGTCGCCGGCGGTCCCACACTCTTCGCGCTGTTCCAGGCGGCCAGCGCCGTGCTCCTGCTGGCCGCGGCGAGCTCCTCGTTTCAGGCGGGACCGGGCCTTCTGAAAGCGCTGGCGCGTGCCGACCGCCTGGACGGCTCGCGCATCGGGATCCTGCCGGCGTGGATGGGCCGCACCAACCGTCACCACACCCCTTACTGGGCGGGACTCGTCTACCTGCTGGTGTCGGCGGGCGTCATCGTCGCGGCCGGCGCTCGCGACCAGGAGCTGGTCCTCTTCTATGCCGTCGCCGTGTTCATGAGCTTCCTGGCCGGCCTGCTCGCCATGCTGCAAGTTCTCGTACGCCGAGCACCGCAGATGGTCGCTCGCCTTGAACGGGGTCGGCGCCGTGCTGGTGGCGTTCACGCTCACCGTGGATCTGCTGCGCGGCTATCCGATGGTGTCGCTCGCCGCGGCGCTGCTCATCGCCGTCACCTTCCACGCGGCTGTGGGTCAGGGCGGGGCGGCCGCGGGGCGTCTCGCAGATCGAGCGAAGCGTGGAACGGGAGATCGGCGAGGACGCATGAGGCGGTCGCCGGCCAGCGATCGAACCGCGCCGCGCCCGGTTCGGGCGGGTCCGCGGTGACCGCGCTGGTCTTCATCGCCGGCGTCGTCGCCAGCCTGGCCGCGAGCGCCGTTCTCGTCGACGAGGCTGGAGCGGCTCGGCCAGCGACTCGGGGCGCCCGAGGCGATGCTGGGGCTGGCGACCGCCCTGGCCGCGGACTCGCCCGAGATCTCGGCCGCTCTGGCGGCGATCGCCGGCGGACAACGCGACGTGGGGGTCGGCGTCGTGCTGGGCTCCAACGTCTTCAACCTCGCCATGCTGCTCGGCCTGAGCGCCCTCGTCGCCGGGCGCATAGCGCTGCACCGCAGGGTCGTGGTCTTCGAGGGCTTCGTCGCGCTCTGGGTGGCGCTGCTGTCGGTGGCGGCGGTAGCGGGGATCATCGCGCCCGGCCTGAGCCTGCTGCTGACGCTGGCCGTGTTCGTACCCTACGTGGCCGTGTCGGCCCTGCCTCCCGAGAAACGCCACAGGCTCCCGCTTCCCGGGCCCTGGCGGTCCTGGCTGGCGTCGGCGGTCAACGAGGAGGAGCTCGAACTGCTCGCCGCGATCAACCCGCGCAGGGGCCGCTGGACGGACGCCGCCGCCGCCCTTGCCGCGCTGGCGGTCGTCGTCGCGGCGAGCACCGCCATGGAGAGATCCGCGACAAAGCTCGGCGTCGGCTGGGGCGTGTCCACCATCGTGATCGGCGGCGTCGTGCTCGCCGCCGTGACCAGTCTGCCCAACGCGGTGGCGGCCGTGTACCTCGCTTCGCGCGGCAGAGCGACCGCCACCCTGTCGGAGGCGCTGAACAGCAACGCCCTGAACGCGATGGTGGGTCTCATGATCCCGGCGGTCGTACTGCACGTCGGGAGGTCGTCGACGGGCGGACTCGTGGCGGCCGCGTGGTACGCCGGCTTGACGGCGCTCACCGTCGGCCTCGCGTTCGCCGCCCGCGGCCTCGGCCGGCGGGCGGGGGTCCTCATCATCGCGGTCTATCTGGTCTTCGTCGTCGTGCTCTGTCTGCTGTGAACGCGGCAGGCATCGGCGCAGCTACGCCGCCCGCCATCGGCTACTCTTGAGCTCATGAGCGACGGTCGCGCCCATACCGCTTTGCCACAGCCGCGGTCGCGGCTGCTGGAGCGAGCGCTGCTCCTGGTCACCGTGTCAGTGGTCTGGGGCGCCGTCGCGGGTGGCTTCAGTCTCGCGGTCGGACTCATCGACGGCAGCCTCGGGGTCTTCGGTGTGGGCCTGGGAGTGCTCGCCGACCTGTCGGGCTCCGCCGTGCTGATCTGGCGTTTCCGGGCCGAACGCCGACGCCCCCTCGACGCCCGCGCGGCCGAGACCCTTGCCGGCAGGGTCGTCGCGACGGCCTTGTGCCTGACCAGTGTCGTGCTCATCGCCGGGAGCGTTCGCGCCCTCGCCGCCGGGACGCGACCGGGCACGTCCGTCCTCGCCCTCGTCGGACCCGCCGTCACGCTCGTGGTGCTCGTGCCGCTCGCCGTCGCCAAACGCCGCACCGGTGCCGCTCTCGGCAGTCCGGCGCTCGAGGGCGACGCCACTCTGAGCGCCGTCGACGCCACCATGTCGTTCCTCGCGCTCGTCGGGCTCGTCTGCTTCCGCCTTCTGGGCTGGTGGTGGACCGACAGGGCCGCAGCCCTCGTGGTCGCCGCCGTCGCCGGCGTCGAAGCGTACCGCATCTTCCGGGAGGAGCGACGGCCGGGGAGGAGCGGCGACCCCCGCGTCGAGCGCCGGTAGACGTCGCGGCGGCGCGGCGACGGCGTCGCGGCGGGGCGGGTGGCCTTACGGCCACCCGCCCCGCCGCCGCTTGCTCTTTAGGAGCGCGAACGCTCCCGCACGCGACGGGGACGGGCGCCGCGCTTGGGCTCGGCGGCGGCCTTGGGCTCGGCGGCCTTGGCTCGGCGGCCGGCTCGGCCGCGTCGTCGGCCGCGCGGTCGGCGGCGTCGACCGCCTGCGGCCGCCTGGGCGCCCGCCGACCGTTGAGCCTGAGTCCCATGGCCGCCTTCCAGACCTGCTCGACCCGCTCGACCGGCACGAAGGTCATGCCCTTGCGCAGCTCTTCGGGGACGTCTTCGAGGTCGGGTTCGTTGCGCGCCGGCATGATGACCGTGGTGATGCCGGCGCGCTGGGCGGCCAGCGTCTTCTCTTTGAGGCCGCCGATGGGCAGCACCTGACCGGTCAGGGTGACCTCGCCGGTCATGGCCACGTCGGCGCTCACCGGTGTGCCTGTGACCAGCGAGGCGACGGCGGTCGCCATGGTCACGCCGGCGCTGGGCCCGTCTTTGGGGATCGCCCCGGCCGGCACGTGGATGTGCAGGTCGCGCTTGGCGAAGTAGTCGTCGGGCAGCCCGAGCTCGACGGAGTGGGCGCGCACGTAGCTCACCGCCGCCTGGGCGGACTCTTTCATGACGTCGCCGAGCTGTCCGGTCACGGTGAGATGCCCGCTGCCCGGCATGGCGGTCGCCTCGACGAAGAGGATGTCGCCGCCCACCGACGTGACGGCCAGGCCGGTGGCCACGCCGGCGTCGGCCGTGCGACGCTTGGTCTCGGCGAACACGCGCGGCCGTCCGAGAAGCTCGCGCACACGCCTGGGGCCGACCTTGAAGCGGCGCCGGCCGCTGCCGTTCTCGGCCACCACGCGGGCCAGCTTGCGGCAGATCGAGCCGAGCTCGCGCTCGAGGTTGCGCACGCCGGCTTCGACCGTGTACGAGGTGATGACCTCGCGGATGGCGGCGTCGTCGAAGGTGACCTGACTGGGCCGCAGACCGTTGGCCGCGACCTGCTTGGGCACCAGGTAGTTGCGGGCGATGTGGAGCTTCTCTTCGATCGTGTAGCCGGCCAGCGGGATGATCTCCATGCGGTCGCGCAGCGGCCCGGGGATGGGCTCGAGCTGGTTGGCCGTGGTGATGAACATGACCTTCGAGAGGTCGAACGGCAGGTCGAGGTAGTGGTCGCGGAACGTGTTGTTCTGCTCGGGATCGAGCACCTCGAGCATGGCGCTCGACGGGTCGCCCCGCCAGTCGGCCCCCATCTTGTCGATCTCGTCGATCATGAACAGCGGGTTGTCGGTGCCGGCGTCGCGCATGGCCCGCAGGATGATGCCGGGCATCGCCCCCACGTAGGTGCGGCGATGGCCGCGGATCTCGGCCTCGTCGCGCACGCCGCCCACGCTGATGCGCTCGAACTTGCGGCCCATCGCCTCGGCGATCGAGCGCCCGAGCGAGGTCTTGCCCACGCCGGGCGGGCCCACGAAGCAGAGGATCGGACCGTGCAGGTCGCTCTTGAGGCTGCGCACCGCGAGGTACTCGAGGATGCGGTCCTTGACCTTCTCGAGATCGTAGTGGTCGCGGTCGAGGATCTCGCGGGCGTGCTTGATGTCGAGGTTGTCGTCGCTCGAGATGTTCCAGGGCAGCGTCACGATCCAGTCGAGGTAGGTGCGGATGACCGGGTACTCGGCGCTGGCCGACTGGATCTGGCGAGAGGCGCTCGAGCTCGTGATCGGCCGACTTGCGGACCTCGTCGGGCAGCACGAGCTGGTCGAGCTTGGCGCGCAGCTCGTTGACCTCGGCCTCCTGCTCGTTGGTCTCGCCGAGCTCCTGCTGGATGGCCTTGAGCTGCTGGCGCAGAAAGTACTCGCGCTGCGTCTTGTCGATCTCGGAGCGCACGTCGGACTGGATCTTGGAGCCCAGCTCGAGCACCTCGAGCTCGCGCGCCAGGATGCGGGTGAGCTTGCGTAGCCGCTGCTCGATGTCGGCCTCTTCGAGCAGCTCCTGCTTGTCTTCGGTCTTGATGCGCATGGTGCTGGCCACGAGGAACGCAAGGGCGCCCGGTTCTTCGATGTTGGCGGCCGCCATCTCGAGCTCTTCGGGTAGGTAGGGCACAAGCGAGACGATGCGCGAGAAGACCGAGAGCAGGTTGGCGCGCAGGGCGTCGACCTCTTTGCTTTCGACGACCACATCGTCGAGCTTCTCGATCGTCGCGCGCAGGTAGGGATCCTCTGAGGTGTAGCCCGTGATCTTCACGCGCTGCAGCCCCTGCACCAGGATGCGCATGGTGTTGTCGGGCAGCTTCACCATCTTGTGGGCCAGGGCGACCGTGCCGATCTGGTAGAGCAGATCGGGGCCGGGGACCTCGACCTCGGCGTCCTTGGAAGCCACCAGCACGAGCAGACGGTCGGCGGCGAGCACCTCGTCGATCAGCTTGATCGAGCGCTCCTGGCCGACAGTCAGGGGGATCATCGTGTCGGGAAAGACGACCGTGTCGCGCAGCGGCAGGACCGGCAGCTCGCCGGGCAGCTCGCTCTGATCGGGCACCTTGACCTCGACCTCGTCGGGCTCGCTCACGACTCACCCCCGATCTTGATCTCGATGCGCTGCTTGCGGACGTCGCGCGCGACGAGCGGCAGCCGGACTTCGAGGATGCCGGCTTCGTAGGTGGCCTGGGTGGCGTCGACGTCGACGTCGACCGCCAGGCGGATCTGGCGCTCGAAGTCGCCGTAGTCCATCTCGACCTGCTGGTAGACGCGGCGGTCGCCGCCCAGGAACGTGCGGCGTCCGCGCACCACGACACTGCGGGGCTCGACCTCGAGCCGGATGTCCTCGCGCACGAGTCCGGGCAGCTCGAAGCGCACCACGAGCTGCCGCGACTCCTCTACGAAGTAGACGTCGGCGAGCGGTACGAACCCGGCCCTGCCCGAGTACTGCGCGCTGCGGCTGATGCAGGCGTTGTCGAACGTGCGCAGCACTTCACGGTGCAACTTGTCTCGGTCCACGAAACGACTCCTTCGGTGCGGCCCCCGGGGGCCGACTTGTCCCACGCGCTCCTCATCTACCCGCGCCCGCCGGGAGCGTAACGGCCGCTCGGCGGCCAGGCGCAGGCCAGATTCGATTCTATCAGCAGGCGCTCGGCGGGCCGTGACCGGCGTCGAGGGCGGCGGCGGGTGGCGTGCTCAGGCGCTGGCGCGCGCTGCCTGATCGCCGGCCAGACCGGTCAGCCGCTCGCTCGCGCTCCAGAAGGCGGCCCGCAGCTCGCGGCTGTAACTGGCCGGCGACGACGTCGCCCGGCGCTCGTCGACGAAGTAGCCGCCGCTCACCCCCTCGACGGCGGGCGACGTGGCGAGGTACACGGCCGTCCGGGCGCCGTCGCGCGGACTCGCGCCGCCCGACGCGCGAAAGCCGGCGTGCAGCAGCTTGGTCGAGACGGCCCCGGGGTGCAGGGCGTTCACCGTGACGCCGGCGCCCCGCAGCCGCTCGGCGAGCTCGTAGGTGAAGAGCAGGTTGCCGAGCTTCGAGAGCCCGTAGGCCGAGTAGCCGTCGTAGCGTTTCTCGCCCTGGAGGTCGGTCAGGTCGACCGGCGCCCGCTGGTGCACCGCCGAGCTGACGACGACGATCCGCGCCAGCGCCGCGGCGAGCAGCAGGTCGAGCAGCAGATTGGTGAGCAGGAACGGCGCCAGGTGGTTGACCTGGAACGTGGTCTCGAGGCGGTCTTCGGTGAGGTGCCGGCGCTGCTGGTAGACGCCGGCGTTGTCGACCATGACGTGCAGGCGGTCGGTGAGGCCGTGCACGTCGTCGGCCAGCGCCCGCACCTGATCGAGCGACGTGAAGTCGGCCACCACGACGTCGACCTGGTCGTTGCCGGTCGACGAGCGGATCTCGCGCCGCGCCGTGGCGGCGCGAGCGGCGTCGCGGCCGTGAAGCAACACCCGCGCGCCCCGCAGGGCAAGCTCGCGAGCCGTCTCTTTGCCGATGCCGTCGGTCGCGCCGGTGACCAGGACCGTGCGCCCGCGGACCGTCCAGGCTTCGTTCACCACCACCTCTTGTGCCGTCACCGGTCTTATGCCCCGCGGCCCCTCCGCCCACCCCCTGCCAGCCTTGTGACATGCGCCGCGAGGCACCTCGCCGATCGGTGAACCTGCGCCGACTCTGTCGGCCCCGAAAGTCAAGCACGCGGCTCGGCGCCACGCCCGGGTGACGCCGGCCCGTGCGGCTCACGACGACAATCGGTGGCCGTGGACGTTGGCGGGCCCCGGAGCAAGGCTGGTATTGCCCGGCAGACGCGCTACGATGGTTCGGTGCAACTGGCGTTCATGACGGTCGACGAGCTGGTCGCTCTTCTCGAGCAGGCCGGCGAACCCCTCGATTACCGCGAGGTCTGGCCTCGCCTCTTCCGCATGGCCAACTGCCCCCCCGAGCTGATGCGCACGCTCGTCTCCGACATCGTGCGCGACGACGAGCGGCTCGTGTGGGACGGACCGTTCCACGTGGGTCTCGAGCAGTGGCGCGCCCAGCGGCGCGACCTGTCGACCGTCGCCTTCACGGTCGTCGACCTGGAGACCACCGGCGGCACCCCGGGCTTCACCAAGATCACCGAGATCGGCGCCGTGCGGCTCGAGGGCGGCCGCCAGGTCGCGACCTTCTCGCAGCTCGTCGACCCCCGGCAGCCGGTGCCGGTCAAGATCACCGAGATCACCGGCATCAGCGGCGAGATGCTCGTCGGCCAGCCGCCGATCGAAGAGGTCCTGCCGCGGTTCCTCGAGTTCTCGGCCGACTCGGTCCTCGTCGCTCACAACGCCCGCTTCGACCTGGGCTTTCTCGACTACGAGCTCAGCATGCTCATGAGCTGCACGTTCCCGCGACCCACGCTCGACACGCTGCGGCTCGCCCGGCGCCTGCTGTCGCCCATGCGCTGCTCGCTCGGCGCTCTCGCCGAGCGCTTCGACACGGCCGTCAAGCCGTGTCACCGGGCGCTCGACGACGCCCTCGCCACGGCTGAGATCCTGTTGCTCCTGCTCGCCCGCCTGCAGGAACAAGGCGTGGCCACCCTCGAAGAGGTCGTGCGCCTCTGCGAGCCCGGCGCCCGCCGCAACTACCACAAGATCGTGCTCACCGAGGGGCTGCCGACCCGTCCCGGCGTCTACATCATGCGCGACGCCCACGGTCACGAGCTCTACATCGGCAAGGCCGAGAACCTGCGCCGCCGCACGCGCGACCACTTTCTCCAGCGCCAGGCCTACGGCGCCCGCCAGGCGCTCGAGCTCCTCGACCGCTTCGACGTCCTCGAGACGGGCTCCGAGTTCGCCGCCCTGCTGCTCGAGTCGCGCCTGATCGGCAAGCACCGCCCACCCTACAATCAGCACGGCACACGGGTGTCGAGCTACCACTACATCAAGCTCACGACGGAGCCGTTCCCCCGCCTGTACGCGACGCCCAACCGCCGCGACGACGGCGCGCTCTATGCCGGTCCCTTCCGCCGGGCCAGCTTCGCGCGGCGCCTGGTCGACCTGCTGAACGCCGTCTACCCCTTGCGCACCTGCGTGCGCCTGCGGGACGCGAGCTCCGAGGGCGCCCACGCCTGCCTGCGCCACGACATCGGCGCCTGTCTCGGCCCCTGTCGCGGCCGGCTGAACGGCGAGTACGAGGAGGTCGTCGCCCAGGTGAGCCGGGTGCTCGCCGGCAACGGCCGCGAGCTCGATCGCGAGCTCGAACGCCGCCAGGCCGAGCTCGTCGCCGAGCTCGCCTTCGAGGAGGCCGCCCGCCTGCAGTCCTGGCGCGAGACGCTCGACCAGGCCCTGCGCACGATCGGCAAGCTGGGCAACGCCTGCCGCGCCTACGCCCTGCTCGTCTACCCCGCCCGCCAGCCCGGCAGGGTCACGGTGTACGGCGTCGCCGCCGGCAGCATCGTCGAGGAACGCTCACTGCGCCCGGGAGAGCTCTCACCCGCCGCCGCGCTCGAGCTCGTCAACGGGCTCTATGCGGCGGCGCCTCCGGCGCCGCCGCTGCCGACCGACACGATCGACGAGATCCTGCTGGTCTCCGGCTGGCTGCGCCGCCACCGCGAGGCGGTGAACGTCATCAACCTGCCGGCCGCCGGCGCGCCCGAGGGGCCGCGCGAGGCCGCCGCCGACGCGCCCGAGGGGCCGCGCGAGGCCGCCGCCGCCGAGCTCGTGCGCCGTCTGCCGCTGTGCGCCGGCACGGCCGCGAGAGGCCCTGCCGAGGTACCCGAAGGACAGGTCACTCTGGCCGTCGACGGGTCGGCCGCCCCGGCCTGAGCCGCTCCGGCCTGAGCCGCCGCGGTCGCCCTTCGGACCGTCAACCTTGACACGAACGTATGTTCGCTCTACGCTGCGCCCCGCACGACCGCACCGCGACACGAGAGCTGAACGTACAAGTGGCCCAAGGCCTGCCCACCCCCATCACCGTCGTCTGGCGTCCGCTGGCCCGCGCGCCCAAGGCCTTCGTGTGGCGTGAGCGGCGCTGGCGGGTCGAACGCGTGCTGCAACGCTGGTCGATCGACACCGGCTGGTGGAGCGACGAGGTGCGCGTCGACCGCCGCTACCTGAGGGTCGTCGCCGAGGGCCGCGTGTTCGACCTGTACCTCGACCGCGCCCGGCGCCGCTGGTTTCTCGAGCGGGCGCTGTAGAAGACGGCGACGAACGTCGGCGCGGCGCCGCCGGCCCGCGATGGTCAGGGCTCCGGGCGGTCAGGTCCCGAGGCGGTCCTCAAAGTAAACGGCCGGTGCCACCGGCCGCAGGCAGTGCCCACCGCCGGCCGCCTGACAGTAGCTGCCCACGTTCAGCAGGGCGACGATGTCGCCCTCGGCCACGGTCGCAAAGGCGTAGTCCTCGGCGAACAGGTCGGGCGCCTCGTTGATGTGGCCGGCGATCGTCACTCGCTGCGGGCGCGGGGCGAGCGGGTCGACGGCGGGCACGACGTCGACCCACTCGCCCCACACGAAGCGCAGCCCTACCGTGTTCCAGCCGGCGTTCAGGCCCACGAAGGTCGTCCCCAGGCGGTCCTCGACCGTGGCCACCTCGGCGAGCAGCACGGCGCTCGCCGCAACGAAGAACTCACCCGGCTCGGTGGCGATGGTCGCCCCCAGCGGTCCGAGACGCCGGGCGAGCACCACCGCCCAGGCGTCGAGGTCGAGGTCGGTCTCGCCCTCCATCATCGGCTCGCCCAGGCCGCCGCCGGTGTTGATCTCCGCGATCGGGCAGCCGGCGTCGCGCAGCCGCTCGACCATCTCGGCGACGACCGTGAGCGCCTGGTCGAGCTGCGGCAGCTCGGCGTCGTGCATTTGGTGACAGACGTGCACGCCCACGGTGTCGATGACCAGGTCGTGCTCGCGGGCGATCGCCACCGCCTCGTCGAGCTGCTCGGCGTAGATGCCGAACTTGGTCGGCTTCTGCGAGGCGTAGATGCCGAACTGCAGCTCGTCGTCGGGCGAGCGGCCGGCCGGCACGAAGCGGCGCGCGGCGCCGGCCCGCGGGTTGAGCCGCAGGCCGACCCGCCGCCCCGGCGCCGCTCGCCCCACGCGCCGCAGCTGCGAGAGCAGGTCGACGTTCAGCTTGAGCGGGTGGCGCAGGATGGCCTGCAGGTCACGGTCGACCAGGTTGGTGCCGGTGAAGCTGAGCTCCTCGGCCCGCCAGCCGTGATCGAGCGCCCAGGCGACCTCGCCGGGCGAGCAGACGT
>CAWCWZ010000036.1:0-41662 GCA_963799395.1 uncultured Actinomycetes bacterium
CTGAAGATCATGGCGTCGGCAGTCGAATCGCGTCTGCCGCCACCGCTATGACCCTGTGTGGCTCTTTGTCCTGTCGAGCCGCATTGACTTCCGGCCGGGCCGCCGCTCCGGTGTGCTAAGCGACGGACCGGCCGCAGCGGAGTAGAAATCCGCTGCTCAATCGGTGGCTATCTGAGCCTCGTCAGCCGCCAACACGCCGCCAACATGGGGTATGTGGCGGGGTGTCCCGCCGTGGCTGGCGGTAGGGCGGAGTGGCCAAGGTCGTAGGCGTGCAGGCATGGTCCTACGAGAATCATAATCCGCGTGTCGTAGGTTCGAGTCCTACCGCCGCTACCAACGATCAGCAGGGCGTTAACACCTGTCACGACCCTTGTTCCTGTCAGCATCCGGGCCAGTTGCGCGCGGCCTGCGAAACCGCCCCGCGAGCCGGCGGTCAGTGCTGGCACGTGACAGCAGGTCTGCACTGCCCTATCGGGCGGACACCCCCTCGCGCGCAGGCGCCGGCTCCTCGAAGATGAAGGACTCACGCAGTTCGGATAGCGAGAAGTTCAAGAAGATGCGGTGGCCATCGAAGTCGAGAATCCGCAGATCGTCCTCTTTTTGGAGATCGGCCACAATGTCCCGGAAGCCGTACCCGTACAGCTCCCTGCAGTGATCTATCGCGACCTCCCAGGCCATGAACTTCCCGATGCCCTTGGCCTTCAGTTTGGCGACGAGGCGCGGGTCGTCGATGGACGGGTACGACGTGACGATGAGAAGCGGACCGTTGCCCGAGAACACGACGGCGGCTTTCATCTCGCCCCCTTCTTCCGGCACGCTCAGGCAGCGGTCCCGTCAGTCGGTCAGGGCCGCGATCAGTTGACCCTGCGTGTCTCGCAACCAGGCGGCGACCAGGGTGGCGACCCGCTGCATGACCGAGTAACCCCTCGCCGGGTTGCGCAGGAAGACTGCTTCCAATGCGCGCGCCGGCACTTCGACGATGGCGCTCTGGTGCGTGCACCGAGCCGTACCACTGAAGCGACGCGGTTCGACCAGGGCCATCCAGCCGAACACCTCACCGGGACCGACGTCGCGCACGCTGATCTCGTGCCCGCCGGGCAGCGGCAGCCCCAAGCTGATGCGGCCGCTCTCGACGACGTAGACGTTCTCCGCCGAGCCGTCGATCTCGAAGATCGTCTCGCCGGGATCGCAGAAGCGTTCCGTGGCGCACGCCGCCGTCTCGGCGATCAGCTCGTCACCGAAACCGCGGAACAACTCGCAGCGACGCAGCGTGTCGGCGGCAAAACCAGCCATGAGATCGACCATCGTTCTCACCTCCTGACCCGAGGCCCGGGCTCCCCCGGACCCCGAGACCGTTCCCTTGCGGGGCCCTCGTCGCGCCCGGCCAACGCCGCCGCGCGGCGCCGGCCTCAGGCCGCCTCGGTGCTGGCAGTCGTGTTCATCGCGCGCCCCCTTCCCGGCCTCATCCACAGTGTTCCGCATTCGTCGCCGAACCATGTGTGTCGGCCGATGGCCACGCGAGGTCGCGGGTGGGAACGCCTGCTCGAGGCCGGCCCGCGACCCCCGGGCACCTGAACCATGTCAGGACAGGGGCGCGCTCGTGAGATCCCGCGTCATCGGACCCCAGTGCCCACCGATCATGAGCGTGTTGCCACCGACGAACGCGGCGCTGGTCATGGCGGTGCCCATCGGCACGCCGCCGTCGGACCACGTGGCGCCGCCGTCCCGGCTCGTCACCACGCCTCCGTCGAGCCCGACCGCACACCGCTGTGACCCGAGCGCGCGATGCGCTGGTAGATGTCCTGACGGATGAGATCGGTTCCGGGTTGCCACGTCTTCCCGCCGTCGCTGCTGGTCCAGGAATGGGCGACGAGAGGATGGTGGCGCGGGTCGGAGGCGATCGCCAGTGCGTGCCTGGCGTCGAACATGGTCACGGCGGTCGGATGCTCGGTCGCCACTGGGAGGCGCACCTCCGTCCACGTGCGCCCGCCGTTGCCGGTGATCAGGAACGACGGGACGTCCGGCCGATACGTGTCGAACAGCGCGATGCCGTGCTCGTCGTCGGCGAAAGCGAGCTGACGGACGCCAGCGTCGACCGCGACGTGCTTGGCGATCCACCGGTGCCCGCCGTCGACGGTCCGCAGGAGCGTGCCCTTGGCGCCGCCGGCCCATCCGTGCTTGGCGTCGACGAAGACGACCTCGCGAAGAGTGGTGGTGACGCCGGTCGTCTGCCGGAACCAGCGGTGGCCACCGTCGACCGTGTGGATCGAGAGGCCCTTCGGGCCGACGGCCCACGCCTGGTTGCCGCTGACCGCTGCGACGGCGGTCACGGACCGAGGCGTGACGCGCCGCCAGCTGCGTCCACCGTTCGTCGACTTGACGACGTAGCCGCCGGCGGCCCAGGCGGACCCGTCCGGGGTGGCCACCAGCCGGGTGATGCCGGGCTTGGGCACGCTCGTGAGCCGGTGCCAGGTCACGCCGCCATCGGTCGTGCGCAGGTACGAAGCATCCTGTGCTATCCAGCCGTTCAGCCGGTCGGAGAAGGTGACGAGCTTGCCCGAGAGAGTCGGCAGCGTCTGCCACGTCCTGCCTCCACTGGTCGAATGGAGGGAGCCTCCGGAGCCGGCGCTCACCACCCAAACATCGTGGGCCACCGTGGTGACTTGTGCGTAGCCGGGGGCCGCACGGACCTTGTGCCAAGCAGCGCCGCCATCGGTGGTCCGCCACAGCCCCAAACCACTCGTGACCCAGCCCACGGTCGGCGAGGAGAACGTCGCATGGACGAAGTCGGCGCCCTTCACCGTGGTCGGCTTCGACCAGGTCGCGCCGCCGTCCGTGGTCCTCCAGATGCGCGTGCCGACGTTGTCGCCGTTGCCGGCCCCGGTCGACCATAGCTCCCCGATCACCACCGCTCGTCCGGGCCCCTGAGCCGCCAGGGTGGTAAAGGCCGTGGAGTCGTCCACAGGCACGGGGATGGGAGATGTCCAGGTCTGACCGCCGTCCGTCGTGTCGTAGAAGGCGTAGTTCTCGTCGTCCGGCACGTTGGCGGCGACGCAGCCAGACAGCGGATCGGCGAAGCTCACCTGGAGCGATGTCAAGCCTGCCGTAGTGAGACTGGACTGCCAGGTGCTCCCGCCGTCGGTCGTGCGCACCAGCATGCCGTCGGTCCCCGTCGTGTCGCCGCCCCAGGCCCAGCCGGTCTGCGGCGAGGCGAAGAGGATGCCGCTCGGTCCGGCGAAGCCCGCGACTCCGCGACTACTGCCGTCCCAGGACCAGCTCGCGCCGCCGTCGCGTGTGACCAGGGCGTCGGATTGCGTGGTCGTGACGAACAGCGTGCCGGGGACCGGCGCCGAGATCGAACCCGCTGGGTAGCCGTGTGGCAGCGGCCGCGACCAGGTCCACAGGCCGTCGGGTGTGGCCAGCGGTGTGGCCAGCGCAGGCGGCTTCAGTGCCGTGACCGACCCCGCCGTGGCCGCAATCATCGCGACCAAGGCCAACAGCGTGCTCCCCCAGATACCGCTCCGACGCATGACCGCTCCTTCCGCCCCGCCCTCCCATTCAGGTGGCGGCAGACATCCATTCATGGTGTACCCCTCCCGGCGGGGCAGCAGCCCCTTCCTCAGCGCCTGTCGAGTGGCCCGACGCGCCAACGGTTCGCCGTCCGTTGGCCAGCAGCGTGACCCACCGCCACCGGATCAGCGAGCGACCTCAGCCCCTCGTGGCGAAGGCGCACGACCAGGAGGGTCTGGCGACCTGCCGCCGAACTGACGTGATGGCGCGAGCCGGCGCACCGCCCTCGCGTCGCTGGGTCGGTCGCTCGCCGTGAGTCGGCCGTCAGGTGATCGCCACTCGGGGCAGACTGGGGACATGGACACCAACACCAAAGCGGCGCTCGCAGTCGGGACGGCCTTCGTCTTGTTTCTGCTGGCCTTTGTGCTCGTCCACTCGTTGCTGATGGCCTCGTAGAGCGGCCGCGGCTCACGCTCACCTTGGGTGATGCGGAAGGGCCGCCCTCTCGAACGGCCCTTCGCCGGCGAGCCGTGCTCCGTGCCGGGCTGCTCCCACCGCGCCGCGCGAGCGTCCCGCGCCGCTGGCCTAGCGGCCGCCCTTCTTCGAGAAGCGAAAGCCGCGCTGCATGGCGCGCTGGGCGCCGCCGCGGTAGAGCAACTTGCCGGGCCGCTTGGGCACGTCCTTGGAGTCGGGGATGTGCCGGTGCTCGTACTCGAAGCCGGGCAGGTCGCGGCGCTCGATCTCGGTGCCGATCAGGCGTTCGATGGCCTTGAGCTCGTGGACGTCGTCGGCGGTGAGCAGGATGACCGCCTCGCCGCTGGCGCCGGCGCGGGCCGTGCGGCCGATGCGGTGGACGTAGTCCTCGGGCTTCATCGGGATGTCGTAGTTGACGACGTGCGAGATGCCGTCGACGTCGATGCCGCGGGCCACGATGTCGGTGGCGATCAGCACGGTGTAACGCCCGTTCTTGAAGCCTTCGAGCGCCTTCTCGCGCTGCGCCTGCGTGCGGTTGGAGTGCATGATCGTGCCCTTGATGCCGTGCCGGGTGAGGGCGCGCTCGAGGCGGTCGGCGCGGTGCTTGGTGCGCGTGAAGATCAGCGCCCGCGGGGGCTTGTGGTGGCGCAGGAACTGGACGAGCAGGTCGGTCTTCTGGTCGACCGTGACCGGGTAGACGGCCTGATCGACCTCGTCGACCGGCATCGCGACCTCGCCGATCTGAATGCGGACCGGGTCGTGCAGCGTGTCGCGCACGGCCTCGAGGACGCCGCGCGACATCGTGGCCGAGAAGAGCAGGTTCTGGCGCTTGTCGGGCAGCTTGCGGAGGATGCGCTGGACGTCGGGCCAGAAGCCCATGTCGAGCATGCGGTCGGCTTCGTCCAGCACGACGATCTCGACCTTGGAGAGCGTGAGGTCGCCGCGCTGGATCATGTCGAGCAGGCGGCCCGGCGTGGCGATCACCATGTCGACGCCGCGGCGCACCTTCTGCATCTGCGGCTCGTACGGGTACGCCGCCGTAGACGGCGACGATGTGCTGGCCGGTGAGCTTGGCACAGGCCCGGGCGACTTCGTCGATCTGGGCGCAGAGCTCGCGCGTGGGAGTGACGACGAGGGCGCGCACGCCCTGGCCCTTGCCGAGCCGCTGCAGGATGGGCAGCACGAAGGCGGCCGTCTTGCCGGTGCCGGTCTGGGCACAGCCGACGACGTCGCGGCCGGCGATGATCTGGGGGATGGCCTGCTCCTGGATGGGCGTCGGCTGCGTGTAGCCGAGGCGCTCGACCGCGTCGAGCATGGGGCGGTCGAGTTTGAGGTCGGAAAATCTGGTTGTCGATGAGTGTCATGGGGTAGTGAAGTCTCCTTCTGAGGCCGTGGCCGTCGGCGGCATCGCAGACGCGTGACGGGGCGCCCGGGCCGCCTGGCTCGACGCCCGGCGGGCCGCGTCTGAACGCGGGCATGCCGAGCGGAGCTCGAACGGTCGAATGGGGATGACAGCTTCCTTTCTTAAGGCGAGAAAGCTGCCGGTGGACTCAGGTTTCTCTGTTCTTGGCTGGAAGAGGATCCGGGGCCGCGGGTGCGGCGCAGGACCTGCACCGGCTCTTCGTGTCTACGATGGTGACCATAGCAGGTATCTCCGGCAGCGGCAAGCGCCAAACTCCGGGCGCGCCGTCGGCGCGCCGCCGAGGCGCCGCGCAGACGCCGCCGAGGCGCCGCGCCGACGGCGCCGAGACGGCGCGCAGACGGCGCGGAGGCGAGCCCGGGCGACTCAGCGGCTGGCGAGACCGCCGGCGGTCTCGCCGCCGTCCATGACGATCGTCGCCCCGGTCATGTAGGCGGCCTCGTCGCAGGCCAGAAAGGCCAGCAGCGCCGCCAGTTCGTCGGGGCGGGCGTGGCGGCCCAGCGGGATCTTGGCGTTCACGGCGGCGATCATCTCGGGGGTGTACTCGGCCTCCTGCATGGGCGTCATGACGTAGCCCGGGCAGACCGCGTTGACCCGCACCGCCGGCGCCCATTCGAGGGCCAAAGTGCGGGTGAGGGCGAGCACCGCCGCTTTGGTGGCGTTGTAGCCGGCGTAGTGGGGGTGACCGACGAGGGCATTGGTCGAGGCGACGTTGATGATGACGCCGCCGCCGGCCTCGAGCATGCGGCGGCCGGCGGCCTGCGCCACATTGAACACGCCCGTCAGGTTGGTCTGCAGCACCTGCTGCCACTCGATGGAGGTGATCTCGAGGGCGAGGTGCCGGTAGCTGATACCGGCGTTGCTCACGACCACGTCGGGCGCGCCGATCTCGCCGAAGGCGGCTTCGACCTGAGCCGAGTCGCCGACGTCGCAGGCGATGCCGTCCGGCGAGGGATGGCGTGAGAGGTCGGTGACGGCGCAGCCCTCGTCGCGAAAGCGGGCGAGCGCCGCGGCGCCGATGCCGCTGCTGCCGCCGGTGACCACGACTGTCTTGCCCGCGAGACCGTTCACGGGCGCGATTGTACCAGTCCAGGTCGGGGGCGGCCCCGTCGCTTGAGGGCACGGTGTGGCTGAGGGTACCGCGTCGCCGGGAGCCCTGTGTGGATGGTGACATCATGACATCAGAAGGTGATGTCATGATGTCACCATCCACACACTCGTCCCCTCGGCTGGCGAACTACCAAGGCGACGATCGAGGAACAACAGGGTGACCTCAGGGTGACAACAGGGTGACGGCGGGGTGACGACAGGGCGGGTAACAGGGTGACGGCAGGGTGACGACAGGGTGACGGCGGGGTGACGACAGGGGGGGTGGCAGGGTGACGACAGGCGGACTTCGTGACGTGATCAGGCTGGGCGTGATCTCCGACACTCACGGCCGGCTCGACGCCGCCGTGCATGGGATCTTCGCCGGTGTCGAGCGCATCGTGCACGCCGGCGACGTCGGGGCCGCCGGCGTGCTGGTCGAGCTCTCGACGATCGCCCCGGTGACGGCGGTGCGCGGCAACGTCGACGCCTACTTCGGCGCGGAGCAGCTCCCCGATGAAGTCGTCGTCGGAGATCGCCGGCCGCCGGCTGCTCCTGGGCCACGTGCGCACGGCGCTGCTGGCCCGCCACGTGCCGGCGCGCGAGGGCTTCGACATCGTCGTGACCGGCCATTCGCACTGTTTCGCCGAGTCCTGGGAGGGCGGCGTGCTGTACCTGAACCCGGGCGCGGCCGGCGCGGCCCGTTTTGGCCTGCCGCGCAGCGTGGCCATCGTGGAGCTCGGCGTCGGCGCCGTGCAGGTCACGAAGGTCGAGCTGACGTAGGGCGCGGCAGGGCCTTGGAACGGCGGAGATGGGCGGGGCGTCGGCGGCGGGAAATGGTCGCGGCGGTGGGAGATGGTCGGGGTGGGCGGATTTGAACCGCCGACCTCTCGGTCCCGAACCGAGCGCTCTACCAAGCTGAGCCACACCCCGACGGAGTGCGAAGTATACCGCCGCGGCCTACAGGTCGTCGACCGGCTCGTCGCCGACGGCGGCGGCGGTGATCGCCGGTTCGAGGCGCGGCACGCCGTGCGTGCGGGCCTGGCGCACGACTTCGAGGGCGCCGGGGAACGGCTGCAGCGCGCGCTCGAAGATGCCCAGGCTGTAGGCGATGACGAGACCGTAGTTGGTGATCGGCACGCCGGCCTCGCGGCAGCGCACGATGCGGCTGAGCATCTCGCGGCGGTTGGCGGTGCAGGCGCCGCAGTGGATGACGAGGCTGTAGTCGGCGAGGGCGGCGGGGTCGGGAAAGTCGTGGCCCTGGACGTGCTCCACCTCGAGCTTGCCGCCGACGTACTGGGTGAGCCAGCGCGGGATCTTGACGCGGCCGATGTCCTCGCCGATGGGGTGGTGGCTGCAGTGCTCGGCGATCGAGGATGCGGTCGCCCGAGCGCAGGTCTTCGATGGCGAGCGCTCCGGCGACCTGCGAGGTGAGGTCGCCCTTGAAGCGCGCGAAGAGGATGGAGAAGCTCGTCATCGGTACGTCGGGCGGCGTGTCGGCGGCCACCTTGAGGAACGCCTGCGAGTCGGTGACGACGAGCTTTGGCGGACGGGTGAGCCGGGCGATCGCGTCCTTGAGCTCGCGCTCCTTGACGACCAGAGCCATGGCGTCGGCGTCCATGAGGTCGCGGATGGCCTGCACCTGGGGCAGGATCAGACGGCCGCGCGGGGCCTCCTTGTCGATCGGCACCACGAGCACGGCGAGCTCGCCGGGACCGACCAGGTCGCCGAGGATCGTGGGGTTGTCGACGAAATCGGCGGGGGCGGCGGCCAAGAGCGCCTGGCGAAAGTCGAGCACGCCGCGGCCCAGCGAGGCGGCCGTGCGCACGACCTTCGCGCCGCCCTCGCGCAGCCGCTCCTCGTGGGCCGACGGCGGCGTTGCCAGGTCGATCTTGTTGAACACGACCACGGTGGGGATCTCGCGCGCCGCGAACTCCTCGAGGATCATGTCCTCGTAGTCGCCCCACTCGCCGGCCGTGGCGACCAGCACGCCGAGGTCGGTGCGCTCGAAGACCTGCAGCGTGCGGGCGGCGCGCAGCGCGCCGAGGGCGCCGACGTCGTCGATACCGGCCGTGTCGATGAACAGCACCGGGCCCAGCGGCAGCAGCTCCATCGGTTTCTCGACGGGGTCGGTGGTGGTGCCGGCCTGGTCGGAGACGATCGAGACGTCCTGGCGGGTGATCGCGTTCAGCAGGCTCGACTTGCCGACGTTGCGGCGGCCGAACAGGCCGATGTGCAGACGCATGCCCTTGGGGGCGCCGATCATTCGCTCGATCCTCTCGTCGCTGGGGTGGGCGTGCCGAGCCGGCAGACCGCCTCGGCGGTGAGCAGCTCGTCGAAGCGGTCGGCGCTCACAAAGCCGCCGTCGACCGCGGCCGCGCGCACGGTCACACCGTGCGCGGCCGCCGCCTTGACGACCTCGCAGGCGGCGTCGTAGCCGATCTCGGGCACCAGGGCGGTGGCCGCCGCCGACGACGCGTCGACGTGCTTGCGGCAGACCGCTTCGTCGGCCGACGATGCCCTCGACGCAGTGGCGCCGCAGCATGAGGCAGGAGCGCTGCAGCAGCAGCAGGCTCTCGAGCAGGCAGGCGGCGATGAGCGGCAGGAAGGGGTTGAGCTCGAGGCTGCCGGCGGCCGCCGCCTGGGCGATCGTGGCGTCGTAGCCCATCACCATCATGGCCGCCTGGCTGACCGCCTCGGGTATGACCGGGTTGACCTTGCCGGGCATGATCGACGAGCCCGCCTGACGGGCCGGCAGGCGGATCTCGCCCAGGCCGGCCTCGGGCCCGCTCGACAGCAGGCGCAGGTCGGAGCAGATCTTGAGCAGCGACACGGCGCAGGCCTTGATGATGCCGGAGACCTCGACGAACACGTCGGCGTTCTGGGTGGCCTCGGTCAGGTTCTCGGCGCGCGCGAAGCCGATCGCGGTGAGCTCGCGCAGCACGTCGACCACCCGGAAGATGTACTGGCGCGGCGCCCCGAAGCCGGTGCCGATGGCGGTGCCGCCGAGGTTGACCACGCGCAGGCGCTCCTCGCATTTGTAGATGCGCCAGCGGTCGCGGTTGAGGGACTCGGCGTAGGAGCCCATCTCGCGGCCGAGCGTGGTCAGCACGGCGTCCTGGAACTGCGTGCGGCCGACCTTGACGACGTGGGCGAACTCCTTCTCCTTGGCCTGGAAGGCCTCCTGCAGGGCCAGCACCTGCTCCTCGAGGTCGTGCAGCAGGCGGATGGCGGCCAGGCGCAGGGCGGTGGGGAAGGTGTCGTTGGTCGACTGGTGGAGGTTGATGTCGTCGAGCGGCGACACCCGTTCGTAGGCGCCGTGCGGCTCGCCGAGCAGCTCGAGGGCGCGGTTGGCGATCACTTCGCTCACGTTCATGTTGGTCGAGGTGCCGGCCCCGCCCTGCAGACGCTCGACGATGACGGCGTCGTCGAGCAGGCCGTCGGCGAGCTCGCGGCAGGCGCGCTCGATGGCGTCGGCCTTGGCCGGGTCGCCGGCCCAGACTCCGAGGTCGCGGTTGGTGAGCGCGGCGGCGAGCTTGACCGTGCCGTAGGCACGGACAAGCTCGCCGTGCACCGGTCGCCCCGTGAGGTGGAAGTTCTCGCGGGCCCGCACGGTGTGCACGCCGTAGAGGGCGTCGGCCTCGACTTGCGCCTCGCCCAGCAGGTCGCTTTCGGTGCGGTACTCGCCGCCGGCGGTCGGACCACCGACGGGGGCGTCTCGCCGCTCGAGTCCGCGCCGTCGCTCACGTTCGGACGGGCGTCAGACGGTCGCCGGGTGGGCGAACTCGATCTTCTGCACCTCGACGCCGGCGATCGCGTCGAGCCGGCCGGCGATCTCAGCGGTGATCGTGGGCGGGCCCACGAGCTCGAGGATCACGACACCGCCCGGGGCGCAGACGTCGCCGGCGACGTCGTGCAGGCCGACCCGCGTCTTGATGTTGCAGCCGAACTCGGTGAAGACCTTCTGTACCGAGACCGCGTCCTTGAGGCGGTCGGTGATGTGCACGGCGAGGATCTTGTGGGTGTCGGTCATCTTGTGCGTCAGTCCTTTCTCGTCTTCGTCTTCGGTCGTCTCTTGGTTGCTTGCTTCCGGCCGGCCTGGGGCGAGCTCGCGCGTGCGGCGAGCTCGCGGCCGGCCGGGATCTCTAGACCAGGCAGTCGCGCCGGCCGGCGCGCACCTGGGCGATGAGCTTGATCGAGGTCGTGCGCTCGCGCTCCGCCATCCGTTCGAGCGTCTCGGCGATCAGGTGCTCGCCCTCGGCGACGGTCTCGGGCGAGCCGTAATCTTCGAGGTACTCGAGGAACGTGGAGAGGGCGTTGGGGTCGCAGTGGTGCTTGATCTCGCCGGGCTTGGCGAGGTCCATGAAGTCGGCGCCGGTGCGGCCCAGGCGGTAGCAGGCGGTGCAGAACGAGGGGATGTAGCCCATCTTGGCAACGTCACGGATGACCTCGTCGAGCGTGCGGTGGTCGCCGAGCTGGAACTGCTCCATGTCGGCCACCGTGTCGTCGGTGTAGCCGCCCGGGTTGGTGCGGCTGCCGGCGGAGATCTGCGAGATGCCCATGGCAAACGCCTCGCGGCGCAGGCTCGACGCCTTCGCGAGTGCTCAGGATCATGCCGGTGTAGGGCACGGCCAGGCGGGTGATGGCGACGAGCTTGCGAAAGTCGAGGTCGGAGACGGGGTGCGGCGGCTGGCTGGCGATGTCGGAGCCGATGGCCGGCTCGAGGCGCGGCATGCTGATCGTGTGCGGGCCGACGCCGAAGGTCTCTTCGAGGTGGCGGATGTGCTGCAGCATGGCGAGCGTCTCGAAGCGCCAGTCGAACAGCCCGAAGAGGACGCCGATGCCGACGTCGTCGATGCCGCCCTCCTGGGCGCGGTCCATGGCGGTCACGCGCCAGTCGTAGTCGCGCTTGCGGCCGCCCAGGTGGACCTTGGCGTAGGTCTCGCGGTGGTAGGTCTCCTGGAAGAGCTGGTAGGTGCCGATGCCGGTCGCCTTGAGCGCCCGGAACTCGTCGACCGTGAGCGGCGCCACGTTGACGTTGACGCGGCGGATCTCGCCGTTGCCGCGCTTGACGGAGTAGATGCTCGCGACCGAGTCGAGCACGTACTGGAAGCCTTGCTGCGGGTACGACTCGCCGGCCACGAGCAGCACGCGCTTGTGGCCCTGGTCGACCAGGATCTCGATCTCGTGACGGATCTCGTCCTGGGTGAGGGCGCGGCGCTTGAGCTCCTTGTTGCGTACGCGGAAGGCGCAGTACAGGCAGTCGTTCTCGCAGAGGTTCGAGATGTAGAGCGGCGCGAACAGCACGAGGCGCTTGCCGTAGATGTCCTCCTTGATCGCGCGCGCGGTCGCGAACAGCTCGGAGAGCAGCTCGGCGTCGCTGATCGTGGTCAGCGACGCGACCTCGTCGAGCTCGAGGCCCCGGGCTTCGGAGGCCTTGGCGAAGATCTCGCGGACGCGGCCGGCGTCGGCCCTGGCGCCGCTGATGAGCGCGGTGATGATGGCGCCTTCGTCGATGAACGTGGCTGGGGGGGTGTCGGTCTTCGTGCTCATGCCTCACTCACTCGTTTCAAGCTCGTCGGCGACGTCGGCCGCGCAGAGCGGTTGCGGGATCTCAAAGGTGAACTCGGCCCACTCGCCCGGTCGGGCGTCGGCTCGAATATGTCCATGATGGAGCTGAACGATGCGCCAGGAGTTGTACAGGCCCAGGCCCGTGCCCCGTCGGCGGTCGGCCGTCGGGGTCTGCAGGCGCGAGAACTTGCGGAACAGCCGGGCTCGTTCGGCTCGCGAGAAGCCCGGTCCTTCGTTCCACACCGAGACGCGCAGACGGCGCGTGCTGAGGCCGACCTTGAGGCACAGGCCGCCGTCGGGGCGGCCGTAGCGCACGGCGTTGGCCAGGAGATTCACGAGGACGATGGTCAACAGCGACGGGTCGCAGTCGGCCGTCGCGAGGCCGGACGCCGGCAGCTCGGTCGCGAGGGTCATGCCGGCCGTCTCGATCTGCTGCCTGACCAGCTCGAGGGCCGGCTCGACGACCTTCTCGACGAAGGGCACGCCGCACTGCATCGAGATCTGCAGCTCACCGCCTTCGACGCGCGCCAGATCGAGGTACTCGCGCACCAGGTCGAGCAGGTACTCGCCCTTGGTGATGAGCCGCTCGAGCTTGGCCTTCTGCTTGTCGTCGAGTGGCCCCAGGTAGCCGTCGGCCAGGATGCGGGCGTCGGTCACCATCGAGGCCACCGGGTTCTTGAGCTCGTGGCTGACGAAGCCCAGCATCTCCATGTAGTTGCGGTTGGCGGCGGTGAGCTGCTCTATGCGCCAGGCCTTCTCGACGGCCTGGCTCAGGCGTTCGGTGAGCGCCATCTGCAGCTCGACGTGATGCTGCGTGTAGACACCCGGCCGGCGCGAGCTGCGAAACATGAAGCCGACGACGCGGCCCTCGACGATCAGCGGGCAGGTCAGGCTGGAGCGCACGCCCTCGCGCAGGAGCAGCTTCGTGGAGCGGCTGGCGGGGTGCTCCTCGAGGTAGCGCTGGAGGTCGTCGATGATGCGCGGCGAGCCGTTGCGCAGCACGCGTTCGAGCGAGCTGTCGCGCAGGTCTTCGCTGTAGCCCTTGCCGAGCAGCACGCGATCGTAGGTGGCGCGCACGTAGCGCGACACGACGCGGCGGCCGTCCTCTTCGACGAACGACAGGCCGAGACGGTCGAAGGGGAAGATGGCGGCCGTGCGCTCGAACAGCAGGTCGATGACGTCGTCGAGCGCCGGCAGGGCGGCGACCCGCTGGTTGACGAGGCGCAGGACGGCACGCTCGTCCTCGGTCAGGGCGGTGATGCCGGTGGGCTCGCGGTAGAGGTCGTAGAACCGGGGCTGGCCGTCGTCGGCCGCGCCGTTCGCGGCGGCGGGTGGTGCGGTCTCGGCTGTGGGTCGTTCGTCGGTCATGTGGCCGGCGCGGACCGGCGAAGGGGCGCTAGCTAAGAGGGCCCGCGCGTCTCTTTCAAGGGTAGCACTGTGATGACGGTGATACGCGCCGCGCCCGCTCCCTTTGCACGTTCGGGCCGGTGGGCGGGGCGGGGGCGCCGCAGGCGCCCCCGCCCCGCCGCCGCCTTACTCCATGAACTTGCCGCGCGCCGTGTAGGTGGTGTGCAGCAGCTCGTGGCTCTTGTGGCCGCAGGGGCCGTCGGTGAGGAACTCGCGCGTAGGTGCGCAGGACGGCCGCGTTTTCGTGCGACTTGCGCACGGCATACGAGGAGTCCTCGGCGTAGATCACCCGGGCCCGCGCGGCGCGGATGGCGTCGCTCGTGGGGATCGGCTGGCCGCCGCCGCCCAGGCAGCCGCCCGGGCAGGCCATGAACTCGATGAAGTGGCACTCGCTGAACTTGCCGCCGGCCTTGATGTCGTCCATGACCTTCTTGGCGTTGGCGGTGCCGTGGGCCACGGCGACCTTGACCGTGGCGCCGTTCAGCCAGTCCCAGTTGGGCACGAGGTGGGCCACGATGTCGGGCACGGGGCCGACCTTGGGGATGGTGATCTCGGCGTACTTGACGCCCTCGAAGCCGCGCACCGGGATGATGTCGCCGTGGTCGTAGATGCTCTCGACCTTCTCGCCGGTGACCATCTCGATCACGGTGCGCAGGGCGGCCTCCATGACGCCGCCGGTGGCGCCGAAGATGACGCCGGAGCCGGTGGCCGTGCCGAACGGGTCGTCGAAGTCGGAGGTGGGCAGGGTCGGCACGTCGAGGCCGGCCTCCTTGAACATCTTGGCGAGCTCACGGGTGGTGAGGCCGTAGTCGACGTCCTTGTAGCCGGAGTCGCGCATCTCGGGCCGGTTGCACTCGAACTTCTTGGCCGAGCACGGCATGAGCGCCACGCTGACGATGTTGGCCGGGTCGAAGCCCAGCTTCTCGGCGTAGTAGGTCTTGATGAGCGCGCCGAACATCTGCTGCGGGCTCTTGGCCGACGAGGCGTTCGGCAGGTACTCGGGGTAGAAGTGCTCGAGGAACTTGACCCAGCCCGGCGAGCAGCTCGTGAACTGCGGCAGGGCCACCGTCGCGTCCTTCTCGACGAGCGCCTTGTAGAGGCGGATGAGGAGTTCGGTGCCCTCTTCGATGATGGTCAGGTCGGCCGTGAAGTTGGTGTCGAACACGCGGTCGAAGCCGGCCCGCCGCAGGGCGGTGTTCATCTGGAAGGTCACGCCGGTGCCGGGCTCGAGGCCGAAGCACTCGCCCATGGCCGAGCGCGGCGCCGGGGCGGTCTGGATGACCACGTGCTTGGTCGGGTCGTCGATCGCCGCCCAGACGGCGTCGGTCTCGTCTTTGGCGTAGAGCGCCCCGGTGGGGCAGCGGTTGATGCACTGGCCGCAGTTGATGCAGACGACCTCGCCCAGCGGGCGGTCGCCGAAGGTCGTGATCTCGACCTGGTCGCTGCGGTTCTTGGCCTCGAGGACGCCGACCTCCTGCAGGTCGATGCAGGTGCGCACGCAGCGCCGGCAGCGGATGCACTTGTTCATGTCGCGCACGACCGAGTAGCTCGAGTCGTCGACCTCGGCCACCGGCGCGTTGGGGTGGCCAAAGCGGAACTCGGTGATGCCGTACTCCTCGGCCAGGGCCTGGAGCTCGCAGTTGCCGTTGCGCTGGCACGAGTAGCATTCGCCGTAGTGCTCGCTGAGCAGCAGCTCGAGGACGTGGCGCCGGGCCAGGCGCACGCGGCGGCTGTGGGTGTCGATCGTCATCTGGTTGGTGACCGGGAAGACGCAGGCCGGCTGCAGCAGGCGCTGTCCCTCGACTTCGACCACGCAGATCCGGCAGAGGCCGGCCACGTCGAGGTCGGGGTGGTTGCAGAGCGTCGGGATGTGGATGCCAACGGACTCGGCCGCCTGGAGGATGGTCGAGCCGAAGGGCACCTTGGCTTCGATGCCGTCGATGTTGACGGTGACCGCGGCGCCGATGGCGTCGGGGCTCGTCGTCGTGACCACGCGCCGCGTCTGCTGCGAGAGCGGTGCGCGGTGCAGGCGGGTCGTCACTGAGTCGGACATGCTCACTCCTCGCTACGCGCGCTGCGGACGGGTGGTGACGTCGTCGGCGAAGGCGCCGACGATCGACAGGAAGGCGCTCGGGCTGGTCTGGCCGAGGCCGCACTTGGCGGCGACCTGCATGGTCGCCCCCAGGGCCTTGAGGTCGGCCAGGTGGGCGGCCGGGCATGCGCCCCGCTTCAGCAGCTCGACGCCTTCGAGGAGCTGGGGGTTGCCCAGGCGGCACGGCGTGCACTGGCCGCACGACTCCTCGACGAAGAACTCGAGGAAGTTGCCGGCGACGTCGAGCAGGTCGCGCTGCGGGCCGATCACCATGACCGAGCCGCCGGTGGGGATGTCCTCGAAGGCGAGCCGGCGCTCGAAGTCGCGGGCCGGCACGCAGACGCCCGAGGCGCCGCCGATCTGCACCGCCTTGGCGCCGGCACCGCCGACCTCCTTGAGCAGGTCGGCCACCGTGATGCCCCAGGGGAACTCGTAGACGCCGGGCTTCTCGCAGTCGCCCGAGATGCTGAAGAGCTTGTAGCCGGTCGACTTGTCGGTGCCGAAGCCCTTGAACCAGTCGGTGCCCTTGGCGAAGATGCAGGCCACCGAGGCCAGGGTCTCGACGTTGTTGACCACGGTCGGGTGGTTGAGAAAGCCGGCGACGGCCGGGAACGGCGGCCGGTTGCGGGGCTCGCCGCGGAACCCTTCGAGCGACTCGATCAGGGCCGTTTCCTCTCCGCAGACGTAGGCGCCGGCGCCGCGCGCCACCACGATGTCGAAGTCGAATCCCTCGACGCCGCCGACGTTCGTGCCCAGCAGGCCGGCCTCGCGCCGCCGGTGGATGACGTCGTTCAGGTGCGAGCGCAGGTAGGCGTATTCGGCCCGCAGGTAGACGATGCCCATGCTGGCGCCGATGGCGCGGCCGCCGATGGTCATGCCCTCGAAGACGAGGTCGGCGAAGTCGCGCAGGATGACGCGGTCCTTGAAGGTGCCGGGCTCGCCTTCGTCGGCGTTGCAGATGATGTACTTGTGGTCGCTCTTCTCGGCCGCGCAGAAGTTCCACTTCATGCCGGTCGGGAAGCCGGCGCCGCCGCGGCCCTTGAGGGCCGCTCCGGAGACGGTGTCGACGATGTCGCCGCGCGACAGCGCGAGAGCCGCCTTGAGGCCGGCGTCGGGCGCGATGCTCGCGTAGGTGAGCTCGTTGCGCTGGGTGACGATGTCCTGACGGGCGTCGGCCTCGGCCTTGCCGCGGTACTCGGCGACGATCTCGGCGACCTTCTCGGGAGTGACCCGCGTGAAGACCGTGTCGTTGACGAGCAGGGCCGGGCCCTGGTCGCACATGCCGACGCAGCTCGCCCACTCCAGCGTGAACACGCCGTCGTCGGTGGTCGCGCCGAAGTCGATGCCGAGGGCGCCGCGCAGCGCCTCGGCGACGGCCGTCTTGCCGGCGAAGTCGCACGACAGCGTGCCGCACAGGCGCACGACGAAACGGCCTTCGGCGGCGCCGTGCAGGAAGGCGTAGAACGTGGCCACGCTGTAGACCTCGACGGGGTGGACGCCGCACCAGGTCGGCGACGATCTGCATGGCCTCGTCGGTGATCTCGTGCTGCGACTTCTTGACGTCCTGGAGGATGGGGATGAGCGACGTGCGGTCGGCGCCGTGGCGCTCGACGATGGCGACGATCTCGTCGCGGGTCGGTGAGTCGATCTTCAGCATCGTGCGCCCTCCTACAGGCCGAGAAGCTCGTTGACCTGGGCGACCAGCGTGGCCGGCTCGACCGGCTTGGTCTGGAACTTGTCGACCGGCACCATCTCGTCGTCGCGGTCGATGGTGAGGCCCATGGCGGCGTTGACGCTGGTCAGCATGATGATCGGCTGGGTGAAGCCCTCGCGGCGCAGCTCGCGCGCCATGGTGAGCCCGTCGTCGGGCTCCTCCATCATGACGTCGAGGATGAGAAGGTCGGGCGTGGCGTCGGCGACCGCGCGCAGGCCCTCGGCGCGGTTCGACGCGCAACCGACCTGGAAGCCCTCTTTCTCCAGGACGAGCCTGCAGGCTTCCTGGATGTCGGGGTCGTCGTCGACGATCAGGATCTTGGACACCTTTGCACTCCTCCACTCGATTGCCACGTCGTCACGGTAGCTCGCACGCCGCCCCGTCGGGCGCTTGCGCGTGCTGGCGAAGCCCCGGACGCTCCCTGCGCGCGCCGGGGCCGGTGTCTCCTTGCGGATTGTTTCACAAGAACTTGCGAACGGCCAGACTAGAAGACACCATCGAGCCGCGCGGTGCAACCGCAAGCGTGTCGTCGGGTACGGCGAGACCGCATTGCGTTTGGCCCGCTACTTCGGTACCTCGCCGCAGTTCTGGCTCGGGCTGCAGTCGGACTACGACCTCGACGTCGCCGCAGACGAGCTCGGGGAGCGACTCGAGCGCGAGGTCCAGGTGCGGGCCAAGGCCAGCTAGCACCACCGTCCCAGGAGCATATCGACACCGCCGTGGGGCGGAAGGGCGCGGCCCTCAGTTCGCCGGCGAAGCGGTCGTATCGGCGGCCGCCTCGGCCGCCGCGACCTCGGCGTCGCGCAGCGTCACCGTGAACGTGCTGCCCTCGCCTGCGACCGAGGCCACCGTCGCGTCGCCGCCGTAGAGGTTGGCGAGCTTCTTGACGGTCGAGAGGCCGAGGCCGCTGCCCAGGATGTTCACGGTGTGCTCGTTCTTGATGCGGGTGAACTCGTTGAAGAGCTTGGCCGCCTCGGTCTCGGTGAGACCGATGCCGGTGTCGGCGACCGTGAGGGTGACGGTCTCGCCGTCGCGGCGCAGCGTCACGTCGACGCGGCCGCCGTCGCGGTTGTACTTGACGGCGTTGGAGACGAGGTTGTTCAGGACGATCTCGATCTCGCCGGCGTCGGCCTCGAGGGTGAGCCCCTCCGGGCAGTCGACGGCGATCGCGATGCCGCGCTCGGCGGCCTCGCCCTGGAAGAGGTCGACGCAGTTGGCGGTCAGGGCGCGGAGGTCGACGTCGGCGAACAGGCGCTGCTTCTGGCCCGACTCGATGCGCGTCAGGTCGAGCAGGTCGAAGATGAGCTTCTTCATGCCGTCGAGGCGCAGCAGCGAGCGTTCGATCATGCGCCGGTCTTCGTCGGGCACGTCGTCGCGCAGGATGTTCAGGTAGCCCTGGACGGCGTTGAGCGGCGACTTGAGCTCGTGGGCGAGCACCGAGATGAAGTTGAAGCGGATCTGGCGGCGCTCCTCGGCGAGGGCCCGGGCCTGGCGGCTGAGGATGAGCTGGGTCGAGGCCTTGCGCAGCCCGTAGCGCAGCTCGTCGGGCGAGAACGGCTTGGGCAGAAAGTCGTAGGCGCCGAGCTTGGTCGCCTTGACGGCCGTCTCGAAGGTGGCGTAGGCGGTGATGAACAGCGTGAGCGCCTCGCGGCCCTGGTCGCTGACCTGTTGCAGCACGTCGAGACCGTCGATGCCGGGCAGCTTCAGGTCGAGCAGCAGAAGGTCGAGATCGGCGCCGTCGGCGAGGGCGGCCAGGAACTCCTCGCCCGACTGAAAATGGGCGAACTCGTAGCTGACGTCGATCTGCACGTCGGGCAGGTGGAAGGCGTAGCGGTCGACGATGCGCTGCACCCCGAGGCAGAGCGCCTCTTCGTCGTCGACCATGACCACCTTGAGGGTCTGGTTGTCGCTCACCGTGTCCTTTCGCCTGGCCTGTCGGGCGTCGCCCTGCGCTGCTACAGCTCGCGGCGCGGCAACGTCACGATGAAGGTCGTCTCGGTGGGCCCGGCGGTGGGGTCGGCGTTCGACTCGACGGCGATCTGACCGCGGTGCATCTTGACGATGCCGTGGGTGACCGCGAGGCCGAGGCCGGTGCCCTTGCCCACCTGCTTGGTCGTGAAGAACGGGTCGAAGAGCTTGTCCATGTTCTCGCGGGGAATGCCCACGCCCGTGTCGGTGACCATGAACGTGACTTCGTCGGGTGTGTCGCTCAGGCGGATGATGAGGGCGCCGCCGTCGGGCATGGCCTGCTGGGCGTTCGAGACGAGGTTGGTGAGCACCTGGACCATCTGGTCGGCGTCGACCTCGGCGATCGGGTCGGCCATCGTGCTCTCGACCCGCACCATGATGTTCTCGTCGATCGGCATCGTGCGTAGCGTGTCGCGCGCCAGCTCCACCATGTCGGTCGGCTGGCGTACCACGCGGCTCTGGCGGGCGAAGTTGAGCAGCCCCGAGATGATCTTCTTGCAGCGGTTGGCCTGGTCGACGATCAGCTTGAGGTCGTCGGCCATGGGCTCGCTCGTGTCGACTTCCTCGAGCAGGATGTTGGCCTGCAGCAGCAGGATGCCGAGCGGGTTGTTCACCTCGTGGGCGATGCCGGCCGCGAGCTGCCCCATGCTGGCCAGCTTCTCGGACTTGACGAGGGCCTCCTTGGTGCTCTCGAGCGAGCGGTGCGAGTCCTCGAGGTCGCCCACCGTGGTCGACAGCTTCTCGATCACGAACTGCAGGCACATCGTCTCTTCGGCGATGCCCTGGTAGACGGCCACCGCGTGGCGCCGGCAGGTGCCGTAGCCGCAGGCGCCGCAGTTGAGCTCGTCTTCGGGCGTCGTCTTGTTCATGCGCCGCAGGATCTCGGTGATGTCGCGCTCCGAGGGCTCGACCAGGAAGCGCTCGTCCTGCGGGGTGTAGGTGCGCGACAGGTCGACGCCGGCGAAGGCCGTCATGTCGCGCTCCCAGAGCTCCTGGTCGAAGCCGCCGGTCGTGCGCATGGCGTGGCGGCTGATCTGGGTGCGGCGCCGGTAGAGGGGGTCGTCGTTGCTGAAGCCCGCGCCGGCGATGCAGCCCTCGCAGGCGAGGATGTCGAGCAGACGCACCTCGGACTCGCCGTGCTCGAAGTCGTTGATCGCCTCGACGAAGCTCTCCATGCCGTCGGCGGCGATGATCTCGCCGGTCATCAGGTCTTCGGGCAAGTTGGCGGCCTGCAGCAGGCCGCGGGCGAGGGGGAAGAGCGAGCCGAGCGAGCCGTGCGGCGGGTCGAAGGCGTCGTCTGAGTCGTCGCGGGGCACGATCTCGCGCTCGGCGAACATCTGGCGCAGCTCGTTGAAGGTCAGCACGGCGTCGATCTCAAAGAGGATCTCCGCGCTCGCCGCCTCGCCCTTCTTGGCGATGCAGGGGCCGACGAACACGATCTTGGCGTCGGGCCCGTGCATGGACGGGTCGTGCAGCACGCCGCGACATCGCGACCATCGGCGAGACGATGGGCGCGAGCGACGAGGTAAGGTCGGGGTGGTACTTGCGCACGAACGAGACCACCGCCGGACAGGGTGTGGCGATGTAGCGCTCGTCGCCGTCGGCTTCGAGCAGCCGGGCGAAGGCGCGCGCCACCAGGTCGGCGCCGAAGGCCACCTCGTGAACGGCGGCAAAGCCCAGCTCGCGGGTCATGGCCACGAGCTGGCTCTCGTCTATGTCGGTGAACTCGGCCGGGAAGCTCGGCGCGATGATGGCCGTCACGGTGTCGCTCGAGGCCAGCAGGTCGAAGGTGCGGTCAACCTCGCCGAAGGCCTGCTTGGCGTTCTGCGAGCACACCCGGAAGCAGTTGGCGCAACCGATGCAGCGCGAAGGGATGACGCTGGCCTGGCCGTCGACGATGCGGATGGCTTCGGCCGGACATTCGCGCACGCAGGCGTAGCAGCGCCGGCAGCGCTCCTTGATGGTGGTGACGAGGCCGTCGTCGCCGATCAGCATGACGGCTCTCCCAGCAGCTCGCGGACCTTGGCCACGAGGGCCGCCGCGTCGAGCGGCTTGTCGAAGTAGGCGTCGATCTTCATGGAAGCGAGGTCGGCGGCCGAGCGCGGCGTGAAGTCGAGGCCCAGGGCGGTGGTGACCGAGGTCGACATGATGATCGGCACGGCCGCCGTGCGGGGGTCGTCGCGCAGCCTGCGCGACAGCGAAAAGCCGGAGTCGACCTCGCTCATCATGAGGTCGGTGATGACGAGATCGGGCGCCTCGGCGGCGATGCGTTCCATGGCCTGCGACGGGCTGATGGCGGTGGTCACGCGGTAGCCGGCCTTCTCGAGGATGTGGCGGTTGATCTCGAGAAAGTCGTAGTCGTCGTCGACGATGAGGATGAGTCTCGGGTCTGCCATGGCTCGTCTCCCGCGGTCCGGGTCGGCGGGCGGTCGGCGACCTTCCGGTCGCCGACCGCCCGCCAGCTTACCACGCCGGGTCGTCTCGCTAGACGCGCTCCTTGCCTGCGTAGTGGGTGTGCAGGAGGTGATGGGCCTTCTCGCCGCCGGCGTTGCCGAGCCACGTGGCGTAGAGCTCGGCGACGGCCGGGTTCTCGTGGCTCTTGCGCAGCTCGCGGCCTTCGTCTTCCTGGTAGATGGCGGCGATGCGCGCCTCGCGCACGGCGTTCGTGGTGAGCCGCGGCTGACCGCCGCCGCCGATGCAGCCGCCGGGGCAGGTCATGACCTCGACGAAGTGGTACTGGGCTTCGCCGCGCTTGATGGCGTCGATCACCTTCTGGGCGTTGCCCAGGGTGTGGGCCACCGCGACCTTGACCGCGACGCCTTCGAGGAACGACCACTCGGGCAGGGCGCCCACGATCGGCACCTCAGCCTCCTTGACGCCCGCCAGGCCTTCGATCGGCTTGACATGCAGGTTGTCGAAGGGGAAGGGCTTGCCGGTGACGATCTCGTAGACCGTGCGCAGCGCGGCCTCCATGACGCCGCCGGTGTTGGCGAAGATGTCGGCGGCGCCGGTCGACAGACCGAGCGGCGAGTCCATCTTCTCGTCGGGCAGGCTGGCGAAGTCGATGCCGCCCTGCTTGATCATGCGCACGAGCTCACGGGTGGTGAGCACGACGTCGACGTCCTGCACGCCCGAGTCGTCCATCTCCGGACGCTGGCACTCGAACTTCTTGGCCGTGCAGGGCATGACGCTGGCCACGAAGATGTCCTCGGGCCGCTTGCCGAGCTGCTCGGCGTAGTAGGTCTTGGCCACTGCTCCGAACATCTGCTGCGGGCTCTTGCAGCTCGAGAGGTTGGGCAGGAAGTCGGGGTTGTAGTGCTCCATGTAGTTGATCCAGCCCGGCGAGCAGCTCGTGAACATGGGCAGGGCGACGTCCTGTTCGTCGACGAGGGCCGCCTTGAGACGCACGAGCAGCTCGGTGCCTTCCTCCATGATGGTGAGGTCGGCGGCGAAGTTGGTGTCGAACACGCCGTCGAAGCCCAGGCGGCGCAGGGCGGCGACCATCTTGCCGGTCACCAGAGTGCCCGGCTCGTAGTCGAAGCCCTCGCCCAGAGCGGCGCGGATGGCCGGCGCGGTCTGCACGACGACGAACTTGTCGGGGTCGTCGAGCGCCGCCCAGACCTGATCGATCTGGTCGCGTTCGACGATCGCCCCGACGGGGCAGACGGCGGCGCACTGGCCGCACTGCACGCAGGTCACGTCGGCGAGGTCGGAGGCAAAGGCCGGCCCGATCACCGTCGTGAAGCCGCGGCCCTGGGGGAACAGGGCGCCGACGCCCTGGGTCTCGTTGCAGACCGTGACGCAACGGCGGCACATGATGCACTTGCCGCTGTCGCGCACGAGCGCGGGAGTGGAGTCGTCGATCGTCTTCGTGGTCCGTTCTCCCTCGTAGCGGATCTCGTCGATGCCGAGGTCGCGGGCCATCGTCCGCAGCTCGCAGTCGCCGCTGCGGGCACAGGTCTGGCAGTTGCCGTCGTGCTCGGAGAGGAGCAGCTCGACCACCGTCTGGCGCCCCTTGCGGGCGAGCGGCGAGTTGGTCTTGACGACCATGCCCTCGCTTGCGGGAGCGGCGCACGAGGCCACGAGCGCCTTGGCACCCTCGACCTCGACCAGGCAGACGCGGCAGGCGCCGATCGTCTGCACGTCTTCGAGGTAGCACAGGCTCGGCACCCTGGAGCCGGCCTGTCGGGCGGCCTGCAGGATGGTCGTGCCGTCCGGGACCTCGACCTTGATGTCGTCTACGGTGAGGGTTGGCATCAGCGGTTCACCTCGGTCTCGGCACAGGTCTTTCCATAGTCACAGCGCAGGCAGCGCCGGGCTTCGGCGACGGCCACCTCGGCCGCCCACGAGAGCTCGACTTCGTCGAAGCTGCCGACGCGCATGCTGGCGGCCACGACAGGCACGTCGGCGCGCGGCGTCTCGTCGGGGTCGGCGTCGGGGTCGAACGCGGTGTCGACGGCGACGTCGCGGCGCCAGAAGGCGTGCCCCGCGCCGCTCAGGAACTCGTCGATCGAGACGGCGGCCTTCTCGCCGGCGCCGATGGCGGCCACGACCGAGGAGGGACCGGTGACGGCGTCGCCGCCGGCGAAGATCCACTCGACCGATGTGCGGCCGTCCTTGTCGGTCTTGAGCCAGCCCTTCCTGGTGGTCTCGACTGGGACGCCGTCGAACAGCGGCTCGCTGTCGAGCCACTGGCCGATCGCGGCGATCACCTGGTCGCATTCGACGACGAAGTCGGCGTTGCGGCCGGCCACCGGCCGGCGACGGCCGCTCGCGTCGTAGTCGCCCAGGGTCATCGGGCGGCACGTGACGCCGACCAGCTTGCCGGCGGCGTCGTGCACGATCTCGACCGGCGCGACGAGAGGCTGGAGCACGATGCGCTCCTCCTCGGCGGCGTCGATCTCTTCGGCCCACGCCGGCATCTGGGCGCGTGTGCGGCGGTAGAGGATCGTCACCTGGTCGGCGCCGAGGCGCAGGGCGGTACGGGCCGCGTCGATGGCGGAGTTGCCGCCGCCGATCACCGCGACGCGCTTGCCCACGGCGACCGTGCCGTCGACGTTGTACGTCTTGAGGAACGAGAGCGCTTCGGTGACACCCTCGCCGTCTTCGCCTGGCACGCCGATGTTCGAGCCCTGGGGAGCGCCGACGCCGAGGAACACGGCCTCGTAGCCGTCGTCCTGCAGGCCCTTGAGGGTGAAGTCGCGGCCGAGCGCCTTGTCGCATGCGATCGTCACACCCATCTCCTGGATCATCGAGATCTCGCGGCCGAGCTCCTCGCGCGGCAGCCGGTAGGCCGGGATGGCCTGCACGAGCATGCCGCCGGGGGTCGCGGCGGCCTCGAAGATGGTCGGCTTGTAGCCCAGGCGAGCCAGGAAGTAGGCGCACGACAGGCCGGCCGGACCGGAACCGATCACGGCCACCTTGCGGGCGGCGTTCTCGGCGTTCACGAGGATCTCCGGCAGGGTGATGTCGATCTCCTGCTCGGTCATGAAGCGCTTGACGCCGCGAATGGCGACCGGAGCGTCGAGGCCGGCGCGCTGGCACTTGCTCTCGCAGGGGTGAAAGCAGACGCGGCCGCAGATCGAGGCCAGCGGGTTGCGCTCGCGGTGCAGGCGCAGGGCCTCGTCGAAGCGCTTCTCGCCGACCAGGCTCACGAAACCCGGCACGTCGACGTCGGCGGGGCAGGCGTTGGTGCAGCGCGCCTTGAACATGGTGGCGCAGACGCCGGCCTCGCAGTGCTTGTCGCGGATGTGGGCTTCCCACTCGTGGCGGAAGTGGCGGATCATCGACAGCACCGGGTTGGGGGCCGTCTGGCCGAGGCCGCAGAGGGCGGTCTCCTTGATCATGGCGCCGAGCTCCTGGAGGCGCTCGATGTCGCCCTCTTCGCCCTGGCCGGTGCAGATCCGCTCGACGATCTCGAGCATGCGCTTGGTGCCGACCCGGCAGGGCGGGCACTTGCCGCAGCTCTCCTCCTGGGTGAACTCCAGGAAGAAGCGCGCCATGTCGACCATGCACGAGTCCTCGTCCATGATGACGAGGCCGCCGGAGCCCATGATGGCGCCGAGCTCCTGCAGCGACTCGTAGTCGACGGGCGTGTCGAGGTGCCAGTAGGGCACGCAGCCGCCCGACGGGCCGCCGAGCTGCACGGCCTTCAGGGCCTTGCCGCCGGGCACGCCGCCGCCGATCTCGTTGATGATCTCGCCGAGCTGCATGCCGATCGGCACTTCGACCAGGCCGGCATGGGTGATGTTGCCGCCCAGGGCGAAGACCTTGGTGCCCTTGCTCTTCTCGGTGCCGGTGGCGGCGAACCACTCGGCGCCCTTGAGGATGATCGGGTTGATGTTGGCATAGGTCTCGACGTTGTTGAGCACGCTGGGCTTGCCCCAGAGGCCCTTGACCGCCGGGAACGGCGGCCGCGGGCGAGGCTCGCCGCGGTGGCCTTCGATCGAGGTCATGAGGGCCGTCTCCTCGCCGCAGACGAAGGCGCCGGAGCCCATGCGGATCTCGAGGTCGAAGGCGAATCCCGAACCGATGATGTCGTCGCCGATCAGGCCGTACTCACGCGCCTGGTCGATGGCGTACTGCAGGCGCTCGACGGCCAGCGGGTACTCGGCGCGGACGTAGACGTAGCCCTGGTGCGCGCCGATCGCGTAGGCGCCGATGGCCATGCCCTCGATCACCGAGTGCGGGTCGCCTTCGAGCACCGAACGGTCCATGAAGGCGCCGGGGTCGCCCTCGTCGGCGTTGCAGAGGATGTACTTGGTCTCCTCTTTCTGCTGCTGGGCGAAGCGCCACTTGAGGCCGGTGGGAAAGCCGGCGCCGCCGCGGCCGCGCAGGCCCGAGGCCAGGACCTCTTCGACGATCTGCTCGGGGGTCATGTCGGTGAGCGCCTTGGCGAGGGCGGCGTAGCCGTCGCGGGCGATGTAGTCCTCGATCTTGAGGGGGTCGATCAGGCCGGAGTTGCGCAGCACGATCTTCACCTGACGGTTGAAGAACTCGACATCGCGCATCTCGGCGATCGACTTCTCGGTGCCGGGGGCGGTGCTCACGAGGCGCGGCACCACGCGGCCCTTGAGAAGGTGCTCCTCGACGATCTCGGCGACGTCGGGCACCTTGATGTTCTGATAGAAGACGCCGTCGGGGTAGACGAGCGCCACCGGGCCCACGGCGCAGGGGCCGAGACAGCCGGTCTCGACCACCTGGACCTCGCCGGCCAGGCCGTGCTTCTCCAACTCCTCGCCGAACGCGGCGCTGACCGCCAGGGCGCCCGAGGCGATGCAACCGCCGCCCGTGCAGACGAGGACGTGGCTTCTGAACTGCTCCATATCCGCTTCCTTCGCTCCTCGCAAAAGCTTTCTACGACCTGATCAGCAGCGCATCGACCGGCGTGCCGCCGACGAGGTGCTCGGTGACGATCGTCTTGACCTTGGCGTCGTCGAGCAGCCCGTACCGGTAGGGCGTGTCGCTCGCGTCGCGTACGGTGATCATCGGCTCCTGCTCGCAGAGGCCGGCGCAGCCGGACTGCCGCAGCGTGACGTCGTCGACGCCGGCGGCCGCCATCTCGCGCATGAAGGCGGCGATCACGCCACGCGCGCCGGCGGCGATGCCGCAGGTGCCCATGTGCACCGTCACCTGGACGCCCTTGGTGCCCTCACGCAGCTCGACCGAGGCCCTGGCCCTGTCGGCCAGCGCTTTCAGGTCGGCGGCGCTCTTGATCTTCTCGGTCATGGCGTCAGGCGCTCCTCTCTGCCGCGACGGCGTCGGCGGCGTACTGCTCGAGGATGGCGCCGATCCGCTTGGGCTTGACGCGGTGGTGCACGTCGTCGTCGATCATGATCACGGGCGCGAGGCCGCAGGCGCCGAAGCAGCGCCCGACCTCGAGCGAGAAGTTGCGGTCGTCGGTCGTGCCGCCGACGTCGATCGCGAGGTCCTTGCGGAGGGCGTCGAGCACGCCCACGCCGCCGCGCACGTAGCAGGCCGTGCCCAGGCACACCCTGATGACGTGCTTGCCGCGCGGCACGGTCGAGAAGAACGAGTAGAAGCCGACCACGCCGGCGACCTCGCTGTAGGGCTTGTTCAGCTTGAAGGCGACGTGCTTGAGGGCGACCTCGGGCAGATAGCCGAAGATGCCCTGGGCAAGCTGCAGCACCGGGATCAGGGCCCCCGGCCTGTCCTGGTAGCCGGCGATTACGTCGTCGAGGCGGGCGAGCAGCTCCTCCTCGCTGGCTTCCTCGCAACTGCACTGTTGCAAGACTTCGGTCATCCCACGCTCCTTTTCTGCTGTCGCAAATCCACAGTGTCGTCCACTGTCTTGGTCGTTCTGGCTGGGGCCGGTGAGGGGCCGTGGTGGTCGGGTGTGACGTCGCCGCCGGCCGCCGCGGCGTCGGTCGCGGCGCCCGGCGCGGCCACGGCGGCCGTGTCGAGCGGCCGCGCGTCGGCGCGCGCCAGGATGGCGGCGCAGCGCCTGGCGACCGGACCGAAGGCGGCGAGCTCGCCGCCCTGGGCCAGGCAGGCGTCGGCGCCGGCGCCGACCTCGAGCGTGAGGTCGGCCTGCGGGTTCGTCGCGGCCATGACGGCCACCGTCTCGACGACGTCGCCCAGCGGCGGCCGGTCGACGTGTGAGAGGCCGAGGAGCGCCTCGATCGCGACGCCGCCCAGCTCGCGCGAGCGGTGCATCGTCAAGTGGCCGCCGGCGGCCTCGGCGGCCTCGCGGAACAGCGGCAGGCCGAGCCCGGTCTTCTTGCCGGCCTTGGTGGTGAAGAAGGGGTCGGTCGCCTGGTCGGGGCTGACATCGAGGCCGGGCCCGTCGTCTTCGACCACGATCGACAGCTCGTCGCGCGGCGGCTCGATCCAGACACGCACGGCCACCCGGCCGGCGCCGGCGCGCAGCGAGTTCTCGATCATCTCGAGGATGTAGAGCGACAGGTCATGCATCGGCGACGATCCTGCCCTGGCGCTGTTTGACGGCGAGCACGAGCTCGGGGAACGTGGGCGCCTCGAGGGTCAGCTCGGTGGCCACGCAGCCCACATCCTCGAGGTAGTGGCTGTCCGACGAGCGCACCACCGGCAGCCGGTACTCGGCGCAGGCGGCCGCCGCCGCTGAGCCGGCCGGCGCGTGGCGCGACAGCTCGACCGCGTCGAAGCCGGCCTCATACGGAAAGAAGCCGAGCTGCGAGACGACCCCGAAGGTCGGGCGATCGACGTGCGCCGCGACCGCGAGGCCGCCGAAGCGCTTGATCAGGGCGACCGCCTCGTCGAGTCGCAGCGCGGTCGCGAGGGCGAGCGCGTGCTCGTCGTGGCCGTAGACCGTGCCGTCGGCGCTCATCAGGTACTGCTCGCCGAAGAAGCGGGTGTAGTCGTCGTCGATCGGTGGCAGGGACCGACGCACCTCGTCGGCGGCGTTGGCCGCGGCGGCGACGGTGGGGAAGAGGCCGACGACGTGGGCTTCCTCGACCGTCGTCACCTCTATGCCCGGGATGACCGCGAGACGCGGGGCGGCGGCTTCGGCAACGGCGCGCACGTTGCCGGCCGCGTTGTGGTCGCAGACGGCGATCATGTCGAGGCCGGCCGCGAGGGCGGCGTCGACGATCGCCGGCGGCGACATCTCGTCGTCGCCGCAGGGCGACAGCGCGGTATGCACGTGCAGGTCGGCGCGCAGAGTCTTCACGGGGTCAGACGCCACGGCCGCCGGTCACGCCCAGAGCGAACAGGCGGCCGACGACCTCGAAGGTGTCGGCGTCGGTGGCGTAGAGCTGGAGGTCCTCGGCGACGGCCTTGGCGATCACCTCGGCGTCGGGCACACGACCCGACGAGAAGACGACGCCGGCGAGCTCGGCGTGGCTGGCCACGGCGACGACGTTCAAATGCACCTGCAGGGTGACGAGCACGCCGCCCTCGGGGGCGTTGGCGAGGACGTCGGACAGCAGGTCGGACGCGTAGCCCGCCGTGACTTCGGCGTCGGCGCCGGCGAGGGTGGGCGTCAGGTTCTTGAGGTCGAGCTTCTCGGCGATGGTCTCGAGGTTCATGGTCTTCAGCCTCCGTCGGTCGAACGGTACGGGCAAAGGGTGATGGCGGCGCGTTCGAGCACCACGTCTTCGGCGAGTGCCGCGCAGGTCGGCGCGCCGCACGCGCCGCAGTCCTTACCGGGCAGCTCGCGTCGCACGGCGTCGAGGCGGGCGAGCTTCTCGATGGCTTTGGCCATGTCGGCGTCGAGCCTGACCCCGGGCCGGGCGGCGAACGGCGCCAGGGGGGCGGCGACGCTCGGCGCGGTGGCGGCGAGGCCGGCCGGGGCGGGCCAGCGCTCGCGCGACAGGAACGGGTCGTCGGCCAGGAGCGGCGAGCCGAAGCAGCCGCCGTCGCAGACGTACGGTTCGATCACCGCCGGAGCGGTGAGGAGGCCGTCCTCGATCTGCTCGAGGACGGCGACGACGTGGGCGATGCCGGTCACGCGCAGCACGCTGTCGTCGGCGGCGCTGGCGGCGGCCGGCGCGGCGGCGTCGCACTGCCGACCGGAGAGGCGCGACAGCACGAGGTCGCGCAGCAGGCCGGGCTCGACCGCGCGGCGTGCGGCGTCCACGCCGCGCGCCGCGAGGGCGCTGCGCTGGCCCGGGCACGACACGACGTAGGCGGCGCTCGAGTCGGTCGCCGCGGCGGCGAGCGACTCCCACGGCGAGGCGAACGGCGCCAGGTGGCCGAGCAGCGACGGAAAGCGCAGCTCGATCAGGTCGACGACCGACGGACAGACCGGCGAGAGGACGGGCTGCGGCCGCTCGCCGGCGGCGGCCTGGGCGACGACCTCGTGGCGCAGGGCGTCCTCGAAGGAGTCGATCGAGCGCACCTCGGCAAAGCCGGCCTCGGCGAGCGCGTCGCACACGCAGGCGGCGGCGATGCGCTCGCCTAAGCCGGCGAGGAACGCCGGCGGCACCGCGAGCGAGACGGCTCCGAGCCGCTCGGCGTCGGGCGCCGTGGCGGCGAGACCCAGCGCGCCGGCCTCGCAGACGGCGATACAGCAGGTGCAGTCGATGCAGAGGTGGGCGAGCACCGACGGCACGCCGTCGCGCACGCGGACGGCGCCCGTGGGACAGGCCGTCAGGCAGCGCCGGCAGTCGCGGCAGAGCTCGGCGTTCACGGCGAGCGAGAGGGCGGGCTGGGCGACCGTTCGTTCCGGTCGCAGCAGCACGCTGAAGTGCACCGTGGTGCCCTTGCCGACCTCGCTTTCGAGGGCGAAGGTGTCTGAGTTCTTGCGGATGTTGGGCAGGCCCAGACCGGCGCCGAAGCCCAGGGCGCGGGCTTCGGGCGAGGCGGTCGACCAGCCCGGCGTGAGGGCGTGGTCGAGGTCGGCGATGCCAGGGCCCTCGTCGACCACGTCGACGTCGATGTGGTGGTCGTCGAAGCTGGCTTCGAGGCGCCCGTGCTGGGCATGGATCACGACGTTCATCTCGGCTTCGTAGGCGGCGATCATGGCGCGGCGGATGGCGTCGGAGCGGGCGCCGATCGCCTTGAGGTGCCGCTTGATGGCGCGCGACGCGGCGCCCGCCTCATGGTAGTCGCCGCCCTCGATGTCGTAGCCGACGTGTTCCACGACGGCGATCAGGCACGCGCCGGCTGGGTGGTCGCCGGCGCCGCCGCGAGAGACTGGTAGATCAGCCCGCAGGTCTCGAACACACCGATCGGCGAGACCATCAGCGTGGTGCCGGCGCTGTCGGCCTGGGCCACGATCTCGGGCTCGGGCGAGGCGCCGTTCACAAAGCAGATCGCCGGCACGTCCATGAGCTCGGCGACGCGGATCATCTGCAGGCTCATGAGGTTGGTCACGAGGAGCGTGCGGTCGGAAGCCTCGTTCAGCAGGTCGCTGACGCGGTCGCCGGCGTAGATCTTTTCGACGATACGCTGCGGGCAGCTTTCGCCCGAGATGATCTGGGCGCCAATGCAGCGAGCCAGCTCGTCGAGCCTGACCTCGCCGCTGGCCAGCAGCGTGTCGAGCTGGCGCATGAGGGGCGCCGCGGCCTTGTCGGCCTCGGCTTCGGCCTCGGCGGCCACGGCGGCCGGCGTCTCGCGGGCGATGTAGGCGGCGGTCTCGAGAGCGGCGGTGATGTCCATGTCGATGACCGAGACGCCTTCGGGCACCTGCAGCGGCGTGGCGGCGAAGCTCACGATGCTCCTGACGCCCGCGCGCACGAGCGTGTCGGTCGCGTCCTGGGCCGCCGCCGGCGGCGTGGTGAGAATGGCGATCTCGATGCCAAGGTCGCGCACGGTCGACTCCATGATCGCGACCGGAAAGCAGCGGCAGCCTTCGATGCGGCCGCTGGCCTTGGCGGGGTCGTCGTCGAAGGCGGCGACGATGGCCAGCTTGGGGCGGCGCCCGGCGAAGTGGGCGATGATGGAGCGGCCGAGCTTGCCGGCGCCGACGAGCGCGACGTCCTGGCGGCGGGGGCCGTCGAGAAAGCCGCCGATGCTCTCGATGCACTTGTCGACTTCGTAGCCGCGCGTGGGGCTGCCGGAGTAGCCGATCGCCATGAAGTCGCGGCGCACTTGGGCGGCGGTGAGGCCGGCCAGCTTGGCGAGCTGGTGAGAGAAGACGTGGCTCGTGCCCGCGTCGCGCAGCGAGATCAGGAGGCGCCGATAGAGGCTCATGCGAGCAATCGTCTTGCGCGAGACCATGGCCCTCCTCGAACGTCGTGCCGGCCGGAGCCAGCGTCGTTTCGTTACGTAACGTTGTGAAGTGATTCACAGCGTAACCGGGCCCCAGCGGGGTGTCAAGCCGGCGACCGAGCCGGCGGAGAGGTTACGCGGCGACGGCTTGGACATGGCGTCCAAAGCGGCGCGTGTCTCTTGACACGGCGCGGCAGGCGGCCACGCTGTGAGCGCGGCGTCGAAGCGCTAAGATGTCGCTGGAGTCACGGGCACCGACTCAGGCCGTCGCCGCCCGCGAACGCTTCGTTTCGTCAGGCCAGCAAGGCTCTCCGGTTTGGCCAAACCAGAGGGCGATCCAGTGTGGAGGTACACATGTCGGTGGTCGCTGAAGACCTGAAGTCCCGCGTTCCCTTCTTCGTCGGGCACACATCGCCGATCACCGTAGACCACGCCGAGGGCGCCTGGGTCTACGGCACCGACGGCAGCAAGTGGCTCGACTTCTGCATGGGCATCGCCGTGGCCAACACCGGTCACGCCCACCCGAAGGTCGTCAAGGCCGTGCAGGACCAGGCCGCCAAGATGCTGCACGCGCAGATGAACATGTACTACCACCAGCCCATGCTCGACCTCGCCGACAAGCTGTGCGAGATCGTGCCGGGCAACTTCGACCAGGTGCTGTTCGCCAACTCCGGCGCCGAGGCCGTCGAGAACGCCGTCAAGCTGGCCAAGGGCACCCTGCGCCGGCCGGGCGTCATCGCCTTCCAGAACGCCTTCCACGGCCGCACGCACCTGGCGATGGCCATGACCGACTCGATCGCCCACTACCGCGGTCACATGCAGCCCCTCGTGCCGTGCGTCTTCCACGCCCGCTACTGCGACCCGTTCCACACTCCGGCAGGGTTCGACCCGACCGAGTATGCGATCGACGACCTGCGCCGCATCCTGCGCGCCGAGATCTACGGCGAGGACGTGGCCTGCATCGTGGTCGAGCCGCTGCAGGGCGAGGGCGGCTTCGTCGTGCCGACCCCCGAGTTCTTCGCCGAGCTGCGCAAGATCTGCGACGAGACCGGCGCCCTGCTCGTCATCGACGAGATCCAGGCCGGCATGGGCCGCACCGGCAAGTGGTTCTGCCACGAGCACTACGGCGTCACCGCCGACGTCGTCACGATCGCCAAGGGCATCGCCAGCGGCCTGCCGCTGGCGGCCATCGTCAGCCGCAAGGATATCTGGGACAAGGTCACCCCGGGTTCCATGGGCGGCACCTTCGGCGGCAACATTGTCGCCTGCGCCGCGGCCAACGCCACCATCCAGGTCATCGAGGAAGAGGGCATGCTGGCCAACGCCGCCCGTCAGGGCGACAAGCTCCAGGCCTTCTTCAAGGACATGCAGAAGACCTACCCGGCGATCGGCGACGTGCGCGGCATGGGCGTCATGGCCGCCATCGAGATCGTCAAGCCGGGCACGCGCGAGCCCGACGCCGGTCCGGCCAAGGCCTTCGTCGCCGAGGCCGCCAAGCGCAACACCATCCTCATGGGCGCCGGCAGCATGGGCAACTGCGTCCGCTTCCTGCCGCCGCTGATGGTCACCGACGCCGACATGGAGCACGCCTTCGGCGTCTTCACCGAGGTCGCCAAGATCGTCCTCTAGGAGCGATCGGCCCGGCCGCCGGCGGGCGGCTCGGCGGGGCGGGCGCGGCTCCTCGAAAGAGGAGCCGCGCCCGCCCCTGTGCTAGACTTCGCCACCATGCACGCGCCGCCGGCCGACGGGCCGTTCCACACTCCCATCCGGGTCCGCTACGCAGAGACCGACGCCGCCGGCGTGGCCTACTACGCGAACTACCTCGTCTACTTCGAAGTGGCGCGCGTCGAGGCCCTGCGCGCCGTCGGCATGCCGATCACCGAGGTCGAGCGGCGCGGCGTCATCCTGCCGGCCGTCAGCGCGACCTGCACCTACCACAGCCCGGCTCATCTCGACGACCTGCTCGACGTCGCCATGTGGACCGAGCACATCGGCCGCGCTTCGTTCGACTTTGGCTACGAGGTGCGTCGCGTGACCGAGGGCTCCGCTGCCGGCGGCGACCCGGACGCGGGCGGCGACGAGGCCGCCGGCACGCTGATCGCGAGCGGCGCCACGCGCCACGCCGTGGTCGCTCGCGACACCTTGAGGCCGGTGCGCATCGAAGGCTGGATTGCCGACCTCGTGGCGCGGGCACAAGAGTGGCGGCCGCCATCATGAGCACTACTCCACCCATCGAAGACTTCGACGTGCACATGCCCGACGATCTCGACGTCGAGCACTGCTACCGCCACCCCGACCGCGAGACCGGCGTGCGCTGCGCCAACTGCGGCCGTCCGATCTGCCACGAGTGCATGGTCCCGGCGGCGGTCGGCTTTCGCTGCCCCGACTGCATGGCCGAGCAGCGGCGCGGCGGCGCGCGGCCCAACGTGGTCACCCGCCAGCAGACACGCAACAGGTGGCAGGGCAGCGCGATGATGGGGGGCAGCCGAGGACTCACGGTGACCAAGGTCTTGATCGCCATCAACGTGGCGGTGTTCCTGGTGGAGCTCGCGACCGGCGCGACGAGCGCCACCGTCGGCGGCACCGCGGAAATGGTGCGGCTCGGCGGCCTCGTGCCGGCGTACGTGATCCAGCAGCACGAGTACTGGCGCATGTCAGCGAGCATGTTCCTGCACGAGAGCTGGCTCCACATCGGCATCAACATGCTGGCGCTGTGGTTCCTCGGCGAGTACACCGAGGCGGTGCTCGGCCGTTTCAAGTTCCTCGTGCTCTACCTGGCCATCGGCCTGGCCGGCTCAGTGTTCGTTGTGCTGTTCGCCGCGCCGCTCACCCTCACGGTGGGCGCTTCCGGCGCGATCGCGGGGGCGTTCGGAGGGCTCATGGCCTACGCGTTCCTCAACCGTCACCGCGACTACGTGGCGCGGGCCATCTTCGGCCAGCTCGTGTTCTGGTTCTTCCTGAATCTCATCCTCAATCTCACGTCAAGCGGACTGTCGTGGCAGGGGCACCTCGGCGGCTTCGTGAGCGGTATCGTGCTCATGGCCGGCTACACGATGTTCGGCCGCAAGAACCCGGTGGGGCGCTTCAGCGCCGGCGACGTGGCCGTCACCGTCATCGTCCTCCTCGTCCTCGTCGTGCTCACGTTCTGGCGAGTGCAGACCGCGACCGTCGCGGCGCTCATCCCATGGTTGTAGCGCCGCCGTTTGTCGAGCGGCGCGCCATCATGGTCCCGGGCAGCGAGATCGAGGGCCGGCTGGCCGCCTTTCAGGAGACGCTGCGAGCCGAGGGCATCGACGCCGCCGTGGTCGTCCAGAACGCCGACCTCTACTACCTGGCCGGCACGATCCAGCAATCGCACCTTCTGGTGCCGGCCGCCGGCGAGCCGGTGCTGTTCACCCGTAGGACGGTCGCACGCGCGCGCGAGGAGTCGCCGCTGCCGGTCGAGCCGCTGCCCAGCCTGCGGCGCCTCGGCGAGCTCATCGGCGAACGCTGCGGCGGGGCGCCCGCGGCTCGTCGGTCTCGAGCTCGACGTGCTGCCGGTCGGCCAGTTCCGGCGCTACGAGGCCCAGATGCCCGGAGCGCAGCTTCGTCGACATCGGACCGGCGCTCGTGCGCCAGCGGGCGGTCAAGTCGCCGTGGGAGGTGGCCCGCATCGCCGCCGCGGCGGCGATGGCCGACGAGGTCTTTGGGCGCATCCCGGGCCTGCTGCACGAAGGCCAGACCGAGGCCGCCTTCGCCGGTCTGGTCGAAGCCGAGGCGCGGGCTCTGGGCCACCAGGGCGTGATCCGCATGCGGGCCTTCAACGGCGAGATGTTCTACGGCCAGCTCCTCACCGGCGCGAGCGGCGCCGTGCCCTCGAGCCTCGACACGCCGCTGGCCGGCACCGGCCTGAGCCCGGCCATCGCCCAGGGCGTGAGCTTCAAGACGATCGGCCGCGGCGAGCCCGTCGTCTTCGACTTCGTGCCCGTGCTCGACGGCTACACGGCCGATTTCACCCGGATCTTCGCCCTCGGCGAGCTGCCCGAGCAGTTCACGCGGGCCTACGCGTGCGCGCGGCGGGCGCAGGCGGCGGCCGCCGCCTGCGCCCGCCGCGGCGTGGCCTGCCGGGCCGTCTACGAGGCGGCGCTCGCGGTCGCCAGGGACGACGGGCTCGAGGCCCATTTCATGGGCTACGGCCCGTCCCAGGTGCGCTTCGTCGGTCACGGCGTCGGCCTTGAGCTCGACGAGCTGCCGGTGCTCTCGCCCAACGATCTGCTCCTCGAACAGGGCATGGTGTTCGCTCTCGAGCCCAAGTTCGTCTTTCCCGGTCTCGGGGCGATCGGCATAGAGAACACCTGGACGGTGACCGCCGGCGCCGCCGAGCGTCTGACGCGGGCCCCCGAAGAGATCGTCGTCCTCTAGGCCGCGTCGCCGGCGAGAGCGCTCACGAGCGGGCCACTTCTGCCGAAGAGGAGAGCACGATGGAACAGCTCACCGACACCGTCTGGATCCACAGCATGGTCGCGCGCGGTTACTCGACGACCGCCGGCGTCGTGCTCGGCCACGACCGCATTTTCGTCTTCGACACCCTGGACAGCCCCCAGGCCATGGCGCCGGTCGCCCTGCTGCTCGACGGAGTGGCCGCCGGACGCAGAGTCACCGTCGTCAACTCGCACCACCACTGGGACCACGTGTACGGCAACGCCGCTTTCACCGGTCACGACATCGTGGCCCACCGCCTGTGCCCCCGGCTGATCGTCGCCCAGAGCCGCAGCGGCTCCGAGAGCGTCCCGCCCGAGCCCCCGGAGGGAGTGACGCTGCCCTCGATCGGCTTCGGCGACCGGTTGCGCTACGAAGACCCGGTCGCCACCGTGCACCTGATCCACACCCCCGGACACACCGAGGACTCGATCATCCTCTACGTCGAACAGGCGGAGGTGCTGCTCGGCGGCGACACCGTGGAGTGGCCCTTCCCCTCACTAGCCCTGCGCGACGGCGAGAGCGTCTATCTAAAGAGCCTGCGCCAGTTGACCCAGCTGCCGGTGCGGCGCGTGGTGCCGGCGCACGGGCCGGTCATGGGCAAGGAGCTCATCGACGCCAACGAGCGCTACGTCGAGGAGCTCTACGAAGCGGTCCGCGAGGCCAAGCGCAAGGGTGTCGATCGCGGCGACGTCGACCTGCCGGCCGCGGCGTTCCTGCCCGCCGGCGCCCGAGGTCGACGAGACCTACCGCGCCCAGCACCGCGACAACATCGAGTGGGTCTACGACGAGGTCTGACGCGCCCGGCCGACCGCGCCAACGGCGCCAACTGGACAAATAAGCCCTATTGGTCCACAATAGCGATCGATGAGGCTTTCGACACAAGCCGACTACGCCGTCCGCGCCGTCTACGAGCTCGCCCTGCGCGAGCCGGGGGCGGTCGTGCAGACGCGCGACATCGCCGCCGCCCAGGGCCTGCCCGAAGGCTACCTCGCCAAGGTCATCCAGAGCCTGGTGCGGGCCGGCGTGCTGCACTCGTCGCGCGGCGCCGGCGGCGGCGTGTCGCTGGCGCGGCCGCGGGCCGAGGTGTCGGTGCGCGACGTCTTCGAGGCGGTCGACGGGCCGCTCGAGCTGCACCGCTGCGATGGTCACCCGCAACCGTGCGAGCCGGGGCCCTGCGGCACCCACAGTTTCTGGCAGCGCATCGAGGACGTGCTCACGGCCGAGCTCGAGCGCATGGATTTCGAGGCGCTGGCCACCTGCCGGCATGGCGCAGAGGCGGGCGATACGGCAGTCGCCACCACGCAAGCGGGGAGGTGAATCACATGAAGGAAGAGGTCGAGAAGGCACTTGGCGACATCCGTCCGGCCCTGCAGGCCGACGGTGGCGACATCGAGCTGGTCGACGTCAGCGACGACGGCGTCGTGCAGGTGCGGCTCATGGGCCACTGTGCGGGCTGCCCCATGTCGCAGATGACGCTCACCCACGGCGTCGAGCGGCACCTCAAGAACGTCGTGCCGGGCGTCGAGCGCGTCGAGAACGTACTCGTGTAAGCGCGGACTCACCGCAAAGAGTCGGGCGGGGCCCGGGTGCGCAGGCGCACCCGGGCCCCGCCCGACCTGTGCTTGTGTGCGGGCCGCGCGCGGGGCGCGCGGCCGTCAGGCCTTGTCGGCGACGGCCTCCTCGGCGCCGAAGGCGTCGAGCTTGACGTCGGCGGCCACCGTGTAGGCGAGCTCGGTGCAGGCGGCGATGTCGGCGAGGGTGTAGCCGGCGGCCACCTCTTCGAGCACCCAGCCGCGGTCGGGGTAGCGGCGCAGCAGGGCCCGCTCGGTGATGATGACGTCGGCCTCTTTGGCCCCGGTCAGCGGGAACGTGCACTTCTTCATGAGCTTCGAGCTGCCGTCGCGGGCGCAGTGCTCGGTGACGATGTGGACGATCTTGGCCCCCGTGACCAGGTCCATGGCGCCGCCCATGCCGGCCAGCAGGCCGCCGGGCACGATCCAGTTGGCGATGTTGCCCTCTTCGTCGACCTGCAGCGTGCCCAGGAAGGTCGAGTCGACGTGGCCGCCGCGGATCATGGCGAACGAGGTGGCCGAGTCGAAGTAGCTGCCGCCCGGGATGAGCGTGATGGGCTGGTTGCCGGCGTTGGCGCGGTCGCGGTCCTCGCAGCCCGGCGCCGGCGCGGGGCCGACCCCGATGCCGCCGTTCTCGGTCTGGATGACGACGTCGACGCCCTCGGGCACGTAGTTGGCGATCAACGTGGGCAGGCCGATCCCGAGGTTGATGATCTGGCCGTCCTTGAGCTCGCGGCCGGCCCGCCGCGCGATGATCTTCTTGGCGTTGCCTGCCATGTCACCTGCCCCCCGCCGCGGCCTCGAGCGGCCTCTCGCGAACGGTGCAGTAGCTGATGTCGGCGCGCACCACGGCGTCGACGAAGATCCCTGAGGTGTGGATGGCCTCGGGGTCGAGCTCGCCCATCGTATAGAGGTTCTCGACCTCGGCGATGACGTAGTCGGCGCACATCGCCGCGGGCACGTTGAAGTTGCGCGACGTGCCGCGGTAGATCAGATTGCCCCACGTATCGCCGCGGTGAGCGCGCACGATGGCCACGTCGCAGCGCACCGACGGCACCAGGATGTATGGCTTGCCGCCGAGCTCGACGATCTGCTTGCCTTCTTCGGCGAGGGTGCCGATGCCGGTCGGCGTGAGAAAGCCGCCCAGTCCGGCGCCGCCGCAGCGCAGCATCTCGGCGAGGGTGCCCTGGGGCGTGGCTTCGACCTCGATACGGCCCTCGTTCATGGCCTTGGCGATGTCGGGCGTCGTGCCGACGTGGCTGGCGAAGATCTTCTTGATCTTGCCCTGGTTGACGAGCTCGACCGTGCCGCGGTCGCGGTAGCCGGCGTCGTTCTCGTAGATGGTCAGGTCGCGCACGTCCATCGTCTTTAGGTAGTCGATGAGCGTGAGCGGGTCACCCTGGCCGATGAAGCCTCCGACGGCGATGCTCATGCCGCTCTTGACGTGAGCCATCGCCTCGTCGATAGGAACCACTTTGTTCTTGGGCACCTTCTCGCTCCTCCGTTTCCGGGGACGTGCGATTCGAGGCCGGCGGCGGACCGCGGGCGGGTGCATAAAAGGCTATCATCGAGAGCTCCGGTTGTCGCCTCGCCGGAGGCGGTCCGGCCGGCCGGCGAGCGCCGCCCGGCGAGCTGGCAACCGCTGCCCGGCGGGCCGGCGAGCGCCCTTCGGCGGCGTTTTGTCGGCCGCCCGGCACCCTGTATACTCGCCGCTGGTTTGGCGGCAAGCAGCCGGAGGTCGTTCGTGAACGCGAGTGGGCAGGCGAAGGTCGGTGTCATCGGCGGGTCGGGGTTCTACGAGCTGCTCGACGATGCCCGCGAGGTGACGCTCGACACGCCGTTCGGCCCGCCGAGCGACTCGTATTTCGTGGGCGACCTGGGCGGCGTGCCGACCGCCTTTCTGCCGCGGCACGCCCGCGGCCATCGCATCCTGCCCTCCGAGGTCAACTACCGCGCCAACATCTGGGGCATGAAGGCGCTCGGCGTCGAGCAGATCGTCTCGGCGAGCGCCGTCGGCAGCCTGCGCGAGGAGCTGAGGCCACTCGACATCGTCGTGCCCGACCAGCTTCTTCGACCGCACCAAGGCGCGGCCCAGCACCTTCTTCGGCGAAGGCGTCGTGGTTCACATGGGCTTCGCCGACCCGTTCTGCCGGCACGTCTCGGCGGCCATCGCCACGGCCGGCAACGCGGTGGGCGCCGTCGTCCACGAGGGCGGCACCTACGTCTGTATCGAAGGTCCCCAGTTCTCGACCCGGGCCGAATCGCGGGTCTACCGGCAGTGGGGCATGGATGTCATCGGCATGACCAATCTGCAAGAGGCCAAGCTGGCCCGCGAGGCCGAGATCTGCTACGCGACCATGGCTCTCGTCACCGACTACGACGTCTGGTACGAAGGCGAGGAGGACGTCACCTTGGAACAGGTGCTGTCCAACGTGCGGCGCAACGTCGAAACGGCCCAGGCCATCGTGCGGCGGGTCGTGCCGGCGCTCGACCTGCAGGCCGACTGCTCGTGCCGTCACGCGGTCGAGACGGCCATCAACACGCCGGCCGAGCTCATTCCCCAGGCGACCAAGGACAAGCTCGATCTGCTGATCGGCAAGTACGTGCGCTAGTCCCTCGCGGGGGTCGCACGTCACGACACGAAGACTTTCGACAACGGAGGCACACCGCCGAGCGGCGAGGCGTCGCGCGGCGGACGGAGGATCCCTGCGCGGCGACGACTCAGGCGGCGGGGGAAACGAGAACTGAAAGGAGTCGTGCGAGGTGGGTTCATTCGTTTCGAACAATGCGGTGCTGATCGCCGTGATCTGCGGCGCGATCGCTGTGATCTACGGCGTGCTGTTGATCCGCTGGCTGCTGGCCCTGCCGGCCGGCGACGCGAAGATGCAGGAGGTGGCAGGCGCCGTGCAGGAGGGCGCCAAGGCCTACCTCAGCCGCCAGTACCGCACCATCGCCATGGTCGGCGTGGTCGTCTTTCTGGTCCTGGGCATCGCGCTCGGCGCCAAGCAGGGCTGGGGCCTCGGCTGGGAGACGGCCGCCGGCTTCGTCGTCGGCGCCTGCCTGTCGGCGTCGGCCGGCTTCATCGGCATGATGGTCAGCGTGCGCGTCAACGTGCGCACCGCCGAAGCCGCCAAGAAGGGCCTTGGCCCGGCGCTCACGGTCGCCTTCCGCGGCGGTTCGGTGACCGGCCTGCTCGTCGTGGGCCTGGCGCTGCTCGGTGTCACCGTCTACTACTTCATCGGCAGCCACCTGTGGGGTGACCACGCGGTGCGGGCCATGATCGGCCTGGGCTTCGGCGGCAGTCTCATCTCGGTCTTCGCCCGGGTCGGCGGCGGCATCTACACCAAGGCCGCCGACGTCGGCGCCGATCTGGTCGGCAAGGTCGAGGCCGGCATCCCCGAAGACGACCCGCGCAACCCGGCCGTGATCGCCGACAACGTCGGCGACAACGTGGGCGACTGCGCCGGCATGGCCGCCGACCTGTTCGAGACCTACGCCGTGACCGCCGTGGCCGCCATGCTGCTGGCCTACCTGTTCTGGCCGCACGTCGGCTCTGCCGTGATCACCTTCCCGCTCGTGCTGGGCGGCGTCTCGATCATCGCGAGCGTCATCGGCACCTTCTTCGTGCGCCTCGGCGGCGGCGAGAACCCGAGCATCATGAACGCCCTCTACAAAGGCCTGAGTGTGGCGGCGGTCATCGCCATCATCGCCTTCTACCCGATCACCAACTGGATGCC
>CAWCWZ010000037.1:0-63723 GCA_963799395.1 uncultured Actinomycetes bacterium
AGCTGCTCGGGGAGTCTGACGCATCGGTGAGCACCACCATGGATGCGCCGATGGCGGCGTACGCCATGACGCTTGCTGCCTACGCCGAGCAATTGGGCTCATGCATCGTGGCATCGTTCCACAAGGCCGCGGTGCGGCGCCTGTTGCATCTGCCTGACGAGGTCGTCCCCGTGCTGATCGTGACCGTGGGCTATCCGGCAAGAACGCCGAGACCCTCCGCGGCGCAGGACCGAAGGCGTATGCTTCTGGGAGACCTACGATGGATGACGCGACCCGTGGACAACTGACGAATCGCTCGCGGACCTGGCGGGGTTCATGGTGACCAGCGCCCGCGGCCTTCTCGATGAGCCCGCGGCGTATGGACCCTTCCGGCTCATCGACGCAACGCGGCGCCTCGTAGCGGTGCTCGAGAGTGAAGGGCTGTCGAATGACGCCCTCGAGGGGCTGCGAGAGCGCATTGGCGAGGTCGTGGACGGAGCGATGGACGAGGACGCCGACGCGTTTCGCGCCTTTCTCGACGACCTGGTCCTGTCCTTGCTGGACAACTGACCGGTCACAGCAGCGAAAGACCGGAATCGTCGGAACAGGGGGGAGCAAGCATGCCGCACTTCTATGAATTCGAGCTCGGCAAGGCGAGCGACGTACTCTGCCGAGAGCTCTTCGAGCTCAAGCCGGGCGAAACGTTCACCGTGACCGCGGACACAGAGAGTGATCCGGACGTCCGTGGATGCGATCGCTCGGGCTGCCTTACCTGCGACGCCGCCACTCGTCGTGTGGACTCGTCGCCACTCGCGTGGGCGAGGACGCCACCCAATGCTGCCCGTGGAGTCGTTGACTGCCCTGCTAAAGACAACCGACGCGTGGGTTGAGCTCGACGACAAATGGTTGTTGTGCTCGACTCCCTACGATCGGGCGCTCGAGGCGAACCACAAACTGCGTCACCTGTGCCTGGTTGGCGTGAACACCGACATGATGGTCCGCTGCATCGGGCGAATCGACTACGCGGCGCTGGGCGCCTTCGAGGATCGCATCACGGAGATGACGTTCAACGCCAAGCGCGTGCGCATGGCAACGCCCGCCGGTGGCGACGTCGATTCGACAACAGCGACTGGGGCCGGGCTGTTGCGAGGAGCTCGGGCGAGCATCGACGCCGGGTTCGTACTTCATGGCCGGTCAGATCTCGTGGCCGATTGATCTGGAGAGTGTCAACGGCACAATCGTGTTCGATGGTTCGTTGGTGCCGCCCTGCGTCGGCGTTTTGAGCGAACCCGTCGCGCTCACCGTCAACACGCGGCGAGATCGTGAAGGTGGACGGCGGGTTGCAGGCACAGCGATTCGACACCTGGACAAACATTTCGACCACCCACGCATGCGCATGCTCGCCCACGTCCTGTACGGGTTCAACCCTGGCGCGCGACTGACCGGCAACATTCTGGAGGACGAGCGCGTCTGGGGTGCGACGGAATGGGGCATCGGGCATGTAAGCACCGATCTCTATCCTGGTGGAATACCCGGACCCTCGCACTCGGACGGCATCTGTCTGAACACGTCGGTGTGGCTGGACGGCGTGCAGATCATGGAGGCAGGCCAGTAATCGATCCCGAGCTGGCCGGTCTTGCAAAGGCGCTTGGCAGGTAGTCGGCGGTGATCTGCCGCGGCGTTTCGTCGGTTCGCCCTAGAGGATCCCGGAGAGGTCGGTGAATGTCTGAGCGACTGATTCGCAGTCTCTTCGAGATGGTCCGGATTGCGAGCGAGTCGGGCGAGATTCCGAGTTTCTCTCCCACCTTTCTGCCGAGTTCGCTCGATCTCTCGGCGCGACGTGTCGACGCGACGACTACGGCAACCTCATCGGGAGCGTGCCCGGCAAACACGCCACCGCCTCGGTGCCGCTCCTGTTTGCCATGCACGGCGACACGGTCGAGCCCGGCGTGGGAATCGAGCCGGTGCTTCGGGAGGGGGTTGTCGTCGTCTGTCGGCCAGACGATCCTCGGGGCCGACTGCAAGGCGGGAATCGCGGAGTTCCAGAGGCCGTCCTAACGGCGGAGCGGCATCCACCGCTGGAGTTCGTTGTCACTCGCGAGGAAGAAACGGGATTCAAAGGAGCCCAACCTCGACTACTCCCTTCTGCACGGGACTCGCGGGTTTCTCCTTGACATGGACTCCATCGATGCGATTGTGGTCGGTGGAGCCCGTGAGTCGCAGTTATCGATCTTCTCGACATCGACATCACGGGAAAGGCTGCTCACTCCGGAATGGAGCCCGAGAAGGGGATCTCGGCCATCAAGGCTGCCGCATGTGCGATCGTGGTCGCCAACCTCGGGAGAATCGACGATGCGACGACGGCGAACGTCGGCACAGCGGGATCAGGGGGGGCAGCGTCCGCAACGCCATCCCCGATCGGGTCCACATCGAGGCCGAGGTGCGCAGCCTCGATCACGACACGTGCGTGCGCGTCAGCGATACCATGGCCGATGTCTTCAGGGTTGCTGCGGCTGCCCAGGGGGCTCATGCCGAGGTGACCCGAGAGCTGGGCTATAGGGCCTACTCGATCGATCGGGACACACCCCTGGTCGACATCGCCACGGCGGCGCTTCGCCATGCCGGGATCGAGCCGCGAATTGCGCGCATCACCGGTGGCCTCGAATCAGCCGTCTATCACGAGCACGGCATCAACGTGTTGCCGCTTGGCAACGGTGCGAGGGCTGAGCACACGGTGGACGAGCACATCTACGTGGAGGACATGGAGCGGATCGTCGAGGTCATCCGCTTCCTGTTCGACCGGTTCTCCGACCGTGATCTCGACGACCTGCCACTGCCGCTGCCCAGGGCAGTCCGTGAGAGCAAACCCGGATTCTTGAAGGAGGTTGTGATCATGTCGCGGTTCAAGGTCCTACTGATCGCTGCGGGGGTTGCGATGAGCCTCCTCCTGCTGGCGGCTTGCGGTTCGAGTGCACCGTCTGGCTCCCCGACGGGGCCGGTATCGACAACATTCACCTACGACACCTATACGCAGGTGATGGTGGGGTGGGATCCGTCCACCAGCTACTCGAATGAGATTATCGCGATGAGCAACATGTACGAGACGCTCACCCGTTACGACTCGGCGACCGAGAAGGTCGACCCGCTGCTGCGCGACGTCCTGGACGTCATCGGCGAACGCGCTGACCTGGACCTTCCAACTGCGGCCCGACGTGTACTTCCATACGGGCCGGCTGATGACCGCCCAGGCGGTGAAGGCCGCGATCGAGCGCACAATCAAACTGAACCAGGGAGCCGCCTACATCTGGGGCGCGGTGAAGAGCATCGACACGCCCAGCCCAGACACCATCGTGTTCCACTTGAAGTACGCATCTCCGTTGGACCTCAATGCGTCGGCGGACTACGCGGCTTACATCTTCGATACTAAGGCCGCCGGCAGCGGGTCGCTGACCAAGTGGTTTGCCGCCGGGCACGATGCCGGCACCGGACCCTACACTGTGCAGGCGTGGAACAGTGGACAGGAGACCGAGCTGGTTCAGACCGCCTTTGCGAAGTACTGGGGAGGATGGAGCGGCACCCACTACAAGCGAGTGGTGTACCGGGTGGTGCCGCAGGATACGACGGCCGCCCAGCTGCTCACCTCGGGTCAGGTGAGCTTCGTCGAGCAGCTGTCTCCGTCTTTGTGGGCGTCGCTGAAGAACAACCCTCAGGTCCAGACCACCAACGACCCTTCCTGGCAGAATCTGTTCGGTCTGATGAACTGCAAGAGCGGACCGCTCGCCAACCTGACCGTGCGTCAGGCGATCTCCTGGGGGATCGACTACAAGGGCATCGTGGCGGCGCTCAAAGGTGCAGTCGTGCTTTCGAGCGGCGTCGTCCCGCCCGGCCTGTGGGGCCATTTCGATGACCTGCCCAACTACGCATTCGACTCGTCAAAGGCAGCACAGATGCTGAACTCGGTGGGCTACGGCCCGGGCAAGAAGCCCATGAGTCTGACGCTTACCTATACGCAGGGCGATTCCACCGAACAACTTGTGGCGACCATCATGAAGTCCGACCTCGCCCAGCTCAATGTGGACTTGAGCGTCAAGCCGCTCGCGTGGCCGACGCAGTGGGCGAAGGCCCAATCGAGCAATCTCAGCCAGCGGCAGGACATGACCCTGATGTACTGGTGGCCCGACTACGCCGACCCGTACTCGTGGTTCATCAACCTCTTCCATAGCGAGGCCACCCCGTACTACAACCTTTGCTACTACAGTAACCCGTCGCTTGACGCGATGATGGCCAAAGCCGAGAGGGAAGCGGCGACCAATCGGACGGAAGCCGTCGCTCTCTACAAGCAGATGCAGGTCACCCTGCTGGACGACGCTCCGTCGCTCTTCCTCTACAACTCCAACTACCAGTATGCGCTCCTCAAGACCGTAGGGAATCTGCAGGTGAATCCCGCCTATCCGAACGTGGTCTTCGTCTACAACCTTAAGCCACTGCCGAGTTGACACGGTACATCGGCCGACGGGCCGTTCTCGCGATCGGCGTCATCGCCGGCGTCGTCATCCTGACGTTCCTGATCGCCCGCGTGGTCCCAGGTGATCCGGCGGTTGCCTGGGCGGGACCGCACGCGCCACCTTCGGAGATCGCGCAGGTCCGCAAACAGCTGGGCCTCGATCAACCGGTGGCGGTGCAGGTCATCAGGTACTTCAAGGGCGTCGTCACGGGGGACTGGGGCACCTCGATCCACACCCATCGGCCCGTATTGTCGGACCTGCGCAAGGCCGCGCCGGCCTCGCTGGAACTGGTGGGCGCCGCGCTGCTCATCGCTGTCGCGGTAGGTGTCCCGCTGGGCTTGATATCGGCCGCCCGTCCTGGGCGACTGGTGGACCACGTCATCCGAGTCGGCGCCATCTTCGGCGTGTCGATGCCGATCTTCTGGATGGCGCTCATATTCCAGTTGGTGTTCTTTCAGAAGCTGCATGTGCTGCCGGTCACGGGAGAGTACGACCCAAACGTCGCGTTCGCTCACCCCCTCCACACCTACACGGGCATCGCCGTGATCGACTCGCTCGTGAGCGGCAATTGGCCGATGCTGGCAAGTTCGCTCTCCCATCTCGTCCTGCCTGCCCTGGTGGTTGCGGCCTATCCAGCGGGCGTGATCGCCAGGATGGTGCGCGCGACGGTGCTCGACACGCTCGGCGAAACCCACGTGCAGATGGTGCGTTCCCTTGGTTTCTCGGAGCGGTCGGTCTTCGCGCGCTTCGCCATGAAGCTCGCGTGGAACCCGGTGGCAGCGGTGATCGCATTGGTCTTCGCCTACTCGCTTGTCAACACGTTCCTCGTCGAGTCGATCTTCGATTGGCCGGGATTGGGCAGCTACGCCGCTGCGTCGATCGCGTCGCTTGATACCCCGGCGATCGTGGGAGTGACCCTCCTCATCGCCGTCGTCTACGTGATTGCGAATCTCATCGTCGATCTCGTGCAGGCTGTGCTGGACCCGAGGATCAGGCTTCAATGACGGAGACCGTGACCCTCACCCGGCCCCGCTTCGCCGTCATCCGCGGCTACATGCGAGGCAATCCCCTGCTCGTCGCGGGCGGCATCATGTCGGCCGCGATCGTCGTCGTCGCTCTTCTGGCGCCCCTCATTGCGCCGTTTCCCGCCGATGCGGGCTCCGCGTCGCATCCGCTGTCGGTGCTGCTCCCACCTTCGATGAGTCACTGGTTCGGCACCGACCAGGTGGGCCGCGATATCCTGTCTCGCGTTATCTACGGAGCCCGCGTCTCACCGCTGATCGCGTTTTTCGTGATCCTCATATCGTGCATCATCGGCATCCCCCTGGGCTTGGCGGCCGGGTTCTTCGGAGGGATTGTCGATGAGATCATCATGCGCGTGACGGATGTCTTCCTGGCCTTCCCGGCCCTGCTTCTGGCACTGGCGTTCGCGGCGGTGCTTCCGCCCAGCCTCACCAGCACGACGCTGGCGATCGCCATCGCGTGGTGGCCCTGGTACACGCGCCTCATCCGGGGGCAGGCCGCCTCGGTCGCGGGGCGGCCGTACGTCGAGAGCTGTCGTGCACTGGGGATCTCGCGACGACGGATCATCTTTCGCCACATCCTGCCAAACGCCATCACGCCGCTCATCGTGGAGATCTCCCTGGATGTGGGCGGGGTCATCCTCACCGCCGCGGCCCTCTCCTTCCTGGGGCTGGGAGCCCAGGATCCGACGCCCGATTGGGGCCTCATGGTCAGTCAGGGTGAGGCCTACTTCACGACGCAGTGGTGGCTCGTGACCTTCCCGGGACTCGCCATCCTGATCACAGCGCTGGCCTTCAACCTGCTCGGCGACGGCCTGCGCGACGTGCTGGACCCCAAACGGATCGTGAAGTCGTGAGCCTTCTGGAGATCAACGACCTGCGTGTTCGCTTTGGCGCGCGGCCGGTGGTGGAGATGGACCGGCTCGAGGTCGACCGGTCGCAGATCGTGGGTCTTGCGGGAGAGAGCGGGTCGGGGAAGTCGATGACCACCTTGGCCATCCTTGGATTGGCCGGGACGGTGGGGGCGCGCGTCGACGGAAGCATCCTGCTTGACGGGCAGGAACTGGTCGACCTGCCGCAGCGCGCGATGCGCGACATCCGTGGGAAACGGGTCGCGATGATCTTCCAGAGCCCGGCGATGGCGTTCAATCCGGTGTTCAGGGTCGGCCAGGTCTTCCTGCGGGCGCTGGAGCTCCACGGGGCTCGCATCGCGCACCGACGCCAGCGAGCGGGCGACAGCGGCGCTGCGCAGCGTCTTTCTTTCGCCGGACCTGCTTCATCGGTATCCGTCTCAGCTGTCTGGAGGCCAGCTCCAACGCATCTCCATAGCGATGGCTCTGGCTCTTCGCTGCGATCTGCTGCTCGCCGACGAACCGACAAGTGCGCTCGACGTTACCGTCCAGGCCGACGTCCTTGAGCTCCTCCGCGAACTGCGCGATCAGAAGGAGATCGGGATCCTGTTCATCAGTCATGACTTGGCGGTGGTCGCGGAACTCTGCGACCACGTCGCCATCATGCGAGCGGGACGGGTGGTGGAGGCCGGGGAAACGGATCGCGTGATCAGGCAACCGCAAGACGACTATACGCGCGAGCTCCTCGCTGCGGTCCCCAGGATCGCGGTAGCCGCGGCCGGCTCATGACCCCGCTCATGGAGGTCCGCGACCTGCGTGTGCGGTTCGGGCGAGTCCGGGCAGTGGACGGTGTATCGTTCGGGCTTCCCACCGGGCCCTTCGGTCTCGGCCTGGTGGGCGAGAGCGGCTCGGGCAAGAGCACCATCGGTCGAGCTATCGTGCGGCTTGGCCCCGCCGCCGGCGGCGAAGTGCTCTTTCGGGGACGTGACGTGCTGAGACTTCGGGGGCGGAGCCTCAAGGGGTACCGGCGGAACGTCCAGATCGTCTTTCAGGACCCCGACAACACGCTGGATCCGAGGATGCAGATCGGCACGACGATCGCGGAGGTGCTTACAACGCATGGGATCGTCCCCCGGCGCCAAGTGTCCGCTCGCGTGGAGGAGCTCCTCGCGGAGGTCGGGCTGGATCCGGAGTTCGCGAGTCGGTTCCCACACCAGTTGTCAGGCGGGCAACGGCAGCGCGTCGCCATTTCTCGTGCGCTGGCGGTCGGCCCCCAGGCGCTGATACTCGATGAGCCGACGAGCGCGCTGGACGTGACGGCCCAAGCCCGGATCCTGGCGCTGATCCAGGGGCTGCGCGATCAGCATCAGCTCGCCTACCTGCTTATCACGCACAACCTCGCTGTGGTCAGCGAGCTCTGCGAGGCGACCGTCGTGCTGTATCTCGGCAAAGTCGCAGAATCCGGCCCGACCGGCGAGCTGCTGCAACGCCCGGCACATCCCTATACGAAGGCGCTTCGCTCCGCTGTGCCGGAGCTCGATCCCGCGGCCCGTTCGTCGCATATCGCGCTCACCGGAGACCCTCCGAGTGCCGCGGCTCCGCCGTCGGGTTGCGTGTTCCATCCGCGTTGCCCGCTCGAGGTCCAACGCTGCCGTGAGGAGGTCCCCGTTCTCAGGGACGTGAGACCACAGCGGATGGTAGCGTGTCACCGCGCCGAGGAGGTGCTCGAGGGCGTCGAGCTGTCTCAACCTGCCGGCCCGGCCGCACAGGATTCGGCTGCCGGCCCGGCCGCAGAGGATTCGGCTACCGGCCCGGCGCCTTCATGAGTTCTTTCGCGGCAGCGGCGCAGCAGGAATGGAGGTGACTCATATGGGGCAGTCTCCACGGCGGATCCGTGTAGTCGTGCCGATCACCGCCGCAGGGTTTCGAGATGCTCGCGCCTTCTCGTCGCTGGCGGGTTTGGGAACGGAGATCACGCTGACGCAGATCGAACGTGGGCCGGCTTCCATCGAATCCGAGTTCGACGCGGCGTTGGCGGCTCCGGGCGTGATCCTCAAGGTCGTGGAAGCCGAGCGCGAAGGAGTGCATGCCGCGATCATCGACTGCATGGACGACCCAGGCCTCCCGGCGGCGCGCGAGATGGTCTCCATCCCGGTTGTCGGCGCCTGCCAGACGACCATGCATCTCGCCTCTCTCCTTGGGCACAGATTCAGCGTCGTCACTACGATGGAAGGCTCGGTCCCGGGATTCGAGAACCGGGCCAAGTTGTATGGGCTGTCGGACAAGCTGGCCTCCGTGCGATGGGTGGATATCCCGGTCCTCGAGCTGTCGAGCAGCGAGAATCGTCTCCTGCACGACCTCATAGAGCAGTCGGTTAGAGCAGTGGAGCGCGATGGTGCGCACGTCGTGGTCTTCGGCTGCACGGGTCTGCTCGGCTATGCCGATGCGGTGCGGCAAGGGCTGGAGCAACGGGGGCACGTGGGGATCCCGGTCATCGACCCGATGCCGGCCACCATCAGGTTCGCCGAGATGCTCGTCGACGCGGGGCTTCGCCACAGCAAGCGCACGTATCCGTTCCCGCCTGCCGAGGCGGCCGCGGGATATGGGCTCGGCGATCACGCGACCCAGAGGGAAACGTTGGAGGAGCCATGACTCGCGCATCGCGGGAAACGGCCACCGACCACTGACGCGGAGGAACAACGTGAGAACCTTGGAGTACAGAGAAGTCGACGACATCCTGTTGGGCGCAACGGTCCTGGGGTGTGGCGGCGGAGGCGATCCCGCAGAGGGTCGAATGGCCATGAAGAGCGCCTACGACCACGGACACGCCGTGACGCTCGCAGCTCCCGACGAGCTTCGTGGAGACGCCCTGGTGGGCTGCCCCTACGGTGTCGGAGGGCTCACCCGCGGGTCGGAGGAGCCCTACGCCGGTCTTCCTCGCACAGAAGAACGCCCCGTTGTTCTGGCCGTGCAGGCCTTGAGCGAGCATCTCGGGCGGGCATTCGATGCATTGATCACGGGCGAGCTCGGCGGCGCCAGCGTAGCCGACGCGCTCTACCCGGCGGCAGTGCTCGGCCTGCCTGTCGTCGACGCCGACCCCGTCGGTCGAGCGGTGCCGGAGCTCGAACAATCGATGTTCTACCTGGCCGGCCTGCCGCTCGCTCCGCAGGCGCTCGTGAACGAGATCGGCGACACCGCACTCCTCACCAAGGTCGCCAACGATCAGCGCGCGGAGGCTCTGGCCAGAGCCTTGGCGGTGGCCAGCCACAACCAGATCTGGGTGGCCGACCATGCACTCCTCTGGCGGGAGATGCGCGACGTCGTGATCATGGGAGCCATCGGCCAGTCGCAGGGCGTTGGGACCGCCCTTCGCGAGGCCAGAGAAAGCGGGGCTGACGGTGCGGCGGCCGTCGCCAAGGCAGGCGTAGGCCGAGTCGCGTTCCGGGGAACCGTCACGAAGAGCGAATGGCAAGACGTAAAGGGATTCACTGTGGGCGAGACTACGCTCGAGGGTCTGGGTGGGGATCAGGGGGTCACCTACCGCATCTGGTTCAAGAACGAGAATCTCGTGACCTGGCTTGACGGCACCCCTGACGTTACGTGTCCTGACCTCATTTGTGTCCTCGACGGCGACTCCGGTGAGCCGGTTACCAATCCAAATGCGCGAGTCGGGCAGCATCTGGCCGTCATTGCCCTGCCCGCTCCGGTCTCCTGGCAGACAGAGGAGGGTCTGAAGGTGCTTGGTCCGCGGCACTTCGACTTTGACTTCGACTACATGCCGCTGCGCAAGGCGGCTGCCAGCTGACATCTGGAATCAGTCTCTACGCACGTTGCCGGCTGGGCTCCAGAAGGCGATTCTGGACGCCACGCTGGTCGCCGCGGCTTGAATCGCTTTGCGGGCGACGTTGTCGGAACTGCACCGCAATCCAAAGCGCGTGGGGAACCTGAGTCGGTGACACGGGATCGGCCCGCTTGAGCGGGAGTGGCGAAAATCCAGGGGCAGGGCAACGACGGCCGATTGGGGGTTGTGAATGACTGATTGGCTGCAGGCACCCAAGAACATCGAAGTGGGCGCGATGCGTCGACGCGTAGCCGACGTCATGCCAGCAGTGAGAGAGGCGCTGGAACGGTTGGTCCGCATCCCGTCGGTGGCTTTCCCAGGCCACCCGCCCGAACCTCTCCAGCAGGCAATGCAGACGGTGGCCGGCCTGTTTCGAGGGGCCGGCATGCCCGAGGTGCGTTTCATAGATGTACCGCCCGATCCGCCGGCCGTCTATGCAGCGCGCCCGCCGGTCGCGGCCGCGCCGACCGTGCTTCTGTACGCTCACTACGACGTCCAGCCGGCGAACCACGAGGAGGATTGGGATAGTCTGCCGTACGTACCCGAGGTCCGTGTCGGGCGGCTCTATGGCCGCGGCTCGGCCGACGACAAGGCGGGAATTGCGGCCCATCTCGGCGCTCTGCTGGCGCTCGGCCCCGATTGTCCTGCAGGTGTGAAGCTCCTCATCGACGGCGCCGAGGAGACCGGTTCACTGGGTCTCGAGGCGTACATTTCGGCGCATCCTGAGCTGGTGGCCGCCGATGCGGTCATTGTCTGCGACATGGACAACGTGTCGCCCGGTGAGCCGACTCTCACGACCTCGTTGCGGGGCGTCGCCGTTGTCGACGTCACGGTCGAGACGCTCGTCGGGCCGGTACACAGCGGCTCCTACGGGGGCGGCGGCCCCAGACGCGCTTCTCGCCATGATCCGCCTGCTCGCGACGCTACACGATGACCGCGGCCGGCCGGCGGTCGAGGGCCTGGCGGCGCTGCCGTACGAAGGGATCTCGAGGACCGAGGATCAGTTCCGTGTCGACGCCGGCGTGCTGCCCGGCGTTGACCTGGTGGGCGACGGACCGCTCGACCGACGGGTCATGACGGGCCCGGCGCTCAACGTCATCGGCATGGAGGTGCCTGAGATAGAGAGCGCCACCAACGCGATGATCGCAAAATCTCGGGCTCGTATCAGCGTGCGGGTGGCGCCGACGCAGGATTCAGACGAGGCCGCTGCGGCGGTCGCTCGCCACCTCGAGGCGCGGCTTCCCTGGCATGTGAGAGCGACCATCACAACGGGACCGACAGGAAACGGTTGCCTCTCCGAAACCGGGGGACCCAGTCACCGCCTGGCACGCTGGGCGCTCGAGAAGGCATACGGGCGACCGGTGACCGAGATCGGCGAGGGTGGTTCCATCCCTCTGGTCGCTGCCTTCCACGCGGCAGCGCCCAAAGCCGATATCGTGCTGCTCGGCGCGGCCGACCGGACGTCGCAAGCGCACGGCTCAAACGAGAGCGTCGATCTGGGCGATGTCGAGCACTGTACGCTCGCCGAGGCGCTGTTCGTTGCGGGGCTGGCGGGGGGCTGACACCTTCACCACTGCCTTCAGCCCGCATTCCCACAGCAGACTGTCGCGCCACGGACCGTCAACCTTCAACCAGCCGTGCACTACTTCGGGGCATCGGAGCCAGTGCCGGGTGGTGCTGAACAGAGCCGCACAGTACTTCTTTACGCGTGGAGAATCAGGACGATCTGCCGCCGAGTGTCATCGAGCGCCGCTCCAAGCCATCTTCTGACGCCAGTTTCGGTTGCAAGGCAGTTGCAAGCGGGTTGTAGAAAGCGTCCAGCGACCGACCGGGAAGGCGAAAAACCCCTGTATTTCCGTCTGAAGGAGCTGGTACCGCGTACCGGATTCGAACCGGTGTTACCGCCGTGAGAGGGCAGTGGTGTAGGTGCCAGGCAGTGTCGCTGAGTGCCACCAAGCGCCGTCTCACGCGTGAGAAATATGGCGTGACTGCCACCGAGTACCGCTGATAGTCACCCAGTGGCGCTGGGCTGTCATAGGCGTCCCGCCAGCGTAGCCACCCGGCCGCGTCCCCCCAGTAACAAGCCGAGGTTCGTCGCCACGCTGCCCGCCACCCGCACCCCGGGCGACGATGGGCGGGTTAGGGGTTGACTACGACCCCCCTGAGCCGGACGGAAGCGACAGGGTCGGCTCCATGACGATGCCCCCCTCTCCAGTGGACTCTTGGTAGGTGAGGCGGTAGCGGTGAGCCGTAAGCCGGTACTCGTAGTTTCCCGGACCGCTGCCGGGAGCGATCGGCTTGCCGGTGTAGGGGTTGGTCGGGCCAGGGCCGCAGCTGCCGGCCGACCGCCCCATCGGGCAGCAGTGCCGAGGCCGGCGGGTAGTGTCCGTGCTTTCGGCCCCAGGTGTCCACCGCACCGGTGATACGGTCGTAGATCTGTTGCGTGAGAAAGTCATCGATTTCGTTGCTGGTGGCGGACGTGAACGAGGCCTTTTCCCACAGACTGCCGTCGTGCGTCCATCGCAGCATGAGGTGCCTTGCGTTCGCCGAAATGCGGAGTTCGACCTGTCCCTGTCCCGCGCTGAGAGTGCCTTGCAGCCTGCCGTCTCGGAGCCGCAGAGGTGCACCAAGCTGACCGCCGAGAATGTATGTCGTGCCGCGCTTGTAGACCCGAATCAGGTCTGCCAGAAGCTCGCTAGGGCTCTGTGACGACCACCAGCCAAGGTAGCGGTCATAGCCGGTCCTCACGGTAGGGCTTGGGCTCGGGGTGACGACCTTGGGATTGCCGCAAGCAGAAGCAAGGGTCAGGCTCGCAAGGACCCCCACCAGCAACGCCATGCGGATCGCCCTCATAGAAGCATCGTAGCACGTCGGCGACGATTCGTCGGGCGAAGGCAGTCTAGTAGCCGGACAGACCGCCGACCAAAAAAAGGCTCATACTGGCGAGCGACGACTGCGGGGGCACGACAAGGGTTCCACGCACATGCACAGGGAGCGGGGCGAACGTCTACCCGCTCCAGAGAGGACCATGATGGACGACACGAAGGCTGCGCATGACAAGCGCGAGGCCGCGGCCAAGGCCGAGCATGACAAGAGCGAGGCTGAGTACAAGGCTGCGCACGACAAGAGCGAAGCTGAGTACAAGGCTGCGCACGACAAGAGCGAGGCCGCGGCCGAGGCCGAGCACGACAAGGACAAGGCCGCGCACGACGAGAGCACACAGGCCGAGGACGACGAGAGCAAGAAGGCGTGGCGACGATGACTGACGTAGAACTGAGCGCAGACGCCGAGCCGTGAACGGCCTAGCCGTGGAGGGCGCTCGCTGGCGAGGTCCGCTACAAGGGGCGTCACTGCTGTCGGGTGCTGTCGAGCGCCATTCCGTGCCGTCTTCTGTCGCTCATTTCGGTTGCAGGAGGCTTGCAAGGGGCTGCAGAAGGTGGTCTGAGGCAGGCGCCGAATGCACAAAACCCCTGTATCTAAGCCTGAAGAGGGTGGTAGCGCATACCGGATTCGAACCGGTGTTACCGCCGTGAGAGGGCGGCGTCCTGGGCCCCTAGACGAATGCGCCGCGGTGGGGGAGTGGCTGCGGGCAGGTAGGATACCACACCGAGGAAGGTGCCCGAAACCGGGTCGGAGGAACGTTCGTGAAGGACCGTTCGCAGCGCGTGGAGACCGACGTGAGCGTGTATCGGCTGCGCCTGACGGCGCTCGCCGATGGCGTCGTCTTCGGCTGGGACTACCCCGGGTCGACCCTGCTGCGCGTGCGCATCGTGCGCGCCGCCGTCGGGGCGGCCGACTCCGACGCCGTAGCCGCCGCGCACCAGGCCGCCCCGGCCGCCGCGGCCGACCCCGAGCCCGGCGCTGACGGCGCGTGGCAGGTCGTCTACGACGGCGACACCGGCTCGTTTCGCGACCGTGACGTGCGGCCCGGCGGCTCCTGGCGCTACGGGGTGTTCGCCCGCGGCGGTGACGGGCCCTGGGTGCTCTGGCGAGACGAGGTCGTCACCCTGCCGTAGTGATCGGCGGACGGCGATCGAGCGGTTCGCTCGATCGCCGTCCGCCTTGCCACCTCCGGCCCCCTCAGGCCGCCTTGTTCTGCGCCCGCGGTGACTCATCGAGCGCAACCTCGAACAGGTCGCGCGACGACCGTCGCCCATAGCCACCCTGCGGCGACATCTCCTGGAGCAGTCGGTCGGCTTCGCGGAGCTGCTCCTCCGTCTCGCAGAAGACGATCGTGGTCGTCGCGGCGTTCTCGCGGTCGACGAGCATCAGCACCCGATCGACCACGCGACTGAGCGCGGCGATCGAGGGGTCGGTGGCCTCCCCCGCCCGTACCGCGGCAAGGTCCCGGCGCAGCCGGTCGGTCTCGCGCTGGATGGTCTCGGGCGAGCCGCCCTCGAAGCGCGCGATCCTCGCATACATGGCTTCTCCCTTCGGTCGAGGAGCGGGTGGCGAGTCGGGGCGCGACGCGCACCGGCTCGCTCGCTCGCGTATTCGATTCGAGGAGACCGTTGCCGGATGCGGCAACGGGCAACCCCGTTGACGCATCCGCACGCATGGGTGGCAGGCGGGACCCGGTCGAGCCCGGCGATCCGGGCGGCAGAGCGGGGTACAGGTCAGTCCGCCTTGTGTTCGATGAGCTCGCTCCAGGTGCCGTCGGGGTCGGCCACAAAGGCGATGCGCCTGCCTTTGCCCTCGAGCGGGGCCGGCGGGCGGCCGACCTCCTGGGCGCCGGCCGCGACGAGTCGCCGGTAGGTGTCGTCGAGATCATCGACCCAGAAGGCGAAGTGACCGAAGCGGTCGCCGCCGTCGTAGGGCGTGTCCCGGTCCCAGTTGTGAACGAGCTCGATCGCGAAGTTGCCTTCGGCCGGCTCCATGAACACCAGCGTCGCCCGGTTCTTCGACAGCTCGCTGCGGCGCGACTCGTGCATGCCGAGCTGCCCGTAGAAGCGGATCGCCGCGTCCAGGTCTGTGGTGCGCGTGGCGGCGTGCACGAACTTCATCTCGGTGCCTCCCGTGTGGACTCTCGCGGCGTCCCCGCAAGTGAGGATCGCACGGCATCCTACCCGGCGAAGCGGTGCGGTATACTGCCGGCCGTGCCGCTCTTCACCTTCAACGGATCGACCCCGGTGCTCGGTCACCAGGCCTTCGTCTTTACGACCGCCGTCCTGATCGGCGACGTCGTGCTCGACGAAGGCGCGAACGTCTGGCCCGGCGCCGTGCTGCGCGGCGACGTCGAGCGCATCCGCCTCGGCGCCCACACGAGCTTCCAGGACAACGCCGTGGCCCACACCGATCCGGGGTTTCCGGTCACGGTGGGGCCGGATTGCGTGGTCGGCCACAACGTCATCCTTCACGGCGCCACCGTCGGCGCGCGCTGCCTGATCGGCATGGGCGCCATCCTGTTGAACGGTTGCGTCGTCGGCGACGAGTGCATCGTCGGCGCCGGCGCGCTGCTCACCCAGGGCAAGGTCTTCCCGCCGCGCAGCCTCATCATCGGCTCGCCGGCCAGGGCCGTGCGCGAGGTCACAGACGACGACCTGCGACCGCGCCTCGAGCTGCGCGACCGCTACGCCCGCCGTTCTCTCGCCTACCTCGAGGCGGGGCTGGGCGTCGACGCCGAGTAGCGAGCGGTCGGCGCCGGGGAATGATGCCGGCGTGAGAGAGATCACCGAGACGTTCTTCGCCGCCGACCGCGCGGCGTGGCGCGCCTGGCTCGAGACCCACCATGCCACCGTCGCCGAGATCTGGCTCGTCTTCTTGAAGAAGCACGTCGACGAGCCCTGCGTCACGCTCGACCAAGCGGTCGAGGAGGCGCTCTGCTTCGGCTGGATCGACGGCCACTTGCGACGTATCGACGACCGCAGTCACGCTCTACGCCTCAGTTCGCGCAAACCGGCCAGCCAGTGGTCGGCGAGCAACAAGGCGCGCATCGAGCGTCTCACGCGCGAGGGGCGCATGGCGCCGGCCGGCCTCGCGGCCGTCGCGGCCGCCAAGGCGAACGGCACGTGGGACGAGCTCACCTCGCTCGACGCCGACACGACGCCGCCCGACCTCGAGGCGGCGCTCGCCGGCGAGCCCGCGGCGGCGGAGCGCTGGCGCACCTGGCCGCCCTCACACCGCCGGGCCTACGTCATTCACGTGCTGCAGGCCAAGCGAGCCGACACGCGAGCGCGGCACATCGACTTCGTCGTACGCCGCGCCGCCGCCGGCATGCGACCCGGCGACGAGCTGCGGCGCGACCGCACCTGACGGGTACCGCTGGTTGTCGGGCATCGCCCGATGGGGCTCGCGCCGGCGCCCGCGGCCCCGCCGGCCGGTACCGGCCCGCTGCCCGCTACGACTCCCGCCGGCGCTCGACCTCGGCGACAAGGCGCGGCAGCACCTCGCCGCCCGGTCCCTGCAGGAACCAGTCGGCGGCGCTGGCGAAGGCGTCGGGCTCGGGGTTGACGTCGATCAGGGCGGCGCCGGCCTGGTGGGCCGTGGCCGGCACCAGGGCGGCGGGGTAGACGACCCCCGACGTGCCGACGGCGAGGAGCACGTCGCAGCGCGCCGCCAGCTCGAGGGCCCGCTCGAGGGCGGCGGCCGGCAGCGACTCGCCGAACCAGACCACGTCGGGCCGGATGAGGTCGCCACAGCGCGGGCAGCGAGGCGGAGCCTCGTCGCTACCCGCGACGTCGGCTAGGGTGAACTCCGTGTGGCGCTCGCCGACGCACTTGAAGCGGTGGGCGCTGCCGTGCAGCTCGATCACGTCGCGGGAGCCGGCCCGCTGGTGCAGGCCATCGATGTTCTGCGTCACGACCGTCAGGTCGACGAGCCGCTCGAGCGCGGCCAGGGCGTGGTGGCCGGGGTTGGGCGCGGCCTGTTCGATCAGGCCGAAGCGGTCCATGTACCAGCGCCACACCAGGGCCGGGTCGCGGACGTAGGCCTCGGCGGTGGCGAGCTGCATCGGGTCGTACCGGGCCCAGAGGCCGTCGCCGGGGTCGCGAAAGGTCGAGATGCCCGACTCCTTCGAGACGCCGGCGCCGCTGTAGACCACGACGTGGCGCGCCTGTGCCAGGCGCGCCGCCGCGTCGCGAAGATCCGCCTTCAGCCGTGCATCGCCGCTCAACCCTGTCACCTCTGATCTGCGGCCATCGTCACCGCGCCGCGGCGGAGCGTTGAGCGCTCGCACGTCCGGGCACTGTACCCTTAGACTACTTCCTCATGGACCTCTTCGAATACCAAGGCAAACAGCTCTTCGGCGCCGGGGGTATCCCGGTCGCCCGCTCGCGGATGCTCCAGGCACACGGTCCCGATCCGCTCGAGGTCGCCGGCTCGCTGGGCCTGCCCCTGGTCGTCAAGGCGCAGGCGCTCACCGGCGGTCGCGGCAAGGCGGGCGGCGTGCGGGTGGCGCGCACCCCCGACGAGCTCACGCGCGACGTCGCCGAGATCATGACCATGACCATCCGCGGCAAGCGGGTCGTCGGCGTCCTGCTCGAACAAGCGGTCGACGTTGAGCGCGAGCTGTACCTGGCGCTGGCCGTCGACCGCGCCGCCCGGCGCCCCCTGCTGCTCTTCTCGGTACGCGGCGGCGTCGACATCGAGTCGGTCGCCCGCGACGAACCGCAGGCGCTCGTGCGACAGCACATCGACCCCCGCACCGGCCTGGGCGACGGCCAGATCGCCGAGCTCGTCGACCGGGCCGGCCTGTCCAGTGGCCCGGCCGACCAGTTCGCCCAGCTCGTGCGCGACCTGTGGCGGCTGTTCTGCGCCCACGACGCCACTCTGGTCGAGATCAACCCGCTGTGCGTCACCCGGGCCGGCGGCCTCGTGGCGCTCGACGCCAAGGTCACGCTCGACAGCAACGCCGCCTTCCGTCACCCCGAGTGGGCCGACTACGAGACCGACGCCGACGAACGCGAGCGGCGCGCCGCCGCGGCCGGCATCAACTACGTGTCGCTCGACGGCGACATCGGTGTGCTGGGCAACGGGGCCGGCATGGTGATGAGCACGCTCGACCTCATCGCCGAGGCCGGCGGCGCGGCGGCGAACTTTCTCGACGTGGGCGGCGGGGCGCGCGAAGCGCGCATCGCCGCCGCCCTCGACCTCATTCTCGCCGACCAGCGCGTGCGGGCCCTGTGCGTCACCATCTTCGGCGGCATCACGCGCTGCGACGAGGTCGCCCACGCCCTGGTGAACGTGCTCGCCGCCAGGGGCACGGCCGGGGTCGGGCTGCCCGTGGTCGTACGCCTCGACGGCAACGGCGCCGCCGAGGGCCGGCGCATCGTCGCCCAGGCCGCCCTTCCCGGCGTCCAGACGGCCGCGACCGTGTGGCAGGCGGTGCAGGCGGCGGTGGCCGCCGCCGCGGGCGCCCGCGGCGGGGCCGGCGCATCCGCCGAACCCGCCGCCGCCGGTCCCGGCGCGGCGGGGGTCTGACATGGCGATCCTCGTCGACGGCGCGAGCCGGGTCGTGGTACAGGGCGTCACCGGGCGCGAGGGCTCGTTTCACACGCAGCGCATGCTGGCGGCCGGCACCGCGGTCGTGGCCGGCACCTCACCCAAAAAGGCCGGCCAGACGGTCGCCGGCGTGCCGGTGTTCGCCGACGTCGCCGCCGCCGTCGCGGCCACCGGCGCCAACGTCGCCGTCCAGTTCGTGCCGGCCGGCGCCGCTCGTGCGGCGCTCGTCGAAGCCGGCGAGGCCGGGGTCGCGGTGGCCGTCTGCGTCACCGAGGGCATCCCCGTCCACGACATGATGGCCGTCGTGGCCGCCTTCGAGGGGCGCGGGGTGCGGCTGGTCGGCCCCAACTGTCCCGGCCTCGTCTCGGTGGGCGGCGCCAACGTGGGCATCATGCCGGCCAACATCTTCACCGCCGGGCCGGTGGGCGTCGTCTCGCGCAGCGGCACCCTCACCTACCAGATCGTGAACGAGCTCACCCAGGCCGGCCTGGGGCAGACCACCGTGGTCGGCATGGGGGGCGACCCCGTCCACGGCGTCGGGTTCCTCGACTGCCTCGCCCTGTTCGAAGCCGACCCCGCCACCCGGGCGGTGGTCGTGATCGGCGAGATCGGCGGCGACGACGAGGAGCGCGCCGCCGACTACGTGCGCGAACAGATGAGCACGCCGGTGGTGGCCTACCTGGCCGGCTTCAGCGCGCCGCCGGGCAAGACCATGGGGCACGCGGGCGCCATCGTCAGCGGCGGCCGCGGTACGGCGGCGGCCAAGGCCGAAGCCTTGGCCGCCGCCGGCGTGCCGGTCGCCCGGCGCCCCGACGAAGTGCCCGCGCTGGTGCGCTCGGCCCTCGAGGCGCCGAGGTAGGTTGGGCGGCGAAGCCCACAAGACCCACTTCCACTTTCAGGACGACCAGCCCGACTCCCGCGAACCCCGCCGCCCCGAGCCGCCCGACGGCGTCGGCGTGTGGGGTGTCGTGGCGCATATGCTGCTCATGGTGCCGCTCGTGCCGACCACGATCATCGACGCGCTCGTCACGGTCTGGGCGGTCCTCTACTTCGCGCGTGCGCTGAGGGCGCCAGGGCACCACACCGTCGTGAGCTCGGGATCGGCGCCGGCGTCGGCGCTCCTGCTGGCCGCGTTCCTTCTCGTCATGGTCGTGGGCCTGGGGCTGCTGACGTGGGTGCTCGTCATGCTCGCCACGGTCGTCCTCGATCGCCGTCGTTGGCAGCTCGTGCTGGGCCTCGCCCTCGGCCTGCTCGCTCTGGGCGCCGCCGTCTGGGCGTTCACGGCCGCCGGTCTGCCGGCGACGGCATCGGTGTTCGGGGTGTACGCCTACGTTGCCGTGGTCGCTCTCGGGCACCTGCTGTGGGCCCGCCGCCGGCCCGAGCAGCGCCCTTGACGAACGGCCCCGACTGGTGCGAGAACGTCTCCGAGGGGTAGAACGTGTGCGCATCTCGCAGCCTGCGCAGGTGCGAACGAGGGGGGTACATGCAGGAGCACGCAGTCGAGCCCGACCGAGGCTCGCGTGAGCTACGCGAGCTGGGAGCGATTGTGCCGCCCGGCACCCAGATCCCGCGGCTCGACAACCTTTCCCGCCGCCTCGGACAGGCCGGTCGTAGCCTGACGCGACTACGCTTTGTGTCGTTGCTGCGCCCAGTGGGTCCGCTGCCGCTCATCGTGGTCATCGCCCTGTTCCTGCCGGCCGCGATCAGCGTCTTCACCAGCCTCGGGCTCGCCATTGCCCACGAGCGTGCCGCCTCGGCGCCGCCGCGGCTTGGCCAGGGCGCGCTCGAGACGTCGACCAACTGGGCCGGCTACGTGGCCTCCGGCGGCCGGTTCACCAGCGTGAGCGCCACGTGGACGGTACCTCTCGTCAGGGGGGGCACCCAGCCCACCGAGGTCGCGGCCCTGTGGGTCGGCCTGGACGGGCGCGGCACGCGGACGCTCGAGCAGATCGGCACGCTGAGCGGCATGCTCGGCGGCAGCCCCGCCTACGAGGTCTGGTACGAGGTCGTCCCGCAAGCGCCGGTGTACGAGCGCATGGCCGTCAAACCGGGCGACTCGGTCACCGCCAGCGTCACCACGAGCGGCGACGGCAACTTCACCCTGTTCATCAGGAACAACACGACCGGCGTCGCGTTCTCGACCCTGCAGCCGAGTGCCGGCGCGGAGCTCGTCACCGCCGAAGTGGTCGCCGAGGCGCCGGCCACCATCTCGGGGCCGGCGCCGCTGCCCGACTTCGGCACCGTGAGGTTCACGAACGCTCGAGCCAATGGTCACCCGATCGGCACCTTCACCTGGGACCGGCTGAGCATGAGCACCGGCTCCACGGTGCAGGCCGCCACCGCCCCGCTGGCGCGCGACGCCGGCAGCTTCACCATCACCTGGAAGCACGAGTAGGTCGGCCGCCGGTCGCGGCGGTGTCCGAGTGCGCCGCCGCGGGAAGAGTATTCCCTGAAGACCCTTGCGCGAGCGGCGGGCGGCACCGCGCTCGCCGTCGCCACAAACGAAGCTGCGGGCATGGCGGACGACGGCCACGACCCCGGACCTGCCGGGTACGGCGGGGCCGGGCCGAGACGATTACCAGGAGCTCTCGGCGGAGAGCCGCCGGTGGCTGCGTGAGCTCGGCGCAGCGCCGGTCGCGCTACCGGCGCGGCGGCGGCCTCCGCTCTGGCCGGTGCTTGCCGGCCTGCTGACGGTCGTGGCGATCGCGGCGGCCATGACCATCGGACTCGCCCGCGGCGGCGCCGTGACGATCTTCGGGGCGCCGACCGCCGACACCGAAAGCTCTTTGAACTGGGCCGGCTACCTGGCCTCGCATGAGCGGTTCACGAGTGTGTCCGCCACCTGGACCGTGCCGGCCGCCCGCGCCACCTCCGACCCCAGCGCGACGGCGAGCTTCTGGGTGGGGCTCGACGGCCGCGACAGCCGCAGCCTGCAGCAGATCGGTACGACCAGCGGCATGATGGGTGGAGCGCCCTACTACGGCGTCTGGTGGGAGATGCTGCCGGGTCCGGCGGTGGACGTGCCCCTGACGATCGCGCCGGGCGACACGGTCACGGCCAGCGTCGTCGCCGACGGTCGCGGGACCTTCACCCTGAGCTTGCGCGACGTTACGAGCGGCCGCCGGTTCTCGACCAGGCAGGTCGACGCGGCGGCGGCGCTCTCGTCAGCCGAGGTCGTAGCCGAGGCACCGACGTCGACGAACGGACTGCTGCCGCTCGCGGACTTCGGCGCGGTGCGGTTCGTCGCCGTGCAGGTGAACGGCCGTCCTCTCGGCGCGTTCGCCTGGAGCAGGGTGAACATGACGGCCGGCCCGAGCAGGCAGGCCACGACGTCGGCCCTCACAGCGGGCGGCTCGAGCTTCACGGTGGTCTGGAACAAGCCCTGACCCCGATGGCCAGGGGGCAGGCGCCGGTGAGGCTGTCGCGGCCAGTGGTGCGGCCGGTGAGCCTGTGCTAGGTTAGCCTCGGAATAGCAGTAGCCGCGCTGGGGGGCATCGGGCTGAAGTCTCCGGCCATTCGCCCTCACATGTGTCGCCTGCCGCAGTCGTCCGGCACAAGGACCATAAGGAGGGTGGCGTTGTCCAGTCCAGAGCATCAGCCGACGGTCGACGAGCTCAAAGCCAAGGCGTACCAGCCCATGGAAGACGCCATCAAGCTCCACCCCTTCTACCGCGGCAAGATCGAGACCACGCTCAAGTGCTGCGTGCGCGACTTCCAGGACTTCGCCATCTGGTACACGCCGGGCGTCTCCAAGCCCTGTCTCGAGATCAAGGACGACCCCGAGAAGGCCTACGAGTACACCAACAAGTGGAACACGGTGGCGGTCATCTCCGACGGCACCCGCGTGCTGGGCATGGGCGACATCGGCCCCAAGGCCGGTCTGCCCGTGATGGAGGGCAAGTCGCTGCTGTACAAGTACCTCGGCGGGGTCGACGGCTTTCCCCTGATGGTCGACACCAAAGACCCCGACAGGTTCATCGAGTTCGTCAAGCTGGTGCAGCCCGGGATCGGGGGCGTGAACCTCGAAGACATCGCCCAGCCCAAGTGCTTCCGCATCCTCGACACGCTGCGCGAGGAGTGCGAGATCCCCATCTGGCACGACGACCAGCAGGGCACCGCCTGCGTCACCCTGGCCGGCCTCATCAACGCCCTCAAGGTCGTCGGTCGCGACATGGCCGACGTGAAGATCGCCTTCATCGGCTGCGGCGCCGCCAACGTCGCGATCAGCCGGCTGATCTTCGCCTACGGCGCCGATCCCGCCAAGGCTATGCTGGTCGACTCCAAGGGCATCCTGCACAAGGGCCGCTCCGACATCGAGGCGGTCAAGGACGAGTGGCGCGACAAGTACAAGTACTGCCAGATCACGAACGCCGAGCAGCGCACCGGCGGCATCGCCGACGCGCTCAAGGGCGCCGATGTCTGCATCGCCCTCTCCAAGCAGGGCCCCGACACGATCGAGAAGGACTGGATCGGTGCCATGGCGCCCGACCCGATCGTCTTTCTGTGCTCCAACCCGATCCCCGAGATGTGGCCGTGGGACGCCACCGCCGCCGGCGCCGCCGTGGTGGCCACCGGCAGGTCCGACTTTCCGAACCAGGTGAACAACTCCGTCGGCTTCCCCGGCATCTTCCGTGGCACGCTCGACGTGCGCGCCAAGACGATCACCGACGAGATGTGCATCGCGGCCGCGGTCGAGCTCGCCAAGGTGGCCGAAGACAAGGGCCTGTCGGCCGACTTCATCATGCCGACGATGGACGACTGGGAGGTCTTCCCGCGCGAGGCCGCGGCAGTGGCCATGAAGGCCGTCGAGCAGGGCGTCGCGCTGCGCACCGACGTCACCTTCGAGCAGGAGGTCGCCGAGGCGACGGCCATCATCGCCCGCGCCCGCGGCCTCGTGCAAGACGCCGAGGCGCTCGGCTACATCAAGATGCCCGAGGGCAGCCCGGCGCCCCTGCCGAGCGCCGACAGCCTCAAGGCGCTCGCCCGGGCCATCGCCGGTCAGGCGGCCGACGTCGCCGGCGGCGCCGCCGACAAGGCCGGCGACGCCGCCCAGAAGGCCGCCGAAGCCGTTCAGGAGTACGCCAGGAAGGCCGCCGAGGCCGCCCGCAAGGCCATGGAGGACCGGCGCAAGAAGTGAGCAGGAACTGCCCGACTGCGGTGCCGAGGCGACCTCCGAGCCACGCGCGTGGAAGCTCCTGCTCCCGTGGGCGGTGTTGCCGCTCGCCCTGGCGATAATCACGGCGGTCGACTGGCTGACGCACGGCCGTCGGCGGACACGACGAAAGGAGGCCTTGTGACTCCTGTCAGGGAGCTCGACGTCGCCGAGATCACGGCGGCAGTGCGCGAGCTGTGCATGACGGCCAACTACGATCTGCCCGACGACGTCTACCGGGCGCTCGAGGCCGGTGCGCAGACCGAACAGTCGCCGGCCGGCCGGGCCGTCTTCGGTCAGCTCGTCGAGAACGCCGACATCGCCCGCGCCGACCGCGTGCCGATCTGCCAGGACACCGGCTTCGCCGTGTTCTTCGTCAACGTCGGCCAGGACGTGCATCTCGCCGGCGGGTCGTTCGAGGACGCGGTGAACGAGGGCGTGCGCCGCGGCTACGGCGACGGCTTTCTGCGCAAGTCGATCGCCGCCGAGCCGGCCCACGCCCGCCGCAACACGACCGACAACACGCCGTGCGTGGTGCATGCGAGCATCGTGCCCGGCGACCGGGTCGAACTGTGGATGATGGCCAAGGGCGGCGGCGCCGAGAACATGTCGTCGCTCAACATGCTCAAGCCGTCGCAGGGCTGGCCGGGCATGGTGCAGGCGGTGCTCGACACCGTCTCGCGGGCCGGCGCCAACCCGTGCCCGCCGATCGTCCTCGGCGTCGGCATCGGTGGTACCATCGACATGGTCACTGTCCTCGCCAAGAAGGCCCTCCTGCGCGACATCGGCTCGGTGCATCCCGACGAGCGCGTCGCCGGCATGGAGGCCGAGCTGCTGGCCAAGGTCAACGCCCTGGGCATCGGGCCCCAGGGCCTGGGCGGCACCCAGACCTGCCTCGCCGTGTTCATCGAGGAGATGCCCTGTCACATCGCCTCGATGCCGATGGCCGTCAACGTCCAGTGTCACGCCCAGCGTCACAAGCACGCGGTGCTCTAGGAAGCAGAGGGGGAGAGATGGCTGCCAGGAAGATCACCACGCCCCTCACCGACACCGTCGTGCGCGAGCTGCATGCGGGCGACGAGGTCGAGATCAGCGGCGTCGTCTACCAGGCGCGCGACGCGGCCCACAAGCGCCTCGTCGCGCTCATCGAGGCCGGCGAGCCGCTGCCCTTCGAGCTGCAGGGCGCCGTCATCTACTACATGGGTCCCTCGCCGGCCGGGCCCGGCAGGGTCATCGGCTCGGCCGGCCCGACCACGAGCGGCCGCATGGACGCCTACTCGCCGCTGCTCATGGCGCACGGGCTCAAGGGCATGATCGGCAAGGGCCTGCGCACGCCCGAGGTCAAGCAGGCCATGGTCGACGCCCCCGCCGTCTACTTCGCCGCGACCGGCGGCGCCGGCGCGCTGCTGTCGCAACGCATCGTCGGCAACGAGGTGATCGCCTACCCCGAGCTGGGCGCCGAGGCGGTGGCCCGGCTGCTCGTCAAAGACTTCCCGGCGATCGTCGTCAACGACTGTCACGGCGCCGATCTCTACGAGGAGGGGCGCAAGGCGTACGCGCGCGAGGCCTGAGCGCCCGGGCGCGGGCCGGGAGTCGCGAGAGGCGTGCGGCCGCGCCGCGTGGCCGCCGCGCCGCGCGGGGCCTCAGACCGCGCGGGGCTCGTGCTGGCGGGCGCCTTCGCCACCGCCGGCGTCTTCGGCGGCGCTGCCGGGCGGGCGGTGACCCTCGAGGTGGCGGCGGATCATCGCCCGGCTGACGAAGCTCTCGCCGCAGAAGGCGCAGCGGTAGACGATCGGGTTCCAGCGTCGGCCGATCGGCTGCGCCGCGTCGCCGCTCGCATCGCCGCCCTTGCGGCCCACCAGGTCTTCGCAGTCGCCGAGCCACTCGCCCAGGTGCGGCTGGCCGCGGCCGAGTCTGCCCTCGTCCATCTCGCCCGACTCTCCCTCCTGCAGGGGTGGTCTGCCCGCCGTCACTGCCCGACACACCGTTGACGACAGCTCGTCGCGGCGGAGGGCGGCGCGCTTTCGCGGCCCTGCGTTCCTTGCTATCGTTTGGGTCCGACCAGCGCAGCGGCGACCCGGACCGCTGATTCTCCTCGAAGGACGGTGATCTCGCTTGCCCGAGCACGACGTGCTCATCGTCGGCGCCGGCCTGGCGGGCCTGAGGGCCGCCATCGCGGCCGCCGACGCCGGCGCCGACGTGGCCCTCATCACCAAGGTCCACCCCGTGCGCAGCCACACCTGCTGCGCCCAGGGCGGCATCAACGGCGCCCTCGGCGACGACGACTCCTGGGAAGCGCACATGTTCGACACCGTCAAGGGCGCCGACTACCTCGGCGACCAGGACGCGATCGAGATCATGACCCGCGAGGCGCCGCACGACCTGATCGAGCTCGAGCACATGGGCTGCCCCTTCAGCCGCAACGACGACGGCACGATCGCCCAGCGACCGTTCGGCGGCGCCGGCTACCCGCGGACCGCCTACGCGGCCGACATCTCGGGCTTCGTCATCCTGCACACGCTCTACGAGCAGTGTCTCAAGCGGGGCATCAAGGTCTACGAAGAGTGGTTCCTGGCGCACCTTGCCTTGAGCGACGACCGCGCCGCCGGCGTGGTCGCCATCGACATCCGCGACGGTCGTCTGCACGAGCTCGGCGCCAGGGCGGTGATCTTCGCCACCGGTCCGACGAGCCGCGTCTACGAGGGCTCGTCGAACTCGGTCGACTGCACCGGCGATGGCACGGCGATCGCCTTCCGCGCCGGTCTGCCGCTCATGGACCTCGAGTTCGTCCAGTTCCACCCGACCGGGCTGCGCAACGGCGTGCTGGTCACCGAAGGGTGCCGGGGCGAGGGCGCGATCCTCGTCAACGCCGACGGCGAGCGCTTCATGGCGCGCTACGCGCCCAACAAGATGGAGCTCGCCAGCCGCGACGTGGTGTCGCGCGCCGAGGCCGAGGAGCTGGCCGCGGGGCGCGGCGTCGACGGCTTCATCCTGCTCGACCTGCGGCCCATCGGTGCAGAGAAGATCCGCACGCGGCTGCTTGCAGGTGCGCGAGCTGTCCATGGACATCGCCGGGGTCGACCCCTGCGACGAGCCCATCCCCGTCAGACCCACGCCGCACTACTTCATGGGCGGCATCAAGGTCGACGTCGACGGTCGCTCGCCGCTGCTCGAGAACTTCTTCGCGGCCGGCGAGTGCAGCTGCGTCTCGGTGCACGGCGCCAATCGCCTCGGCGGCAACTCGCTGCTCGACGGCCTGCTGTTCGGGCGGCGGGCGGGCGAGGCGGCGGCGGCGTGGGCTGCGGCCCACGCCGCCGCCGCGTTCCCGCCCGCCGCCCTCCACGACGTGCAGACCGAGATCGGCAGCCTCCTCGAGCGCCCGGCCGGCGAGCGCCACGCCGCCCTGCGCCGCGAGCTCCAGCAGCTCATGCTGCGCGACGTCGGCATCTACCGCGAGCGCCCCGCCCTGCAGGCGGCCGTCGCCCAGATCGGCGACGCTCAAGGAGCGCTACTCCCGTGTGATGGTCGCCGACAAGGGCCGCGTGTTCAACACCGACCTGCTGCAGACCCTCGAGACCGGCCACCTGCTCGACATCGCCGAGTGCATCGCCCTGGGGGCGCTCAACCGCGAGGAGAGCCGCGGCAGCCACGCCCGGCGCGACTTCCCGGAGCGCGACGACAGGGCCTGGCTGCGGCACAGTCTCTTCAGCCACACGGCCGACGGTCCGGCCTGCGAGTACGCGCCGGTCACGATCACGCGCTTTCAGCCCGAAGAGAGGAGCTACTGATGCGGGCCGCCCTCGAGGTCGCGCGCTACGACCCGCAGGCCGGCGGCGCCCGCCGCCGCCAGCGTTACGAGATCGACCTGCCCGAGGGCTCGACGGTGCTCGAGGCGCTGATGGCGATCCAGGACGAGCTCGACGGCACGCTGGCCTTCCGGCGGGCCTGCCGCCATGCCATCTGCGGCTCCTGCGGCATGCGCATCAACGGCTGCGCCAAGCTCGCCTGCAACACCCAGGTGTCGCTGGCCATGGCCCAGGCCGCCGAGATGGCCCGGGCGCCGGGACGACCGGCGCCGGACGCCGACGAGGCGCTGCCGCCGGCCATCCGCATCGAGCCGCTGGGCAACATGGCGGTCATCAAGGACCTGGTCACCGACATGGACGACTTCTGGGCCAAGCTGCGCGGCCGCCGGCCCTGGCTGTTCCCGCCGCCGGCGACGCCCGGTCCCGACGACGAGTTCCGCGTGTCGCCCGAGCAGTGGGACACTCTCGCCCAGGGCGTGCTGTGCCTGGAGTGCGGCTTGTGCTACTCGGATTGCAACGCGCTCGACGCCGAGCCCCGGTTCGTCGGGCCGACGGCCCTCGTCAAGGCGCACCGCTACTCGTTCGATCCGCGCGACGACGCCGTCCACGAGCGCGCCCTCGACCTGTCGGACGAGCACGGCCTCTGGGAGTGCATGCGCTGCTACTTCTGTACGCAGCGCTGCCCCAAGCGCATCCGCGTGCGCGAGCTGATCGCCCAGCTCGGCGAGCGCGCCGTGGGCGAGGGGCTCGACGCCGACCCCGGCGCCCGCCACGCCCAGGCGTTCGTCGACTCCCTGCGCCGCAGCGGCCGCCTGAACGAGACCGACCTCGTCGTCAAGAGCCAGGGCTGGGCCTGGGCCGCCCGGCGCCTGCCGCTGGCCGTGCGCGTGGCGCTGGCCGGCAAGCTCGCGCTGCCGCCGCGGCCGATCGACGGCCACGACGCCCTGCTGGCCGTCATGGCCGAGGCCGAACGGGAAGAGTCGTGAGCGGCGCAAACGGCGGCGAGCCGCGCCGCCTGAGCTACGCCTACTACACTGGCTGCGTGCCCAGGCAGAGCGGCCGCGAGCTCGACGTCGCCACCCGCCTGGTCTGCGAGCGCCTGGGGATAGGGCTGCGCGAGATGACCGGCGCGCCCTGCTGCGGCGCCGGCGACGTCGACGAGACCAGGCCGGCGCTCAACCGCGCCGTCAACGCCGTGACCCTGGCGCAGGCCGAACGCGCGGGGCTCGACATCCTCACGATCTGCAACGTCTGCACGCTGAACCTGCGCGCCGTGAACGCGACCCTGCGCGACGACCCCGTCGAGCTGGCCCGCGGCCAACAGGGCCCTGCAGGCCGGCGGCTACAGCTACGGCGGTTCGGTCGAGGTCACCCATCTGCTGTGGGTGCTCTACCGCGATCTGGGGCCAGAGCGCCTGAAGGCGGCGGTGGCCAGGCCGCTGCGCGGCCTGGCCACCGCCGCCTTCTACGGCTGCCAGGTGCTGCGCCCCGCCGAGCTCTCGGGCGTCGACGACCCCGACGACCCGCGCTCGCTCGAGGCGCTCGTCGCGGCCTGCGGCGCCACGCCGGTCGCCTACGAGGGCCGCACGAGCTGCTGCGGCTGGCCGATCGTGGTGGCCCGCGAAGACACGGCCACGGCCGCTTCGGGGGCGATCGTCGCGGCCGCGCGCGAGGCCGGCGCCGAGCTCATCGTCACCCCCTGTCCGCTCTGTCACATCTCGCTCGACGGCTACCAGGCCGTCGCCGCACGCCGTCGCGGCGAGCCCGAGCCGCGCCTGCCGGTCCTCCATCTCTCGCAGCTCGTCGGCCTGGCTCTCGGTCTGAGCCCGCTCGACCTGCGCCTCCAGCGCCACGTCGTCTCCACGCGCGCCGTCCTCGCCCGGCTCGGTCTGGCGCTGACGTAGAATGCGGGCGGGTAAAAGAAAGCCATGAGGGAGCCGTGGTGACGAGTTGGATCTGGGCGATCGGCCGCCTGTGCGGCCTGTCGATCTCCGCCGGCGTGCGGGCCGCCATGACGCTGCTCGTCATGGGTGTGCTCTCGCGCGAAGGCTGGGGCTTTCACGTCGCGCCCGGCTTCACCTGGCTCGAGTCGTCGATCGCGATCGCCGTCCTCGTCCTGCTGGTGATCATCGAGATCGCCTTCGACAAGGTGCCCTCGTTCGATCGGCTCTCGGCGCGCCTGGCGGTGCCCTGGCGTATCGCCGCCGGAGCGCTCGCCGGCGGCGCCGCCGTGTCGCACGGCTGGATCGGCCTCGTCGTGGGTCTCGTCGGCGGCGCCGGTCTTGCGGTCCTGGGCGTCAACGCCAAGCGGCTCTGGCGCCCGCGCTCGACGACGAGCACCATGACGATCCCGCTGCTCAGCCTGGTCGAAGACCTGGCGGCCTTCGGCGCATCCGTGCTGTCGGCCACGCTGCCGCCGATCGGCTACGCCGTCGCCGCCTGGACGGGCTGGTTCGACGTGCGGCTGCGCCGCCGGCGGGTCGCCAAGTACAAGGGACTGCGGGTCCTGAGCCGCTGAGATGGCCGCTCGCGGCCCACAGACGACCGTCGAACACGCCCAGACCGAGCGTCGTCACGCCATGGTCGCCGGGCAGATCGAGTCGCGCGGCATCCACGACCCCGACGTGCTGTCGGCCCTGCGCACGGTGCCTCGCCATTTGTTCGTCCCGGCTGAGGTCGCCGACCAGGCCTACGACGACGGCGCCTTGCCGATCGGTTTCGGCCAGACCATCTCGCAGCCCTACGTCGTGGCCCTCATGACCGTCCTCGCCGAGGTCAACGTGCGCAGCCGGGTGCTCGAGGTGGGCAGCGGCACGGGCTACCAGACGGCCGTGCTCGCCGAGCTCGCCGGAGAGGTCTACACGATCGAGCGCCGGCGCGAGCTCGAAGAGCGCGCCCGCCTCGCCCTCGCCAGGCTGGGCTACCACAACGTCACCAGCGTGCTGGGCGACGGCAGCCTCGGGCTGCCCGAACATGCGCCCTTCGACCGGATCGTGGTGACGGCGGCGGCGCCGCAGGCGCCGCCGCCGCTGCTCGACCAGCTCGCCGACGGCGGACGGCTGGTCGTGCCCATCGGGCCCGCCGGCCGCGACCAGGTCCTCACCGTGGTCTCAAAGACCGCCCATGGCCTGACCGAGGTCGAAAGCATCCCCTGCCGGTTCGTGCCCCTGGTGGGCGCGAGCGGCTTTCACGACGCCGGCGGCGACGAGCCGCAGCCGTGAGCGCCCGCCGGCCGTGAAGGCCGTCCGCTTTCGCGCGGTGGGCCGCGTCCAGGGCGTGTACTTTCGCGTCGCGACCCGCGAGGTCGGCGAGCGCCTGGGCCTGCGCGGCTGGGTACGCAACCGCGCCGACGGCGCCGTCGAAGGCCATCTCCAGGGCGACGAGCCCGTGGTCGAGGCGATGCTCGAGTGGTGCCGCGAGGGGCCGCCGGGCGCCGACGTCGAACGACTCACGTGGGAGCCGACGCCTGTCGATACGACTCTGGCCGGTTTTTCCATCCGGCCCTGAAGACCGCCGCAAAGGAGCAACCGAACCGCTATGACCGAGACCGCAAGCGCCCTGATCACCCTCGACGACGTGCGCCGCAACTCCGAGGTGGCCGTCTTCGTGCGCAAGGCCGACCACAACCTCGAGGTGCTCGGCTACACCGAGCACGCCGAGCGTCACGCCACGATCGTCGCCACGACGGCACGCAACATCCTGCTCGACCTGGGACGCCCCGGGCGCAACGCCGAGCTGGCCGCCATCGCCGGCTACCTGCACGACGTCGGCAACGCCATCTCGAGGCTCGACCACGGCATCGCCGCCGCCCTGATCGCCCGCGATCTGCTGCGCCAGATGGGCATGCCGGTCGAGGAGTATGCCGAGGTCATGGCGGCGATCGGCAACCACGAGGAGCAGTACGGCGAGGCCATCTCCGACATCGCCGCGGCCCTCATCCTGGGCGACAAGTCCGACGTGAACCGCGACCGCGTGCGCAACCCCGACCCGCACACCTTCGACATCCACGACCGCGTCAACCTGGCGACCCAGAACGCCGCCGTCACGGTCGACGCCGAGGCGCACACGATCACGCTCTCCCTCGACATCGACACCACCGTGTCGCAGGTCATGGAGTACTTCGAGATCTTCCTCTCGCGGATGCTCATGTGCCGCCGCGCGGCGGCCTTCCTGGGCTGCGATTTCAGCCTGGTGATCAACGGCACGAGACTGCTCTAGCCGACGGTTTCGCCGACCGTCGGCGGGTCTGGGCTGCTCGCCAGGGCGCGCGGCTTGGTAGAATGGGCGTTCGAGAGACGCCCCAACGGACAATCGAAGCGAGGTGGTCGCCGTGAAGCTAGCGGGATTCGTGATCGGTGCGGCGCTCGGCGCCGGCGTCGCCGTGCTGCTTGCCCCCAAGACCGGCAAGGAGATGCGCAACCAGCTCTTCACCGGCACCGACTGGAACGAGCAGCGCGAGCGGTTGAGCGAAGCGGTCAGCGCCGGTCGCGAGCAGGCCATGGGTCGTTCCGACGACCTCAAGCGCAAGATCGAAGAGACCCGGGCCCGTCTGCGCAAGCAGATGGAGGACGAGCCCCAGCAGTCTTGACGCGTCCGCGGCACGGCGGGAGGGCGGCGGCTGCGCTCGGCGCAGCCGCCGCCCTCTCCCTTTGCTACCTGCTCTACGAATCGCAGTGGCTGCGCACGGTCGAGCGCGAGCTGCGCCTGGCCGACCTGCCGCCCGACCTCGACGGCTTCACCGTGGTGCAGCTCTCCGACCTGCACGTCGGTTCCCAGCCGAGCTTCAACCTGCGCACCTTCCGCAAGGCCGTCGACGAGACGCGGCGCATCGCCCCCGATCTCGTCGTGATCACCGGCGACCTCGTCACCGGCGGCTCGCGTCTCGAGGAGCTGTACGCCGAGCTGCTCCGGCTGCCGCCGTCGCGCGGCGTATTCGCCGTGCTCGGCAACCACGATCACGGCGAGATGAAGCTGGTGAGGGCGCCGGCGGCCGACCTTTCGCAGCTCGCCGGGAGCGGCGTGCGGGTGCTCACCGACGACTGCGTCTCCCTGCCGGTCGGCGTCGGCGACGCTGCAGGTCTGCGGCGTCGACGACGTAGTGAACGGTTACGGCGACATCGACCGGGTGCTCGGCGCGCTCGACCGCCGGCCGGGCACGGTGCGCCTGCTGCTGAGCCACTACGGCGACGTCGCCGGGCGCCTGGCGCCCGGCGACGTCGCCGTAGTGCTCTCCGGCGACACCCACGGCGGCCAGATCTGTCTGCCGGCTCCGGGCGTCCGGGGCGGTCGCATCATGCTCAGCCAGCCGCGCGCCCGGTTTCGCGAGGGCTTCTACGACGAGGACGGCACGCTGGTCTACGTCAGTCGCGGCGTGGGCACGAGCTTTCTGCCGTTTCGCCTGCTGTGCCGCCCGGAGATCGTGGTCTTCCGCCTGCGGCGGGCGCCGTGAGCGCCGCCGGACCACGGGCCACCGGACGGCGCGCCGCCGGGTCGCGCCCGGCGCGTGGCCCGCCGGCGCGTCGTGCGCCGTCGCCGTCTGCTGGCTCTCGCGGCCCTCTGCGCCGTCCTTGCGATCGCCGTCGCCGCCGTGGCTCCTGAGCCGCGGTCCGGGCAACGTCTTTGTCGGCTCCTGGAGCGCCAGCGGCGTCGACGGCCGGATCGTGATCACGCACGTGAGCGGCCCGGACTACACCGTTGTGGTCGGGGTCGGGCACAAGGCCCGGGCGGCGCTCCGCAGCAGCGATCGCCTGACCGTCGCCGCGTCGCCGGGCGCCACGTCGGGGACGATCGTGCTCGAGCCCGGGCCGGGTTCGGGGACGCTCGAGGAGTCGTTCCCCGACGGCACCACCGCCACACTGACGCGCGGCCGCTAGCGGCCGCTCAGCGCTGGCCCCCAGGAGCCGCAGGGTCAGGGGCCTGACGTCCTGGATGGCGGCGGTGGGGCAGATCTCGGTGCAGGCGTAGCAGCGGACGCACTTGTCGTCGTCGTACACGGGCGTCGGAGCCAGGGTGATCGCGCTCGCGCCACAGATCTGGGCGCAGTCGCCGCAGCGGGTGCAGACGGCCGCGTTCACCAGGCGCGGTCGCGAGGTGAAGTGCGCCGCGCACGAAGCGGTGCAGCGCCGGCGGCAGCCGGTCTTGGGCGTCGCGCGGGGCGTGCTGGAAGCCCCGGTCGGGGACGATGGGGTCGCCCTCGAGGCGGTAGGGATCGTCGAGGTCGATCAGGCCGCGGCGGGCGGCGGCGGCGAGCGTGTAGATGCTGCGGCGCTCGTGGACCGTCAGGTCGGCGAGCGCCGCGTCCAGGGCGCTGCCGTCGGTCGCGACGAACAGCGAGCCCATGGCGCGCGGCGTGCCGCTGCCCGGTCCCTTGCCCTGCATGGCGACGATGGCATCGATCACCGTCAGGCGCGGCGCCAGCGCGAGATGAAGGTCGAGAAGCATGTCGGCGAAGTCGGCGCGCTCGCTCGAGCGCACGTGGAGCTGTCCCTTGCGCAGGCCGGTGACGCAGCCAAAGGTGAGCTTGACGGCGCCGGTCAGACGCATGAGGCCGTGGGTCTTCAAGGGACCGACCTGGACGATGCCGTCGGCGGTGGTCCAGCAGCGCCCCACCGGGAAGCTGCGGTAGAGGCGGCCGCCCGGCGCGGCCAGGCCGACCACGTCGGTGTCGGGCACCAGCAGCTCGACGTCCTCTTCGCGGCAGACCGCCGCCATGCCGCTGACCTCGTAGGCGCGGCTCACCCGGCGTTCGGTGCCCGGCCCGCCGGGACTGTCGCCGACAAAGGGCGTGGCGCCGGCGGCCTTGAGCGCGCGCAGCACGGCGCGCAGCGTCTCGGGGTGCGTGGTCACGACCTTCTCGGGCGGCGCCGCCCGCAGGAGGTTGACCTTGACGCCGATGCGCTCGCCTGGCGAGACGAGCGCGCTCCAGCCGCCGAAGGGGGCGCAGGCGCGCTCCAGGGCGGCTGGCAGGCCGGCATCGTACTGCGCCTTGACGTGACTGACGAGCGCCGGCCGTCGTGGCCCGGCCTCGGCGGGGCGGTGATCTGCTGCCATCATGCGATCTGCTCTTTCGGTCTGGCTACGGTCGGTCGTCGCCGGGCGGCGTCTGAAGGTGCTGGGCGTACTTCTGGAAGGTCTCGAGGGCGCGCTGCACGGCCGCCTCGGACGACGTGTCGCCCTCGTCGAGCAGACACTCGCGGACCTTGTGCGTGATGAGGAAGATGCCGACACGGTCGAGTGCGGCGCGCGTCGCCGAAAGCTGCGTCAGGATCTCTTCGCAGTGGGCGCCTTCGGCGACCATACGCTGCAGGCCGCGCACCTGGCCTTCGATGCGCCGCAGACGGTTGACCACCTTTTCGAGGTCGCCATCGAGGGGCTGCGCGGCGGGCTCCTGTGCGGGCTGGGCCATGTCGCCGAGTATACCGTAGGGGGTACTTCGAGGGAACCGCGCGCGACCGGCGGGAGGCGGGGGCGTTAGCCCCCGCCGCCGCGATGGTATCCTTCGCACGCATGCATTTGCTCATTCTCACACTGGCGCCGCACGTCTCGTTCTTCAGCAACCTCTTCAACAACGTCGAGACGGCCTTCCGCCACTACGGCTACCTGATCATCTTCCTGCCGATCCTGGGCGAGAGCGCCGGTATCCCCCTGCCCGGCGAGACGGTGCTGCTGGCCGGCGGCCTGGCCGCCTCGCGCGGCATCCTCTCGTTGCCCCTGGTCATCCTGGTGGGGGCCTCGGCCGCCATCATCGGCGACAACCTCGGCTACCTGGTCGGCCGCCGCGGCGGCCGGCCGCTGCTCTTGCGCTACGGCGCAGTCCTGCACGTCAAGGACCGCCAGATCGCCATTCTCGACAGCTTCTTCGAAAAGCACGGCCCCAAGACGGTGTTCTTCGGCCGCTGGGTGATCTTCCTGCGTGTCTGGGCGGCGCTGTTCGCCGGCGCCTCGCGCATGGACTGGCGGCAGTTCTTCTTCTGGAACGCCCTCGGCGGTCTCGCCTGGGCGACCACCATGGCCTCGCTGGCCTACGTCTTCGCCGCCAGCGTCGCCCGCATCAGCAAGGTCTTCGGCGTGCTCGCCTGGGTGTTCGCCATCGCCGTCGGCATCGCCGTGGCGATCTTCATCAACCGCATGCAGAAGCGGGCCGAGAACCGCGCCCAGGTCGAGGCCGCCGAGGAGCGGATCCACCGCGAGCGCGTCGAGTACGAGGCGCGCCGGGCGGCCCGCAGGGCCCAGCAGCAGTCGTAGCCGCCGGCCTCAGCAGGCCGGCTCGGAGGCCCCCGTCTCGCGGGCGGCGTGTTCCTGCGCCCAGCGCGCCTTGAGGCCGGCGAGGATCGCGTCGGGCACCGGCCGGCCGCCGCTCGCCGAACCGAGCCGTACGTCGGGCTTGGTCTGCCCGTGAAAGTCGGAGCCGCCGGTCGGCACGAGACCGTTGACGGCCGCCAGGGCGAGGCAGCGCGCGACCGTCTGCTCATCGTGCTCCGGGTAGAAACACTCGAGACCACCGACGCCGCAACGCCGGGCCTCGGTCACGAGGCGGGCGAGGCCGGCCGCGTCGGTACGGATGATGCCCGGATGGGCGATGACGGCGAGCCCGTCGGCGCGCCGCACGAGGCGGATGGCGGCGGACAGCGACAGGCGTCGGCGGTCGACCCAGGCCGGCGCGCCGCGGCGCAGGAAGCGTTCGAAGGCCTCGGTGATCGACGCGACGTAGCCGCGGCGCCGCATGGCCTCACCGATGTGAGGCCGTCCGGCGGCGCCGCGGCCGGCGATCGCGGCGAGCTCGTCGGGCTCGACCGGGTAGCCCAGCGCCCGCAGACGCTCGAGGATCTGGGCGTTGCGCACATCGCGGTAGCTGCGCAACTCGACGAGCTCCCGGCGCAGCTCGGCGCCCGGCGGCCGGCCGGGGAAGTAGCCCAGCAGGTCGACGGTCATCTGGGCGTGCTCGAGGTTGATCTCGACGCCCGGCACGACCTCGACACCCAGCTCGGCGCCCGCCGCCAGGGCTTCGTCTATGCCGTCGACCGAGTCGTGGTCGGTGACGGCCACGGCGCTGAGGCCGACACGCACCGCGAGCTCGACGAGCGCCCGTGGCGTGAACGTGCCGTCCGAGTACGTCGTGTGCGTGTGGAGGTCGATCATGGCCGGTACGATAGCATGACCGGCGGGCGCGCCCCCGCGCCGCACGGAGTTACACCGCCGACTCGCGAAAGCGAAGCCGCCGTCACGTTTGTGGGGGCGGTTCGTACGGGAACAGTGGTGGCGACGCCGCGCCGCGACGAGGGTACGGCGCACCGTCCACCCCCAGCCGCCCGGAGGCACGTCACATGAGAATCGGCCTGATCGCTCCGCCCTGGTTTCCTCTGCCCCCCAAGGGCTACGGCGGCATCGAGCTGGTCGTTCACCTGCTGACCGAGGGCCTCGTGGCGCGCGGCCACGACGTGACCCTGTTCGCCAGCGGCGACTCAGAGACGCTGGCGCGCCTGTCGTTCGTCTATGGGCGCGCGCCCAGCGAGAAGATCGCGACCCATGGTCACATCGAAATCATCCACGGTCTCGAGGCTTACTCGCAGGCTCGCGAGTTCGACGTGATCCACGACCACGACGGGCTTGCGTCGCGGGCCATGGGCGTCCTCGTCCATCGCCTCGTGGGCACGCCGGTGGTGGCCACCCTCCACGGCCCGGCCGACCCGCTGACCCAGGAGATCCTCTCCAGCATGCGCCACGGCCTGCGCTTCATCGCGATCTCCGAGTACCAGCGCGGTGGACTGCCCGAGCTGCCCTTCGTGGCGACCATCCCCAACGCCATCGACATCGACCGGCATCCGTTCTCGGCCGAGAAGGACGACTACCTGCTGTTCATCGGTCGCATGATCGCCGACAAGGGGGCCCACACCGCGATCGAGGTGGCGCGCCGGCTCGAGTCGCGGCTGATCCTCGCCGGCAAGTTGAACGAGGAGGCCGAGCACGAGTACTTCGCCGCGACGGTCGAGCCGTTCCTGTCGGATCGCATCTACTTCCGCGGCGAGGTCGACCTCGAGACCAAGGACGAGCTCTACCGGCGGGCCCGCTGCACGCTGTTTCCCATCCAGTGGCCGGAGCCGTTCGGCCTGGTGATGATCGAGTCGCTGGCCGCCGGCACGCCGGTGATCGCCTTCCGCCGGGGGTCTGTGCCCGAGGTGATCGAGCACGGACGCACGGGGTTCATCGTCGACGACGTCGACGAAATGGTCGCGGCGGTGGGCCGGATCGACGAGATCGATCCGGCCGAATGCCGGCGCGCCGCCCAGGAGCGCTTCGGCGTGGAGCGCTTCGTGAGCGCCCACGAGCAGGCCTACCGCACGCTGCTCGACGAGGGCCCGAGCTGGGCGACAGGCAGCCTGCCCGGGCCACTCGTCGTCTGAGCTGGTCGATCGGCCGCCGCCGCGTGTCCGGTCGCCGGACAGCGCCGCGAGCGCGGTCGCCGAACGCCGCCGCGAGCCCGTCACGTGCAGGTGGTAGGGTTGGGGTCATGGGCCTGCCCTACGACGACATCCACCTCATCGCCGACCCCCTCTACGGCTACCTGCGCATCACGGTGCCGCGCACCGAGGGCGAGGTCGCCGAAGCGACCGTCATCGACGACCCGTGGGTGCAGCGCCTCAAGCGCATCCACCAGCCTGCAGGCTCGTGGTGGGTGTTCCCCACGGCCGAGCACAGCCGGTTCGCCCACAGCCTGGGGGCGATGCACCTGGCCGGCGAGTTCGGCCAGCACCTCTACGACACCCTGGCCGACGAGGCCCCCGACACGCCGTCGCGGCCCCTGGTCGAGGAGACCCTGCGCATGGCGGGTCTGCTGCACGACCTCGGCCACGGTCCGTTCAGCCACTTCTTCGACGATCAGTACCTGCACCCGACGTTCGGGCTCGACCACGAACGCATCTCGCAGCACCTCATCGTCACTGAGCTCGGAGAGCTGCTGCGCGGCCTCGAGCGCTCGCCGCACGGGGGCTTCGCCCCCGGCGAGCGCGTCGATCCGCTCCACGTCGCCTGGCTGATCCGCGCCCACAGCCCCGACCTCGGCGAGGTGCCGCGCTGGGTCGCGCTGCTGCACTCGGTGCTGTCCGGCGCGGTGACCGCCGACAACATGGACTACGTACGGCGCGACGCCTACCTGTGCGGTGTCTCGCTGTCGGCGGTCGACGTCCCGCGCCTTATCTACTACAGCTTCTGCTCGCGCGACGGGCTCACGTTCCACAAGCGCGCGCTGAACGCCCTGCGGGCGTTCCTGAACGCGCGCTTCTACCTGTACGAGAATGTCTACTTCCACCGCATCGGCCACGCCATCGACCTGCACATGCGCGAGATCTTCACCGACACCATGGCCGCGGTGCTGCCCAAGAGCCCGCTCGACGACCTGCGCGCCTACCGGCATCTCACCGAGTGGTCGCTGTTCACCGAAGTCGAACGCTGGCTCGACGACCCCGGCTCGTCGCCGCGCCGCCGCCGCCTCGCCGAGGAGTGGCAGCGCATCATCCATCGCGACGTCAAGTACCGCATGGTCTACGAGCAGGCAATCGAGCGCGTCTCGCTGCCGCCCGGGGTCAGCGACTGGACCCGCGAGCAGTTCCACGAGCGCATCGTCGAACGGCTGCCGGCCGGCCTCGCCGGCATCGAGTTCGTGTGCGACGTCGCCTCGCAGGACCCCCGGCCCCTGAACCCGATGGTCGGGCCCAAGCGCATTCTCATCTACGATCCGGCCAGCGGCCGGGTCGACGAGGAGCTCCTCACCGGCATCCTCGAGTTCGTGCCGGCCAAGGCCCACCTCTACCGGGTCTTCGCGACCACCCACGAGCACGACCACGAGCTGGCCGAGGCGGCCCGGCGGGCGCTCACCGACGGCGCCGGCGAGGCCAGCCTGACCAACCTGTAGGCGCTCCGTGACCCGCGACATCGGCGTCGACCCGTGACCCGCGACAACGGCGTCGACCCGTGACCTGCGACAACAACGTCACCCCGTGACCGGCGACGAGCCCCACCCGATCACGCCCGACGACGCGATCGCCACGCTGCTTCGCGAGCTGACCGAGATCCGCGAGACGATGCCGCGCTGCGGTGGCTGCGAGAACTTCCTCAGTGTCGTTGCGCGGTTCGCGACGAGCTGGGCGAGGTCGTCGCGGGCGAGGTCGTGACACCCGGGTCCGTCGCCGCACGCGAGCAGCTCGGGGCTTGGCTTGCGGCGGCGGAAGGTCGCGTCAGGACGACCAATCACTGCGAGGTGTGCGTGCCGAGCGGCCCGTACGAGCGCTATCGGGCGGCGCTGGCCCGGGCACGCGAGACGCTCGGACCGACCTGACGAAACCGCAGGTCCCGCTCCCGCGCCGCCGCTCTGGGCGGACGACAGGTCAGCGGCTCATCGTCTGGGCGATCGTGGTCCAGAAGTCCGGCTCTTCGTGGTAGAGCTGCCAGATGGCCACGCCGCCGATGTTCGGGAAGGCCGACTCCAGCAGGTCCAGCTTGGTGGCGAGCGCCTGGCGGTCGATGAAGAAGAGCACGTGCTTGACCCCGCTTGCGTCGGTGTAGCTCAGGTCGGCTTCGCCCGAGGCCGGGTCGTGGGCGACCTTGAAGTGGTGGGCGGCGATGAGCGCGGCAGCGTCGGTCGCCTGCACGGCGGTCGCTCCGCCCGAGTGCCAGTCGTAGCCAAAGAACGGCAGGCCCATGTAGATCTTGCGCGCCGGCACGACGGTGCGGGCGAAGTCGATCACCGCCTTGGTCCAGGCGAGGGGCGCCTGCGGTCCGGGCGAGCTCCAGGGCCCGCTGTAGCTGTAGGTCATGATCTTGAGCTCGTCGACGACCGCGCCCAGCGCCCGGTAGTCGGTCGCCTTCTGCGAGTCCCACCGGCCGGGCTCGGAGGTCTTGGCGAAGACGGCCACCGACAGGAGGCGGTCGTGGGCGTGCAGCGCCGTCGCGAGAGCCGCCATGAACCGGCTGAACGCGTCGCGCTCGGAGGCCGGGATGAGCTCCCAGTCGATGTCGATGCCGTCGTAGCCATTGCCGACCGCGAGCGCTACGAGCGAGTCGATGGCGCGCTTCTGGGTGACCGGCGACGACAGGATCGAGCGCACGATCGAGCTCGTGAAGGCGCCCTTGCTGCCGGGACGGTTGGTGACCGTGGCAAAGGCCTGCACGCCGTGGGTGCGCGCCGTGGCGACCAGCGCCAGGTTCTCGGGACCGGCGCTGACCGTGCCCTGCGCGCCGATCGTGTACCAGTCGCAGTCGATCTCGTCGAGGGCGTGCGCGGCCAGGGCGCTGTCGAGCGAGCGCGTGGTGCTGGTCAGCCAGGCCGTCACGCGCTGGTGGCGGCCGCCCTGGGGTGCGTTCAGCTTGCCGGTGAACGGTGGGCCGCCGCTCTGGTGGCGGGTGATGAGAGCCGCCGCGGCCAGGGCGATCAGGATCAGCGCCGCGACGAGCACGAGGATGCGAAGGGGGCGGTTGCGAGTGGGCGGCTCGGCGCCGGCGGCTCGCGAGTGGGCTCTGGCAAGGCGGACTCGGGCGACGGGCTCGGCGCCGCGCCGGGTCGCGGCTCGGCCGGCGGGGGCGGTGGGAGGGGGTGCTCGGACGACGACTCCATGTGCTGGTCAGTGTAGCAGCCCGGGTGATCGGAGCCGGCGTCCCTGTGTTTCCCGGCGTCCGCGGCCGCGCCCGTCGCGCGGGTGGGTGTCCTTCGCGCGTAATGGGCCAATTGGCCATGATGTGGGCCAATTGAACAAGGTAGGGACACGGAACCCATGATGTGGGCCAATCGACCAAGGAGGGACGCGGACCCCCTCGTTCCCCCAACGGCGACACGTGGCCGGACCGCTCGGCCTGCCTCGAACTTCCGCTACCGCCTCGTGAACCGCGCCGCGGCCGCGCGCTGCTGGGTCTCGACCTCGTCACGCACGACGCAGCCCTCGGCGTGGTCGTTGACCAGGCCGGCCGCCTGCATCGTGGCGTAGGCGGTGGTGGGCCCGACGAAGCGAAAGCCGCGCCGGCGCAGCTCGGCGGCGAGGGCGGTCGACTCGGGGGTGACGGCCGGCCAGTCGGCGCGCGAGCGGATCGGCGGCGGCGGTTCGACTTGGGACGAAAGCGCCACAGGAGCGCCGCCAGGGAGCCGCACTCGTCGGTCACCTCGAGGCAGCGGGCCGCGTTGTGGACGGCGGCCTCGATCTTGCGGCGATTGCGCACGATGCCGGCGTCGTTCATCAGGCGCTCGACGTCGTCGGCGCCGAAGGCGGCGACGCGGCTATGCGAAAGCCGGCGAAGGCGGCGCGAAACGCGGCTCGCTTGCGCAGGATGGTGAGCCACGAGAGCCCCGACTGGAATCCCTCCAGGCAGAGGCGTTCGAAGAAGCCGTCGTCGGTGGCGACCGGGCGGCCCCACTCCTCGTCGTGGTAGGCGAGGTACTCAGGCGCGCCGATCGCCCAGAAGCAGCGCAAACTGCCGTCGGGACCGCGGGCGAGTGCATCACTCTGGGGGCGTCTGCATGCGGCAACTCTAGCAGAGCCGCCGGCGGCCGGACGGCCGGAAGGGCACTACGTGGCGCGAACTCTGGTCGATCGCAGGCAGTTGCCGCCTCGCCCGACGCCTAGGTCGTGCGCCGGTACAGCCACACGGCGAGCGGCGCGCAGACGATCACGATGCCGGCACACCAGGCGATCGACTGCAGCAGCCAGGAGAGGGTCGGTCCGCCGAGCATGAGGGCACGAACGGCGTCGGCGGTCACCGAGACCGGCTGGTAGGTGGCAAAGCCCTGCAGCCAGCTCGGCATGCTGCTCACCGGCACGAACACCGACGAGGCGAACACCAGCGGCGCCAGCACGGGGAAGGTCGCGGCCTGGGCGCTTTCGGGGTCGCCGATCCACAGGCCGACCGTGGCGAAGATCCAGGAGAAGGCGTAGGAGAACATGAGAACGACCAGGATGCCGGCCACAAAGAGGAGCGCGTTCGTCTGCACCCGAAAGCCGACGAGCACACCGACCACGGCCATGAGAGCCACGACCAGCAGGTTACGGGTGAGGTCGGCGAAGGTGCGCCCGGAGAGAACGGCCGAGCGCGCCATGGGCAGGGAGTGGAAGCGTTCGAGCAGACCGCTCTTGACGTCGGTCGCCAGGCCGATCGCGGTGTTGGTCGCGCCAAAGGCGACCGTCTGCACGAAGATGCCGGGCATGAGGTAGTCGACGTAGGGGATGCCGCCGGGCACCTGGATGGCCCCACCGAAGACGTAGCGGAAGAGCAGCACGAACACGACCGGCTGGACGAGCGTGAACACGAGCAGCGTGGGCACGCGCCGGTAGACGATGAGGTTACGCCCGGTGATCGCCCACGTGTCGCGGGCGGCGCCGAAGGGCGAGCGCCGCGGCGGCGCGACGCTGGGCCGCGGCTTCGTCACGGTGGTGGCGCTCATGCCGCCCTCCTTTCGCTGTGCGATCCGATGGGCGGCTCGGCGGCCGTGTCGTCGGCCTCCCCGTCGATCGACCGGCGGTCGCCGGGCTTGCCGTCACCGGGCCAGCCGTCGCCCCGTCGGTCGTCGCCCGGTGCCGTCGTCGCCGCTCTCGGCACGCCGGCCGGTGAGCGCCAGAAAGGCGTCGTCGAGGCTCGGTTCACGCACGGTGAGCGTGGCCGGCGTCAGCGAGTTGGCGTCGAGCAGGCGCAGCGTCTCGATCAGGGCGCTCGGCCCCTCGTTGGATGTCAGGCGGACCGTCACGCCGTCTCGCTGGGGATGGTCGGCGACGGCGCGCACGAGCAGCTCGTGGGCGCGACCCGCTCGCTCCTCGGTCTCCATGCCGATCTCGATGACCGTGCCGGCGAGCTGGGCCTTGAGCTGGGTCGAGGTGTCGTTGGCCACTATGCGGCCGTGGTCGACCACGGCGATGCGATCGGCCAGGCGATCGGCCTCCTCCAGGTACTGCGTCGTCAGCAGCACCGTCGCCCCCTCGGCGACCAGCTCGCGAATGACCGCCCAGAGCTCGGTGCGGCTCTGGATGTCGAGGCCCGTGGTGGGCTCGTCGAGGAAGAGGACGGGCGGCCGGTGCACGAGGGCGGCGGCGACGTCCAGTCGCCGCCGCATGCCGCCAGAGTACGTCCGCACCGGCCGGTCGGCGGCGTCGGTCAGGTCGAAGCGCGCGAGCAGCTCGCTGGCGCGCGGCGCGACCTCGCTGCGGCGCATCTGGGCCAGGGTGCCGATGAGACGCAGGTTCTCGGTGCCGGTCAGGTTGGGGTCGACCGCGGCGCTCTGGCCGGCCAGGCCGATCTGAAAGCGCACGGCGGCGGGCTGGCGCACGACGTCGTAGCCCATGACCTCGGCGTGGCCGCCGTCGGGCCGCAGGATGGTGGCCAGCACGCGCACGGCGGTCGTCTTGCCGGCGCCGTTGGGGCCGAGCAGACCGAACACGCTGCCCGACGGCACGACGAAGTCGATGCCGTCCAGCGCGGCCACATTCCCGAACCTCTTGGTCAGTGCCTCGACCAGGATGGCTGCATTTGCCATGGAGCTCCCTCGAACGTCGACGACTGTTCACGGGTTCGTGCCCCAAAGGCGGATGGTTTCAATCCTCTTTCGGATCGCTGAGAGTGCTCTGGTGACCAGGTGCGCTCGGAGCTCCGAGCGTCGCCGGTCGCAGGTCCGCCCGGGCGACCGCAATGGTTTGCTGCCCCCCAGCCCGGCAACCCTATGAGGCATCAATGAGCTCACCTCAGGGAGGGTCATCATGGACCGTCAGCACGTCCGCACGGCGTCGGTTCCGCGGGCGGCAGGGTTCGCCTGTCTTGCCGTCTGTGCAGTCATCGCGTTTCTGACCATCATCCCGACGGCGAGCGCCGCCTCGGGCGACCTCGCCTGGCGGCGCCAGGTGGTCGGGCCCAGCAACGGCTCCGCGGCGTTCACGGCGGCGGTCGCCGCGCCGAAGGGCGGCGTGTACGCGGCCGGCTGGATCTTCAACGCCACCGGGGACTACCTCGCCACCCGCTACGGCGCCGCCGGCGGGCGCTCATGGCTGCGTTCCCTCGACTTCTCGCTGCACGCCTACGATGTGGTCACGGCGGCGACGTCCGACCGCCGCGGCGACCTGATCTTGGCCGGCGAGGTGAACTACCCGTCGCCGTCCCAGGCCGAAGCCATCGTGAAGTACGGTCCCGGGGGACACCTCACGTGGATCCGCTACTTCAACGACCCGGTCGCCGGTCAGTCCGCCCAGCTCGCCGCCGACTCCCGCGGCAATGTCTACGTCACGACTCGCACGAGCACCAACGAGATCGCCGTCATCAAGTACTCGCCGTCGGGCGCGCGCCGCTGGGTGCGGCGTTACGGGGGGCCGGGCGACACGCAGCCGAGGGGTATCGCCGTGGACGCGGCCGGCAACGTCTACGTCACCGGCTTCCGTTTCAGCACCGCGTCGCAGTACGACATCGTGACTCTCAAGTACGATCCCTCCGGGCATCGCCGCTGGGCGCGCCTCTGGAACGGACCGGCCAGCGGCGACGACCAGGGCTTCGGCATCGCGGTCACGCGGGCGGGCGCGGTCTTCGTGGCCGGCGTGAGCACGGGAGTGACGTCGGCTCGCGACGCGGTCGTGCTCAAGTACGGCACCGGCGGCACGCTGGCGTGGAGGCGCTCGTTCTCGAGCGCCGGCACCTACGACGACGAGTTCGACGGCATCGCCCTGCTCTCGGGCGGCGACGTGGCGCTCACGGGCTTCACGTCGCCCGGTGGCGCGCAGGACGTGTTGACGGCACGCCTGTCGCCGGGCGGCCACACCCGCTGGAGCCACACGTACAACGGCCCCGATAACCTCGCCGACCAGGGCGCGTTCGTCACCGGCGGCCCGGGCGGCAGCGTCTACGTCGCCGGCACCAGCGACGGCGCCACCACCGCCACCGACATCCTGACGCTCAAGTACAGCAAGGCGGGCCACCGGAGCTGGGCCCGGCGCTTCACGAGCGCGGGCGCCGTCAACGATCTCGCGGCGGGCCTGGTCGTGACGAGCGGCAGCGTCTACGTGGCCGGGCAGGAGTCGACGACGCCGAACGTGGCGGTGCTGCTGAAGTACGGCAGGCCGTGAGGGGCGGCGGGTCGCGTAGGCGGATGGTGGCGGCGAGCGCGCGGTCTGCTGGCAGCAGACCGCGCCTCGGCGCCTGCCGCGCTTGGCGGTGCAGGGCAGCAGCCCGCGCTGAGCCCGCGCGCCGCCGCTGGCCGGCGGGCGCTATACTGAGGCCCTCGTGGGCCGCTAGCTCAGTTGGGAGAGCGCCGCCTTTGCACGGCGGAGGTCAGGGGTTCGACTCCCCTGCGGTCCACCAGCTCGTTTACGTAACCGTTCAGTCGGTCTGGCTGTGCAGCTGAAGAAGAGGCGGAGGGGTACGAGGCAGGCGCCGGCTCGTGCGCATCGAACCCCCGACCATGGAGCGCGCCGAGGCGGAGGCGATCTACGATCAGGGACGCGAGGCGGTGGTCGCCACGCTCCTGGCGCTCTCGGCCCAGATCGCCGCCTTGGAAGCGAGGCTCGCCAAGCAGGAGGAGCGCATCGCCGAGCTTGAGCGGCAGCTGAAGCGCAACTCGCGCAACTCCTCGCTGCCACCCAGCGCCGATCCGCCCGGAGCGCCGCCGCGCAAGCGGGCACCGTCCTCAGGCCGCAAGCGTGGCGCCCAGCACGGTCACAAAGGCCACGGTCGGCGGCTGGCACCGATCGAGGCAGTGGATGAGATCATCGATCACTGGCCCGAGCACTGCCGCTGCGGTCACCGCTTCACCGCGGAGGAGCGCTGCCCGGCTGGAGCGCCGGCTCGCCACCAGGTGGCCGAGCTGCCCTCCATCGCGGTCGTCTTGAGCGAGCACCGGCTGCAGCGCCTGTGCTGCCCCGACTGTGGTGCCTTGGTGCGCGCCGAGCTTCCTGGCGCGAGTGCCCGCGAGCGCCTTCGGCCCGCGCCTGCAGGCCGCGGTCGCCACCCTCGCCGTGCGCAACCGCATCTCCCGCCGGGACACGGTCGAGCTGGCCGGTGAGCTGTTCGGCGCCCGACTCTCGGCCGGTTCGGTCGATGCCATCCTGCGGCGCACGGCCGCGGCGCTCGCAGTGCCCTACGGGGAGCTGCTGCGCCAGAGCCGCGCCTCCCCGGTGCTCAACGTCGATGAGACCGGCTGGCGCACCCGGGGCGCCAGGCGCACCCTCTGGGGCGCCCTCACCGGACGCACCGCGCTCTTTCGCATCGCCGCCGACCGCCACCAGCGCGAGGCCCAAGCGCTCTTGGGCGAGGAGTTCAGCGGCATCGCCTGCTCGGACCGCTGGTGGGCCTACAACTACCTCGACGTGCAACGGCGCCAGCTCTGCTGGGCGCACCTGGTGCGCGACTTCAGGGCGCACAGCGAGGGGCTCGGCGCCCAGAGGCAGTTCGGCGAGGCCGGCCTCGCGATCGCTGCGGCGCTGTTTGCCGCCTGGGACGACTACCGCAGCGACGGCGATCGCGAACGGCTCGCCGAGCGCCTCGCTGTCCCCAGAGACGAGCTGCGGAGGCTGCTTGAGCAAGCGGCGCGCAAGACCCCTCGCAACCGCCGCCATCGCACCTTCGCCAAGAACCTGCTCAAGTGCTGGCCGGCGCTGTGGACCTTTGCCAGTGAGCCCGGCGTGGAGCCGACCAACAACCGTGCGGAGCGTGGCCTGCGCGGGGCGGTCATCTATCGCAAGCTCTCGCTCGGCAGCCAGTCCGAGGAGGGCGAGCGCACCATCGCGCGGCTGCTCTCGGCCTCGATCACCTGCCGCCTGCAGAAGCGCTCGCTGTTCGCCTATCTTTCCGAGGCGCTGGCCGCCAGCCTGCGGGGAGATCCGGTCCCCTCGCTAGCCTGATCCAGCGCGCACCGACTGAACGCTTACCTCGTTTACGGTTGTTTGCAGGGATTTTGCGTTTCTCGAACGCCGCTCGAAACCCGCCGAAACGGGCTTCGGCAAACCTTTTGCAAACGAACGGGTTGGCAGCTAATGGCTTTCTCTGATACTCGCTGACACTCGGCTAATCATAAGAGCAGAGGTCACACGCCACTTGACTTGGCCGGTCCTGGTCGTCCTGGATCGGCTCTTTGGCGTACGAGCGAGAGTGCCAGGCTGGGAACGACGAACGACGCGAGGAAGATCGGCAGGATGCTCTTTCCGGTGCATCGGAAGGCGACGATCTCGCCCTCGACGGCATCGAAGCCCTTGGTCCGGCTTGAGTTTCGGCCATTGCGGAGTTGCAGGGTGTGACGTCCAGGTTCGATTGGTATCTCGACTGTTTGATTCAACTCGACCGAGCCGACGTGCTTGCCGTCGACCTCAACGTCGTACCTGCCCCGTCGCACCTCGGCTCCGATTGCTCTATGCGTCAGCTTCAGCGTTGCAACCATTAGTGATCACCTCGTGTGCAATCTGGGCCGGGATAGCGGTCTCCGCCGATCTACGGGTTGGCTAATCATAGGAGCGGACGGCACAGGATGCTCGGCCGGCCGAGCTTTCGAAGCACCCGCACCCACACGCGTACCCGCAGGACGAGGTTTCCGTAGGCCTCGGCAGGCTCGAACGGCCACAGATAGCCCCGACCGTCTCTCAGCGCGACGGAGATACCGTTCGCGGCCCCGGAGAGGCATCCGGAGTGCGTGCGTCGCCCACGCCCTGGCACCCTGAAGACCGGTCCGGAGTCAATGCGGAAGGTCGTCCGTCTGCGAGTCGGCGTTCGGCAGGCCGTCAACAAACGACTGAAACGTCTGCACGATTCCCGGCACAACCGGAATGAGGAACGACCCGGTGTCCGCGTCTCCCAGAAGCACAACCGAGGCGGGGTCGTCCAGCCAAAGCCGGCCGAGCACGTAGGCGACGCGTGCGTCGAGTTCATCGTCTGACTTCGGCACAGTCTGCACCTGGCAGAGAGCTTCCGCGACGCCGGGAACAGTCAGAAGCTCCAGCCAGAGTTCCCGGAGAACTGAGCGTTCCTTCTTGTAGAGCCACGACGCTGTGAGGCGGCGACGTTGCCGGCTCCACAGCCAGAGCGCCACGGCGGGATGCACCTCGACGATGCAGCACCCGTGCATAGGACGCGGGTGCTGGTCGGTCAAAGGAAAGAGGGGTAGAGACTCGACGTGAGCATCGAACCTGCCGACGCGCGGGAGCCCGAGCAGATTGCGGGTAATCGCCCAGTGCGGACAGCCCGAGTACCCCAGTACCGAGATCCCCTTCGGTGTCTTGAAGCCGGTGCCGGCGCGCGAGAAGAAGCTCTCGATGGGACGCTGCGTGAAGGCCGCTCCCTTGGCCGCAGCGCCACTGAGGACGGATGCAGGTGGACCCGTGAGAGGAGCGTCCCAGCAGACCAGCAGGTCATCGTCGCTGGCCAGGTCCGCCACGAACGCTACGGCTTCCTCGAGTGCGATGTCGTGATCAGCGCCGTCGAAGACGGTCAGGCCTTTCTTTGGGGCAGGGTCGATGCCGCACACCTTCATGGGCAGAGCCTCGAGATCGGAGCCGTCGCCGCCGGAGTCGCCCACAGCCGCAGTGGCGTCGACTCGAAGCTGACGACTATGAGTCCCAGCGCGCCGATCGTACAAGAAGCAGGAGGTGACTCATAGTCCGTGGACTCATAGTCGACACGGGGCTTCACTTCCGGCGTGGGGAGTGCACCGACAGACCCTTGCGCCGACTTCGGTCGCCGGCTTCAGCGATTGCGCAAGGAACGGCGCCTCTCACAGGAGCAGCTCGCTCATCTGGCCAAACTCGACCGGACCTACGTGAGCAGTTGCGAAGCGGGGCGGCGCAACGTGTCGATCAAGACGATCGTGCGCCTGGCGACCGCGTTGGGTGTAGACCCCGCCGCCTTGGTCTCAGATCGCGTTTAGCAAGACCGGCTCGGGCAACATTCCGCGGGCGGCGTATGAGTTGCTGAAGCCCGGCGAAGTCACGTCTGTGTGACTGACGTCGTCTATAGCTCAGGTGGTCCCGATCGAATGTCGCCCAGGCCGAAGCGAGCGCGAAGGTCTTCGGCTGTCCAGAACCCACGGTTCTTTCGCACGTAGTCGATGGCCTCTCGCTGTGCACGAGTGTTGCCGGCCAAGCCCTCTTCGATGAACTGGCACCGGCGGCCTTGGCCTTAGCACTGTCCCTTCTTGCCTGCAGAGTCACGGCCGGCGAGTGGTCTACTGTCGTGCGCCGGCTGCTTCCAACGCACCCGGCGTTGACCTGCGCGCGGCAAAGCCCATAATTGGCTCCTCAGCCACCGCCCGGTTGCGACGACCCCTCGAGGTCGAGGCGATGCCGGCGCATCCGCGCGAACGCACGCACGCGACCCGAAGGGGGTGCGTTATGCCGGGGACCATGATGCTCCAGGAGAAGTCCAAGCTGCGCAAGGTCCTGGGCCGCTTCGACCTGATCTTCTTCACGGCCTGCGCCATCATCGGCCTCGACACCATCGCCTACGCGGCCTCCGTCGGCGGCCAGGCCATCGTCTGGCTGGGCATCTCGCTGGTCCTCTTCCTCATCCCCTACGGCATGCTCGTCGCCGAGCTCGGGGCGGCGTTCCCGGTTGAGGGCGGGCCCTACGCCTGGACGAGGATGAGCTTCGGGCGGCTGGCCGGTTCCATCACCTCGATGCTCTACTGGATCACCAACCCCATCTGGGTGGGAGGCACCCTGACGGCGACCTCGATCGCCGCTCTCGACGCCTTCGTCGTCAAGAAGCCGCTGGGGACGGCAGCGGAGATCCTTATCGGACTCGCCTTCGTCTGGGGCTGCGTCCTCCTGGCGATCATCGCCCTGCGTTGGGGCAAGTGGGGCCCCAACATCGGCACCTTCGTGAAGATCGCGACGGTGGGCATCTTCTTCGTCCTCGTCATCGTCTTCCTGGCCCAGCACGGCCGCCCGGCGGACACCATCAGGGTCGCCGATCTCAAGCCCACGGTGACCGGCTTTCTGGCCATCATCGGCGTTTTGATCTTCCTCTGGGTCGGCTTCGAGCTCTCGAGTGGGGCGAGCGAGGAGATGGTCAACCCGCAGCGCGACGTGCCGGTGATGATCCTCCAGTCAGGCGTCATCTCGGCCGTGCTCTACGGTCTCACCATCCTCGGCATCCTGCTGGTCATCTCGAAGACCGGCCTTACCAACGTCGCCGCCTTCACCGACGCCTACAGTCACGTCGACGGCGTGCTCGGCGGGGCCTCCAAGGGCGTCGGCTACGTATTCGCCATTCTCATCATCCTGAGCCTCGTGGGCAGTGGCTCGGTGTGGCTCGAAGGCGCCGACCGGGTCCAGGCCATCACGGCGCTCGACGGCGCCGCCCCGATGTGGATGGGCCGCTTCACTAGCTTCGGCACGCCGATCGCCGTCAACATCACCTCCGGCGTTGTCGGCTCGGCCTTCGTGTTCGTCGTCTTCTTGCTCGCAAGGGGCAGCCTCGCCAACTTCTTCTCGGTCATGGTGGCGCTGGCCGTCTCGACGACGTCGCTCTCATACCTCTTCGTGCTGCCGGCGCTGCTCGTCCTGCGCAAACGCTATCCGGAGGCTCGTCGCCCCTACCGCGTGCCGGGCGGGACCGTGGGCGCCTGGATCAGCGTCATCCTCTCTGAGGCGTTCGTGGTCGTGGCCGGAATCACGCTGCTCTGGCCGGGCCTCATCGACCGCGCCTTCGGCCACAGCTACTCGATGCAGGACAACTGGGGAGTTTCGCGAGCCTACTTCGAGAGCGTCACCCTGGGGACGTTCGGCGTGATCATCCTCATAGCGGTGCTGTTCTGGCTGAATGGCCGGCGGAACCTCAGCCGCGGGATAGTCAGGGACAGCGACCTCCTGGAAGTGCACGCCGGCGGCGGCAGCGGCGAGGGGTGAGCCGCAGCTGACATGCCCGGTGAGGACCTGGGCGTGGTCGGCCGAGCGTTGCAGCGCCGCCCCACCACGAGCCAACTGATGCGCCCAAGCCGACTGGCGTGGTCGAGCCGCGACATCGGCGCCGGGCCCGGCAAGAACACACCGGCTGCGCGGCAGGCCGTCAAGCGCCTCGCGCTGCGCGCGAGCTGCCCTCACTCTTCCCAAGCGATCGCCCGCACCGGCGAGCCATCGGCGCCGGTGAGGCGCAGCGGCAGGAACGCGAAACGGTAGAGCCTGCCGGGCGTGAGCTGCTCGAGGCCGCTCAGGTTCTCGACGAGCAGCAGGCCGCGGCCGAAGCCATCAGGGTGTACACACACAACGCCGACCGATGACCGGGGCGTGAGCCTCAAAGACTCCTACACGGCGGGGGTCCGCCGGGCCGCGGTGCCGCTGGCCGGGCGCCTCGTCAGCGGCGGCCGCGTCACGCCCAACGCCCTCACGCTCGGCGGCCTCGTTCTGAACGTCGCCGCCGTGCCGCTCATCCTCAGCGGGCACTTCATCTGGGCGGCCGCCGTGGCAAACCGCGAAACGCGCCGCTTGTACCCCGCTGCAGGAGCGCCATAACGTGGGTGATGTTGCGCACACACAAGCGACGGAGGAGTCCTAAGCCTCTCCTAGCAGAGCGACTGAATGCGGCCCTCCAGGTCGTCATTGAACGCCGGGTCACACGGGCCGCGCCTCGACTGTCTGCCCTTTAGTATGACCAAAGAAAAGCGAAATGAGTGGATATGCGTAGATCTACACATGCACTTCTTTCGCGGTTGCAACCCTCCGGTTCCGCTCTAGACTGATCTCGAATCTTTATTGAGGTACGAAGGGAGGACCCGTGGCGGATGGCCCCGATGGTTTCGATTTTGATGCTTTCCTCGGGAAGCCGCTCTCGCGTCGCCAGTTTCTCGCCCGAAGCGGGCTGTTGTTGTCTGTGCCGGCGCTCGCCGGAACGGTCCTCGCCGCCTGTGGCAGCAGCTCGCCAAGCTCGACCGCGTCCGTCTCTCCCTCGGCCGTATCCAACCCGGTCGGCCAGGCTGTGATCTCGAACTTCCCCGACTGGATCGGTCCGAACGAGGTCGCGGACTTCCACAAGCAGTTTCCACAGGCCAGCGTCTACATGAACACGAGCATGCCAAGCACCATCGCCGGCACGGTCGAGCTGCTCAAGAACAACCCCGGGGCCTACGACGCGGCCCTCGGGGACCTGCCCACCCTAGGGCAGATGCAGGCCGCCGGCGTGTATCAGGTGCCGGACTGGTCGGCCATGCCCAACCTCAAGTACGTCGATGCGACCTACCGACACGACTACCCGGACGCCGTGCCAAACGACTACGGATTCGGTGTCATCGGCTATCGGAAGGACATCGTCACGGAGCCGCTCACAAGCTGGGCCGACTTCTGGAAGCTCGCCATGACCAAGTACAGCGGTAAGGTGACGGTCGAGGATCTCGACCGCGCGACCCTCGGTATCGCCCTCAAGTACTTGGGCTACTCAGCAAACTCGACTAGCGCGGCGCAGCTCAACGCGGCCTCCAAGGCTCTGATCCAGCTCAAGCCGCACCTGCTGGCCGCCGAGTCGGTCAACGTCTCGACCGGGCTGGCAAAGGGATCGATAGTGATGGCTCATTGCTATAACTACGATGTGGCGGTCGCCCAGCAGTCGAGCAAGAACGTCGCCTGGGTCGTGCCCGAAGAGGGCACGGTCGGCTACGTCGAGGGATTCGTCCCGGTCAAGGGAGGCAAGCACCTCGACGTGGCCTACGAGTTTCTTAACTTCCACCTGCAGCCCAAGGAGTACGCGACCTTCGTCAACGCGACGGGCAGCTCTTGGGTCGAGTCGGCCGCCGACCCCTACATCACGCCCGGCCTGCTAAACAGCGCTCCGCTCAAGCCCACAGCGGCTCAGCTCGCGAAGGTCGAATGGACCGCGTTCGTCGGCGCTGCCACGGCACTCTGGGCGACTGCCTGGGCGAAGTTTGAAGCGGCGTGACGGTAAGTCAGGAGGCTGACTCCACACGGCAGGTCGACGCGGCGCTCCACCCCGCCGTTAAGCGGCGTGGAAGCCGTCGCCCAAGCGGGGGGCGTCTCCTGCTGGCGGCGCCTACCCTCATTCTGGTCGCGGTCTTCTTTGTGGCGCCGCTTGCACTGATCGCCCTCTACTCGTTCGGCACGACCAGCCTTGTTACGTTCGTCACGTCCTTCGGCTGGACGCTCGGCAACTACACGAGCCTGCACAACTCGCTTTATCTGGGTACGATTGAGCGCTCGCTGGTCCTGTCGCTCAGCGCCACCCTCGCCTGCGCGATCCTCGGCGTGCCGATCGCGTTTTTCATCGTCAGACAGCGCGGACGCGTGCAGACGGTGCTGCTCCTGGCTGTGATCGTTCCCTTCTGGACCAGCTTCCTGATTCGCATCTACGCCTGGACCAACATCCTCCAAAACGGCGGCCTGCTCGAGTCGGTCCTGCACCACCTGGGCCTGCTGCACGGCTCGCTCAATCTGCTGTACACGCCGGCCGCCATTGCCATCGGAATCGTCTATGGCTACCTACCGCTGATGGTACTGCCGATCTACGTCGCACTTGAGCGCCTCGACCCGACAGTCCTCGAAGCGGCGGAGGACCTGGGGAGCCACGGCTGGCACTTCATGTGGCGCATCGTCGTCCCTCTGGCCCGACCGGGCCTTATCGCCGGCTCGCTGCTTGTGGGAATCCCCGCCACCGGCGAGTTCGTCACGCCGCAGATCCTGGGTGGCGGTAAGACTCTGATGCTCGGCAATGTGATCGCGACGCAGTTTCTGGATATCGGCAATCTGTCCTTCGGCTCGGCCTTGGCGATGTGTCTCATCGCCCTCGTGGTCATCATGCTCGTGTTGCGTCCGCTGCTGCGACGGGTGAGGCACGCTTGACCTTCTTGCGCAAACATCCCGTGGTCGCGCTGATCGGCGTTCTCGGCATCGCCTTCATGTGGTTGCCGATCGTCGTTGTGGTTCTGAACAGCGTGAACGCCGATCCCACGCTCGTGCATTGGGGCGGGTTCACCTCGACCTGGCTGCGCCAGGCGGTGGGCGATCCACAGGTGCGCGCAGGGCTCGCGACATCCCTACAGGTCGGCTTGGCGACGACCACGCTTTCAGTGTTTGCGGCATTGACCGGAGTCCTTTGGTGGCGTCACGCCTCGCCTGTCGGCAGGCGTCTCTTCGATATCTCTGTCTATGTTCGGCTCGTCCTTCCCGCGGTGGTGTCAGCGACCGCCCTCTTTCTCATCTTCACGCGGGTCGGCGTGCAGTTGGGGCTGACTTCGGTGGTCGTCGGCCAGAGTGTGTGGGACTCTGCCTTTGCCACCGTCATCCTGCAGGCGCGCGTGAGGATCCTCGACCCGGCGGTCGAGGAAGCCGCGGCCGACCTGGGGGCCAAGCCGGCGAGTGTGTTCTTTCGCGTCACCCTTCCCGGTCTGGTTCCCGGCATCCTGGCGGCGGCCGTGCTCGCTTTCAGCCTGTCGTTCGACGACGTAGTGACCGCCTTCTTCCTGGCCGGTTCCAGGGTCACGACGCTGCCCCTACTCATCTTCGGCCTGATCCGCTTCCGTGTATCGCCTGAGGTGAACGCGATCGGCAGTTTCGTCACCGTCCTTCTGATCGCCATCACCTTCGTCTTTGTCTGGATCATGGGCCACTCGGGCTCGGGAAAGCGGTCGCTCACGCGCGATCTCGGCTACTGATGAGGAGAGATCAGTGAAACTGCACCCCCGGCCTCTCAACGTGCGCGAGCATTTTCCACGCGAGATCAAGACCATCGAACACGCCTGGATCCCCATGCGCGACGGCGCTCGCCTGGCGGCGCGCATCTGGCTTCCCATCGACGCCGAGGCCAATCCGGTTCCGGCCGTGTTGGAGTACATCCCTTACCGGAAAAGCGATGGCACGCTCATCTCGGATGTCTTGAGGCACCCTTATTTCGCGGGGCACGGCTATGCCAGCCTGCGCGTCGATCTGCGCGGTACCGGCGATTCTGACGGCGTCATCTTGGACGAGTACCTGGCCCAGGAGCACGAGGACGCCCTCGACGTTCTGGCCTGGCTCGAAGCGCAGCCCTGGTGCACCGGCGCCGTGGGCATGATGGGCTACTCGTGGGGAGGCTTCAACTCGCTGCAACTGGCCGCGCGACGGCCGAAGCAGCTCAAGGCGATCATCACGGTGCACTCCGCCGACGATCGTTTCGCTGGCGACTGTCATTACATCGGCGGAGCGGTGCTGGCCTACGACATGCTTTCCTGGGGAACCACGGCCTTCGCCTACAATTCGCGACCGCCCGATCCCGCAGTGCTCGGCGACGAGTGGCGCCTACGCTGGCGCGAACGCCTTGAGGCGGCGGAGCCCTACGTTCACGCCTGGCTTGCACACCAGGCTTACGACGACTACTGGAAGCACGGCTCCGTCTGCGAAGACTACGGTGCGATCGAGTGTGCCGTAATGACTGTCGGCGGCTGGGCCGATCCCTACCACGACACGGTGCTGCATCTCCTGGAGCACCTGAAATCGCCCCGTCGCGGGCTGATTGGCCCCTGGGGACATCAGTATCCCGACGAGGCCTCGCCGGGCCCGCAGATCGGCTTCAATCAGGAATGTCTACGTTGGTGGGACCAGTGGCTGAAGGGCATCGACACAGGCGTCATGGACGAACCGCTCCTACGTGCCTATGTGCTCGACTCAGAAGAGCCGGCCACCTTCTATGAGGAGCGCGCCGGCCGTTGGGTCGGTGAAGAGGAATGGCCGCCAGGCCGCGGCGACTCCAGCATGACGCTCCTGCTCGGTTCGCGCACGCTCGGTCAGGATTCTGTGGGCGCCTCCAGCTCATTGAGCCTGCGTGACAACTACCCGGCAGGTCTTGCGGGGGGCACGTGGTGTCCTCACGCCGGCAAGGCCGCACTGGCAGGAGACCAGCGATGCGACGATGCCGTCTCGCTGGTCTTCGACACGGAGCCTCTCGACGCGCCGTTGGAGATTCTGGGTTTCCCCAGCCTCCAGGTCGACGTGGTCGCCGACAAGCCATGCGCGCTCTTGGCCGTGCGCCTCTGCGATGTAGACCCGATGGGCTCGGTCGCACTGATCACACGGGGTGTTCTCAACCTGACGCGACGCGGGAACCGCGAGCACCCGGCGGCTCTGGAGCCCGGCACGCCAGAGAGGGTGCGCGTGACCTTGAACAGCATTGGCTACCGCATTCCTCGGGGCCACCGGCTTCGTCTCGCTGTGGCGCCCAACTACTGGCCGTGGGCTTGGCCATCACCGAACTGGTCACGCTCACCTTGAATCTCGGCGGCTGTCGGCTCGAGTTGCCGACGCGTGGGGCCAACACGATCGGGACCCCCGAATTCGCGCCTGTCGAGGTCGCCCCTCCACTCGAGATCGAGGTGCTCGACGTGCTGGCAGGAAGGGCCGCCATGACGCGCGATCTCCTCTTGCGTGCGGTGGAGATGGTGGTCGAGCCCGATGGTTTGCCCGGGCGTGTCCGTCTGACCGAGTCGGGTCTGGTCGTGGGCGAGTGGGGTCGAAACACCTACACGATCGTCGAGGACGATCCCCTTTCCGCATCGGTGCGCTGCGAGCGCACCATGGAGATAGGCGGCCCGGGGTGGCGAACGATCACCGAAGTCGACAGCCGGATGAGCTGCGACGCGAAAGCCTTCCACGTCGAGACGCGCCTGACGGCGCGCGACGGTGACGCGCCGTTCTTCGAACGCCGCTGGTCGTGGTCGACGCCGCGGGTTCTGGGCTGAGGCTCGACGTGGTCGTCTCTCGCCCCAAGCGCGCGCATTCAGGAAAGCGAGGCACTCGACAATGACTCAGCAAGCCGAGTCCCACGACGTCGTGCTCGACCACGTCACGAAGCGCTACGGCGACGTTGTCGCGGTAGACAACGTCAGTCTGCGTATCCGCACCGGAGAGTTCTTCTCGCTTCTTGGTCCTTCAGGCTGTGGGAAGACGACCACGTTACGCATGGTGGCCGGCTTCGAAGACCCAACGGCGGGCGAGATCTACGTCGCCAGTGCGGCGATGGCGGGCGTGCCTCCCTACAAGCGCCCAGTCAACACCGTGTTTCAGAACTACGGCCTGTTCCCGCACCTGAACGTCTGGGAGAACGTGGCATTTGGCCTGAAACGCAAGAAGGTGCCAAGGCCGCAGGTAAAGACGCGCGTCGCCGAGGCTCTCGAGATGGTTGAGATGGACAAGATGGCGCGGCGCAAGCCGAGCGAGTTGTCGGGCGGCCAGCAGCAGCGCATCGCCTTGGCGCGTGCGCTTGTGAACCAACCCACGGTGCTCCTGCTGGATGAGCCGCTCGGCGCGCTCGATGCCAAGTTGCGCAAGGCGATGCAGCTCGAACTGAAGAAGCTGCAGAGTGAGGTCGGTATCACCTTCATCTACGTGACGCACGACCAGGAAGAGGCGCTCACGATGAGCGATCGCATCGCAGTCATGAGCCAGGGCATCGTCGAGCAGATCAGTTCGCCCGCCGAGATCTACGAGAATCCACAGTCGGCCTTTGTGGCCAACTTCATCGGCGTGTCGAACATCTACCCGTCGCAGGTGAATACGGTGCGCGGAGACATGGCCGAATGCGTGACCAACGGCGGCCTCCACATACTCGTCTCCACACGAGGCCACGAAGAGGTGATAGCGGGCGCCAGGGTCGGGGTGGTCATACGGCCGGAGAAGTTGTCCATCACCGCCGAGGGCGACGCGGGAGCTGTCGCTGATCGGGAGAATGTCTTCAAGGCGGAGGTCAAGGCCGTCGTCTACGTCGGCTCGGTCACCCAGTTCATCGTCAGCATCGGGGAGCACCACCTCGCTCAGGTCTTGCAACAGAACCTTCTCCATACCGAGCGCGACGAGTGGCACGTGGGACAGCGCGTCGACGTCTCATTCTGGGCACGGAGCTGTTCGCTCATCACGGATGTCGAGAGCGGGATGGCGGAGAAAGACCTGATGGGCGAGGTAGTGAGAAGAATGTAGCCTCGCCCGAGCTGAACTCGTGTCGGGGCGCATTGCGCGGTGGTCGGCCTGAGAGGCGCGTGTTCAGTGCAGACGTGGCAAACATTCTGCAAACGAACGTGGTGTCACCCCGCGGCACTCGATGTCACTCAATGGCGCTCAGCTCCGGCTTCTCGCGCTCGCGGCCGCCCTCGATGGCACTCGCTGACACCTATTGGCGGAGTGGCTGACGCCTTTGCACGGCGGAGGTCAGGGGTTCGACTCAGTGAAGTCCCGTAATGTGGTGTAACTCGTAGACGAAGCCCCGGTGTGCACGAAGGCCACCGTGGCTTCACAATCGTCGGAACCGTTCCAGGGAAACGACGAGAGGAGCACCACGATGGCCGAGACGAGTCTGAGCTTGGACGAGCTTGTGCGCAAGCTCATGGGCGATGACCATGCCGACCTGCTGTGCGAGACGCTCTCCTGGTTTGTCGGCGAGCTCATGGAAGCAGAGGTTGCCGAGCAGATCGGCGCCGGCCGCCACGAGCGCAGCCCCGAGCGCATCACCCAGCGCAATGGCTACCGCGAGCGAGCTCTGGGCGACCCGCGCCGGCGAGATCGAACTGGCCATCCCGCGCCTGCGCAGCGGCAGCTACTTCCCCAGCTTCTTGGAGCCGCGCAGCCGAAGCGAGCAGGCCCTGGTGGCCGTCATCCAGGAGGCCTACATTAACGGCGTCAGCACGCGCAAGGTCGAGCGCCTGGTGACCCAGCTCGGCCTTTCCGGCATCAGCCGCTCGGCGGTCAGCCGCCTCTGCAGCGGCTTAGACGAGCAGGTGAAGCTCTTTCGTGAGCGGCCCCTCGAGGGTCGCTACCCCTACCTCTGGCTCGACGCCAAGGTAGAGCGCGTGCGCGAGCCCGGCGGCGTGCGCTCAAAGGCCCTGGTGATCGCCTACGGCGTGCACGAGACGCGGCCGTCGTGAGGTCATCGGCATCGACGTCGGCGAGGCCGAGACCGAGGCCTTCTGGAGAGAGTTCCTGCAGAGGTCTGCGGGCCCGTGGCCTGGCCGGCGTGGCGCTCTGCGTCTCCGACGCCCACGAGGGCCTAAAGGCGGCCATCGCCAAGGTCCTGGGCTGTCCCTGGCAGCGCTGCACCGTGCACTTCCTCAGGGACATGCTGGGCCACTGCACCAAGGCCCAGCAGCCGATGATCGCCACCGCCATCCGTCAGATCTTCGCCTCAGAGAGCGCCGCCGAGGCCCACGAGCGGCTCGCCGGCGTGGCCGGCGCCCTGCAGGGCAGCGCGCCCAAGGTCGCCCGCCTGCTGCTCGACGCCGAGGAGGAGCTGCTCGCCTTCATGGCGTTCCCGGCTGACCACTGGTCGAAGCTGCGCTCGACCAACCCGCTGGAGCGCGTCAACCGCGAGGTCGGGCGGCGTAGCGACGTGGTCGGCATCTACCCCAACGACGCTGCCCTGATCCGTCTGGCGGGCGCCCTCCTCATCGAACAAAACGACGAGTGGCTCGTGGGTCGGCGCTACCTCTCGGTCGAGTCGCTGGGGCCGCTGCTTGGGCAGCGCGATAGCGAGACGGCGCGGGAGGTGGCGGCGCTACCGGCGGCCTGAACCAGCACCCACTCCGACGATGGAGTTACACCACAACTCGGGACTTGCTTGACCTCCTGAGGGGTGCGTTTATCCCGCATCCACGGGTGCACGAGCGCGGCGTGATCGAGTATTTGCACCCCACGGGTCTGATCAGCGAGTACGAGCCGCTGGCGGCGTGACGAATCGGAATAGATGTACCCTTCAGGCCGCAGCGACGCAGTAGCCGGCCCGTCACTCAGGCTCGCTGTAGTAACACGACCGTTTCTCGACGCGCTCGAGGTCACCCCGTAGAGATTCCCACGAGAGGAACACTCGCAGCGACTCAGACTTTCGACCCTTCGCGCCGCCGCGAGCGCTCAGCGGTCGTCGTCAGCCGGGTGGGTGACCAGGTGTCCTTCTACGGAGAGGTTGACGCTGATGTTTCCGCGGGTCGCATTCGAGTATGGACAGCGATGGTGGGCGCGTAGCATCAGCTCGCTCGCTTCTTCGGCGGGGATGTTTGGTGCGTGGAGGTCGAGCGAGACCTGAAGTCCGAAACCGCCGGAGTTGAGCGGACCGATATCGACCCTTGCGGTGATTTGCGATCCGGTCGCGCCGAGGTTGCGGCCTCGCGCTGCTCCGAGTAACGCTGACTGGAAGCAGGCTGCGTAGCCGAGGGCGAAGAGTTGCTCCGGGTTCGTTCCCGGCCCGTCATCCCCGCTCATCGCAGCAGGGACCGAGAGTTCCACGTCGAGCCGGCCGTCACTTGTTTGGCCGTGACCTTCGCGACCGCCTTCGACGACCGCCTCTGCTGTGTAGAGGACTTCCTTCAGTTGGGCGGGCATGGTTCGGCCCCTTTGCTGTTGCCGGCTCAGGTGGCTGCTCCGGCGTGTTCGGCTTCGGGCTCCCGGACGCGGTGTGGTAGCCAAAGCGGGTCACCTCCGAGCGACTCGCGCATGGCGACGCCGTCGGCGACGAGCTTCACCATTGCCTGTTCGGCCGCGTCGAGGTCGGGGATGTAGTCGGGGGGTTGTGCTAACAGCGCCGCTATCTCGGCCGTCGTCAGTCCGTCCGGGAAACGTTCGAGGAGGGGCGCGGGTGTCTCGGGCGGCGGTGTCCGTATGATCGTCGGGTCGAGGTTTGCGATGCAGAGGTCGTAGGCGAGCGTCGGTTGCCAGCCGCCGGCGACGAGCCGTTGCTCCTCTCGTTCGAAGACGATCGAGGGCGCGGTGTAGCGGACGACGTCCAGTTCGGCGGTCGACGCTTTGCCCTGAGCCTCGATTGCGGTTCCGCGAGCGTTGCGCGCCTCGGCCTTGTCGCGCTCGTAGGCTGCGACGACCTCCGGATCGTCGAGCCTGTCAACGATCGCGTCGGCGTCGATTCCGGACACTTCGGCGAGCACGTTGCGGATCTGCTCGTCATCATCGAGCAGCAGCGTGGTTGTGAAGTTCGCGAGCTGCAGCGCCCGCAGAACACGAAACTCGCTGCCGGGAAAGAGCAGGCGGGCGGCGACGACCGCCCGGCAGCCGCGACCGGTCGAGGCCGCGCGAGTCTTCGGCTGCAGCGAGAACGGCATTCCGTAGCGGTTTCGGAAGATGATCAGGCGCGCGACCCCGGCCGGATCGAACTGCTGCTGCACCTGTTCGCTCACCTCGTCGCGTAGGCCGATCACCACCAGTCGCCACTCGATCTGGTCGCCGTAGCGCCACTCGAGCACGCGAAAGGCTGGGTTCGCCGAGTAGCCCCACGGGCAACCGGCGTCGTTGAACAGCGTTGCCCTGATCATCTGCCACCGCCCGAAGATTGAGGACGCAATGAGGGCTTGCATCGTACCCGAGTTCAAGCGGTCGTCGCAACACTGCCAGTTGACAGGGCGGATCGTAGTGCCTTGGCCGGCGTTGCTTGGTTGCGCGTCGGCGCGGAGGCGGCATGGCCGCCGGAGCGATCGTCGACGGGTCCGCCGCTGACGGGGCCTCGACTCGTGGATCGGGTTCAGGCCGAGCTGACGTTGGGGCGAGCGGCGAAGCGGATCTACTGTGCGGCTGAGATTGCTGGCGCGGTGCTGGTCAGAAGCTGGTCGTTCAAGGCTTCGGCGGGTGTGCGCCACCCGAGTGTCTTTCGTGGGCGGCTGTTGAGCGCAGCACGCGAGGCAGCTCGCGGTCCTTGCTCGGCGCCGCCGGAGGAGAGTCTTTTCTCGCTGCCCCGGAGCTGGGTGGTTGCCCGCGGGGGTGCCGTGGCCGCCTTTAGAGGCGACGTTGTTCGGCGCTGGAGAGATCGCTTCGGCCGGCGTCGCTTCTGCCGCGCCCTGCGGACGCCCACCCACCAAGACCTGAGTGACATGGGCATCTTGTCTGGTGAATCGACCTGAGTACTCGCCGACGGGGCGCCGACATCGCGGTACCAGAGCCTGAAGGGTTCGCTTATCCGATCACGCTGCACTTCGTTGATACTCGTCGAATCAATCCGACCGGTCGATCGACGCGAACGACTGCTCCGTCGCTCCGATTCTGGCGGCTGCCGGGCACAGGCGTCTCGAGCGCAAGGCCGCGGTGCGGTCGCGCATGGTTGTAGTGCCGCAGGTACTCTTCGGCGCCCCGCCGCAAGTGACGCTCCCCAAGATCAGGAGGTAGTCGAGGCACTCGCAACGCACCGTCTTCACGAAGCGCTCGGCAAAGGCATCCGCCTTGGCGAGCGGATCGGGTGCGGATGATGTGCACGCGACTCGTTGCGAAACACCTCATCGAACGGGCCGGGAACTTGCGTCGCGATCGTGGATGAGGAAGCTGGACGGCGTCGCGGCGCCCATCCCAGCTCGAAGACAAGATTGCGGCGGCGTTGGTAGAGCCCAGGCCGAGCGCGGATGGCCGAACACCGGCCAGGTGCACTTCTGCGTGACGCGAGCTCGATGAAGAAGGTACACGTAGAGCGTCTTAAGCCAGACCGTTTCAACGGTGAAGAAGTCGCAGGCTTCCAGGTCCGCTCGCCTGGATGTTGAGGAACTCCTTCGACGAGGGCCGGTTCGTCGCGGGGCGGGTGCAACGCCGTGGCGAAGCAGCAGCGAGCGGATCGCCGTGGCCGAGACGATGAGGCCGAGCTTGCGCAGCTCACCTTCGATGCGGCGATAGCCCCAGCGCGGATTCTCCTTGGCGAGGCGCAGAATGAGCGTGGTTGCCTCGCCGCCGATCCTTGGCCGGCCCGCTCGGCGCATGCGTCGGTAGGTCCACCTGCGCCGCACCAGCTCGCGATGCCAACGCAGCAGCGTCTGCGCTGAGACCGGGAAGGAGTGCCAGCGATCCCGCTCCAGGAACTCACTGGCCGCGGCCAGCAGTAGGCAATCGCGACATCGCCAACGGCATCGGTCGCCCTCGCAAGCGCGCGCGCAGCTGATGGCGCAAGACCAGGATCTCGATCTCACGCGCGGCGTCGTCACGCTCGCCGCCCCGGGTCAGCAAGCGCAGCAGGCGGCGAACAGCAAAGTAGACCAGCGAGAGCAGCATGGCACACTCCAGAAGGAGACGCATCGGGAGCCCGCGATCCTACTCGTCGACGCTGCTCGGAAACATGTCACGAGTTCCGGAAGCCTCTCAGGCCCTCGTGCTGGTCACAAGTCTGTCGACACAGCCCGCAATGGTGCTGATCTTCGCAGTTGCGGAGCTCGCGATGGCCTATCTCGCGGTCTTCGCCTCGCTCACCGGCGGTCACCG
>CAWCWZ010000038.1:0-40216 GCA_963799395.1 uncultured Actinomycetes bacterium
CGACGCATTCGCTGAATCCGAGACGGTCGTCGACGCCCGGCGCACCGTGCTCGATCTGCTGCTCTCCGACCACCCCCAGGACTGCCTGATCTGCGAGAAGGCCGGCGACTGCCTGCTGCAGGAGTACTGCTACCGCTACGGCGTCGAGCACACCAGCTTCGTCAAGGGCGCGCACCAAGAGCTTCGAGCTCGACGACGACAACGACCTGATCCAGCGCGACCAGAACAAGTGCATCCTCTGCGGCAAGTGCGTGCGCGTCTGCGCAGAGGTCCAGGTGACGAACGCCGTCGACTTCGCCGGCCGCGGGTTCGACTCGACGGTGACCACGTCGTTCGACCACCCGCTGAACAAGGACTTCTGCCGCTTCTGCGGCCAGTGCGTCGACATGTGCCCGACGGGCGCCCTCGTCAACAAGCAGCTCAAGGGCACCCGCAGCTGGGATCGTCAGAAGGTGCGCACCACCTGCCCGTTCTGCGGCGTGGGCTGCAACTTCGACCTGAACGTCGCACGGCGGCAAGGTCGTGGGCGTCACGGCCAACTACGACTCACCGGTGAACGCCGGCTCGCTGTGCGTCAAGGGCCGCTTCCACACCGACATGATCTCGAGCCCCGACCGCATAACGACGCCGCTGATCAAGCGCGACGGCGTCTTCGAGCCGGCGAGCTGGGACGAGGCGCTCGACCTGGTCGCCTCGCGGTTCCTCGAGATCAAGCACCGCGAGGGCCCCGACGCCCTCGCCGTGCTCAGCTCCGCGCGTTGCACGAACGAAGAGAACTACCTTCTGCAACGGCTCACGCGCGCGGGTCTGAACACGAACAGCATCGATCACTGCGCACGTACCTGACACGCTCCCACGGTGGCCGGTCTGGCCGCCACGTTGGGTTCGGGCGCGATGACCAACTCGATCGGCGAGATCGAGTTCGACGACGTGCTGTTCATCATCGGCTCCAACGCCCCCGAAGCGCACCCGATCATCGGCAACAAGATGAAGCGCGCCACGCTGCGCGGCGCCAAGCTGATCGTGGTCGACCCGCGGCGCACGGAGCTCGCCGACTACGCGCACCTCTGGCTGCGCCTCAGGCCGGGCACCGACAACGCCCTGGTCAACGGCCTGCTCCACCTGATCATCAAGAACGGCTGGCACGACAAGGCCTACATCGACGAGCGCTGCGAGGGCTTCGACGACCTCTGGAAGGTCGTGCAGGAGTACCCGCCCGAGAGGGTCAGCGAGATCACCGGCGTGCCGGTCGAGCAGATCCGCGCGGCCGCCGAGCTCTACGCGCGCACGCCCAAGGCCGGCATCTTCTACACGCTGGGCATCACCGAGCACACCACCGGCACGGCCAACGTCATGAACCTCGCGAACCTCGCCATGGTCACCGGGCACATCGGCGTCGAGAACGCCGGCGTCAACCCGCTGCGCGGCCAGAACAACGTGCAGGGCTCGTGCGACTGGGCGCCCTGCCCAACTCGCTGCCCGGCTACCCGAGCGTCAACGACGCGGCCGCCCGGGCCCGCTTCTCGGCGGCCTACGGCGTGACCATGCCCGAGAAGATGGGCCTGCGCATTCCCGAGATGCTCGACATGGCCGTCTACGGCAAGCTCAAGGCGATGTACGTCATGGGCGAGGACCCGGCCCTGACCGACGCCGACGCCAACCACGTGCGCAAGGCCCTGGGCAGCCTCGAGTTCCTGGTGGCCCAGAACCTCTTCATGACCGAGACGGCCAAGTACGCCGACGTGTTCCTGCCGGCCGCCTGCTACGCAGAGAAGGACGGCACCTTCACCAACACCGAGCGCCGCGTGCAGCGGGTGCGCAAGGCGGTCGAGCCGCCCGGGCCAGTGCCGCCCCGACTGGCAGATCATCGCCGACCTCTCCTGCCGCCTGGGTCACGAGATGCACTACGACTCCGCCGAGGAGATCTTCAACGAGATGCGCACGCCTGGTGCCGAGCTACGCCGGCATCACCTACGAGCGCATCGACAAGGTCGGGCTGCAGTGGCCCTGCCCCGACACCGACCACCCCGGCACGCGGTTCCTGCACGCCGGCCGTTTCACCCGTGGCAAGGGCCTGCTGCAGGGCATCGAGTACGAGGCGCCGGCCGAGCTCGTCAGCGACGAGTACCCGATCCTGCTCACCACCGGGCGCATGCTCTACCACTACAACATCATGACCCGGCACTCGGCCGCCCTCGAGGGCCTGCGTCCCCACGAGCTCGCCCAGATCAACCCGCTCGACGCCGAGCGCCTGGAGTTGCGCGAAGGCGACCTGGCGCGGGTCAGCTCGCGGCGCGGCTCGATCACGACGCACGTCACGGTCACCGACACGGTGCCCGAGGGCGTCGTGTTCATGACCTTCCACTACAAGGAATCGCCGGTCAACGAGCTCACCAACTCCGCCTTCGACCCGGTCACCAAGACGGCCGAGTTCAAGGTCTGTGCCGTGCGCATCGACAAGGAACCCGAGACCGATCTCGTGAGCGCCGCGCCGGCCGTCTGACGACCGGCGCGACCGGCGCTTCTTCCGGCTCAAGGACAAGGCGGCGCGTCCCTCGAGGGACGCGCCGTCTTGTCCATACCTGCCGCTCCCAGGCCGTCGCCGCGTACGGGTCGCCCGCGTTGTGTTCGCACGAGAACAACGACTAGAATGCGAGCACCGCAGGGCGACCATCGCGTGCCTGTGAGCGAGCTTCCCGGTGAAGCTGTCGAGCTGGCCGGTCTGCGGCCTCGTGCTCGTGTCTGACGAACCGGCGACCGGCAAGGTGGCCAAGATCGAGCGCGCCATGGAGGACCAGTGAGGGCTCGCATGCACCTGATGCAACGCCTGTACGACGAGTCGCTGCCGCTGGCGGCCGCCACGACCGTGACGTCGCTCACCGTGGGCCTTGGCTACACGGCGGTCGCGACCGGCGACGGCGGCCTCGGGCTGTCGTACACCTGGGTCGAAGACAAGGAGCGCCGCTCCTACGGCAACGGCTACCGCGACGTCGAGGGTGAGGGCGCCGTCGTGCTGCTCGAGCGGCTCCTGAGCGACGACCCCTTCCAGCGCAGCGTCGGTCTCGCGACCGTGAACGCGCTGCATCACCACCGCTCGTGTGGCCTGGCCGACGACTCGGGCTCGCCCTTGAGTCTCTCGCTGCAGCTCGCCGACATCGGCGCCGGCACGCACGTCTCCATGGTGGGCTACTTTCCGCCGCTGGTGCGCGCCCTTCCCGAGCTCGGGGTCGAGCTCGACGTCATCGATTCGTCGCTCGGCCTCGGCGATCCGCTCGAGTTCCGTCGCCGCTTGGGCTCGTGGACCGAGGTCCTGATCATGACCGCGACCACGCTCCTGAACGAAAGCGCCGAGGAGCTGCTCCTGGCGATCGGGTCAGGGGGTGCGGGCCATCATGATGGGGCCGAGCACGCCGCTCGTGCCGGCGGCTTTTGCCCATCTGCCCCTTACGGTGCTGGCCGGGATCGCGACGTGCGACGCGTCCGCCGTCGAGAAGGCCGTGCGCCACGGGTCGGCGACGCCGGGCATGAAGCCGTACGTGCGCAAGGTGTACTGCGTCTGTCCGCGCGGCGAAGCCGAGCCGGGGCGGACCCGCGACACTCGGCGCGACCGTCCACCGAGCGCGAAGGAGTGAGAGTAGAGAGGATCGTTCCGTCTGTTCCCTACCCGGGCCGCTGCGCGGCGAACGTCGATCGTTTGCGCCCGTCGCCGGCGACTGCAACACCATCCCCAGGAGTCATGCATGGATAGGAAACTTCTCAACATCAACGGCATACCGACCACCGTCATGTGCGACTCGACCGAGAAGCTGGCCGACGTGATCCGCCATCAGGCCGGCCTCACCGGCACCAAGGTCGCCTGCCGCCAGGGCCAGTGCGGCTGCTGCTCGGTGATCCTGAACGGCAAGGTCGTGCGCTCGTGCACGACGACCATGAAGCGCGTGCCGGCGGAATCCGAGATCACGACCATCGAGGGCATCGGCACGCCCGACAGGCTCCACGCCCTGCAGCTCGCCTGGATCCTCCACGGCGGCGCCCAGTGCGGCTACTGCTCGCCCGGGTTCATCGTCTCCTCGAAGGCGCTTCTCGACCAGAACCCCGACCCGACCCGCGAAGAGATCCGCGACTGGTGGCAGAAGCACGCCAACGTCTGCCGCTGCACCGGCTACAAGCCGCTCGTCGACGCCGTCGTCGACGCCGCCAAGGTGCTGCGCGGCGAGATGGGCGAAGAGGACATCACGTACAAGGTGCCGGCCGACGGCCACATCTGGAACACGCGCTTTCCGCGGCCGTCCGCCGTCGCCAAGGTCACCGGCACGATCGACTACGGCGCCGACCTCGAGCTCAAGATGCCGCCCGGCACGCTGTTCTGCGCCGTCGTCCACGCGCAGGTGTCGCACGCCAACGTGCTCTCCATCGACGTCTCCGAGGCCGAGAAGATGCCCGGTGTCGCCAAGGTGGTCACGCACAAGGACGTCAAGGGCAAGAACCGCATCAACGGTCTCGTCATGTACCCCGACGACGTGAAGGCCGACGGCTGGGAGCGGCCGATCCTCTGCGACACGAAGGTGTTCCAGTACGGCGACGCTCTGGCCATCGTCTGCGCCGACACGCCGGAGCAGGCCCTGGCGGCGGTCCCCAAGGTCAAGGTCGAGCTCGAAGAGCTGCCGCCGTACATGAGCGCCCTCGACGCCATGGCCGACGACGCCATCGAGATCTACCCCGGCACGCCCAACCACTTCTTCACGCAGCAGCTGATCAAGGGTGAGGACACCGAGGAGATCTTCGCCAAGGCGGCCCACGTGGTCGAAGGCAAGTACTACCTGCAGCGCCAGCCGCATCTCTACTTCGAGCCGGACTGCGGCTTTGCCTACACCGACGAAGAGGGTCGCCTGACGATCCACTCCAAGAGCATCGCCCTGAACTTCCACGCGGCGATGATCAACGAGGGTCTCGGCGTCGAGCTCGAGAACCTGCGCATGGTCCAGAACAACACGGGCGGCACGTTCGGCTACAAGTTCTGCCCCACTATGGAGGCGCTCCTCGGCGCCGCCCACATGGCCACCGGCCGCATGGTCTACCTCAAGTACGACTACTGGATGTCGATCGCCTACACCGGCAAGCGCTCGCCGCACTGGTACCACTGCAAGCTCGCGGCCGACGAGAACGGCAAGTTCCTGGCCATGGAGAACCACTGGATCTGCGACCACGGGCCGTACATGGAGTTCGGCGACAACCTGGTGCAGAAGGGCCTGTTCTGTGGCGGCGGCTACGACATCCCCAACATGCGCGGCGACGGCAAGCTGGTGCGCACCAACCACTCGTGGGGCGCCCCGTTCCGCGCCTGGGGTTCTCCGCAGGCGTTCTTCGCCGGCGAGAGCGTCGTCGACGAGCTCGCCCGCAAGATGGGCATGGACCCGTTCGAGCTGCGCTACAAGAACCTGGCCGAGCCCGGCGCCACCTACTCGTGGGGCCAGGAATACGAGGTCTACTCGTTCAAGAAGCTCTTCGACATGGTCAAGCCCTACTACGACAAGGCCAAGAAGCGCACCGCTGAGAACTCCACACCCGACGTCAAGAAGGGCGTCGGCATCTCTCTGGGCATCTTCGGCGCCGGCGGCGACGGCGAAGACGTCGCCAACGCCGCGGCCGAGCTGCGCCCCGACGGCGGCGTGCGCATCTACAACACCTGGGAGGACCACGGCCAGGGCTCCGACGCCGGCACCCTCGGCACCGCGCACGAAGCGCTGCGCCCGCTCGGTCTGACCATGGAGCGGATCAGCCTCGACCTGAACGACACGGCGAGGTGCCCCGACAGCGGCGGCGCCGGCGGCAGCCGCTCTCAGGTGCTCGTCGGCAACGCCATCAAGGACGCCTGCGAGAAGCTGATCACGGCGATGAGCAAGGACGGCGGCGGCTATCGCACCTACGACGAGATGGTCGCCGAAGGTCTCGAGCTTCGCTACGAGGGGAGCTGGACGCAGACCATGGGCGTGCTCGTCGACCCCAACACGGGTCAGGGCGCCCCGATCGCCAACTACATGTACAGTGTCTTCCTCGCCGAGGTGTCCGTCGAGGTGGCGACCGGCAAGACCCACGTCGACCACCTGCTCATCTGCACCGACGTGGGCGTCATCAACAGCCGCCTGAACGTCGACGGTCAGATGTGGGGCAGCCTGTCGCAGGGCATCGGCCTCGCGCTCACCGAGGACTTCGAGGACTTAAAGAAGCACACCAACATGCGCGCCTGCGGCATCCCCTACCCGGAGGACGTCACCGACGATCTCACGGTGCTGTACCTCGAGACGCCGCGGCCGCTCGGCCCCTACGGCGCTTCGGGTTGCGGCGAGGCGCCGCTGACGGCGCCGCACGTCGCCATCATCAACGCCATCGACGACGCCTGCGGCGCCCGGGTGCGGCACCTGCCGGCTCTGCCCGAGAAGGTCCTCCGCGCGATGAAGGAGGACGTCCAGGCCTACTAAAGGGCCCGAAGCGCCGGGCCGGCCGCCGCAAGGCGGCCGGCCCTTCCGCCGGCCGGCGCGGTGCGTGTACGCTCGCACTGGCCGGCCCTGCCAGTTCGATCGGACGCATGATGGACCAGAAGAGGCTGCTTCAGCTCGAGGAGCAGTGCATCCAGAACCAGCCGCCCGCCTGCGTCACGACGTGTCCGGTGCACGTGGACGCCAGGGAGCTCCTCGCGGCGGCGCGCCGCGGCGACTTCGCCGAGGCGCGCCGCATCTTCGCGAGCGCGGTGCCCTTCCCCCGCGTGATCTCGCGCTGTTGCGACGCGCCCTGCCAGGCGGCCTGTGTCCGCGAGCAGGCGGGCGGCGGGATCCGCATCCGCGATCTCGAGCGCGCGGCCATGGAGTACGGCGAGGGAGCGGCGCCGGCGGCCGCGATGCGACGCCAGAAACCCGGCCGCATCGCCGTCGTAGGCGCCGGTCTGAGCGGCCTGACGGCGGCCTACGAGCTCGCCCGCAAAGGCTACTCCGTCGTGATCTTCGAAGCGCAGGACGGCGCCGGAGGCCGCGCCCGCGAGCTCGGCGAGGACGTGCTCTCCGAGGCCGACCTCGAGGCGGACTTCGCGCGCGTCGTCGAAGCCGGCGCCCAGCTCGTGCCGTTCACCCCCGTGGCCCTGTCGCGGCCGCGGGGGGCGAACGCGCTCGCCGCTCTTTCGCCCGACGTCGACGCCGTGTACCTGGCCGTGGGCGCCGCCGAGGCCGATGCCGGCGCCGCCCTCGGCTACGACGTCGACGATGAGGGCCGGATCGCCGTCGACCCGGTGACGCTGGCGACCAGCACGCCGGGGATTTACTGTGGCGGCGGCATCCTGCGACCCACCGCGCCGTGGTCGCCCATCGCCTCGATCGCCGACGGGCGGCGGGCGGCGCTGTCGATCGAGCGGCAGCTGCCAGCGCGTGTCCCTGGGGGCGTCGCGCGGCGACCGCGGCTCCTACGAGACGGGGCTGATCGTCAATCTTCGTGACGTGGCCACCGCGCCGCCCGAGAGCGCGGCCGACCCCGCGCGCGGCTACACCCGCGACGAGGCCGCCGCCGAGGCGCGGCGCTGCCTGCAGTGCGAGTGTCTCGAGTGCGTCAAAGCATGCGAGTACCTCGAGCAGTACGGCTCGCACCCCGGCTTGTACGCGCGCCGCATCTACAACAACCTGACCGTCACCCAGGGCAGGGGCAGCCGCTCGGCCAACAAGATGATCGACTCGTGCAGCCTCTGCCGTCTCTGCTACGAGGTCTGCCCGGTCGACCTCGACATGGCCGAGGTGATCCGCGACGCGCGGCGCGAGATGGTGCGCCAGGGCCGGATGCCCGCCTCGGCCTTCGACTTCGCGGTACAGGACCTCCGGCTCGCGCTCGACGACCGCTCCGCGCTCTCGCGGCACGCTCCCGGCGCCGACGCGAGCGCTGCCGTGTTCTTCCCCGGTTGCCAGCTCGCGGCGTCGGACCCCGCCCAGGTGGAGCGCGCCTACGCCTACCTGCGCGAGCGCTACTCGCCGGCCACCGGCCTCCTGCTGTACTGCTGCGGCGCGCCGGCCGACTGGGCCGGCCAGGGCGCCGTCTTCGACGAGACGCTGGCCGGCCTGCGCGAGAACCTCGAACGTCTCGGTTCGCCGCGCGTGGTCCTCGCCTGTCCCACCTGCGAGACCGTCTTCGCGGCGCGGCTGCCCGAGTTCGAGACGGTGTCGCTGTGGGAGGTGCTGCGCGACGTCGGCCTGCCCGACGGCGCCGCCGGCGCGGGCGGCGGACGGCGCGTGGCCGTCCACGACGCCTGTACGGCGCGCTATCAGACCGACGTCCAGCGCGCCGTGCGCGACCTGGTCCGCGCCTGCGGCTACGAGATCGACGAGCTCGAGATGTCGGGCGAGCACACGGAGTGCTGCGGGTTCGGCGGTCTGATGCTCTACGCGAACCCGGAGCTGGGCGACGCCGTCGTCGGCCGCCGGATCGCCGAGGGCGACGCCGACTACGTCGCCTACTGCGCCATGTGCCGCGACCGCTTCGCGGCCAGGGGCAAGCGCTCCCTGCACGTCCTCGACCTGGTCTTCCGCGAGGCCTACGACAAACGGGCCGAGCGCCGCGGACCGGTGCTCACGCAGCGCTCGGAACAACGTGCCGCCCTCAAGGAGCGGCTGCTCACCGACGTCTGGCGCGAGCGCCCGGCCGCCGCTCCGCACTGGCGCGACGAGCTCGTGCTCGCACCCGAGGTCGAGGACCTCCTCGAGCAGCGCTACATCCGCCCCGAGGAGGTCCGGCAGGTGATCGCGCAGGCGCAGGCGAGCGGGCGGCGCTTCGTCGAGCCCAACTCCGGGCATCTGCTCGCGGCCCTGACCATCGGCGCCGTCACCTACTGGGTCGAGTACGCTCCGCAGGGCGAACGGTTCGTCGTGCACCGCGCCTATAGTCACCGCATGGAGATCAAGCCGCCGCCATGGCCGCCGGTCGACTCACTCGAAGAGGGCGAGGCCCGCGGGTGGCTCTGCGCGCAGGGCGACCACGCGCTCGCGCCCCGGTCGGTGACGCTCTCCTACCTCGTGGCCGGATTCCCGGTGAAGCTGCCGACGTGCCTGGAACACGGTCTCGTCCTGGTGAGCGAAGGGCTCGCCACGGGCCGTATGCTCGAGGTCGAGCTGGCTCTCGAAGACAAGTGAGCGGATCATGGAAGTGATGCGGCGACTCCACGGGCTTCTCGCAGAGCGGGCCGCACGCGTGACGGTCAGCGAGCTCGCCATCGGCCTGGGCTACACCGCCGTCGCCACCGACGACGGCGGCCTGGGGCTCGCCTACACGTGGTTCGACGACAAGGCGTGCTGCTCGTTCATGCGCGGCTGGGACGACGCCGAAGGCGCGCCGGCGACAGGGCTCCTCGGCCGGCTTCTCAGCGCCGACGGGTTCGAGCGCAGCGTCGGTCTCGCGACGGCGAACGCGCTGAACCATGCCGCCGCGGGCCGCCTGCCGGCAGACGAGGGTCCGGCCGGCGCGCTCGCGCGGGGCCTGCGGATCGGGCGCGGTTCGAAGGTCGCGATGGTGGGCTTCTTCCCGCCGGTCGCCAAGGCGCTGGAGGGCCTCGGCGCCGAGCTCGAAGTCGTCGACACGGCTCGCGGTATGGGCGATCAGCGCATCTTCAGGAAGCGTCTCGGCGACTGGGCCGAGGCGCTCGTCATGACGTCGACCGCCCTCTTGAACGACACGGCGGAAGAGCTGATCGGGCAGGCCGGGCCGGGAGTGCGGGTCGCGCTCCTCGGCCCGACCACGCCGCTGATCCCTGCGGCGTTCGCCGGGCTGCCCGTCGACGTGCTCGCCGGCATGGTGCCGGTCGAGCCCGAGCGCGTGCTGCGGGCGGTCCGTCACGGCGCCGGCACGCCCGAGCTGCAGCGGTTCTCGCGCAAGGTCTACTGGGAGCGCGGCGAGGCCGCACCGCAGGGGGGCAGATGAGCGCGCCCGCCGCCGGCGCGGCGCCGGGCACCGCCTGCCTGCGGCCGGGCGGTCTCGAGCTCAGCGACCGGGTCGTCGATCTGGCCCGGCTGTCGCGGGGCGCGCGTGTGCTCGACGTCGGCTGTGGCAGCGGCGCCACCGTCGCTCACCTCGCGGATCGCCGCGGACTCAGGCCGGTCGGGATCGACGCCTCGCCGGCGCAGATCGCCCGGGCACGGACGGCCCGGCCCGATCTCGAGTTCGTGGCGGGCCGGGCCGAAGAGCTGCCGTTCGCGGCCGGCGCCTTCGACGCCGTGCTGGCCGAATGTGTCCTGTCGACCTTGCCGGACGCGGGCGCCGCGCTCCGCGAGATGGTCCGTGTCCTCTCGGGCGAGGGTCGTGTGGTCTTGACCGATCTGTACGATCGTGGCGACGACGTCCGGCCGCGCTCGACGCTGCCGAGCCTGGGACGGCGCCGGGCCGTCGAGGCGCTGCTTGCCGGCGCCGGCCTCGAGACCGAGACTTGGGAGGATTACACCGGCGTGCTGGCGCGGCTGCTCTGGGACATGGCGGCCGCGGCGCCCGCCGGCGCAGCCGGGCGGGCGCGGGGCGTCACGGCGCGCGTGCCCGCCGAGCGCGCCGAGCGGCGTCTCGGCTACTTCGCCTGCGTCGCGCGGGCGCGCGACGGACGGGCGGCGACGAGTGTGGCGACGACGGGCGCGAAAGGAGCGCACGGTGCACGATCTTGACGTCAGGGTCAGCGAGCTCGGCCTCCGCGGGAGCTGCTGCACCCAGATCATGGTGCAGCTCGCGCTGGAGGAGCGAGGTGAAGAGAACGCGCAGATGGTCGAGGCCGTCGGCGCCCTCTGCCTTGGTCTCTTCGACGGTCATGTGTGCGGCGCTGTCAGCGGCGGCGCCCTGGCGATGGCGATCCTCGCCGGGCAGCGGCCCGACGGCGTCCTCGTTTCGGAGCTCGTGGACTGGTTTCGCCACGAGTACGACATGATCGACTGTGACGTCGTCACCGGAGACGATCCGTCGGTGCAGTTCACACGCTGCCCGGCGATGGTCGCGGCGACCTACGCGGAGGCCAAGGCGATCCTGCACACTCATGGCCTTCTTGCCGGCTGACGCGTCCGGGCGGAGCGTCCTCGAGTGAGCGACACCCGGACCACGAGCCTGTGCCCGCAGTGCCTTCGCCGGCTCCCGGCGGCGGTGGTGCGGCGCGGCCACGAGGTGTGGCTGGAGCGGACCTGCCCCGAGCACGGCGAGGTGCGGGCGCTGGTCTGGCGCGGCCCACCCGACTACGAGGAGTGGCGGCGGGCCGGGTCGGGACCGGGCTGCTGCGATCCGGCCGAGAACCCTGACTGCCCGACGGCGTGCGGCCTGTGCGCAGGTCACGTGCGGCAGACCTGCTGCGTGCTGCTCGAGGTGACCGCGCGCTGCGACCTCGAGTGCCCGATCTGCTTTGCGGGCGCGCGGCGGGCGGCCCCGGCGGACCCCTCGATCGACGAGATCGAAGGGTGGTACCGGCGGCTGCTCGAGCTGGCTCCCGGCTGCAACGTCCAGCTCTCCGGCGGCGAGCCGACGGTGCGCGACGACCTGCCGCGGATCATCGCCCTCGGATGCTCTCTCGGGCTCTCCTTCATGCAGCTCAACACCAACGGGCTGCGGCTCGCGGCCGACGACCAGTACGCGAAGACGCTCGCCGCCGCCGGGCTCCAGACGGTCTTCCTGCAGTTCGACGGCGTCGACGACGCTGCCCATCTCGCTCTTCGCGGTCGGTCTCTGGCCGCCGTGAAGGAGCGGGCGGTGGAGCACTGCGCCAAGGCCGGCCTGGGCGTCGTGCTGGTGCCCACCGTCGTGCGCGGGGTCAACCTCGGCGAGCTCGGGCACATCCTCGACTTCGCCCTCGAGCGTCTTCCCGCCGTGCGCGGCCTCCATCTCCAGCCGCTGGCGTTCCTCGGCAGGTATCCGGACGCCGATGCCGCCGGTGGCGAGCGCGTGACCCTCCCCGACGTCATGCGCGAGCTCGCGGCGCAGAGCGCCGGGCGCATTCTCCTCGAAGACCTCGCCCCCGGCGACTGCGAGCACGCGCTCTGCTCGTTCAGCCGCGAGTACCTGCGCGCCGCCGACGGCACCCTCGTGGCACTTCGCCGCGACGGGCGCGACCCGGCGGCAGGCTGTGGCTGCGGCGCCACTGCCGCCGGCCCAAGCCCCACCGCGCTGCGACCGACCGACAAGGCGGCGCACGTGGCCAGGCGCTGGTCGGCGCCGGTGACGGGCTGCTGCGACGGAGCCCAGGCGCCGGACGACCAGTGGGGCGACATTCTCCGGCAGGTCCGCGAGAGCACCTTCACCGTCAGCGCGATGGCGTTCCAGGACGCCTGGACCATCGATCTGGAGCGACTCCGGCACTGCTACCTGCACGTGCTCGCCGCCGACGGGCGCTTCGTCCCCTTCTGCGCCTACAACCTCACGGCCGCCGATGGGTACGGGCTCGGGGTCGGGCGGCGCCCGGCGCGGAGCGGGTCGCTGCCGGGGGAGAGCGCCTCGTGACGGGCGGCGACCAGCCTGTGCCTCGGCCCACGCCGCTCGAACAGTGGGTCCTGCGTCGGGCCGGCGCCGCCAACATGGAGGGCCTGCGCCGGCACCAGCTGCGCGCCCTGCGTGAGACGGTCGCCCGTGCCCGCGACCGCAGCAGCTTCTATGCCGACAGACTGGCCGCCGTGGAGCCGGGTGACATCGCCTCTCTCGAAGACGTCGCGCGGCTGCCCTTCACGACCGCCGACGACGTCCGGCGGGAGGGCATGCGACTCCTGTGCGTGCCCGCCGGCGACGTCGAGCGGATCGTCACCCTGCCCACCTCCGGCACGACCGGCGAGCCCAAGCGCATCCACTTCAGCGCCGCCGACCAGGAGCTCACGGTCGACTTCTTCCACCATGGGATGTCGGTGCTGGCGGGGCCGGGCGATCGCGTCCTCATCCTCCTGCCCGGCGAGCGCCCCGGCAGCGTCGGCGAGCTTCTGGCTCGCGGCCTCGAACGGCTCGGCGCGACGCCGCTGCCTCACGGTGCGGTCGGCAACGTGGCGGCCACGCTCGACGTCCTCGAAGGCGAGCGGGCGACCGTCGTGGTGGGCATCCCCGTGCAGGTCCTCGCCCTGGCGCGGCGCGGCGTATCGGAGGGCAGGAAGCTGCGCCTGAGGAGCGTGCTGCTGAGCACCGACCACGTGCCCCAGGCGATCGTGAGCGTGCTCGAGCGGGCCTGGGACTGCCGCGTCTTCAATCACTACGGCACGACCGAGATGGGCCTGGGTGGGGGAGTGGAGTGCGCCGCGCACGCCGGCCTGCACCTGCGCGAGGCCGATCTTCTCTTCGAGGTCGTCGACCCGTTGAGCGGCGCGCCGCTGCCGCCTGGGCAGGAGGGCGAGGTGGTGTTCACGACGCTCACCCGCGAAGCGATGCCGCTGATCCGCTATCGCACGGGCGACCTCGGCAGCTTCGTCGCCGGGCCGTGCCCCTGCGGTTCCCGCCTGCGCCTGCTGGCCTGCGTGCGCGCCCGCCGCGGCGACGTGGCCGTGCTCGCCGGCGGTGAGCGGCTGAGCCTCGCCGACCTCGACGAGGCGCTCTTTGCCGTCGACGGCGCGCTCGACTTTCGCGCCCGCCTCGGGGCCGACGGCGACGGCGAGCGCCTCGCGATCGAGATCGCCTACGAGGGCGGCGGCGGCGCGGCGCAATTGCGCCGCGCCGCCGCCGCCCTCGTAGACCTGCCGGCGGTCGGCGCGGCTCGGGCGGCCGGGCGCCTGCGCCTCGACATCTCCGCGGCCGGGCGGCCGTGGTCGGCGGGCGACGGCACCGCCAAGCGCACACTGATCGACGAACGCCCACAGGAGACACGATGAAAGAGATTGTCGACGACGTGCTACGGGAGCTGCAGGTCGGACGCGACTTCGCCCTGGTGCGGCTCGTCGCCGAGCAGGGCTCGACGCCGCGCCAGGCCGGCGCCGAGATGCTGGTGCGCCGCGACGGCTCGATCGCCGGCACGATCGGCGGCGGCCTGCTCGAGGCCACGATGATGCGGGCCGCGGCCGAGGTGCTGGCGCGCCGGCGTTCCGTGATGACCGGCATGGGGCTGCGCGGCACCGACGTCACCAGCGCCGACGAGATGATCTGCGGCGGCAGCGCCGACGTGCTGATCGCCTACGTCCCGGCCGGCGCCCCCGTTCTGACCGAGGTCTGCACGGCGCTGCGCGAGGCTGCCGCCGGGCAGCGTCGCGCCTGGCTGTTCACCGTGCTGCCCGCCGACGAGGGCGGCCCAGTCGAGCACTGCCTGCTGCGCGACGACGACACGATCGTCGGCTCTCAGCCCTGCGAGCCCGCTCGGCTCCGCACCGCCGTCGGCAAGATCGCCGTGCACGGTACGACCAGGCTGCCCGACGGGCGCGAGGTGCTGGTCGAGACGCTCGATCCGCCGGTCACGGTCATCATCTGCGGCGCCGGTCACGTGGGCCGGGCCCTGGCGCCGGTCGCGGCCCGGGCCGGCTGGCGCACCGTGGTGCTCGACGATCGCGAGGAGTTCGCCAACCCCCAGCGGTTCCCGGGCGCCCAGATCGTCCTGCTGTCGTCGTTCGACGGCGCCCTTTCGCGGGTGACCATCGACCAGCAGTCGTACGTGGTGATCGTCACCCGCGGGCACACGCACGACATGAACGTGCTCGAGCAGGCGCTGCACACGCCGGCGAAGTACGTGGGCCTCATGGCTAGCCGCAGCAAGCGCAAGCGTATCGCCGACAGTCTGCGCGAGGCGGGCTTCGGCGACCACGACCTCGCGCGCGTGCACTCCCCGATCGGCCTTGCGATCGGCGCCGAGACGCCGGCCGAGCTTGCCGTCAGCATCGTCGCCGAGATGATCCAGGTGCGGGCGGGCAAGAGCGCCTGAAGATGACACGGCTCGCCGCCATCGTCCTGGCCGCCGGCCGCTCGTCGCGCATGGTCGAGCTCAAGCCGCTGCTGCCGCTCGGCGGCGTCACCGTGCTCGAACGCGCCGTCGGCTCCTTGCTCGAGGCCGGTATCGCGGATGTGCGCGTCGTGGTCGGCTGGCGCGGCGCCGAGGTGGGCGCCGCGGTGGCCGACCTCAGCGTGGCGGTCGTCGTCAACGACCGCTGGCGGAGCGGTATGTTCTCGTCGGTCGCCGCCGGGGTCGCGAGCCTCGGCAGCGAGGTCGAGGCCTTCTTCCTGTTGCCGGCCGACTGCGCCCTCGTGCGGGCCGAGACGCTCGGCCGCCTGGCCCGCGTCGCCGGCGCCCGCCCGGCGCCGGCGCCCGTGGTCTACCCGGTTCGCGGTGGGCGCCGCGGTCACCCGCCGCTGATCACTCGCGGCGCGCTGCCGGCCGACCTTGGCCATGAGCCCGCGGACGGTCTTCGCGGCTGCCTTGCCGCCCACGACGCCGCGGCTCTCGAGATCGAGGTCGACGACGAAGGCGTTCTGCTCGACATGGACGCGCCGCCCGACTATGAGCGCGCCCGCGACTACGTGGCCGGCGAGGGCATCCCCGACGCCGCCGTCTGCCTGACCGTCCTCGACGACGCTCACGTTCCCCGGAGGGTGGTGGACCACTCCCGGGCCGTGGCCGGCGTCGCCATGGCCCTGACCGGGCGGCTGAACGAGCACGGTCAGCACCTGAACGCCCACCTGGTCGAGGCCGCCGCGCTGCTGCACGACATCGCCCGCACCGGGCGCGACCACGCCCGCGCCGGCGCCGCGCTGCTGTGCGACCTGGGCTACCGCCGGGTCGCAGCGGTGGCCGTTCACCACATGGACCTTCAGGATGAGGACGAGGCTGAGGCTGAGAGTATGCCCCCCGAGGCGAGCGATCGGTCCGCCGAGGCTGGGCTCGGACAGGGAGATGTCGACGTCCCGCCCGGCGAGGCGGAGGTCCTGTACCTGGCCGACAAGCTGGTGGCGGGCACGCAGGTGGTCGACCTGCGGGACCGTCTCGCGGCGCGGCTGGACGACCTACGGGCCGAGCCCGACGCACAGACCCATGCCCGGGCACGGCTCGAGCGGGCGGCCGGGGTGGCGCGTGCCGTGGAGCGCCTGATCGGCGAACCGGCCGAGGCGGTCGCGCGGCGCGCGCTGGCGGCGACGGGCGACGGCGGGTCGACGACACGGCTGTGACGCAGCGATCGGCAACGGTGCCCACGTGACCGGCCGCCCGGCGCTCGTCGCCTGCGATCTCGACGGCACGCTGCTCGACGACTCTGGGGCGGCGGCGCCCGGCGTCGTCGAGGCGATCAGCGAGCTCCGTGCCGCTGGAGTCCTCGTTGTGATCTGCACCGGGCGCACTGTGGCGGCGACGCGCGCGGCGGCGGCCCGGCTCGGCCTTTCTAGCGGGCCCGCGATCAGCTACCACGGCGCCGTCGTCGTCGATCTCGCCGACGGACGCTGGCTCCAGCGTCTCGATCTGCCGCGCGAAGCCGTGGAGCCGGTCGTCCGGGCGCTCCACGGCGCCGGCGCGACGCTCACCGCCTACGTCGACGACGAGCGCTGGGTGCAGGGCGGTCCGGCTTGCGTGGGCGGCGCCGGGGCGGCGAGCGCGGCGCCGGCCGAGGCGCGGGTGCACGCCGACCTTGCGGCCGCGCTCGAGGGGCGGCCCGTCACGCGCATCGTCGTCGAGGCCGGCGCCGCCTCCGGGCCCGGCGCCGGCGCGCGTGACTCCCTGGCCGATGTGCTCGCCGGTCTCCCGTCGCGCCTGCCCGACGTGGCCGTGAGCCCTGCGCCCGGCGGCCGCTTCGAGGTCCACCACGCCGGCGCCGACAAGCGCACCGCCCTGGCGGCGCTGTGCGCGCGTCTGGGAGTGCCGGCGAGCGGCGTCGTCGCTTGCGGCGACGGCGCCGTCGACGCCGGCATGATCGGCTGGGCCGGTCTGGGCATCGCCGTCGCCGAGGGCCACAGGGCGGCCCTGACGGTGGCCGACGTCGTCGTCGCGCGGAGCGAGCTCGCCGCGTTCATCACGAACGTCGCGGGCGGCGAGGGCGCGCCTCCTGCCGGGCAACGGTGAGTCCACCGCGTGGCGATTGGGATCGGGATGGCGACGAGCAGGAAGCCGCCGGCGCCGAGCAGCCGCACCCGCGGACCGACGCCCCGGGATCGAAGTCCAGAAACGTTGCGAGCTCCGCTTGGCCATCTGCAACGGGCACGCTATACTCTCCGCTGTATAACGGTGCCGCAGCCCGTGCCTCCGAGTCTCGTGTCCTTCGACACGTTGTGCCCGCCGCGGGTCGGCATCGCGGAGTGGTCTGGGCCGGGGAGGGGCGGTGGGAGCGACTTGAGGCGGGATCGATATCGAGGGTACGAGGTCAGCGCCGGCGCCATGATGCTTCGCGACCGGGATCGCGGCCGACGCGGCGCCACTCGTGGCCCCGGCGATTGTCGACACTCGATTGGCCGTGCAGCGCCAGCGGCCGCGAACCGGGGACACGAGCCAAGGAGAATCGGACACATGGAACGAAAGCGTCTCACGCTGTCGGCTGCAGCGACCCTTTTCGTTGTGGTCGCCCTGGTCGTTCTGGCAGGCTGCGGCTCGTCGAGCTCGAGCTCGTCGTCGAGCTCGACCAGGCTCACGGTCTTTGCGGCCGCCTCTCTCAACAGAGTGTTTCCGCAGATCGCGTCGGCCTTCCAGCAGAGCAACCCCGGCGTAACGTTCGCCTTCAACTTCGCCGGTACCGACACCCTCACGACCCAGATCGAGCAGGGGGCTCCGGCGGACGTCTTCGCGGGAGCGAGCACCAAGTACGGCGACGAGCTCTCTGGCAAGGATCTGATCGACGAGCCGCGGATCTTCGCGACGAACAGGCTCGTCCTCATCGTGCCGGCCGCGAACCCGGCTCGCATCACCTCGCTGCAGGACTTGACCAAGCCGCGGGTGAAGCTCGTCGTCGGCGACGCCACCGTGCCCATCGGCGTCTACACGCGCAAAGTACTCATGAATCTCGATGCGCTCTATGGCCCGGGCTATTCGACGAAGGTCAGCAAGAACGTGGTGTCCGAGGCGCTCGACGCGACCTCCATCCTGACCAGCGTGTCGCTTGGCGAGGCGGATGCCGGGTTCGTCTACGTGACCGACGCCCGGAGCGCGGGCGGCAAGGTCAGGAGCATCGATCTGCCTCCTCAGGCTCAGGCGGTCGCGAGCTATCCTATCGCCGTCGTCGACGGTGCAAGGAATGCCGCCGTCGGGCAGGAGTTCACGAGCTTCGTCATGGGGGCCCAGGCCCAGGCCATTCTGCGAGTGGCGGGCTTTGGGCCGCCTCCCAAGTAGTCCCGGGAGCCGTCGTGAGGCAAGGAGCGAGGGACTTCGCAGGCGTGATGGAACCACCGACCCGCGAAACAATCCGCGAGCCCGACGCCGCGGGTCCGGCGGGCGACGTGGCCGGTCCCGGCGAATCGCCTCTCCCGGATCTGCCGCAACTCGAACCGTCGGCGCCGCCCGGCCGCGCGGCATCGGCCCGTCGACGCTCGGCCCGTCGACGCTCGGCCCGTCGCGCCCCTGTGGGGTTCGTGCCGCTGGCCGCGATCGGCCTTGCGTTTCTGGCTCTGCCGTTGGTCGGTCTCGTGGTCCGCACACCGTGGCGCCAGCTTCCCGCCGATCTCGCCGCCCCCGGGGTGCTGACCGCGCTGCGACTCTCGCTTGTGTGTTCGCTCAGCGCCGTGGCCGTGTCCTGTGTGATCGGCGTGCCCCTGGCCTGGTTGCTTGCCAGGATCCCGTTTCGAGGTCGCAGCGTCGCGCGAGCGCTGGTGATCCTGCCGATGGTTCTGCCGCCCGTCGTGGGTGGCGTCGCGCTGCTGCTCGCCTTCGGGCGTCACGGGCTGATCGGGCAATGGCTCGACCGCGCCTTCGGCATCACCCTGCCGTTCAGCACGGGCGGCGCGGTCATGGCCGAGACGTTCGTCGCCATGCCGTTTCTCGTGATCACCGTCGAAGCAGGCCTGCGCTCATTGGGCCAGCGCTACGAAGACGCCGCGGCCACTCTGGGCGCCGGCCGCTGGACGACGTTTCGCAGGGTCACCCTGCCGCTGATCGCGCCCGCCCTCGGGGCGGGTGCCGCACTGTGTTGGGCGCGCGCGCTGGGCGAGTTCGGTGCGACCATCACCTTCGCCGGCAACCTGCCGGGCAGTACTCAGACCATGCCGCTGGCCGTGTACGTGGCGCTCCAGAACAACAGCGGCGCGGCCATGGCGCTCAGCCTGGTGATGCTCGTCGTCTCGCTGGCCGTCCTCGTCGCCCTGCGCGGCCACTGGTTCCGCAGCCGATGACCTCTGTCGCCGCGGCAAGCCGGGTAGCGAGGGCGGACGTGAGTCTGCAGGCCGACGTCATGCTACGCGCCGGCACGCTTGCGGTCGACGCCCAGCTCGTGGCGGCGCGCGGCGACGTGATCGGCCTTCTCGGCCCGAACGCAGCCGGCAAGACGACCGTGCTGCGTGCCCTGGCTGGGCTCAATCCACTCGCCCGCGGCCGCATCGTCTTGGATGGCGACGTGCTGGAGGACACCGCGGCGGGCATCCGGGTGTCTCCGGACCGGCGCCGGATCGGGGTCGTGTTTCAAGACTACCTGCTGTTTCCACACCTGTCGGCCCTCGACAACGTCGCGTTCGGGTTAAGGGCCCGTGGGATGTCCCGGCGTCAGTCTCGCGAACTGTCGGCGGGGTGGCTCTCGCGGCTTGGCCTGGCCGAGGAGGTGACCGCCCGGCCGCGCGCGCTTTCGGGTGGTCAGGCGCAGCGCGTGGCGCTGGCGCGCGCGCTGGTCACAGACCCCCGGCTGCTCCTGCTCGACGAGCCGCTGGCCGCGCTCGACGCCGGGGCGCGCGCCGAACTGCGCCGCGAGCTGCGTCGCCACCTTGCGTCGTTTGCGGGCACGTGTCTGCTGGTGACGCACGACCCGATCGAGGCCATGACCCTGGCCGACCAACTCGTCATTCTCGAAGACGGTCGCGTCACGCAGACCGGCACGCCGGACCGGGTCAGAGCCCACCCCCGCTCAAGGTATGTCGCCGAGCTCGTCGGTCTCAACCTGTTTCGCGGATCCGCCATCGACGGCACCATCACGCTGGCAGGTGGACACGAGCTCGTCGCCGTCGACGACGACCACTGCTCCGGCGACGTGTTCGCCGTCGTTCATCCGCGTACGGTCGCACTGTACCGCGAGCGACCGGACGGCTCTCCGCGGAACGTCTGGCCTGGTCGGGCCGGAGCCCTCGAGGTGACCGGTGATCGCGTCCGGGTCGAGATTGCCGGGCCCGTTCCGCTGGTGGCCGAAGTCACCCCCGCGGCCGTGACCGCGCTCCACCTCGACGATGGCGGGCCGGTATGGGCCTCCGTCAAGGCGACCGAGGTGGTCGTGTATCCGGCCTGACGCCGCGGTGCGCTTCGCGGCGGCGGCTTCCGGCGGCAGGTCTGGGCGTCGAAGTCCGCCGAAGGCGATCGTCAGCGGTGGCCCTCCGCCGCCTTGAGGCGCGTCAGGGCGGTGTGGTAGCCGCCCTGGCCGTGGTGCACCCAGTAGGCGACGCGCGTGACGGTGGTGGTGGAGCCGTGGAGCTCGCTGGCGATCTCGGTATACGACAGCTTGCCCTCGTCGAGCAGCCGGGCGATGGCGAGGCGGTGCCCCAGGGCGTCGAGCTCGCCGAGCGTGCAGACGTCGCGCAGAAAGGCGGCCATCTCCTGGCGCGTCTCGAGGGACAGCAAGGCGTCGCACAGGGCCACGAGCTCGGGTGTGTCCCAGGGTTCGGTCGGTTCGCTGGTCGGCATGAGTGACTCCCTTGACTCTCCGCCGTCAGGGTCTCGTCTTGCATAACATGGTGCCATGGTATCATGATGTCATGAGAGGCGGCGCGACGCGGCCTCGGGGTTGACGCGGGCCCGTCGCTGACCTACCCTGCGCGAGACGACGAACGACGTTGGGCCTTGAGCCGCACCGGAGGTGCTCCATGATTGGCCCGTGGCAAAGGACATATGCTGCATACCTGAGCTAGCCGAGGCCCGCCGCCTCGCACTGGCTTACAACGTCGTCCCCGTAACCCACTCCTTCGTTTCAGATCTCGAGACCCCCGTCTCGGCGTTCCTCAAGCTCGGCGCGCCGCGCCGCGTCTTTCTGCTGGAGAGCGCCGAGCAGGGGCAGCGTCTCGGGCGCTACTCGTTCCTGGGCATCGGCGCGCGCGCCGTCGTCACCTATCGGGCGGGACTGCTCGAGATCGAGGAGAACGGCGCGCGGCGCGAGGTCGCCTGCGCCGACCCCTTCGCCGCGGTCGCCGACCTTCTTGGCAGGCACGACCCGGCGCCGGCGAGCGACGTCCCGTCGCTCGCCGGCGCCCTCGTCGGCTACTTCGGCTACGACCTCGTGCGCCACCTCGAGCGCCTGCCCGACGCGCCCCCCGACGACCTCGGTCTGCCCGAGATGGCCTTCCTGCTGGCCGACACCGTCCTGGTCTTCGACCACCTCAAGCACACGATCACGATCGTCGCCAACGCCGTAGCGGATGACGGCGACGGGGGTGGCGGCGTCGCGGGGGACGCTGGAGTCGACGTCACAGCCGGCGTCGGGACCTGTATCGACGAGCCGTACCGGCGCGCGGTGGCGCGCGTCGCCGAGGTCAAGGCGCGCCTTGCCGGGGCGCTGCCGGCGCAGCCGGCAGCGCCCCGGCAAGGCGCCGGCGCCCGCGCGACGCCGGCGTCGGTCGCCGGCGCGGTCGGTCGCGTCTCGTCGTCGGTGACGCGGGCCGTGTTCGAGGCCGGCGTCGCGCGCATCCGCAAGTACATCCTGGCGGGCGACGCCCTCCAGGTCGTCTTGAGCCAGCGCTTCGCCACACCGATCGAGGTCTCGCCGTTCGCCGTGTACCGGGGGCTGCGGGCCGTCAATCCGAGCCCCTACATGTTCTACATGGCCTTCGACGACTTCGCCCTGGCCGGCTCGTCGCCGGAACCGCTCGTCACCGTGCGCGGCGACCGGGTCGTGACGCGGCCCATCGCCGGCACGCGGCGGCGGGGCGCCGATGCCGCCGAAGACGAGCGCCTCGTGGCCGAGCTGCGCGCCGACGAGAAGGAGTGCGCCGAGCACGTCATGCTGGTCGATCTCGGGCGCAACGACCTGGGGCGTGTGTGTGTCCCCGGCAGCGTGAGGGTCGAGGAGCTCATGGGCATGGAGCGCTACTCCCACGTCATCCACATGGTGTCGTCGGTGAGCGGCACGCTGGCCCCCGGCCGGAGCGCCCTGGACGCCCTCGAGGCGGCCTTCCCTGCCGGCACGGTGAGCGGCGCCCCCAAGGTGCGCGCCATGCAGATCATCGACGAGCTCGAGACCGTGCGGCGCGGGCCCTACGCGGGCGCCATCGGCTACCTGTCGCCCGACGGCGACCTCGACACCTGCATCTGCATCCGCACGATCGTCATGAAGGGCGGCGTCGCCTACGTGCAGGCCGGCGCCGGCATCGTCGCCGATTCCGACCCCGGGCGCGAGTTCGCCGAGACCGAGAACAAGGCGGCGGCGCTGCTGCGCGCCGTCGAGCTCGCCCACGAGGAGTTCGCAGGACCGCCGGGAGGCTGAGAGCCATGGCTCACGTGTTCGTCATCGACAACTACGATTCGTTCACCTACAACCTGGTGCAGTTGCTGGGGACGCTGGGCGCCGAGGTCACGGTGGCCCGCAACGACCAGGTGAGCGTCGCCGAGATCGAGGCCGCCGGTCCGACGCATCTGCTCGTCTCGCCCGGTCCCTGCACGCCGGCCGAGGCGGGCGTCTCGCTCGAGGCGATCCGCCACTTCGCCGGGCGCCTGCCGGTGCTCGGCGTGTGCCTGGGTCACCAGTGCATCGGCGTCGCCTTCGGCGGCACGGTGCACGCGCGCCGCCGCCGTGGTGCACGGCAAGACCGACGCCGTCAGCCACGACGGCCGCACGCTGTTTCGCGGTCTGCCCTGCCCGTTCACGGCGACCCGTTACCACTCGCTGATCGTCGACCCGGCGCTGCCGGTGGCGCTCGAGCGCAGCGCCTGGAACGCGGCCGGCGAGGTGATGGGCGTGCGCCACCGCGAGCTGCCCGTCGAGGGCGTGCAGTTCCACCCGGAGAGCGTCCTGACCGAAGCGGGCGCCGCCCTCATGGCCAACTTCCTCGAGCTGCCCGCCGCCGGCGCCGCCCCGCACTCGGCCGCGCCGCGCCCGACCGGCGCCCAGCGGCTCGCCGGCGCGCGCCCCGCCGAGTCGCCCGCTACGCCAGAAAGGACCGCGACCATGCCCAATGAGATCCTCTCCGCCGCCCTGGCGACGCTCACCGTCGGCGGCGACCTGACCGAAGACGAGGCCCGCGCCGTGCTGCTCGAGATCATGGGCGGCCGGGTGGGCGACGCCCAGACGGCCGCGATCCTGAGCGCGCTGCGGGTGAAGGGCGAGACCGCCGCGGAGATCGTCGGCATGGCGCGCGCCATGACCGACCTGGTCGAGAAGGTCGAGGTCGACGCGGACGTGATCCTCGACACCTGCGGCACGGGCGGCGACGGCGCCCACACCTTCAACATCTCGACGGCCGCCGCGCTGATCGCCGCCGGCGCGGGCGTCACCGTCGCCAAGCACGGCAACCGCTCGGCGACCAGCCGCTGCGGCAGCGCCGACGTGCTCGAGGCGCTGGGCGTGGCCATCGACATCACGCCGGCGCAGGTGAGCCGCTGCATCGCCGAGGTCGGCATCGGCTTCATGTTCGCCCCCGTCACCACCTGGCCATGAAGAACGTGGCGCCGGTGCGCCGCGAGCTGGGCATGGCGACCACGTTCAACGTGATCGGTCCGCTCACCAACCCGGCCGGCGCCCGCCACCAGCTCATCGGCGTGGCCGACGCGCGCTACGTCGACCGTCTCGCCCAGGCGGTGCGCATGATGGGTTCGGCCCGCAACCTGCTCGTGCACAGTGAGGACGGACTCGACGAGATCTCGACCACTGGTCCGACCGAGGTGGTCGAGGTGTTCGCCGGCGAGGGGTTCGACCGCCGCTACACGGTCGTCCCCGAGCAGTTCGGGCTGCCGAGGGCGGCCTCTCTCGACGAGCTGCGCGGCGGCGACGCCGCCGAGAACGCCGCGCTGCTCTCCGAGCTGCTCGAGGGCCGGTCCGGGCCGCGGCTCGACATCGCCCTGCTGAACGCCGGCGCGGCCCTCTATATCGCCGAGGCGGCGGCCAGCATCGAGGAGGGCGTCGAGAGGGCGCGCGCGGCGGTCGCCGGCGGCGCCGCGGCCGCCAAGCTCGCTGCGCTCGTGGCCGCCACCAACCGACTCAGGGCGGAGGTCGCCTGATGGGCGGCGCGGGCGCCGCCGGCGCCGGCGACTTTCTCGAGACGATGCTCGTTCAGGTCCCGCCTGCGCGTGGCCGAGGCGCGGCGCACACGGCCGCTCGTGCGGCCGTTCGCGCGACCTCTGGGGGGGTCGCCGGAAGGAACGTCCGCGGCGCGCCCGCGGACGGGGCGTCTGCTGGCCGCCCTCGTCGCCGGCTCGCGGGGACCGGGGAGCGGGCCGGCGTTGATCGCCGAGGTCAAGCGCGCCTCGCCGAGCAAGGGCGCCATCGCGCCCGGGCTCGACGCCGGCGCGCAGGCGCGCGCCTACGAGGCCGCCGGGGTCGACGCCGTCTCCGTGCTCACCGAGCCGCGCCGGTTCGGCGGCTCGATGGGGGACCTGGAGACGGTCGCCGCCGCGATCTCGCTGCCCGTGCTGCGCAAGGACTTCGTCGTCGATCCCTATCAGGTCTGGGAGACCGCTCTCGCCGGCGCCGCCGCCGTCCTGCTGATCGTGGCGGCGCTCGACGACGAAGACCTGGCGATGCTCCTGGCCGAGTGTCGATCCTGCGGTCTCGACGCCCTGGTCGAGGTGCACGACGAGGCCCAGCTCGAGCGAGCGGTCGCCGCCGGCGCCGAGCTGATCGGGGTCAACAACCGGGATCTGCGCACTCTCACCGTCGACCTGAGGGTGAGCGAACGTCTGGCGAGGCGAGCGCCGGCGAGCACGCTGCTGGTCTGTGAGAGCGGCATCGTGACGGGCGCCGACGCCCGCCGCGCGGCCCGGGCCGGCGCCCGGGCGCTGCTCGTGGGCGAGGCGCTGGTGCGCGCCCCGCGCGAGCGGCTGGCCGCCCTCGTGAGCGAGATGAAAGGAGTGCCCCGCCCAGAGGAGGTGGCGCGGCCATGACGCTTGTGAAGATCTGCGGTCTCACGCGCGAGCACGACGTGCGCCTCGCGGTCGACTACGGGGCGTGGGCCTGTGGCTTTGTACTGAGCAAGAGTGCGCGGCGACTTACTCCCGCGCAGGCGACGCCGCTGGCGCGCGCCGCCGGTCTTGCTCGACCGTCGGCGTCGTCACCACCGAGCCGCCGGAGTGGATCGCCGCGGCGCTGGCGACCGCCGGCCTGACGGCGGTGCAGCTCTCGGCCGGCGCCGACGGGCCCACGGTGGCGGCGACGAGGGCGGCGGCGCTCTCGCGCGGCCTGCGGCCGCTCGTCATCGCCGCCGCCGACACGTCGGATGCCGCCGACGCCGATCTCGTTCTGCTCGACGCCCGCGCCCCAGGCGTCTACGGCGGCAGCGGCGTGACGCTCGACTGGCGGGCGCTCGCCGCCGACGAGCGGCTCCCGACCGCCGGGCTGGTGCTGGCCGGCGGTCTGACGGTCGGCAACGTGGCCGAGGCCATCGCCCTGGTGCGGCCGCTGGCCGTCGACACGTCGAGCGGCGTCGAGCTCGCCGGTGCGCCCGGACACAAGGACGACGGTCTGTTGCGGGCCTTCGTCTGCGCCGTGCGCGAAGCCGACGGCGGCGGAGGGGGGGGGGCGCGCGCGACGGTCGCTCGCGCCGGCGAAGGCGCGGATGTCGCGGATCCCACGATCGCGGAGGTCACCCCATGAGCGTCACCACCCGTTTCGGCCCCTACGGCGGCCGTTTCGTGCCCGAGAGTCTCATCCCGGCGCTCGACGAGCTCACGTGTGCCTACGAGGAGGCGCGCGCCGACGACGCCTTTCGGGCGGAGCTCGCGCGCCTGCTGGCCGACTATGCCGGCCGCCCCACGCCGCTCTACCACGCCGCCCGCCTGAGCGAGCGTTGCGGCGCCACCGTCTACCTCAAGCGCGAAGACCTCTGCCACACCGGCGCCCACAAGATCAACAACGTGCTCGGCCAGAGCGCTCCTCGCGGCGCGCATGGGCAGGCGCCGCGTGATCGCCGAGACCGGCGCCGGCCAGCACGGTGTCGCCACCGCCACCGCCTGCGCCCTGCTGGGTCTCGATTGCGAGGTGTACATGGGTGTCGAAGACATCCGCCGCCAGGAGCTGAACGTGGTACGCATGGGTCTGCTCGGGGCGACCGTGACCCCCGTCGAGGGCGGCTCGCGTACGCTCAAGGACGCCATGAACGAGGCGCTGCGCGACTGGGTGACCAACGTACGCGACACCTTCTACGTCATCGGTTCGGTGGCCGGACCGGCGCCCTACCCGGCCATGGTGCGCGACTTCCAGCAGGTGATCGGGGCCGAGGCGCGCGAGCAGTTGCTCGCGCGCCTCGACCGCCTGCCCGACGAGGTCGTCGCCTGTGTCGGCGGCGGCTCCAACGCCATGGGCCTGTTCCATGCGTTCCGCGACGACCCGGTGCGCCTGACCGGGGTCGAGGCCGCCGGCGAAGGTCTCGACACGGCCCGCCACGGCGCCTCGCTGTACGCGCGGACGCCCCGGCGTGCTCCACGGCTCGTTCTCGTACCTGCTGCAGGACGCCTGGGGCCAGGTGCTCGAAGCGCACTCCGTGTCGGCCGGCCTCGATTACCCCGGCGTGGGGCCCGAGCACTCCTGGCTGAAGGACAGCGGCCGCGCCCTGTATGCGGCCGCCACCGACGCCGAGGCTCTGGCGGCGTTTCGCCTGACCGCTCGGCTCGAGGGCATCATCCCGGCGCTCGAGAGCGCTCACGCCCTCGCGTACGTGCTGCGCGGGCCGGGAGCTCTCGACCAGGTTCGCCGGCGGCGATCTCATCATCGTCAATCTCTCCGGGCGGGGCGACAAGGACGTCCACGAGGCGGCTCGGCTGCTGTCGGGCGCCGGGCCGGACGGCACCGCCGGCGCTGGCCCTGGAGCTCCGACGACCGACGCCGGGGCGGCCGCCGGCACCGGCGAGCGGGAGGGGGGGTCATGACGATCGCGCACGACGCCGGTCTGGCCCCACGGCTGAGGGCGGCGTTCGCGGCGCCGCGCGCCGCGAACGCCGCCCTCATCCCGTACCTGACCGCCGGCCATCCCGATCTCGCCACCAGTCACCGGCTGATCGCCACACTGATCGCCGCCGGTGCCGACATCGTCGAGTTGGGGGTGCCGTTCTCAGACCCGATCGCCGACGGGCCGGTCGTGCAGCGCTCGACTCACGAGGCGCTGCTCTCAGGTGTTACTCCCGAGCATGTGTTCGAGCTGGCGGCGGCGCACAGCGCCGCCGCCCCGTTCGTGCTGCTGACCTACCTGAACACGGTGCTCGCCTACGGTCCGCAGCGGTTCTTCGCGCGGGCCGCTGGCGCCGGCGTCGAGGCGCTCGTCATCCCCGATCTGCCGCTCGACGAGGCGGCGCCGCACACGGCCCGGGCTCGCGAGCACGGCGTGGCCATCGTGCCGATGGCCACGCCGACCAGCACCGGTGAACGCGTCGATCTTGTCGCGCGGACGGTCGCCCCGTTCGTCTACTGCGTCGCCGTGACCGGCGTCACCGGCGCGCGTCGCGAGACCGGCGCCGAGCTGCCCGGCCTGATCGCCAGGCTGCGCGAGCGGACGGCGGCCCCGCTGGCGGTCGGCTTCGGCATCTCCACGCCGGCTCAGGCCGCCGGCGTCGCGCGCCTCGCCGACGGCGTGATCGTCGGCAGCGCCCTCATCGACGCGGTGCAGCGCAGCGAGGGCGCCGACGACGCGTGCCGCGCCGCCGGCGCCATCGTCGGCGCGGTCAGTCGAGCGCTGACCGGCGACCCCTGATCAGTCGTTCTTGACGACTGGCGGTGCTTGAGCGTAAACCCGTCGGCGGGAAGATCAAGCGCCGCGGGGCGCGTCTCGCACACGAACGCCCGGGTGGCGGGTCGTTCGACGAGTGAGGGCCGGAGGGAAGACGAGATGAAGAAGCTCATCAACCGACCAGAGGACGCCGTCAGGGACGAGCTTGCGGGTATCGCCGCGGCCCACGGCGACCGGCTGAAGGTGTACACGGATCCCGACTTCATCGCGCGCGCCGACGCCCCGATCCGGGGCAAGGTGGCGATCGTCTCGGGCGGGGGGTCCGGTCACGAGCCGCTGCACGGCGGGTTCGTCGGCAGGGGCATGCTCGACGCGGCCTGCCCCGGTCCGGTGTTCACCTCGCCCACGCCCGACCAGATGCTGGCGGCCACGAAGACCGTCGACGGCGGCGCCGGGGTGCTGCATATCGTCAAGAACTACACGGGCGACGTCATGAACTTCGAGATGGCGGCCGACCTGGCCCGCGACGAGGGCATCGCAGTCGAGTCGGTGGTGATCGCCGACGACGTGGCCGTGCAGGACAGCCTGTACACCGCCGGCCGGCGCGGCGTCGGCGCAACCGTGCTGGCCGAGAAGATCTGCGGCGCGGCGGCCGAGCGGCGCCGGCCGCTCGCCGAGGTCGCCGGGCTCTGCCGCAGGGTAGGCGAGAGCGCGCGCGCGCATGGGCATGGCCCTCACCTCGTGCACCGTGCCGATGGTCGGCAAGCCCACGTTCGAGCTCGGTCCCGACGAGATGGAGATCGGTGTCGGCATCCACGGCGAACCCGGTCGCGAGCGCCGTCCGCTGGCCTCCGCGCGCGAGGTCGCGGAGACGCTCGCGGCAGCCGTCGTCGACGACTTGCCGTTCGGCCGCGGCGACCGCGTGCTGGCCTTCGTGAACGGCCTGGGCGGCACGCCGCTCATGGAGCTCTACGTGATCTACGGCGAGCTCCACCGGCTGCTCGAGAGCCGGGGCATCGTCGTCGCCCGCAACCTGATCGGCTCCTACATCACCTCGCTCGACATGGCTGGTTTCTCGATCACGCTGCTGCGCCTGGACGACGAGCTCACGGCGCTGTGGGACGCGCCGGTGGCCACGACGGGTCTGCGGTGGGGCGCATGAGCGGGGAGGACTGCGGCGGCGGCTCCGCGACCGCTGCGGGCGCCGCCGGCGCTGTGATCACGCGCGACGGCGTCGCGGCCTGGCTGAGGGCCTTCGCCGCGGTGGTCACACGGGAGCACGACCGTCTCACCGCGCTCGACGCCGCCATCGGCGACGCCGACCACGGCATCAATATGGATCGCGGGATGCAGGCGGTGGTCGGCAGGCTCGACGAGCCGGTCGAGTCCGCCGCCGGCGGCATCGGGGCGCTCCTGAAGACGGTGGGCATGACGCTGGTGTCGACCGTCGGTGGCGCGGCCGGACCGCTCTACGGCACTCTGTTCCTGCAGATGGGCGCCGCCGCCGGACCGGCGCCGGAGCTCACCCTGGCGGGATGGGCCGCGGCGTTCGCGGCCGGCGTGCAGGGGGCGCGAGCCCGGGGCAAGGCGGAGCCCGGGGACAAGACCATGATCGACGCCCTCCTGCCGGCTGAAGAGGCGCTGCGGGCGGCCGCCGGCTCCGGGCTGCCGCCGGCCGAGGCTCTGCGCCGGTCGGCCGCGGCGGCCGAGCAGGGCATGAAGGCGACCGTACCGCTCGTGGCCCGCAAGGGCCGGGCCAGCTACCTGGGCGAGCGCAGCGCCGGCCATCAGGACCCGGGGGCGACCTCTTCGTGGCTGCTCGTCAGTGCGGCCGCGACGGCGCTCGTCGCCGGCACGGGCCCGTGAGCGGGCCGCCTTCCGGGCGCCGCGGAGGTCCGCACCGGTGATCGGACTGGTCCTGGTCTGCCACAGCGCGAGGCTCGCCGAAAGCGTGGCCGAGCTCGCGGCCCAGATGGGCGGGCCCGAGCTTGCGATCGCGGCTGCCGGCGGTCTCGACCAGCCGGGCAGTCCGCTGGGCACCGACGCCGCGCTCGTCGCGCGAGCCATCGCGGAGGTGTGGTCGCCGGACGGCGTCCTCGTGCTCATGGATCTCGGCAGCGCCGTGCTCTCGGCGGAGATGGCCCTCGACCTGCTCCCGCGGGAGCGGCGCGACCGCGTGCTGCTCACCGAGGCACCGCTGGTCGAGGGAGCCGTCGCCGCCGCCGTGGCGGCGGCGCTCGGCGGCTCCCTCGACGACGTAGCGGCGGAGGCCCGTGGCGGCCTTGCGGCAAAGGCTGCCCAGCTGGCGCCGTCGGCGGGGGAGAGCGCGCCGTCGGTGCCGGGTGGGTCGCCGGTGCGCAGTGGGCTTCTGGCCGCCGCGGCGGGTTCGCCGGTACCGCTCCGGGGCGCACGCTGCGGCTCGTCGTCACGAATCGTCTCGGGCTCCACGCGCGGCCGGCCGCGCTGCTCGTGCGCACAGCCGCGGCGTTCGACGCCGAGGTCACCGTCGCCGACCTCACCGCGGGGAGCGGGCCGGTGAGCGCCCGCAGCCTGAACGCCGTGGCCACCCTGGGGGTCCGTCGCGGCGACGAGATCCTGGTGCGGGCCGGCGGGCCGCAGGCCGACGAGGCCCTGGCCGCCATCCGGCGCCTGGCCGACAAGGCGTTCGGCGACCCGCGGGGCGTTGACGGCGCCTCGGATGCGGCGGGCACGGCTCGACCCGTTCGAGCAGACGAGCCCGTTCGAGCGCCTTCTCCGGGAGCGGTGCTGCATGGATTGCCCGGCTCGCCGGGCATCGCCATCGGCGAGGCGCAGCCTCTGGCGGCGGCTCCCGTCGAGACGCCGGAAGGTCCGTCACGCGATCGCCAGGCCGACTGGGTCGCCCTGGAGCGAGCCCTCGCCGCCACCGGCGATGACATCCACCGGGCGCGCGATTCGGTGGCCGGGCGGGCGAGCGACTACGAGGCCGCCATCTTCGACGCTCACCTGCTGTTCCTCGACGACGAGGCGCTGCTGGGGCCGGCGCGCGCCCGGGTGCTCGACGAGGGCGAAAACGCGGCGCTTGCCTGGGACACCGCCGTGCGGAGCGCGGTGGCGGCGTGGGAGGCGCTGGACGACCCCTATCTGCGGGCGCGGGCCGCGGACCTGCGCGGCGTCGGCGACCAGGTCCTGCGCCATCTGCTCGAGCTGCCGGCGGGCCCGCCTCTGGACGCTGCCGGCATCGTGGTGGCCTCCGACCTCACACCGGCGCAGACCGCCGCTCTCGATCGGGCCCGGGTCCTGGGCGTGGCGTGCGCGTTCGGCGGTCCGACGTCGCACGCGTCATCCTGGCGCGCGCGCTGGGCATCCCCGCCGTCGTCGCCTGCGGCCGCGAGCTGCTGGCCGTCGCCCGGGGGACTCTGCTCGTGCTCGACGGCGAGGCCGGCACGGTCACCGTGGCGCCGCCGCCCGCGACCGTCCGGGCGGCCGGGGAACGGCGGGCCGCGGGGGAGAGGAGCGAGGCCGAGGCGCGGCGGCGGGCTCACCAGCCGGCGGTCACCCGCGACGGTCTCGCCGTCGAGGTGGCCGCCAACGTGGCCGCACCGGACGACATCGGCGCCGCTCTGGCCGCCGGCGCCGACGGCGTCGGCCTGCTGCGCACCGAGTTCCTGTTCCTCTCGAGCGATCGTCTCCCCGACGAGGTCGAGCAGGAGCGCGTCTACCGGTCGATGGCCGAGGACCTCGGCGGCCGCCCGCTCGTGGTGCGTACGCTCGACGTCGGCGCCGACAAGCAGCTCCCGTACCTGCCGCCGGCTCGCGAAGGCAACCCCTTCCTGGGGCTCAGGGGGATCCGCCTCGGCCTGCAGCATCCGGAGCTGCTGAGCGGCCAGCTGCGCGCCGTCCTGCGCGTGAGCGTGGACCATCCGGTGCGGCTCCTGCTGCCGATGGTGACCACGGTGGACGAGGTCCGCCGCGCCCGCACTCTGCTGGACGAGGCGCGGCAGTCGCTCTTCGCGGCCGGCGTCGCCGTCCCCGAGCGCCTCGCAGTCGGCATCATGGTCGAGGTGCCGGCCGTCGCCCTCACCGCCGAAGCGTTCGCGCCGCATGTCGACTTCTTCTCGCTGGGCACCAACGACCTGGCCCAGTACGTCCTCGCCGCCGACCGCGGCAACGCCGCGGTGGCCGCCTTGGCCGACGCTCTGCACCCGGCCGTGCTGCGCCTGATCGAGCGGGTCATCACCACCGCCGTCGCGGTCGGGCGGCCTGTGACCGTGTGCGGAGAAGCCGCCGCCGACCCCTTGGCGATCCCCCTCCTGCTCGGGCTCGGGGTGACCGGGCTCTCCGCGGCCCCGGCACGGATTCCGGCTGCCAAGCAGGCCGTGCGGGGCGTCGACGTGACCGCGGCCCGGCGCCTGGCCGCGGCCGCCCTGGCCGCCGGCTCGGCCGCCGAGGTCCGCCGGCTGGCCGGCGGCGCCGGGTAAGGGGGCCTGTGCCGGGCGGGCAGGGAGAGCTCGCCGCCGACCGGGTGCCGCGCCGACCCGACGTGGGCGAGCCGGCCGACGAGCGAGCCGCGAGCAGGTATCATCTGGAGAGCATGAAGACGCCGACGGTACCGTTCGACTCCGACGCCCTGCGCGCCAACCTCGCGAGCACGGCCCAGGACGTGGTCATCCCCGACCGCTACCTGCCGCTCGTCGAGGCGGTCGACGGGTTGTACGGAGTGCGGGCCTCCGCTCGCGGAGACGGTGGGCGAGTACTTCCACAGCTTCCGCAACGCCGACCTGCTGGTCGAGGGCTTCCAGACCACCCTTCTGCGCAACTGGACCTACTTCGAGACGCTCCGACGACCGCGCCACGCTGTTCGGGCTCCTCGCGGAGCTCGTCCTCGGACTGCTCGAGTCGCCGCTCTCCGGCGATCAGTTCTCGCTTCTGCTGCGCGGACTGCTGATGTGGTGCACGGCGGCCCTGAACGGGGCCGTACGGCGACGCCTACGACGATACGCTGCGCGCTGATCGGCGAGTCCTTGCCCGGCTGCTCGCCCGGCAGCCGGCGGCGTTCCTCGAGCGCGACGCCTTGCTGGCCGACCTGGTCGGACTCGTGCCGCCGAGCGACCCGGCCCTCGCGCGGGATCTTCTTCGAGCTCTACCGGCGGTGCTCCTGCTCGGCTACCAGCGCGTGGCCGAGCGTCTCGACGTGCCCGCGCTGGGCCTGGCGCAGGGGGCCGGGCTCACCGACCCGGCGGCCGTCGCCGAGCAGCTTCGACTTCCTGGCCAGGCGAGCGCCTCGACGCCCTGATCCAGGGCGTCGAGGACGGCGCCGGGCGACGAGCTGCTCTCGCCGCGGCGCCCGACGTTCTCCGACCTCCTCGAGCGGGCGATCGACTAGTCTGTTCCACGGTCGAGAACCTCGAGGACCGCTTCGCCGTGTGCCTCTTCTTCCTGAAGGACGACACGCTGGGCTACCGCCAGAAGGAGGCGATGGTCGACCTGCTGGGCGTCGTCAAGCAGCTCATGCATCCCGACAGGCACATGGACGTCGACAAGATCCTGAGCCGCCTGACCGCCTTCTTCCGCGACCGCGACAACCAGTTCCTGCTGATGCGCTTCCAGTGCTACGAGGCGATCGGCGTGGCGATCGGCGAGGCGGGCAACGTCAAGGCGGTCGACCACGTGGTCGAGGACATCCTCTCGTGGCGCTTCCAGTACCCCGACATCCGCGGGGCCACCGACGAGTGGGACGACGGTGGTCAATCCCTACCACCTGCCGAAGATCCGCTGCTGGATGCACATCATCGAATCGAACCCGGCGCTCTACGAGCGGCTCGCGGCGGCGCTCAACGTGCAGCTGCGGCTGGGCGGGGTGCACATCGCCGACACCGACCTCTTCCAGCGCGACGTCACCCGGTTCCTGAACGCCGACATCCGCCCCATCTACTTCGTCGCCAAGCAGCTCCTGCGCACGCTGCCCGTGTACTTCAACGAAGTGGGCGCCGAGGGCGAGCTGCGCTCGGTCTCCACCGAGATCGACGAGATCTGCGGACGGCGCGACTCCCTGCATGCACTTTCTGCGCAAGCAGCTCCACGCGGAGTCGTCGAACCGGCTGGTCGACGTTCAGCCGCGCCGTGCTGCGCTACTGGGCGACGCTCGACCCCTCGGGTCTGGAGCCGTTCCTCTCCGCCAACGTCGCTGGCGGCGGTGCAGGCCGAGGGGCAGTGGGCGCAAGGTCCTCACGAGGTGCTCGTCGCCCTTCCACCGGCAGCTTGCCGGCGAGCCGCTCGCGGTGCGGGCCGGCCGGCACGAGCCGCTCGAGGCCTTCGTCTCGACCAGCTCCGTGACGCTGACCCCGGCCGAGCCTTGCCGAGCGGCTCGCCGCCGTGTCGGCACACGGCGGCTGCCGGCGGCCGACGCCTCCGGCGACGGCGGCGAGCCCGCGGGGCGACACCGACGGGCGCCGCGTGGCCCTGATGGTCAGGACCAACCAGCTGCTCGCCCACAAGTACTCGCTGTCGGCCGACAACGTGGGCTGGGCGGTCGGCAGGCACCTGCAGCTCGACGCCAAGGTGCGCCACCGGTTCGAGACGGCGCTCTCCGCCTGGCAGCGCCGGCCCGTCCCGGCGACGCGCGACCGCCTGCTCGACGCGGCGCTCGCCGTGCTCGAGGATCTCAAGGCGATCATCCTCAGTCCGGCGCCCTCGGTCTCGACCGAGAACATCTACCAGAAGCGGCACATCGCCGCCGGCATCCCCTCGATCTACGGCAACTACAACGAGGCCAAGTTCGACGCGCTGGGCCTGTCGTTCCGCGTCGAGAACCTGGTCGACCGGCTGTTCGACGACCTCGTCGCCGAGGGCATCGAGCCCTATGTCACCAGGGATTCGTTGCGCCGCATGTCGAGCCGCCATCGAGCGCTTCGAGCGGGCCCTGGCGGTGGACGGGGTCGACTTACGCGTCGCTCGACGCCAACCTGAGCATGCTCGAGGCGAGCTTCGATAGCCACAACTTCACGTTTCACCAGTATCAGAACGTGTTCCAGTTCCTCGTCAACAGCGTCACCGAGCTCTCCGCCAACTCCATCCTCAGCCACGACCAGGTGCTGCACACCGTCCTCAGCAACGACTCGCGTCAGTGCGAGGCGCGCTGCATGTCGGTCGACGCCGTCGCCGAGATGGTGCTGCGCGAGGTGCTGGTGTCGGCCCTGGGCATGCAGGCCCTCGACCGCTACGTGGCGGCCGCCCTGCGCCGGATCTCGCTGCTCAACGGCCGCCTCAGCAGTCAGGCTCTGACCCGCATGATGAACTACGACCCGGAACGGCTGGTGTCGCCCATCCACGAGGCCAAGCCCAGCACCGACGACCAGATGACCCTGGGCTTCAAGGGCCTGGGGCTGAAGCAGATGGCCTCGTACGGTCACCACGTGCCGGAGGGCTTCATCCTCAGCACGGAGCTCTTCAGCGCCATGCCGGCGCATGTCGTACCGGCCCTTCTACGACGACACCATCCAGCGCATCCGCAAGGCGCTCGACCAGCTCGAGAAGCAGACCGGCCTGCGTCTTGGCGACCCCACGCGCGCGCTGCTCCTGTCGATCCGCTCGGGGGCAGCGATCTCCATGCCCGGCCTCATGACGACCTTCGTCAACGTGGGCCTCAACGACGAGCTGGCCGAGGCGCTGTCGCGGAAGCCGCGGCTCGAGTGGGCCGCCTGGGACTGCTACCGGCGGTTCCTGCAGTCGTGGGCCATGTCCGCGGGCATCGACCGCGACTTCTTCGACGCCATCATGACCGAGTTCAAGGGCCGCTACGGGGTGGAGCAGAAGCTCGATTTCACCCCGGAGCAGATGCGCGAGATCGCCTTCACCTACAAGGAGCGGGCCCGGCAGGACGGCGTGATCTTCGTCGACGATCCCTTCGCCCAGGTCGTCGCCTGCGTGTTCAAGGTCCTCGAGTCGTGGGACTCGCCGCACGCGCGCTTCTACCGCCAGTACATCGGCGTCGCCGAGGAGTGGGGCACGGCGGTGGTGGTGCAGCGCATGGTGTTCGGCAACCTGAGCCGCGAGTCGGGTTCCGGCGTGACCTTCACGCACAACCCGCTCGAGCCCTACAGCCGGCAGGTGCGGCTGTTCGGCGACTTCGCGGTGCGCAGCCAGGGCGAGGACCTGGTCGGCGGCCTCGTGTTCCCGCTGCCGGTCTCCGAAGCCCAGCGGCTCGGCAGCCCCACCTACCGCGACACCGAACACTCCCTCGAACGGGACTACCCCGAGGTCTACGGCGAGCTCCTGTCGGTGGCCCGCGAATTGGTCGGCGAGCACGAGTACGACCCGCAGGAGATCGAGTTCACGTTCGAGTCGCCGGCCGCCGAGGACTTCTACGTGCTGCAGAAGCGCGCCGTGGTGCAGGAGCAGGCCAAAGACGCGGCCTACTTCGACCCCGCCTCGCCCAACTACGGACCTCCGGTGGCGGTCGGCATGGGCGTAGTCCGGAGGCGCCTACTCGGGACGCGTGGCGATCAACGCCGCGCAGATCGACCGGCTGCTCGCGGAATCGCCTCGCGAGAACATCGTGCTCCTGCGGCCCGACACCGTGCCCGAGGACATCGCCATCATCACCCGGGTGAACGCCATCCTGACCGCGCGCGGCGGGGCCACGTCGCACGCCGCGGTGACGGCCAAACGCCTGGGCAAGACGGCCGTGGTCGACTGTCGCGACCTCGAGGTGATCGAGCGCGACGGCCTGGCTCGCCTGGCCGGCAGCGAGCTGCGCGCCGGTGACTGGCTGTCGGTCGACGGCCGTACGGGCAACATCTTCAGGGGGCGCATACCGATCGTGGCCGAGCCGGCTCTGGCCGAGCGGGCGCGCATCGAGCAGTCACGGGCCCCGCGGCCGCCCGCCCGGTCGAACTGACCGGGGAGCGCCGGCGAGCGGCGGTTCAGATGCCCGCTTGCGCCGTTCGGTCGATTCTCGGGGAGGCTTTACTTGAAGACGTTGACGGCGCGGGCGACCACGAGGCCGAGCAGCGCCAGTGAGATACCCGACTGGGCCATCATCGCGAGCTTGTTCCAGGGGCGCAGCGGCATGGTGTCGGTCGGGCTGAAGGCGGTCGCGCCGGTGAAGCCCAGGTAGAGGTAGTCGACGAATCGCGGTCGCCAGTCGGCTGGGGCGAGCTCGGGGTTGAGCTGCTGGGGAAAGGCGAAGTCGGGATGGGCCGGCAAGCCGTGGGCGCGGACCGCGGGACCGCCGCTGTCGAGCTCCCAGTAGAGCAGGCCGAAGGCGATGATGTTGGACGTCCAGACGATGCCGCCGGCGGCCAGCAGCGCTCCGGCCGCGTTGACGGCCGACCCGCCGCGGATCAGCTGGACGATGAGCACGCTCGTGCACCACAGCGTCGTCGCGACGAGCAGCGCGATCAGCGTGACCGACAGCGTGCGCACCGGTCGCGAGCGCCGGTCGATCTTGCCGGGGTCGCCGATCATCACCGCCACCAGCAGGAGGCCTTCGACGACCGGCACTCCCCAGCGCGGGCGGACGATGAGGCTGTGCGGCAGCAGCAGCGTAAGGACGATGACGGAAAGGACGGCGGTCGCCATGGGCCAGCGGGCCTCGCCGATGACCGGCGGCGTACCGGCGGCGGTTCCGCCCACGCGCTCCTCGTCGGCCATGTCACGCCCTCCCGGAGACTCGTTGCCGGACGCCCGACTTCTTCGGAAGGCCGCGGGAATCTCCTTGAGACCGCGGGGGAGCCACCGCCCATTCTCGTGCGGCAGGGCGTCCCGCGTGATACCGTCCGGGGCATGAAGATCGCGCTGGTGCAGATCGATCCGACGGTGGGCGACCTCGACGGCAACGCCGACCTGCTGGCCGAAGCGGCCGGCGTGGCCGGGCGCGCCGGCGCCGATCTCGCGGTCGCCTCGGAGCTGTCGCTGCTGGGCTATCCGCCTCGCGACCTGCTCCTCGGGCGCTCGTTCGTGGCTCGCGGCCGGGATGTGTGCGACGACCTCGCTCGCCGCTCTCCGGCGGACCGCCCCTGCTGCTCGGCCTCGCCAAGCCCAACGAAGGCGCCACCGGCCGGCCCCTGTTCAACGCCGCGGCGCTCCTTACCGACGGCGCCGTGCGGCAGGTGTTCCGCAAGACCTTGCTGCCCACCTACGACGTCTTCGACGAAGACCGCTACTTCGAACCCGCCACCGGACCGCAGATCCTGCCGTGGGGTGACCGGCGGCTCGGCGTGACGGTCTGCGAAGACATCTGGAACGACCGCGATTTCTGGCGGCGGCCGCGATACCACAGCGACCCCGTCGACGACCTCGTGGCGGCCGGCGCCACGTGCGTCGTCAACATGTCGGCTTCGCCGTTCACCATCGGCAAGCAGCAGCATCGCCGAGGCGATGCTCGGCGCCATCGCCCGCAAGCACCGCGTGCCGGTGGTCTACGTCAACCAGGTGGGCGGCTCCGACGAGCTCGTCTTCGACGGGCGCAGCTGCGCCTTCGCCGCCGACGGCAGACTCGTCGCCGCGCGCGGCGGCGTTCGCTCCCGACATCCTCGTCGTCGACCTCGAGGAGCTGGCGGACGGCTCCGGACGGGGCGCCGTCCGAGCCCGGCCCCACGGTCGGCGTGCTCCCCGGCCTGCCACCCCTGAGCCCAGCGCCGACATGCTCGCCGCCGACGATTTCGACACCGGCGCTCCGAGGTCTGGCGGGCGCCTCGTGCTCGGCATTCGCGATTACATCGCGAAGACCGGCTTCGGCAAAGCGTCTGCTGGGCCTCTCCGGCGGCATCGATTCGGCCCTTACCGCCGCGCTCGCCGCCGACGCTCTCGGCCGCGGAAACGTCCTGGGCGTCCTCATGCCTTCGCCCTATTCCAGCGCCGGGGAGCGTGGACGATTCGCTCACCCTCGCACGCAACCTGGGCATCGAGACTCTCACGCTGCCCATCGCCGACCATGATGCATGCGTTCGAGGAGGCCCTCGCCCCGGCCTTCCGCAATCTCCCTCCCGGCGTCACCGAAGAGAATATTCAGTCCCGCATCCGCGGCAATCTCCTGATGGCGCTGTCGAACAAATACGGCTCTTTGCTGCTCACCACCGGCAACAAGTCGGAAATGTCGGTCGGCTATTGCACGCTGTACGGCGATATGAACGGCGGCCTCGCCGTAATTGCCGATCTGCCGAAGATGATGGTCTACCGCGTGGCCCGCTGGCGCAATCCTCCGCCGCGCAGATATCCCCGAGGCCGATTCTCGACGAAGGCGCCCTCGGCCGAGCTGCGGCCCAACCAGACCGACCAGGACAGCCTGCCGCCGTACGAGGTGCTCGACGGTATCCTCGACCTGCTCATCGAGGAGCACCTGGGCGTCGCCGAGATCGTCGCGCAAGGCTTCGCGCAGGCGACGGTCGCCGCGTGGTGCGGCTGGTCGGCGCCGACGAGTTCAAGCGCAAGCAGGCGGCGCCCGGCATCAAGGTCACCGACCGGGCCTTCGGCATCGGCTGGCGCATGCTGATCGAGCCGCTCGAACAGGTCGGCGTTGCGGATGGCGATCGCGGCCAGGACCGCGACCTGCGAGAACAGCTCCCTCTCGTCGGCGGTGAAACGCCGGCAGGAACGCGTCTCGACGAGACCGAGCACGCCGATGATCTCGCCGTCGAACTCGAGCGGCGCGTCGAGGGTGGACTTCTCGCTCCAGCGGTCCATCTCGCGGGCCTCGGCCGGTGGAAGATCGGGATCGTCGCGGTGGACCTCGATCATCTTGCCTTCATGCACGGTCGGCAGGAAGCTGGGGCGCAGGTCGGGGTGGAAGGGTTCGCCGGTCACCTGCCGGCTCACCTGGTGGTGCGGCTCGCAGACCCAGGGCCCTTCGCCGCGGTCGAGCTCGAGGTCCCAAAAGGCGAGATAGGTGAGCAAGTCGTTCTCGGCGTCGTAGCGGTGGATGTCGCAGGAGTAGACGTCGAAGGCGTGACCGACCTGGCGGGCGATCGTGGCCATGACGTCGCCGACCTCGAGCGTCGACGCGATCGTCGCGCCGATCTCGGCGATGATGGCCTGGCCGTCCTTCATGGCTTTCCGCACCTCGCGCGCCCTGCCCGCTCTCGACCGGCCGCTGCCGGCGCGGCGGGCCGCTACCCTAGGTATCGAGTGCGCAAGGCGGCGCACTTGACTCGACCGTGATGCCCGACCTTCGCTCGCCGGGAAGGCGCTTGTCAGCCTGCCGGCCGGCAGCGGCCCCCGACCGGCACCTGCTCTGGTAAGCTCGTCGCATGTTTCGCGGCAGCTTCGTGTGATGGTCTTCGAGTATCTCCGGCCGCCCCGGGGCCGGCGCCCCTCCCCGACGCCCTGCGCGCCG
>CAWCWZ010000039.1:0-79655 GCA_963799395.1 uncultured Actinomycetes bacterium
ACGCGCTCACGAGCCGCCCAGAGCGATGACCACGTCGCCGCTGGCCACCACGGCGAGGTTGCGGGCGTGGCCCATGCCGGTGAGCACCGAGAACGTGAGGTCGGGCGCGGCGTCGCGGCGGTCGAGCGTGGGCAGGATGCCGAGGCAGGTGCCGCCGCCCCGCCGCGCCCCGCGGGCCACCGCCTCCATGACCCCCGAGGCGCCGCCGTTGACGACCACGCAGCCGCGCTCGGCGAGCAGCTCTCCGAGCTGCTCGCCGAGCGCGGCGACCGCGGCCGTGCAGGTGCTGCCGCCGATAACGCTGACGTAGGTCGGGGGCATCAGTCCTCTCCGTGCATCGCGGTCTCGGGGGTCTCGACGTCGCCGTCGCTTCCGCCACCGGTCGGCGCCTGCCGGTCGGCGCCCCCGGCGCCCGCCGCCGTGTCCGGGCGTGCGCTGCCGCCGCGGTCGCCGATCCACCCGTGCATCAGGTGAAAGCCGTCGCGAAAGCCGCGCCGCTCGTAGAAGCGCTGCGCTGCCGGGTTGACCGAGTCGACGCCGATCACGTACTGGTCGAGGCCGCGCTCGAGAAGGCCGGCCTCGACCGCGTCGAGCAGCGCCGTCCCCAGGCCGCCGCCGCGCTCGCCGGCGGCGACGCAGAGAGACGTGAGCTCGGCGTAGCGGGCGCCGGTGTACCAGACCGCGTCGGGGGCGGCGACGTGGACCATGGCGTAGCCGACCAGGCGCTCGTCGCGCCGCGCGCCGAGGGCGAACGACTCGCCGTCGGCGAGCAGCTCCTCGTAGATCGCCCGGCGCCGCGGCCACGACTGCTCGTGGGGCACGATCTCGACGACGGAGCCGAGCTCGCGGATGTGGTCGATCAGCGAACGCCAGAGCGGCTCGAGCTCCTCGAGCCGCGCGCCGTCGAGGCGCTCGATCGTCACGTCGGTCTCGGTGTCAGGTACCGTCATGTCTCGTCCCCTTGTTTCGGGTCGCCGGCGGCCGCGAGGGCCCGCAGGAGCGCGAGCGCTCCCTGCTTGTGCAGCGGTTCGTTCAAGTTACCGCATTTGGGGCTCTGCACGCACGAGGGGCAGCCGGCCTCGCACGGGCATTCGGCGATCAGCAGCGCGGCGTCGGCGATGAGCTCGTCGAAGGCGTCGTGGGCGCGCCGCGTCAGACCGATCCCGCCGGGGTGGCCGTCGTAGATGAAGACCGTGGCGAGGTCGGTCTGCCAGTGCCAGGCCGTCGACAGGCCGCCGATATCCCAGCGGTCGCACATGGCGTACAGGGGCAGGACGGCGATGCAGGTGTGCTCGGCCGCGTGGAGGGCGCCGAGCTCGCCGCCCTGCTCGACCCGGGTCGGCCGCGACGACCAGCGCCGGCGGCAGCGTGAACCACAGCCCCTCGGTCGTGAAGACCTGCTCGGGCAGCTCGAGCGCCACCGTGTCGATGACTTCACCGCCGTCGAGATCGCGCTTCTGGTAGGCGACGACCTGCTCGGTGACCTCGATCTGCCGAACGACAGGGCGCCGCCGCCGCCGAGCGCCCGCGGCGTGCCGGCGCCGGCGATCTGCGACGTGCTTCTCGACCTTCGCCTGGGTGTACCAGGCGCCCGAGAACGGCTCGACGACATCACGCTCGCGGCGTCGAGGTCGAGGTGCCGCACGAGGTAGCTCTCGCCCAGGTGTAGGTAGACGGCCCCCGGGTGTGCCGCGCGAAGACGCGCTCGCGCTCGATCGTGCCCAGCACCGTCCCGTCGCGGCCGTCGGCGATGACGAAGGTCTCGGCCGAGGCCGAACGCAGTCCCACGCGCGGCGCGGGGGAGTGGGGCTGCGACCAGACCAGGGCGCCGGCCGGCCGCGGCGCAGCTTGCCGCTTGCGGCAAGCTGCGCCGCTCGCGCCATGCCGACCGCGCCGAAGTAGGCCTCGTCGCGCTCGTCGAGCGGCCGTTCGTAGGCGGCCGCGCAGAGATGCGCCTCGAGGATGTGCGGGTTGGTGAGGTCGACGATCGCGTCCTCGACCGCCCGCGAGAGGAGACGCTCGGGCTCGCGCATGAAGTACTGGTCGAGGGCGTCCTGACCGGCGACGAGCACGGCCCAGCCCTTGCCGGTGCGGCCCGCGCGCCCCCAGCGTTGCCAGAGGCTGGTCATGGTGCCGGGAAAGCCGGTGACGAGGGAGACGTCGAGACTGCCGACGTCGATGCCCAGCTCGAGCGCGCTCGTCGCCACCACCGCTCGCAGCTCGCCGCCGAACAGCCGCCGCTCGATGTCGCGCCGCTGCTGCGGCGTGTAGCCGGCCCGGTAGGGCATGACGGCGTCGGCGGCCGCCGGGTCGCGCTCGCCGACGCGCCGGCGGACGTAGCCGTAGACGAGCTCGGCCGCCTTGCGGGTGGGGGCGAAGTCGATCGCTCGCCGGCCGGCGAGGACGGTCTCGGCGAGCACGTAGCTCGACTCGGCGAGGGCGCTCCTGCGCACGCCCAGGGCGACGTCGAGGAACGGCGGGTTCCACAGGACGATGGTCTGCTCCGGTCGCGGCGCGCCGTTGTCGTCGACCGCCGCGAAGGGCAGGCCGACGAGCCGCTCGGCGAACGGTCGCGGGTTGGCGATGGTCGCCGAGGCCAGCACGAACTGCGGCTGGGCGCCGTAGTCGGCGCACAGCCGGCGCAGCCGGCGCACGACCTGAGCGACGTGCGAGCCGAACACGCCGCGGTAGACGTGAGCCTCGTCGAGCACGACGAAGCGGAGCTGATGCAGAAACTCGGCCCAGCGCTCGTGGGCCGGCAGGATGCCGACGTGCAGCATGTCGGGGTTCGTCATGAGGATGGTGGCGCTCGGCGCGGATGCGCGAGCGCTGGGCGCGAGGCGTGTCGCCGTCGTAGAGGGCGGCGACGACGCCGGGCAGGCGCAGCCCCGCGAGGCTGCGGGCCTGATCCTGGGCGAGCGCCTTGGTGGGGTAGAGGAAGAGCGCCCGGCTGTGAGGGTCGCGGGCGAAGGCGTCGAGCGTCGGCAGCGCGAACGACAGCGACTTGCCGCTGGCGGTGCCGGTCGAGACGACCACGTTGCGACCGGCGGCCATCAGGTCCCAGACGCGGCGCTGGTGAGTGAAGAGCTGGGCGATGCCGCGGTCGGCGAGGGCGGCGGCGAGGGCCGGCGGCAGGTCGGTGGGCAGCGCCTCGAGGCGCGCCGCGCGGGCGGCGCGATGCGTGACGTAGACGACCTGCTCGTGCGAGCCGTCGGTCAGAAACGACAGACCGGCCATCGTGCAATCCTAGCCGATGGCTGCGGCGAAGCGAGACGAGGACGGGCGCGGCGGCCGTCAGGCCGCCGCGCCCGCAAAGACAGACGATCGCTCGCGGGCCGCTAGCGGGTCCGCGCTCCGCAGTCGAGCGTGAAGAAGACCATGCCGGAGATGCCGCGGAACGTGCCCTTGGCCCTGCCGATGCCGACGTTGCGGAAGCGTTTGGTGAGGATCACGGCGCGGTGCGCGGGGCTGTGCATCCAGGCCGTGAAGAGGGCCTTCACGGTGCTGCCCGGCCCGTAGCCGCAGGCGATGTCCTCGCCGACCGTCCAGCGCGTGCAGCCGGAGGTCGTGTAACCGAAGCGGATGAGACGGGCCGAAAACGACTCGCCGTTGAACGAACTGTGGGCGAAGTAGGCGTCTGAGACCATCTCGCGCGAGTGGGCCCGCGAGGCGCGCTCCAGGCTGCGGACCATCTTCAGCTTGTGCAGCCCATGGGTGACGCGGGCGTGGTTGACGAGTGCGAGCATCCTGCTCTCGGCCTTGTTCATTTTGATCGCCTGCGCCGAGGCGACCGGGGCGGCGACGAGCAAGGCAAGCGCAGCGAGGACGACGCACAGGGAGAGTCGTTTCACTGCCACCTCCGGACGCCCACCCCGGCGCGGTCGCCGGGATTCGCTCGACGAGGCGTCTGATAGTGGTATCGGAGGGGTCGGGACGGACTTGATACGAGCGCGACCGGTCCCCCTGTGCCGAGGCTGGAAAGGTGTTGTCGTCGAGGGCAACGACGCGCCCGGTCCGGCCCTCTCCCCGAGGTCGTACACGGTTGCACTGGAGCCCCCGCGCGTATACCCTCTGCGGCATGCACAGCCTGAGCAACGAACGACGGCAGGCCAAGAGGGCCCGCCGACGTCAAGTCAGGCGCCGGCGTTTCGTGGCCATCGGGGTGGTCGTCCCTCTCGTCATCGGCGCCATCTGGGCTGCCTACGCTTGGCCGTCTCCCGCACCGGCTCTCGTGCCCGCCGCCAACGTCGTCTCGCAGTTCGGCCAGGCGGGCGCGGTCGACCGACGCATCGTGGTCGCCCGGCTCGAGAACATCGACGTCCTCCTGCCGGTCAAGCTCGAGGCGACCACCGCGGTCGCCTTTCACCCGGTCGACAACGCCAACAGCGTCGCGCTCACCCCTGTCGGACGGCCGGGCGACACGTCTGGAGTCTCGGGCACGCTGGCCGACCTGTTCGCCAGCGGCGGCATGCGCTACTACCTCATGGGCGGCGACACGAGCGACTCGTCGTCGCGGACTGCCGGCCTCGACGTGGGGGCGGTGCCCGGCGCGTTCGTCTACAGCCCGGTCGACGGCCGGGTGATCGCCGTGACCCGCTACAAGCTTCTCGGGCGCTACCAGGACACCGAGATCGAGCTCCAGCTCGCCGACGACCCGAGCCTGCTCCTGATCATCACGCACGTGACGAACGCCCAGGTGACGATCGGAGCCGACGTCACGGCCGGCGAGACCGTGCTCGGCGCCGTGCGCGGGTTCCCCGCGCAGCTCGATCAGCCCCTGCGACAGTTCACGACCGACGCCGGTGACCACGTGCAACTCGTCGCCGTGCGGGTCCCCACCCAGATCTCGGGGTTCTGACACGTGCCGTCGGCGGTCGTGCCGGCCGTGCGGCTGGCCGTCATCGGCGGCTCGGCCACGCAGGGCGGACCGTTCCCCGGCGACCTCCACCCCGCGGTCGCGCCGCTCGACGACGATCTCGTCTTCGAGACCCCCTACGGCGATAGCCCGCCGTTCCAGCTCTTCGCGCTGGCCGGTGAGCCGATCCTCCACGTCCGTATGCACGGCTGGCGACCGGGGGTGCCGCGTGGACTGGCCTCACGTCAGGTCTTCAGCGTGCTGCACCGGGCCGGCGTGCGCCGCATCCTTTCCGAGGCGGGCGTCGGCAGCCTGAACCACCTGCTCGACCCGGGCGACCTCGTGATCTGCGACGACTTCGTCGATCTCACGACCGACCGCGCCGGCGAAGGTGTGGTCGGCGACCGGCTGCTCATCATGCGCGAACCCGTCTGTCCGGTCGGGCGCGAGGCGCTCGTCGCGCGCCGCGCGGCGCCTCGCGCCCGACCGTCGCCTCTTTGCGCGCGGCACCTACGTTGTGACCGAGGGCCCGCGGTTCGAGTCGCCGGCCGAGGTCCGTCACCTGCAGGGCATCGGCGATGTCGTCGGCCAGAGCTTCTCGCCCGAGGTCTGGCTGGCGCGCGACATCGGCGCCTGCTACGCCGGCATCTATCTGATCGTCAACTACGGCGAGGGCGTCGTCTCGGACTGGAGCCACGACGAGCTCAAGCGGCGCTTCACCGAAGACGCCCGACTGATGGGCGCCGAATCGTGCTCGACGCTGCCGCGTCGCTGCCGCCCGACGAGACCGACTGCCGCTGTCGCGAGCTGCGCAAGCCGACGTTGCTCGGCTAGGCGTCCGTCGTCAGCCCTTCGTGTGGACGAACCACCAGGCGATGATGCCGAGGGCATTGAAGATGGCGTGGAAGGTGATGTTGGTGTAGATCGACTTCGTCCAGTAGAACGCCGCCGCCAGCAGCAGCCCGAGGCCGAAGATCGGGATCAGTACCGACAGCTGCTGGTGCCAGAGGGCGAAGACGAGCGCTGAGACGACGGCCCCCAGCACCGGCCCCCAGGAGCGCGCGAGCCCCTGAAAGACGAAGCCGCGAAAGAACGTCTCCTCGAGCAGCGGGGCGACCAGCACGGCGAGGACGAAGAACAGCGCGAGCCCGGCCGAGGTGTGGGGGAAGATCGTCACCACGTTCTCGGTGGGCACCGGACCGATGATCTTGCGGTAGGCGTAGTCGCTCACGGTGCCGAGGATGGTGGTGGCGAACATCCCGCCGAGGATGACGCCGGCGGCCACCGCCCAGGAGCTGTTCTCCTCGTAGCCCCGAAAGCCGAAGCTGCGCAGCGACAGCCGGTACTTGCGCAGCGAGAAGAACCAGGCCCAGAAGACCAGCCAGCCGTCGACCACGAGGGTCGAGACGATGGCCGCCAAGGCGTACCCGGCGGTCGGTGTCTTGGGAGCCGTCGAACCGCCGCTGGAGATCGTGCCGAGCAGGCTGAGGGCGACGATCGGGGCCGCGGCGATGAGCACGGCGAACAGGACGTCGCGCCAGTGCCACGGCACCTGGCCGGGTCGCAGGCCGCGGGTCACGCCGAAGGTCTGATCGCCGCCGTCCGAAGGCGGCGGCGGCGCCGGACGTGTCGCGTAGGACGCCGGCGGCTGCTGCGCCGTCGAGGGCGGTTGCCCGGGCGGCGGCTCTTCGCCCCCCGGTGACTGCTGCCACGAGAACGGCTGCCAGCGGCCGTCCGGCATCTGCTGCCAGGAGAGAGGCTGCCACTGGCCGTCCGGCATCTGCTGCCACGAGAGCGGCGTCTGCCGGGCGGGGACCTGCTGCCAGGCTGTGGGCTGCCACTGACCGTCGGGCGCCTGCCACCAGCCGGGCGGCGGCTGCCAGGCCGGAGGCTGCCAGCGTGGGTCGGGGGTGGGCCACCGACCCGGCGAGGCGGGCGCCGCGCCTGCCGGCGCAGCCTCCGTCTCGTCGTCTCTGGGGTCGTCGTCCACGGCTCACCTGTCTCCGGTCGCCGTCGATTCTACACACCCGCGGCCGGCCGGCGCTCGCCGTCCGTCGGGCCGGGTCGCGGCGGTGTCATCCGACGACGATAGGTGGGCCTCGAGCCGAGCCCCGCGGCGTGTTGCGGCGCCTTCGCCGTCTGGTATACTCACGCCTCGCCAGGGGCGCCGCGATGCGTCAGCGGCACGGCCGTCGGCGGATGCGTCGGGCCGGCCCGCGGTTCGTTGACCCCCTCGCGGAGGCCTGCTATCCTAACTTGCTTTCTGTGAAAGGGTGACAGCGTGCGCCAACTGGTGACTCTCGCTTGCCAGGAATGCAAGCGTCGCAACTACCACACCAACAAGAACAAGAAGAACGATCCCGACCGCATCGAGCTCAAGAAGTATTGTCGCTGGTGCGGGCGGCACACCGTCCATAAGGAAACTCGTTAGGACCGGCGTCGGCCCGCTTGAACGAGCGGACGGCGCTTGGCTTCCTTAGGGCTGTAGCTCAATTGGTAGAGCACCGGTCTCCAAAACCGGGGGTCGGGGGTTCGAGTCCCTCCAGCCCTGCCAGCCGAAACGGAGCATGGTCGTGGCGAAAGCCGTGAACAACAAGACGGGGTCGGGCAAGAAGTCCGACTCCACGCCGACCGGCAAGCGCGACGGACGCTCGACCAAGGGGGCGCCCGCCAAGCGCACGTCCAAGGCGGCTCAGGCCAAGCAGCGGGCCCAGACGCGCTCCGGCCAGAAACAGGGCTTCAGCATGGGCCGGTTCCTGCGCGACGTGCGCGTCGAGCTTTCGAAGGTCACGTGGCCGACCCGCAACGAACTCGTCGTGTCCACCCTCGTCGTCCTCGTCGCGGTGGCTATCGCCGCCACCTACACGGGCGTGCTCGACTGGGTGTTCAGCCACCTCATGACGCTCATCCTGCCCAAGTAACAGAAACGGAGTCGGTGTGTTCCAGTGGTATGTGGTCAACACGTACTCGGGCCACGAGAACAAGGTCAAGGAGAACCTCGAGCACCGCATCGTCTCGATGGCTCAGCAAGACTCGATCGTTCGCGTCGTCGTGCCCACTGAACAGGTCGTCGAGACCAAGGACGGCGAGAAGGTCACGAGCGAGAAGAGGGTGTTCCCCGGCTACGTGCTCGTGCAGATGGAGCTCACCGACGAGTCGTGGTCGGCGGTCAAGAACACGCCGGGGGTGACCGGCTTCGTGGGCGCCGCCAACAAGCCCGTGGCGCTCTCGCGCGCCGAAGTCGACCGTATCCTCCACACCGCCTCCGTCGAGCGTCCCAAGCAGAAGGCCGAGTTCTCGGTCGGCGAAGTCGTGCGCGTCACCTCGGGTCCGCTGTCCGACTTCTCGGGCGAGGTCTCCGAGGTCAACGTCGACCAGAACAAGCTCAAGGTGATGGTCTCGATCTTCGGCCGCGAAACGCCCGTCGAGCTCGGGTTCGAACAGGTCAAGAAAACCGGCTGACAGCAGCGATTCCCTGACGAAGCGAGGATGACGTGGCCAAGAAGGTCATGACAGTGATCAAGTTGCAGATCCCCGCGGGCGCCGCCAACCCGGCGCCTCCGGTAGGGCCCGCCCTGGGCCAGCACGGCGTCAACATCATGGAGTTCTGCAAGGCGTTCAACGCCCGCACGCAGGCTCAGACCGGGACGATCATCCCCGTCGAGATCTCGGTCTTCGAGGACCGGTCGTTCTCGTTCATCACCAAGACGCCGCCGGCCGCCGTTCTGCTGCGCGAAGCGGCCGGGGTCGACAAGGGCTCGGGCGAGCCCAACCGCACCAAGGTGGCCAACGTGTCGCGCGACAAGGTGCGCGAGATCGCCGAGCTCAAGATGCCCGACCTGAACGCGAACGACGTCGAGGCCGCGATGCGCATCATCGAAGGCACGGCGCGGAGCATGGGCATAACGGTAGACAAGGCGTAGGGCAGCGACCTACGCAGGCGAGCGGGCGCCGCGGCGCCCGCGGTGGGAGGCGGCCATCCGGGTCGCCGCCAGGACCACGAGGAGGAACCATGGCCCACGGCCGCAAGTACCAGGCAGCGCGCGCTGCGATCGATCCCGACAGGGTCTACAGCCCCCTCGAGGGCATGCGCCTGCTCAAGGCGCTCGACACCGCCAAGTTCGACGAGACCGTCGAGGTCCACTTTCGACTCGGCGTCGACGTGCGCCACGCCGACCAGATCGTGCGCGGCACCACCATCCTGCCGCACGGCACCGGCCGCAGCATGCGGGTCGCCGTGTTCGCCGAGGGCGAGAAGGCGCGCGAAGCGCAGCGACGCCGGCGCCGACATCGTCGGCACCGACGAGCTCGCCAAGCAGATCCAGGACGGTCAGTTCGACTTCGACGTGGCCATCGCCACGCCCGACATGATGGGCACCGTCGGCAAGCTCGGCCGCATCCTCGGGCCGCGCGGCCTCATGCCCAACCCCAAGTCGGGCACCGTCACCTTCGATGTCGCCAAGGCGGTCACCGACGCCAAGGCCGGCAAGGTCGAGTACCGCACCGACCGCAGCGGCATCATCCATCTGAGCATCGGCAAGAAGTCGTTCGAAGAGACGCAGCTCGTCGAGAACTACGGCGCCGTGCTCGACGAGATCCTGCGCGCCAAGCCGGCCGCCGCGAAGGGCCGCTACCTGAGGAGCGTCAACCTCACGTCGACCATGGGCCCGTCGATCGGGCTCGACTCGGCGCGCACCCGCGATCTGCTCGAAAGCTAGCGCGAGCGCCCGGGCGAGGGCGGCGACCGCGCGCGGCGGAGTCGGCCTGGGCCGGCTCCGCCGCGCGCGGTTGCCAGCGGCCTTGCGAACACCTATACTGCGCACTCGCGGCGCTTCGTGCGCCGCTGCCGAAGAAGGTCGGTGCTCCCCGCGGGGAGCGTAAAGGGGCCGGTGTGGCCCGCCCGCCCGAGGCGAGAAACGTGGCAGACGAGCACGACTTCCGTCCGCCCGCTCCCGCCCGGGAGCGGGCTTTTTCGTCCGACAGCGAGGTCTGCGATGCTGCGCAAAGACAAAGAGGCGGTGGTCGAAGAAGCGACGCGGCTGCTGGCCGAGAGCGAAGCGCTCTACCTGAGCGACTACCGCGGTCTCACGGTCGCCGAGCTCACGGAGCTGCGCGCCAAGCTGCGTGACGGCGGCGCGACCCTCCACGTGCTCAAGAACACCCTGGCGCGCCGCGCCGCCGCCGACGCCGGCCGCGACCAGATCGCGCCGCTGCTCTTCGGACCTACGGCGGTGACCTTCTGCGGCGACGACCCGGTGATGCCCGCCAAGGCGCTCGTCGACTTCATGCGCACCCATCCCCAGCTCGTGGTGCGCGGCGGCTTGCTGCAGGGCGGCACGGTCGACGCCGACGGCGTGCGGGCGCTCTCCGCGCTGCCGCCGCGCGACGTGCTCATGGGGCAGGTGGTCGGCACCATCGCCGCCCCGCTGACCGGGCTGGTCACCGTCCTCCAGGGTACGATCTCGGGCTTTGCCCGGGCGCTCCAGCAGATCGTCGAGCAGAAGACGGCGGCCGGCGAGGCCTGACGGCCGCGACGCCCGCCACTCCATCAATCAGTGACACGTTCCAACGACGAGGTGAATTGACGTGGCAGACAAGACACTCACCAAAGACGAGCTCATCGAGCAGATCAAGAAGATGAGCGTCCTCGACCTGGCCGACCTGGTCCATGCTCTCGAGGACGAGTTCGGCGTCAGCGCGGCCGCTCCGGTCGCGGTGGCCGCCCCGGCCGCGGCCGCCGAGATCGAGGCCGAAGAAGAGAAGACGAGCTTCGACGTCGTCCTGCAGGCCTACGGCGAGAAGAAGATCGAGGTCATCAAGGTCGTCCGCGCCCTCACCGGGCTCGGCCTCAAAGAGGCCAAGGCGGTCGTCGAAGAGGCCCCGAAGACGGTCAAGGAAGGCGTCAACAAGGACGAGGCCGAAGAGGCCAAGAAGCAGCTCGAGGCGGCCGGGGCCACCGTCGACGTCAAATAGACATCCGGACGATCCCGCGGGGCGGCTCGCGCCGCCCCCGATGCCCGGGTTTGGCGGGCGCGGGTTGTGGGCAACCACAGGTGGCGCCCTCTTGCCATGCCCCCGACAGTTGTGTAATCTATGCGGTCGTGCCGTCCGCCGCTTTCAGCCATAGCCCAGCCTCCCTGCGGCTTGCCGTCCGCTGCTTCAGCCTACCGAGAGGAGTCTCCACTTGAACCAGCCGAAGTGTCCTCGCGCGCGCACGTCTTTCGCCAAGCTGGACCAGCCTCTGCCGGTTCCGAACCTCATCGACATCCAGAGGGCGTCGTGGAAGTGGTTCCTCGAGGAGGGTCTCAAGGAGACCATCGCAGGACATCTCGCCCATCCGTGACTACTCCGAGAAGCTGCTCGTCGAGTTTGGCGAGTACCAGTTCGGCGAACCCTCGAAGCCCATCGAGGAGTGCCGCAACAAGGACATGACCTTCTCGTCGCCGCTCACCATGGTCGTGCGCTTCGTCAACGAGGAGACCGGCGAGATCCGCGAACAGCACGTCTTCATGGGCGACTTTCCCATGATGACCGAGCGCGGCACCTTCATCATCCACGGCACCGAGCGGGTGGTCGTCACCCAGCTCGTGCGCTCGCCGGGCGCCTACATCATGGAGCCGAAGCAGGCCGAGCGCGAGAAGCAGGTGCTGATCGCCAACCTCATGCCGCAGCGCGGCTCCTGGCTCGAGCTCGAGATCGACAAGAAGGGCGCCGTCAACGTGCGCATCGACCGCAAGCGCAAGTTCCCGGTGAGCGTCCTGCTGCGGGCCATGGGCTGCGGCTCGAACGACGACATCCTCAAGCTCTTCGACGAGTCCGTCTACATCAAGAACACGCTCGAGCGCGACTCGACGACCTCGCAGGAGGAGTCGCTCATCGAGCTCTTCCGCAAGCAGCGCCCCGGCGAGCCGCCGACCCTCGATTCGGCCACCACCATGCTGCGCGGCCTGTTCTTCGACCCCAAGCGCTACGACCTCTCGCGCGTCGGCCGCCACAAGCTCAACTCGCGCCTGCACGGCCACGTCGCGCCCGGCGACCGGCCGGCCGGCGACGTGCGCGTCCTCACGACCATGGACATCGTCGAGCTGATCCGCCGACTCATCGCCCTGCCGCCCAAGCTGGGCGTGCCCGACGACGCCAAAGACTACGCCGACGCGGCCATGAACCTGATCGGCACCCGGCGCGAGGACATCGCCGCCGAGCTCGACGAGTACGAGCATTTCGGCAACCGCCGCCTGCGCACCGTCGGCGAGCTCGTCCAGGACAGCTTCCGCATCGGTCTCACGCGCATGGAACGGGTCATCAAGGAGCGCCTGACGACCGAGGACCCCGACACGATCGTGCCGGCCACGCTCGTCAACATCAGGCCGGTGGTCGCTGCTCTCAAGGAGTTCTTCGGCTCCTCGCAGCTCTCGCAGTTCATGGACCAGACGAACTCCCTGTCCGGGCTCACCCATCGCCGGCGCCTGAGCGCGCTCGGCGCCGGCGGCCTGACCCGCGAGCGGGCGCCGATCGAGGTGCGCGACGTGCACGCCACCCACTACGGCCGCATGTGCCCGATCGAAACGCCCGAAGGCCCGAACATCGGTCTGATCGGCTCGCTGTCATCGTTTGCCACGGTCGACGAGTTCGGCTTCATCCGGGCGCCGTATCGCAAGGTGGTCAAGGGCAAGGTGACCGACGAGATCGTCTACCTCGACGCCTCCGAAGAAGAGGCCACCGTCGTCACTCCCAAGACCCACGAAGAGCGGGCGGTCACGATCGCCCAGGCCAACGCCCCGTTCGACCCCAAGACCGGCAAGTTCTTGAACGACCAGGTCCTGGCCCGGACGCGCGGCGGCGACGAGGTCGTCGCGGTGCCGCCCGAGCAGGTCGACTACATGGACGTGAACCCCACGCAGCTCGTGTCGGTGGCGACGGCGCTCATCCCGTTCCTCGAGCACGACGACGCCAACCGCGCCCTGATGGGTTCGAACATGCAGCGCCAGGCGGTGCCGCTGCTCACCACCGAGGCGCCCTACGTGGGCACGGGCATGGAGTTTCGCGCGGCGGTCGACACCGGCGACGTCATCCTGGCTCGACGGCCCGGCCGGGTCGTCGAATGCGACGCCAACGGCATCGTGATCGACGTCGGCAAGGGCGCCGTCGACGAGTACTCGCTGGTCAAGTTCACGCGCTCCAACCAGGGCACGCTCATCCACCAGAAGCCGGTGGTCGACGTCGGCGACAAGGTCGACGAAGGCACCGTGCTGGCCGACGGCTCCTCCACCGACAACGGCGAGCTCGCCCTCGGCAAGAACCTGCTCGTGGCCTTCATGAGCTGGGAGGGCTACAACTTCGAGGACGCCATCATCCTTTCGGAGCGTCTCGTCAAGGACGACGTGCTGTCGTCGGTCCACATCGAGGAGTACGAAGTCGACGCGCGCACCACGAAGCTCGGCGACGAAGAGATCACGCGTGACATCCCCAACCGCTCCGAGGAGTCGCTCAAGGACTTAGACGAGCGCGGCATCGTGCGCATCGGCGCCGAGGTCAACTCCGGCGACCTGCTGGTCGGCAAGGTCACGCCCAAGGGCGAGACCGAGCTCACCGCCGAAGAGAAGCTCATCCGGGCGATCTTCAAGGAGAAGGCGCGCGAGGTGCGTGACACCAGCCTCAAGGTGCCGCACGGCGAGGGCGGCAAGGTCATCGACGTCAAGATCTTCAGCCGCGAGAACAACGACGAGCTGCCGCCGAGCGTCAACCAGCTCGTCCGCGTCTACGTCGCCAAGAAGCGCAAGATCGCCGAGGGCGACAAGCTCGCCGGCCGGCACGGCAACAAGGGCGTGATCTCCAAGATCGTGCCCGAAGAGGACATGCCCTATCTCGAGGACGGCACTCCGGTCGACATCATCCTGAACCCGCTGGGCGTGCCGAGCCGTATGAACATCGGCCAGGTGCTCGAGACGCACCTCGGCTGGGCGGCGCACCGCGGCTTTCAGGCCGACGGCACGCGCCTGAGCGGGCCGGCGTTCGTGGCTTCGCCGGTGTTCGACGGCGCCACCCTGGCCGAGATCGACGACCTGCTCATCAGGTCGACCGAAGAAGACGGCGGCAGCCCGGTCAAGTTCAAGATCAACGAAAAGGAACCGCCGGGCCGGCGCTGCTCGGGCAAGGTCTGGCTCTACGACGGCCGCAGCGGCCTGCGCTTCGACAACAAGGTGACGATCGGCTACATGTACATCCTGAAGCTCCTGCACCTGGTCGACGACAAGATCCACGCCCGCAGCACGGGCCCGTACTCGCTCGTCACGCAGCAGCCGCTGGGCGGCAAGGCGCAGTTCGGCGGCCAGCGATTCGGCGAGATGGAGGTCTGGGCCCTCGAAGCCTACGGCGCCGCCTACACGCTGCAGGAGATGCTCACCATCAAGAGCGACGACACGGTCGGCCGCGTCAAGGCCTACGAAGCGATCGTCAAGGGCGAGAACATCTCCAAGCCCAACATCCCCGAGTCGTTCAAGGTGCTGATGAAAGAGGTGCAAAGCCTGAGCCTCGACATGCAGGTGCAAAGCGAGGAGGGCGGCATCCTCGAGGTCCACGAAGAAGACGACGATCTCCTGCGGGCCGCCGAGGAACTCGGCATCGACCTGTCGGCCAGTCTCGCGGCAGCGCGAGGGCATCGACGACACCGAGGCGCTCGACGTCCCCGGCCTGTCCGGCTTTCTCGGCGCCCGGTCGCCCGTCGTCGACGACGACGCCGACGCCGACGGCGACGGCGACAGCGACGATGCGCCGCTGATCGCGGGCGTCGTCGAGAGCGACGTCGACATCGACTTGAGCGTCGATGACGACGAGGAAGAGGAGGGCGAGTTCCCCGACATCGTGAGCGCCCTGGGCGTCGAGCTCGAGGAGCAATCCGTCGAGGCCGAGCCCGACGAGACCGACCACAGCGATGAGTAAGCCGGCGATGCGGCCAGAGGGAGCATCCACGTGATTGACATCAACAACTTCGACTCGATCCGGATCGGCCTCGCTTCGTCCAAGCAGATCGAGGCCTGGTCCAAGGGCGAGGTCACCAAGCCCGAGACGATCAACTACCGCACGCTCAAGCCTGAGCGCGACGGACTGTTCTGCGAGCGCATCTTCGGTCCCACCAAGGACTGGGAGTGCTACTGCGGCAAGTACAAGCGGGTGCGTTACAAGGGCATCGTCTGCGAGCGCTGCGGGGTCGAGGTCACGCGCGCCAAGGTGCGTCGCGAGCGCATGGGCCACATCAGGCTCGCCGCTCCGGTCAGCCACATCTGGTTCTTCAAGGGCGTGCCGTCGCGCATGGGCTACCTGCTCGACATCGCCCCGAAGGAGCTCGAGAAGGTGCTCTACTTCGGCGGCAGCTATGTCATCGTCTCGGTCGACGACGAGAAGCGCAAAGCCGATCTCGCGCTGCTCGCCGAGAAGGTCGAGGAGATCAAGGCGCGCTACGGCGTCTACGCCGACGACCGCGAGGCGGCCATCCGCGCCATGCGGGCCGAGGTCCAGAGCATCCTCGCCCACGAGCTCGACGCCGACGAGTTCCACGCCGGTTCCGAGCCCGACGACGAGTTCGGCTTCTTCAACTACTTCGACATCTTCGAGACGTATCGCCGCATCGTCGTCAACGCCGCCCAGCTCGGCGCCGACGAGATGAAGGGCCAGCGCGCCAAGGTCGACAAGCTCGCCGACGACTACATCGAGCGCGGTCTCAAGGCCGTCGGGGTCGCCAGGAACAACATCGATCACGCCTGGGAGCAGTTCCAGAGCATCGCCCCGCGCGACGTGGTCGGCGACGAGACCCTCTACCTGCAGATGGAGCGCATGTTCGGGCGCGACTCGGGCTTCGAGCCCGAGAGCTTCGGCGTGTACTTCAAGGGCGGCACCGGCGCCGAGGCGGTGCGCGAGCTGCTCACGCAGGTCGACCTCGAGGCCGAGGCCGAAGAGCTCAAGCACGTGATCGACACCGCCAAGGGCCAGCGTCAGAGTCGCGCCGTCAAGCGCTTGCGCGTGACCTCGGCGTTCCTGCGCTCGGGCAACCGCCCCGAGTGGATGATCCTCGACGTCATTCCCGTGATCCCGCCGGAGCTGCGCCCCATGGTGCAGCTCGACGGCGGGCGTTTCGCCACGAGCGACCTGAACGACCTCTACCGCCGGGTCATCAACCGCAACAACCGCCTCAAGCGGCTGCTCGACCTGCAGGCGCCCGACATCATCGTCAACAACGAGAAGCGCATGCTGCAGGAGGCGGTCGACGCCCTGTTCGACAACGGCCGCCGCGGCCGGGCCGTCACGGGCCCGGGCAACCGCGCCCTCAAGTCGCTGTCCGACATGCTCAAGGGCAAGCAGGGCCGGTTCCGCCAGAACCTGCTCGGCAAGCGTGTCGACTACTCGGGCCGTTCGGTCATCGTCGCCGGCCCGCACCTCAAGATGCATCAGTGCGGCCTGCCGAAGATGATGGCCCTCGAGCTGTTCAAGCCGTTCATCATGAGCCGCCTGGTCAGCCGCAAGCTGGTGCAGAACATCAAGGCGGCCAAGAAGATGGTCGAATCGATGGTGCCCGAGGTGTGGGACATCCTCGAAGAGGTCATCGCCGAGCACCCGGTGTTGCTCAACCGCGCGCCGACGCTCCACCGCCTGGGCATCCAGGCCTTCGAGCCGCTGCTCGTCGAGGGCAAGGCCATCCAGATCCATCCTCTGGTCTGTGCGGCCTTCAACGCCGACTTCGACGGCGACCAGATGGCCGTCCATCTGCCGCTCTCGTGGGAGGCGCAGGCCGAAGCCCGCACGCTGATGCTCTCGACCAACAACATCCTCTCGCCGGCCAACGGCAAGCCCATCGCCGTGCCGTCGCAGGACATGGTCATCGGCGCCTACTACCTCACGTTCCATCCGCTGGGCGACCTGAGCGAGGCCAAGGTCGACGACTTCGACGAGCTGCCGCCGGCCTTCGCCAACTACGAAGAGGTCGTGCAGGCCTACGAACAGCGCCTGCTCGACCAGCGTCAGGTGCCCGTGCAGCGGGCTGCCGGCATCGCCGAGTTCACGCGCAAGGCCATCAGGCTGCGACTCCACGACGGCAGCCGCGTGATCACCACGGTTGGCCGGGCGATCTTCAACATGGAGATCGAGAACGGGCTGCGCGAGCTGCTCGAAGACGACTTCGAGCCGACGAGCTACACGTTCCTGAACGACAACGTCACCAAGAAGGCCCTCGCCGCCTTCATCAACGAGCTGGTGGCCGCCTACGGCGCCACCAAGGTCGCCCGCCTGCTCGACGTCTTCAAGGCGGTCGGCTTCCGCTACGCCACGCGGGCGGCAGTGACCGTGTCCAAGAACGACGTGGTGATCCCCGAAAAGCGCAAGGCCGAGATCCTGAGCGCGCACGAGGACATGGTCACCCAGGTCCAGGAGCAGTACAACACCGGCTTCCTGACCGACTCCGAGCGGCGCGAGAAGATCGAGGAGATCTGGCGCGAGGCCGACGTGCAGATCACGGCGGCGACCAGAGAGAACTTCAACCCGCTCAACCCGATCTACATGATGGCCACCTCCGGCGCTCGCGGCGACATCAAGCAGATCCGTCAGCTCGCCGGCTGGCGCGGCCAGATGTCCAACCCGAAGGGCGAGATCATCGAGCGACCGATCAAGTCGAGCTTCATCGAGGGCCTCTCGGTGCTCGAGTTCTTCATCTCGACCCACGGCGCCCGCAAGGGCCTCGCCGACACGGCCCTGCGTACCGCCGACTCCGGCTACCTGACGCGTCGTCTGGTCGACGTCGCCCAGGACGTGATCATCCGCGAGGAAGACTGCGGTACCCACGAGTCGATCCCCATGTCGCCGTGGTCGACGCGCAAGGACGACAACCAGGCCCTGCTCGGTACCATTCTCGGTCAGGACGTCATGCGGCCGCGCAGCGACCGTGTCGTGCTCAAGAAGGGCGCGACCATCGACGCCGGCGCCATGGGGCTTCTCAAGGAGCTCTTCGGCGACCGGCCCAACGCCAAGATCACCGTCAAGGCGAGCGCCCGGGCCAAGGCCGAGAGTCTGCCGGTCTGGACGCATGAGCCCAACGAGAACCTGATCGGTCGCTACCTCGGCAAGCCGCTGGTCGACGAGCAGACCGGCGAGGTCGTCTTCGACCGCAACACGGTGATCGACGAGAAGACCCGCATGGAGATCGTCGAGTACCTCGGCCGCAGCAAGGAGACCGACCCGGTCGTGCCCGTGCGCAGCGTGCTCAAGTGCGACGCCGAGCACGGCGTCTGCCAGCACTGCTACGGGTACCGCCTGGCCACGAACTCCGAGGCCGATATCGGCGACGCGGTCGGCCATATCGCCGCGCAGTCCATCGGCGAGCCGGGCACCCAGCTCACCATGCGCACCTTCCACACCGGCGGCGTGGCCGGGGCCGACATCACCCACGGCCTGCCGCGAGTCGTCGAGCTCTTCGAGGCCCGCAAGCCCAAGGGCGTGGCCCGCATCGCCGAGGTCGCCGGGCGGGTCGAGATCCAGGAGGGCGAGCGCGGCCCCAAGCTGACCGTGATCGCCGACGACGGCACATCGAAGGAGTACACCTTCCCGCGGCGCACCCACGTGCTGGTCGAGGACGGCGACGTCGTCGAAGCCGGCGCGGCTCTGACCCCAGGCTCCCTGTACCCGGCCGAGCTGCTGCTCAGGGGCGGCGACACCCGCACGGAACGCTACCTGGTCGACGAGGTGCAGGAGGTCTACCGCTCGCAGGGCGTCGAGATCAACGACAAGCACATCGAGATCATCGTCCGCCAGATGATGAAGAAGGTGCGCATCGTCACCCAGGGCGACACCGTCTTCCTGCCCGGCCAGCTCGTCGATCGGCATCCGTTCCGGGTCGAAAACGAGCGGGTCGTCGCCGAGGGCGGGCAGCCGGCCGAGGCGGAGCACGTCATCCTGGGCATCACCAAGGCGTCGCTCGCCACCGAGAGCTTCCTCTCGGCGGCCTCCTTCCAGGAGACCACGAAGGTGCTCACCGACGCCGCCATCGAAGGCAAGGTCGACAACCTGGTCGGCCTCAAGGAGAACGTCATCATCGGCAAGCTCATCCCGGCCGGCACGGGCCTGCGGCGCTACCGCTCGATCGAGATCGAGCCCGCCTGGAAGCGCGAGGCGCAGCAGGAGGCCATCGAGGCGCTCGGCTACGGAGGCTCGCCGCTCGACTAGACCGCTCCGTGGGGACGGGCGGATGGTGAGGCGCCGAGGCGCCTTGCCATCCGCCCGTGAACCTTGGTAGACTACGCGACTGCCGTCCGCAGGGCGGCGTCGCCGACGACAATCAGGAAGGTTGCATGGCCACGATCAACCAACTCGTGCGCAAAGGCCGCGAGAGCAAGATCAAGCGGGGCAAGACCCCGGCACTCAAGGCATCGCCGCAGAAGCGAGGCGTCTGTACGCGTGTCTACACCCACACGCCCAAGAAGCCCAACTCCGCTCTGCGCAAGGTCGCGCGCGTTCGGCTGACCAACGGCATCGAGGTCACGACCTATATACCGGGCATCGGCCACAACCTGCAGGAGCACTCCGTGGTGCTCGTCCGTGGCGGGCGCGTCAAAGACCTCCCGGGTGTGCGCTACAAGATCATCCGCGGCTCCCTCGACACGGCCGGCGTCGCCGACCGCAAGAAGGCCCGCTCCAAATACGGCGCGAAGTCGTAGGGAAGGGGAGCTGTCATGCCACGCCGCGGCACCATCACCCGCAGAGAGGTCCTGCCCGACCCGGTCTACAACAACAAGCTGGTCACACAGGTCATCAACAAGGTCCTGCTCGACGGCAAGAAGTCCGTCGCCGAAGGTATCGTCCACGACGCCCTCGAGATCGTCCGCTCGCGTACCGGCCGCGACCCCGTCGAGGTGCTGCAAGAGGCCATCCAGGCCCTCACGCCGCACCTCGAGGTGCGCAGCCGCCGGGTCGGCGGCGCCACCTATCAGGTGCCCGTCGAAGTGCCCGGGCGCCGCGCTCGCACGCTGGCGATCCGCTGGCTGGTCACCTTTGCCCGCGATCGTCGCGAGAAGGTCATGGCCGAGCGCCTCGCGGGCGAGATCCTCGACGCCCTCGCCGGCCAGGGCGGGGCCTTCAAGAAGAAGGACGACATCTTCCGCATGGCCCAGGCAAACAAGGCGTTCGCCCACTACCGGTGGTAGACGCCTTGTGCTTCTGAGCATCGTCTAGGTCCCAGAGCGCCCTCGCGGCGCGAGAGACGGCAAACCCCGACCCGAGCAGATGAGCTGAGCTTGACTACGACCACCGCTGCACGACGCCAGTTCACCATCGACAAGACGCGCAACATCGGCATCATGGCCCACATCGATGCCGGCAAGACGACGACCACCGAACGCATTCTCTACTACACCGGTAAGACGCACAAGATGGGCGAGGTGCACGAGGGCGCGGCGGTGATGGACTGGATGCAGCAGGAACAGGAGCGCGGCATCACCATCACCTCGGCGGCGACGACCTGCGACTGGCGCGACATGCGCATCAACATCATAGACACGCCCGGGCACGTGGACTTCACGGTCGAAGTCGAACGCAGCCTGCGGGTCCTCGACGGCGCGATCGCCCTGTTCTGTTCGGTGGGCGGCGTCGAGCCGCAGTCCGAAACGGTCTGGCGCCAGGCCGACAAGTACGGCATCCCGCGCATCGGCTACATCAACAAGATGGACCGCATCGGCGCCGACTTCTTCCGCGGCGTCGACATGATGATCGAGCGCCTCGGCGCCCGGCCGGTGCCCTTGCAGGTGCCGATCGGTCGCGAAGCCGACTTCCAGGGCGTCGTCGACCTCGTGACGATGCAGGCCATGGTCTGGACCGACGAGCTCGGCACGGCGTGGGAGACGGTCCCCGTCCCCGACGACCTGGTGGAGCTTGCCGACGACTATCGCCACCGCCTGATCGAAGCCGTCGCCGACCACAGCGACGAGGTCACGGTCGCCTACCTCGAGGGCCGCGAGATAGACCCCGACATGCTGCGGGCCGCCATCCGCAAGGCCACCCTCGACGCCTCCATCACCCCGGTGCTGTGCGGCTCGAGCTTCAAGAACAAGGGCGTCCAGCCGCTGCTCGATGCGGTCGTCGACTATCTGCCGTCGCCGCTCGACGTGCTGCCCGTTCACGGCCTGTCGCCGAGCGGCGCCGACCTGGTGCGCGAGCCCGACGACGCCGAGCCCTTCGCGGCCCTCGCTTTCAAGGTCATGACCGACCCGTACGTCGGCAAGCTCACGTACTTTCGCATCTACTCCGGCCGGCTCGACGCCGGCTCCTACGTCTTCAACTCGACGAAGGACCGCAAGGAGCGCATCAGCCGCCTGCTGCGCATGCACGCCAACCACCGCGAAGACGCCGAGGCGATGTTCGCCGGCGAGCTCGGCGCCGCCGTGGGCCTCAAGTTCACCGGCACCGGCGACACGCTCTGCGCCCAGCACCAGCCGATCGTCCTCGAGTCCATGGTCTTCCCCGAGCCCGTCATCTCGGTGGCCATCGAGCCCAAGACCAAAGCCGACGAAGACAAGCTTTCCGCCTCGCTCGCGCGCCTCGCCGAAGAAGACCCCACGTTCCGGGTCGTCTCCGACGAAGAGACCGGCCAGACGGTCATCTCCGGCATGGGCGAGCTGCACCTCGAGATCATCGTCGACCGGCTGCTGCGCGAGTTCCGCGTCGACGCCAACGTCGGCAGGCCCCAGGTCGCCTACCGCGAGACCATCCGCAAGCCGGCCGACAAGGTCGTCGGCAGGTTCGTGCGCCAGACCGGCGGACGCGGGCAGTACGGCCACGTCGTGATCGAGATCGAGCCGAACGAGCCCGGGGCCGGCTACGAGTTCGAGAGCCGCATCATGGGCGGCGCCATTCCCCGCGACTACGTTCCGGCGGTCGACCAGGGTATCCAGGAGGCGATGACCACTGGCGTGCTGGCCGGCTACCCCATGGTCGACGTCAAGGTGCGGCTGGTCGACGGCTCGTACCACGAAGTCGACTCGTCCGAGCTCGCGTTCAAGATCGCCGGCTCGCTGGCGCTCAAGGAGGGCGCCCGCAAGGCCCGGCCGGTGCTCCTCGAACCCGTGTCCGCGGTCGAGGTCGTCACCCCGGCGGAGTTCATGGGCGACGTCATGGGCGACCTCAACTCGAGGCGCGGCCACGTCGACGGCATGGAGCAGCGCGGCAACGCCCACGTGATCGGCGCCACGGTGCCGCTGTCGACGATGTTCGGCTATGCGACCGACCTGCGTTCCATGACCCAGGGTCGCGCCACCTACACCATGCAGTTCAAGCACTACGCCGAGGTGCCGTCGAGCATCGCGGCCGAGATCGTGGCAAGGGTCAAAGGGGTCTGACGTGGCTTCGTTTGCCCTTGCCGAACCGGATTGTGTATACTGCCAGTCTTGCGGTCGGGCAGGCTTCCTCGCCGCGACCGTCGACTGGGTATCACGTCCCCCTGAGTGACCATTGCCTTCGGGTGCCGGGATAAAGGAGTAAGTACATGGCAAAGCAGAAGTTCGACCGCAGCAAGCCACACATGAACGTGGGCACCATCGGGCACGTCGACCACGGCAAGACGACCCTTACTGCGGCGATCACGCTTGTACTCCATAACCGCGGGGTCGGCAACACCCAGTACGTCGCCTTCGACCAGATCGACAAGGCCCCCGAGGAGCGCGAGCGGGGCATCACGATCGCTACCGCTCACGTCGAGTACGAGACCGAGAATCGCCACTACGCGCACGTCGACTGCCCCGGTCACGCCGACTACATCAAGAACATGATCACCGGCGCCGCGCAGATGGACGCCGCGATCCTCGTCGTGGGCGCCGACGACGGCCCCATGCCGCAGACGCGTGAGCACATCCTGCTGGCCCATCAGGTCAACGTACCGAACATCATCGTCTACCTGAACAAGGTCGACCTCCTCGACGACCCCGAGCTCCTCGAGCTCGTCGAGATGGAGGTCCGCGAGCTGCTCTCCGACAACGACTTCCCGGGCGACGAGATCCCGGTCATCTCGGGCTCGGCCCTCAAGGCCCTCGAGTGCGGTTGCGGCAAGGACGACTGCGAGTGGTGCTCGTCCATCCTGCAGCTCACCAAGGCGCTCGACGAGTACCTTCCCCAGCCTGTGCGCGACGTCGACAAGCCGTTCCTCATGCCGGTCGAAGACGTCTTCACCATCACTGGCCGCGGCACCGTCGCCACCGGGCGCGTCGACCGCGGCAAGATCAAGGTCGGCGAAGAGGTCGAGCTCGATCGGCATGCAGGAGAAGAGCCAGAAGACCGTCGTGACGGGCGTCGAGATGTTCCGCAAGCTGCTCGACGAAGGCGTCGCCGGCGACAACATCGGCATCCTGCTGCGCGGCACCAAGCGCGAAGAGGTCGAGCGTGGCATGGTCGCCGCCAAGCCGGGCAGCATCACGCCGCACACCCACTTCAAGGCCCAGGTCTACGTGCTGTCCAAGGACGAAGGCGGCCGTCACACGCCGTTCTTCAACGGCTACCGCCCGCAGTTCTACTTCCGCACCACCGACGTCACCGGCGTGATCACCCTCGAAGAGGGCGTCGAGATGGTCATGCCGGGCGACAACACGGTCATGGAGGTCAAGCTCATCACGCCGATCGCCATGGAAGAAGGCCTGCGGATCGCCATCCGCGAAGGCGGCCGCACCGTGGGCGCCGGCGCGATCTCGGAGATCATCGCCTGACGGGCGTCAGGTCATTCAGTGGCCGGGCGTGTCCGCGCAAGACACGGACACGCCCGGCTGCGTGAACAAGACAAGAAGGCGAGAGTTGGCTCAGCAGAAGATACGCATCAGGTTGAAGTCCTACGATCACGAGCTGATCGAACGCAGCGCGCAGTCGATCGTCGAGACGGCGCAGCGCAGTGGGGCCACGATCTCCGGTCCGGTGCCGTTGCCGACCGAGAAGAACGTGTACTGCGTCATCAAGAGTCCGTTCAAAGACAAGGACTCTCGCGAGCACTTCGAGATCCGCACCCACAAGCGGCTCATCGACATCCATCAGCCGACCCCCAAGACGGTCGATCAGCTCATGCGGCTCGACCTCCCGGCCGGCGTCCACATCGAGATCAAGCTGTAGTGGCATGAACGGCATCATCGGCAAGAAGCTCGGCATGACCCAGCTGTTCGACGACAACGGCAACCGTATCGCGGTGACCGTCGTCGAAGCCGGGCCCTGCACGGTCACGCAGGTGCGCACCACCGAGAGCGACGGCTACGCCGCGGTCCAGCTGGCGTTCGAGGACTGCAAGGACAAGCAGCTCACGAAGGCCGAGCTGGGCCACCTCAAGAAGGCCGGCCTCAAGCACGGCAAGCGCCACCTCGCCGAGATCCGTGGCATGGCCGACCTCAAGGTCGGTGACACCGTCACTGTCGAGGCCTTCGAAGACGGCCAGCACGTGAGCGTGACCGGCGTCTCCAAGGGCAAGGGCTTCCAGGGCACGGTGAAGCGTCACAACTTCGGCCGCGGGCCCGAGACTCACGGCTCGCACAACATCCGCCAGCCGGGCTCGATCGGCGCCAGCGCCTACCCGAGCCGGGTCTTCAAGGGCAAGCGCATGTCCGGGCACATGGGCGACGAGCGGGTCACCCAGCGCGGCCTGCGGGTCGTGGCGCGCGACCCCGACAACAACATCCTGCTCATCAAGGGCGCCGTGCCGGGCGCGACCAACTCCGTCGTCATCGTCAAGGGTAGCTAGCCGTGGCCGACGAGCAAGACAAGACTCAGAACCCCGCCGCAGTCGAAGGCGCGGCCGACAAGGCCGACAAGGACAAGGCCAAGCCGGCGCGCGCGCCGCGCAAGCCGGCCGCCAAGCCGCCGGCCAAGAAGCCCGCCAAGGCCGCCGCGCAGTCGCCGGCGAGCGCCGATTCGCAGAGCGAGGCGGCCGCCGCGGCTGCGGCAGCGCCGGCCAAGCCGGCTCGCCGTCGCGCCAAGCCTGCCGCCGACGCCGCCGAGGCGATCCCCGCCGAGGCGACCACCGGCGAGGCGACCGCGAAGGCGGACCCCGCCAAGCCCGCTCGCAAGCGGGCGGCCGCCGGCACGGCCGTCGCGCCGGCCCGCGCAGCGGCCAAGGGCGCTTCGGCCCCCGCCAAGCCCGCAAAGGTCAAGGCCGCGCCGCCGGTCGACCGCGCCGCGGTGCGGCTGGCTCCCGACGAGCGCGTCGCGCTCGTGGTCGACGCCGACGGCAAGCGCGTCGACGAGGTCAAGCTCAGTGTGGAGCGGTTCGGGCTCGCGCCCGACATCAATCTTCTGCACCTCGCGGTGCGCGCCGAACAGGCCGCCCGTCGCCGGGGCACCGCGTCCACCAAGACGCGCGGCGAGATCTCCGGCTCCACCGCCAAGCTGTACCGGCAGAAGGGCACCGGCCGCGCTCGCGCCGGCTCGGTCAAGTCGCCGACGCGTTCGGGGGGCGGCGCCGCCTTCGGGCCAAAGCCGCGCTCGTACGAGATCAAGATCAACCGCAAGGCCGCGCACAAGGCGCTCACCATGGCTCTGTCCGACCGCGCCGAAGGCGGCGGCATCTTCGTGGCCCGTGGGCTCGAGCTCGAGGCGCCGTCAACGGCGACCGTCAACGAGCTGCTGATGAACCTCGACATCCCGGCCCCGGTGCTGGTCGTCACCGACGACGAGCCGGTGGTCGCCCGGTCGGTGCGCAACCTGCGCTACGCCGAGACCGGCGAGGCGCGCCGTCTCTCGGTGGAGCAGGTGCTGCGCAACCGTTCCATCGTGGTGACCGAAAAGGCGCTCTCCGTCCTGACTGGAGCATGACCATGGTCGACGCCGAAAAGATCGTCATCAGGCCGATCATCTCAGAGAAGAGCTACGCCCAGATCGACCATCATCGGTATACCTTCGAGGTGCACCCAAAGGCTCACAAGACCGTGATCGCCCAGGCGGTCGAACAGCTCTTCAACGTCAAGGTCCTCGGCGTGTCGACCTCGCACGTGCGGCCCAAGCCCAAGCGGCGCGGCTGGACGGCCGGTCGCAACGCGGCCTGGAAGAAAGCCGTCGTGCAGCTGTCGCCGACCGACAAGATCGAATTCTTCGAGGGCAGGTAATGGGCATCAAGAGCTACAAACCGACCTCCCCCGGCCGCCGCTTCATGACGACCGAGAGCTTCGACGAGGTCACGCGCTCCGAACCCGAACGCTCGCTCGTCGAGCCGGTCACGCGCAAGGGCGGCCGCAACAACAACGGTCGCCTCACCACGCGTCACCAGGGCGGCGGCCACAAGCGCCGCTACCGGGTGATCGACTTCAAGCGCGACAAGGACGGCGTGCCGGCCAAGGTGGCCCAGATCGAGTACGACCCGAACCGCTCGGCGCGGATCGCCCTGCTGCACTACGCCGACGGCGAGAAGCGCTACATCGTCGCTCCGCAGGGTCTCAAGGTCGGCGACGTGGTCGAGTCGGGGCCCAACGCCGACATCAAGCCGGGCAACGCCCTGCCGCTCGAATCCATCCCGACCGGCACCACGATCCACAACATCGAGCTCCACCCCGGGCGCGGCGCCCAGTTCGTGCGCAGCGCCGGCACGAGCGCCCAGCTCCAGGCCAAAGAAAAGGGCTACGGGGTCGTCCGCATGCCCTCCAGCGAGCTGCGCCGCATCAGCCTGGCCTGCCGGGCGACGGTCGGCGAGGTCGGTAACTCCGACCACTCGAACATCGACGGCGGCAAGGCCGGACGCACGCGCTGGCGCGGCGTCCGCCCGACCGTGCGCGGCACGGCCATGAACCCGGTCGACCATCCGCACGGCGGCGGCGAGGGCAAGACCACGGCCGGGCGCCATCCGGTCACACCGTGGGGCGTGCCGACGCTCGGCTACCGCACGAGGACCAAGAACAAGCGTTCCGACTCGTACATCATCCGCGGCCGCAAGCGCGGCAAGCATTCGTGAGGCAGGAGGAAGCCTCTTGAGCAGGTCAGCGAAGAAGGGTCCGTTCGTCGACGAGCGCCTGTTGCGACGCATCACCGAGATGAACCAGGCCGGCCAGAAGCGCATGGTCAAGACGTGGTCGCGTTCCTCGACCGTCTTTCCCGAGATGGTCGGTCACACGATCGCCGTCCACGACGGTCGCAAGCACGTACCCATCTTCATCAGCGAATCCATGGTCGGGCACAAGCTCGGTGAGTTCGCGCTCACGCGCACCTTCCGCGGGCACGTCAAGAGCGACCGGTCGGCGAGACGCTAAGCATGGCGGTCAGGGCACAAGCCAAATACGTGCGCATGTCGCCGCGCAAGGTCCGCGAGGTCGTCGACCTCATCCGCGGCAAGTCGGTCGCCGACGCGCGCACCACGCTGGTGTTCGCCAATCGCAGCGCCTCCGGCATCGTCGCCAAGGTCCTGAACTCGGCCGTGGCCAACGCCGAGAACAACAACAACCTGGCGGCCGACGACCTCTACGTCAAAGAGGCCTACGTCGACGAAGGCCCAACCCTCAAGCGCTGGAAGTTCCGCGCCATGGGCCGGGTCAACCGGATCCGCAAGCGCAGCAGTCACATCACCATCGCCGTCGACGAAAGGAAGCGGTCGTAGTGGGCCAGAAAGTGCATCCCGGCGGCTTCCGCATCGGCGTCATTCACGACTGGAAGTCGCACTGGTATACCGAAAAGGACTTCAAGGGCTACCTCGCCGAGGACGAGCGCATCCGCAAGCACATCTTCGGCAAGCTCTCGCACGCCGGTCTGTCGCGGGTCATCATCCGCAAGGACCAGAACAACGTGACGATCGACATCCACACCGCCCGTCCGGGCATCGTGATCGGCAAGAGCGGCTCCGAAGTCGACGCGCTGCGCAAAGAGCTCCACGCGATGACCCACAAGAACGTGCAGGTGAACATCGTCGAGGTCAAGCGTCCCGAGCTCGACGCCGTCCTCGTGGCCCAGTCCATCGCCGAGCAGCTCGAGAACCGCGTGAGCTTCCGGCGCGCCATGAAGCGGGCGCTCACCAGCGCGATCCGCTCCGGCGCGGCCGGCATGCGGGTCAAGTGCAGCGGCCGGTTGGGCGGCTCCGAGATGGCGCGCAGCGAGCACTACAGCGAAGGGCGCGTGCCGCTGCACACGCTGAGGGCCGACATCGACTACGGCTTCAAAGAGGCCAAGACGACCTTCGGCCGCATCGGCGTGAAGGTCTGGATCAACAAGGGCGAGATCATGCCCGAGGGTTTCCCCGTCACCGGCCGCCAGCCGGAGCGCGAAGAGCCGAGCCGCGACCGGGGCCGCGGCGACCGTCGCCCGCGGCGGCCGCAATCCGATCGTCCGGCGCCCAGAAGATAGCGAGTAGCGACCATGCTTCTTCCCAAGAGAGTCAAGCATCGCAAGCACCAGCGCGGCCGCATGTCGGGCCAGGCCAAGGGCGGCACCGAGGTCGAGTTCGGCGAGTACGGTCTCAAGGCGCTCGAGCCCGGCTGGGTGAACAACCGCCAGATCGAAGCGGCCCGTATCGCGATGACGCGTTATATCAAGCGTGGCGGCAAGGTGTGGATCAACATCTTCCCGCAGAAGCCCGTGACCAAGAAGGCGGCCGAGACCCGTATGGGCGGCGGCAAGGGCTCACCCGAAACATGGGTCGCGGTCGTCAAGCCGGGCAAGGTCATGTTCGAGCTCGCGGGAGTGAGCGAGCCCGTCGCCCGCGAAGCCATGCGCCTGGCCACGCACAAGCTGCCGATCAAGTGCAAGTTCGTCACACGGGAGGGGAACCTCTTTGAAGGCTAGACAGGTTCGAGAACTCTCCGACGAGGAGCTCGAGGTGCGCATCCGCGACACCCGCAAGGAGCTCTTCAACCTGCGGTTCCAGCACGCGACGGGTCAGCTCGACAACTCGCACAAGTTGACCATTGCGCGGCGCGAGATCGCCCGTCTGCTGACGGTGCGCACCGAGCGCGAGCACGCGCATGTGAGCGGAGGTGAGGGCTGATGCCGGCCCGCAAGTCAGAACCGGCCGGCACGCCGGCCAAGAAGGCTTCGGCGGCCCGCAAGCCGGCGGCCAAGAAGACGGCCGCCGCCAAGGCCGGCGCCAAGTCGACCGCGGCCAAGAAGCCGGCCGCCGTCAAAAAGCCGCCGAAGACGGCGGCCAAGAAGCCGGCGGCCGCGCCGGCGGCCGTCAAGAAGCCGGTCAAGGCCAAGGCGCCGCGGCCGGCTCCGGCCAGGGTGCCGGGGCGCAAGGAGCGTCGCGGCGTGGTCGTGAGCTCGGCGATGGACAAGACCATCGTCGTGCGCATCGACGCCGTGCGCTCGCACGACAAGTACCGCAAGGTGGTGCGTCGCACGAGCAAGCTGCACGCCCACGACGAGCACAACGTGGCCGGTGTCGGCGACGTCGTGCGCATCGTCGAGACTCGTCCGCTCAGCGCGACCAAGCACTGGCGGCTCCTCGAAGTGCTCGCGAAGGCCAAGTAAGAGGCGGAGATCAAGAGATGATCCAGACCGAGTCGAGACTGAGAGTGGCCGACAACACCGGCGCCCGCGAGATCCTGTGCATCAGGGTGCGGGGCGGTTCGCGGCGACGCTACGCCCGCGTGGGCGATGTGATCGTGGCCACGGTCAAGTCGGCGACGCCTGGAGGCAGCGTCAAGAAGGGCGACGTGGTCACCGCCGTCGTCGTGCGCACCAAGAAGGAGTTCGGGCGCAAGGACGGCACGTACATCGCCTTCGACGAGAACGCCGCCGTGCTGATCGACAACCAGAACAACCCGCGTGGCACCCGCATCTTCGGGCCCGTCGCGCGCGAGCTGCGTGAGCGCAATTTCATGAAGATCGTCTCCCTGGCCCCGGAAGTCCTGTAGGGGCCGGGTAGGGAGCTGAGGTCGAACGATGTCGGTAATGAAGATCCATAAGGGCGACCAGGTCATGGTCATCAGCGGCAAGGAGTCGGGCAAGAGCGGCAAGGTGCTGCGCGTCGACAAAGAGAAGCGGCGCGTGGTGATCGAGCGGCTCAACATGGCCAAGCGTCACACCCGCCCCAACCCCAAGAAGAACCCGCAGGGCGGCGTGATCGAGCGCGAGGCCGCGATCGACGCCTCGAACGTCATGCTCGTGTGCCCCGCCTGCGGCCAGTCGACCAGGGTCGGCTACCGGTTTACCGACGACGGCGCCAAGGTGCGCGTCTGCCGGCGCGCGGGCTGCGGCAAAGACATCGACAGGGCATAGGCATGTCACGACTCAAGGACAGATACGCAAGCGAGATCGTCCCGGCGCTGCGCGAGCGGTTCGGCTACGACAACGTCATGCAGGTGCCGCGCGTCAGCAAGCTCACCCTCAACATGGGTGTCGGCGAGGCCAAGACCAACGCCAAGCTGCTCGACGACGCGGTCGAGGAGATGGCCCTGATCGCCGGCCAGCATCCGGTGATCACCAAGGCCCGCCGGTCGATCGCCGGCTTCAAGCTGCGCGAGGGCATGTCGATCGGCTGCAAGGTCACGCTGCGCGGCGAGCGCATGTACGAGATGATCGACCGCCTGGTGTCGGTCGCCCTGCCGCGCATCCGCGACTTTCGCGGGATCGCGCCCGACCAGTTCGACGGTCGCGGCAACTTCTCGATGGGCATCCGCGAACAGACGATCTTCCCCGAGATCGACTACGACGCCGTCAATCAGCTTCGGGGCATGAACATCACGATCACCACGACCGCGACTACAGACGAAGAAGGCCGCGCCCTGCTGTCCCTGCTGGGCATGCCCTTTCGTGAAAGCTAGGAGTTAGCACATGGCCAAGACATCCCTGGTTGTGAAGGCCGGCCGCAAGCAGCGCTACAGCACGCGCGAGTACCACCGGTGCATGCGTTGCGGACGCCCGCGCGGCTACTTCCGTCAGTTCGGTCTGTGTCGCATCTGCCTGCGCGAGCTCGCCCACGAGGGCGTCATTCCCGGCCTGACCAAGTCGAGCTGGTAAGGGAGGCGACGAGAAGTGTCCATGACCGATCCCATCGCCGATATGCTCACCCGCATCCGCAACGCGAACCGGGCGAACCACGCCGAGGTCGAGATCCCCGCGTCGCGCATGAAGGCGGACATCGCCAGGCTGCTGCTCGAGCAGGGCTACATCACCGGTTTCGAGACACGGCCCGGCGAGCACGGCGAACTGCTCGTCGTCGGCCTCAAGTACGGCAAGAACCGTGAGCGCGTGATCTCCGGCATCAAGCGGGTCTCCAAGCCCGGTCGCCGCATCTACGCCCGCAAGGACGCCCTGCCGAAGGTCCTGGGCGGCCTCGGCGTGGCGATCATCTCAACGTCACGTGGCCTCGTGACCAGCGCCGAAGCGCAACGCCTCGGGCTGGGCGGCGAGGTCATCTGCTTCGTCTGGTAAGGAAGAGCATTGTCACGTATCGGAAGAGCACCCATCGCAGTGCCGGCCGGCGTCGAGTTCTCGAACGATCAGGGCGTGGTGACCGTCAAGGGCCCTCGCGGCGAGCTCACGCAGCGTCTGCCGCGCGAGATGATCATCTCGCTCGACGACGCCACCATCACGGTCTCGCGGCCGACCGACAGCGCCCCTCATCGGTCGCTGCACGGCCTGACACGAACGCTCATCGCCAACATGGTGCAGGGCGTCACCGACGGCTTCGAGAAGCGTCTCGAGATCGTCGGCGTGGGCTACCGCGCCAGCATGAAGGGCGACGACCTCGAGCTGCTCGTCGGCTTCAGCCATCCGGCCGTCGTGACGCCGCCCCCGGGCATCGAGTTCCAGACGCCGCAGCCCCAGGTGGTGCTGGTGCGCGGTATCGACAAGCAGGCCGTCGGCGAGGTCGCGGCGCAGATCAGGTCGCTGCGTCCGCCCGAGCCGTACAAGGGCAAGGGCATCCGTTACGCGGGCGAGTACGTCGCGCGCAAGGTCGGCAAGCGCGCCTAGGCGTGATCGGACCAAAGGAACTGAAGGCATGAGTACCAAGACAACCGTCGAGGCCCGCGCCAAGAGGCGCCGCCGGATCCGCGCCAAGGTCACCGGCAGCGCCGCGCGCCCGCGGGTCTCCGTGTTTCGCTCCAACCGGGCCATCTACGCCCAGCTGATCGACGACACGACCGGCACCACGCTCGCGGCGGCGCGCTCGAACGAAGTCGACGCCGGCGGGCTCGACAAGAGCGGCGTGGCCAAGAAGGTCGGCGTCCTGCTCGCCGAGCGGGCGCGCGCCCGGAACATCGACTCGGTCGTCTTCGACCGGTCCGGCTACCTGTACCATGGGCGCGTCAAGGCGCTCGCCGAGGGCGCCCGCGAGGGCGGGCTCGTTTTCTAGTAAAGAAAGTGAAGGAAGCTCTGTGGCCAGAACACCTGTTGATGGAGTAGAGCTCAAAGAACGCGTGGTCGACATCAACCGTGTCGCGAAGGTCGTGAAGGGCGGTCGCCGCTTCTCGTTCACGGCGCTCGTGGTGGTCGGCGACGAGAACGGCAACGTGGGCGCGGGCTACGGCAAGGCGCGCGAGGTCCCGCTGGCCATCCAGAAGGCGATCCTCGACGCCAAGAAGAACATGTTCAGGGTGCCGCGCTACCGCACGACGATCCCTCACGAGGTGCTCGGTCGCTACGGCGCCGGCCGCGTGCTGCTCAAGCCGGCCTCCGAAGGCACGGGCGTCATCGCGGCGGCCGGGGTGCGCGCCGTCCTCGAGCTCGCCGGCGTGCGCGACATCCTCACCAAGTGCCTCGGCACGACGAACCCGATCAACATGGTGCGGGCCACGGTGACGGGCCTGAAGAGCCTGAAGACGCCGGCCGACGTCGCCCGTCTGCGCGGCCTCACGACCGCTCAGGTGCTCGGTCTGCCGCCGCGCGGCGAGGCCGCGACGAACGACGGCGAGCCGGCCGAGGCGTCGCCGGCGGCAGGCGAGGCATGACCGTGGCCGAGCTCGAGATCACCCAGGTACGGAGCGGCATCGGCACGCCGCCCGACCATCGCGGCACGTTGCGGGCGCTCGGCATCAAGCGCATGCACCACACGGTGGTCCAGCAAGACAACCCCGTGATCCGGGGCATGATCCGCAAGGTGTCGTACCTCCTCGAGGTGCGGCCCGCCACGAAGAAACCGTGAGTAGAGCATGAGCGATCTCGGTCTGAACGATCTCAAGCCCAACCCCGGCTCGACCAAGAACACCAAGCGGCTCGGGCGCGGCAAGGGCAGCGGCCAGGGCAAGACGGCCGGCCGCGGCCACAAGGGCTTCAACGCCCGCTCCGGCGGCGGTGTGCGGCCCGGCTACGAGGGCGGCCAGATGCCGCTCTACATGCGGCTCGGCAAGCTGCGCGGGCCGAACATGAAGAAGAGCATGCCGATCGGGCCGTTTCGCACGTACTGCGTGCCGGTCAACGTCGGCCGCCTCGCGAACGCCTTCGAGGCCGGGGCCGAGGTCACTCCCGAGGCGCTCGTCTCCAGGCGCATCGTCAAGAACACCCGGACGCCCATCAAGATCCTGGGCGGCGGCGAGGTCGCGGTGGCGCTGACCGTGCGCGCCCACGCGTTCTCCGCGAAGGCGGCCGACAAGATCCGGGCGGCCGGCGGCACCATCGAGCTGCTCTAGTCGGGCAGTAGGCGAAGCGGGGCGCGGACGTGAACAACAAGCTCTGGCAGTCGCTCGCCAACTCCTGGAAGATCCCGGAGCTGCGCAAGAAGCTCCTGTTCACGGCGGCGATGCTCGCGATCTACCGGTTCGGCGCCCATGTGCCGGTGCCGGGCGTCAACGTCCAGGCCCTCGAGTCGTTCTTCAACAGTGGCGCCGGCGGCGTTCTCGGTTTCCTCAACCTGTTCTCGGGCGGGGCGCTGAACAAGGTCGCCGTCTTTGCCCTGGGCATCATGCCCTACATCACGGCCTCGATCATCATGCAGCTTCTCACGGTGGTCATCCCCAAGCTCGAGGAGCTCCAGAAAGAGGGCGAGCAGGGCCAGAAGATCATCACCCAGTACAGCCGCTACCTCACGGTCGGCCTGGCCGCCGTGCAGTCGGTCGGCTACATCTTCCTGTTCAAGACCTACCACGCGCTGCCCAACCTCACGGTCACGAAGTTCGCGCTCATCCTCTTCACCCTCACGGCGGGCGCGACGCTGCGTCATGTGGATCGGCGAGCTCATCACGGCGCGGGGCATCGGCAACGGCATGTCGATCCTCATCTTCATCAGCATCATCTCGCGCGTCCCGGGTGGTCTCGCCAAGTTCTTCGAAGGCTCCATGACGCTGGTCTCGCAGGTCGCGTTCGTGATCATCGCCCTGGCCGTGATCGTCGCCGTCATCTGGATCACTACCGGCGAACGGCGCATCCCCGTGCAGTACGCCAAGCGCATCGTCGGGCGGCGCATGATGGGCGGCACCAGTACCTTCATCCCGCTCAAGGTCAACATGGCCGGCGTGATCCCGGTCATCTTCGCGGCGTCGGTCATGCTCATCCCGGTGACGATCGCGACCTACCTGCCCGGCGGGCAGAACAGCTGGTTCGCGCGTTCCTTCGGGCCCAATACCGTCGCCTACATCATCGGCGAGGCCCTGCTCATCATCCTGTTCACGTACTTCTACACGGCCGTCACCTTCAACCCCATCGACCAGGCCGACAACCTCAAGAAGTACGGCGGCTTCGTGCCGGGCGTGCGGCCCGGGCGGCCGACGGCCGAGTTCCTCGACCGCATCCTCACCAGGCTCACGCTCCCCGGCGCGCTCTTCCTCGCTGCCGTGGCCGTGCTGCCGTGGGTGCTCTACCGCTTCTTCAACGTACCGTTCCAGTTCGGCGGCACGTCCATCCTGATCGTGGTCGGCGTCGCCCTCGACACCATGCGTCAGATGGAGGCGCAGCTGCTCATGCGCCACTACGAGGGCTTTCTCAAGTAGCCGTGGCCGGGCGTCCTCTCGACATCGTCCTGCTGGGCGCCCCCGGTTCGGGCAAGGGCACGCAGGCCGAGCGCATCGCGCCGGCCTTCTTTTTGCCCCACGTCTCGACCGGCGACATCCTGCGCGCCGCCGTCAGGGGCGGCACCGAGCTCGGCGTCGCCGCGAAGCGCTATATGGACGCGGGCGACCTCGTGCCCGACGAGGTCGTGATCGGCATCATCCGCGAGCGCCTGGCTCAAGGCGACACGACGGCTGGGTTCATGCTCGACGGTTTTCCCCGGACGCTCGAACAAGCCGCCGCTCTCGACGACATGCTCGCCGGCGCCGGGCGGGCGCTGCGGCTCGTGCTGCTCGTCGACGTTCCCGAAGAAGAGCTCGTGCAGCGGCTCGCCGGGCGTCGCGCCTGCCGGACTTGCGGCCGCGGCTACAACGTGGTCTTCGACCCGCCGCGGGTCGAGGACGTGTGCGACGTCTGCGGCGGCGATCTCTTCCAGCGCGACGACGACAACGAGGCCACCGTCCGCAACCGTCTCGCGGTCTACCGCCGGCAGACCGAGCCGCTGGTCGAGTACTACCGCGCCAAGGGCATCCTCTCGACGGTCCACGGCGGGGGACGCACTCCCGACCAGGTCTTCGCCGACGTCGAGACGCTGCTCAGCGGCGTCCGGCAGGCGTGATCGTCCGCAAGTCAGAGGCTGAGGTCCGCCGCATCGCCGCGGCGGGCACGATCCTCGCCGACTGCCTCGACATGCTGGCCGCCGCGGTCGCCCCCGGCGTCAAGACGCTCGAGCTCGACGGCATGGCCGAGGAGTTCATCCGCGGCCGCGGCGGCACGCCGACCTTCCTCGGCTATCGCGGCTTTCCCGGCTCGATCTGCGCGTCGCCCAACGACATGGTCGTGCACGGCATCCCGGGCTCCTACGTCGTCGCCGACGGCGACATCCTCTCACTCGACGTGGGTGTCACGTTCGACGGCTACGTGGCCGACTCGGCGTTGACCGTGCCGATCGGCACGGTCAACGCCGACGCCCTGCGCCTGCTCGACGTGACCAGGCGCTCGCTCGAGGCGGGCATCCGCGCCTGCCGGGTCGGCGGCAGGCTCGGCGACGTGTCGCACGCGGTGCAGGAGGTCGTCGAAGCGGCCGGCTTCAGCGTGGTGCGCTCGCTCGTCGGCCACGGGGTCGGCCGCGAGATGCACGAGGAGCCGCAGATCCCCAACTACGGGCCGGCCGACAAGGGTCCCCGACTCGACGAGGGCATGGTCTTCGCGATCGAACCCATGGTCAACGCGGGCGACCACGAGGTCTACGTCGGCTCCGACCGGTGGAGCATCTTCAGCTCCGACGGCTCTCTGTCGGCGCACTTCGAACACACCGTGGCCCTGACGGCCTCAGGGCCACGGGTGCTCACCAGAAGAACGAGCGAGGTGATGGGCGGCGCCGGCCGGGCGGTGACCGCCTGACGGGGCGCCGCCGGCAGCCTCGACTCGACAAAACCGCTGTGGTATCATGAGCGGCCGCGTTTGCGAACGACGGGGAGTATGGCAAACAAAGAAGAAGCGATCGAGATCGAGGGCGAGGTAGTAGAGGCCCTGCCGAACACGATGTTCAGGGTCCTCCTCGACAATAAGCACGAAGTGCTCGCCCACATCTCGGGGAAGATGCGGATGAACTACATCCGCATCCTCCCCGGCGATCGCGTCAAGGTCGAACTTTCGCCATACGACCTCAAGCGCGGAAGAATCACCTACAGGTTCAAGTAGGCACTCGAACCGGTGATCGAGGCAGGCATGCCCGCCGGCTCGGGGGCCTCTGCTGCGTTCAAGTGAGGAAGACATGAAGGTCAGAGCGTCAGTCAAGCCGATCTGCGAGAAGTGCAAGGTCATCCGGCGCCACGGCGTCGTCCAGGTGATCTGCAGCAACCCGCGCCATCGGCAGAGGCAGGGGTAGCGGAATGGCACGTATCGCGGGCGTCAACATCCCGCCGCAGAAGCGGGTCGAGATCGGTCTCACCTACATCTACGGCGTGGGCCGGTCCACCTCGAAGTCCATCCTCACCAAGCTCGCCATCAACCCCGACACCAAGGTCCGCGATCTCACCGAAGAAGAAGTCGTGCGCCTGCGCGAGGCGATCGACGGTTCGGTCACCGTCGAAGGCGACCTGCGCCGCGAGCGCTCGCAGAACATCAAGCGGCTCATGGACATCGGCTGCTACCGCGGCATCCGCCATCGGCGCGGCATGCCGGTGAACGGTCAGCGCACCAAGACCAACGCGCGCACCCGCAAGGGTCCCAAGAAGACCGTGGGCGCGCGGCGCAGCAAGAAGTAGTCGCCAAGTCGATCAGACGACCCGGAGGTCGAAGACAAAAGTGGCAAGACCGCAGAGAGCCAAAGGACGCCAGCGGCGCAAGGTTCGCAAGAACATCGCCATCGGCCAGGCGCACATCAAGACCTCGTTCAACAACACCCTGGTGACGCTCACCGACAAAGAGGGCAACGTCATCGCCTGGGAGAGCGCCGGCGCGGTCGGCTTCAAGGGTTCGCGCAAGAGCACTCCGTTCGCGGCGCAGGTCACCGCCGAGTCGGCCGCCCGCAAGGGCATGGAGCACGGGCTCCAGAAGGTCGAGGTCTTCGTGCGCGGTCCGGGCTCCGGACGCGAGACCGCCATCCGTTCGCTCCAGGCCGCGGGTCTCGAGATCCTCGGCGTCAAAGACGTGACGCCCATACCGCACAACGGCTGCCGCCCGCGCAAGCGGCGCCGGGTCTAGCGAGGTAGTCGTCGTGGCGAGAGATCTTTCACCCCAGTGCAAGCAGTGCCGCCGAGAGGGCATGAAGCTCCTTCTCAAGGGTGAGCGCTGCTTCACCGACAAATGTGCGGTCGAGCGACGCGCGTACCCGCCGGGCGAGCACGGCCGCGGGCGCATCAAGCAGTCCGAGTATCTGCTGCAGCTGCGCGAAAAGCAGAAGGCGCGGCGCTTCTACCAGGTGCTCGAAAAGCAGTTCCACCACTACTACGTGGTGGCGAGCGGCCAGCAGGGCATCACCGGCGAGAACCTCCTGCGGCTGCTCGAGATCCGCCTCGACAACGTGGTCTACCGCCTGGGCTTCGGCGCCTCGCGCCGTCAGGCGCGGCAGCTCGTCCGCCACGCCCACTTCCGCGTGAACGGCAAGAAGGTCGACATCCCGTCGTACCAGGTGCGGCCCAACGACATCATCTCGGTCAAGGCCTCGAGCAAGGCCACCGAGACCATCCGGGCGGCGACCGACCTCACCGCGTCGGTGGCGCCCTGGCTCGAGGCCGACCACGACAACCTGACGGGCAAGGTCCTGCGGTACCCCGAGCGTGGCGAGATCTCCGCGCCGGTGCAGGAGCAGCTCATCGTCGAGCTGTACTCGAAGTAGTAGATCCAGCTCTCCCGGCTTCAAGACGCCGACAAGAGAACATCAACAGGAGGTCAGTTGCTTACCTTCCAGATGCCCAACATCACTCGTGAGCAGGTGGCGAACAACCGCACGCGTTTCGAGGTAGAGCCGCTCGATCGGGGTTTTGGGCACACCTTCGGCAACGCGCTGCGGCGCGTCCTCCTGTCGTCGCTCGAAGGGGCGGCCGTGAGCTCGGTCAAGATCGAAGGGGTCTCGCACGAGTTCTCGACCCTGCCGGGCTTAAAAGAGGACGTCACCGACGTCATCCTCAACCTCAAGGGCATCATCTGCCGTCTGCACGGCGAGCCCGACGAGGTCCAGGTCAGGCTGGTCAAAGACAAGCCGGGCAAGGTCGTCGCCGCCGACATCGACGTACCGGCCGAGCTCGAGATCCTGAACCCCGATCACTACATCGCCTCGCTCTCGGGTAGCGGCGCGATCGAGATGACCCTCACCATCAGGCGCGGCACCGGCTACGTGTCGGCCGACGGCAACAAGGGCCCCGAAACGGTCATCGGCGTCATGCCGATCGACTCCATCTTCAGCCCCATCAAGCGCGTCTCCTACATCGTCGAGAGCGCCCGCGTGGGGCAGCGCACCGACTACGACAAGCTCATCGTCGACGTCGTCACCAACGGCGCGATCACGCCCGAAGAGGCGCTGCGCCAGGCCGCCGAGATCCTCGTCGACCGGCTGCAGATCTTCACCGACCCCGACCGCCAGCATGCGCTCGACGAGTTTCCCATCGAAGGCGTCGGCGGAGACCGCCGGCGGCGGCATGGACGACGTGCTGATCGAAGAGCTCGAGCTCGGCGTGCGTTCGTACAACTGTCTCAAGCGCGAGGGCATCCAGACGGTCGGCGACCTCGTCACCAAGACCGAAGCCGAGCTTCTGAACATCCCCAACTTCGGCAAGAAGAGCATCGACGAGGTCAACGACAAGCTCGCCGAGCGTGGCCTGTCGCTGCGGGGTGAGGACTGATGCGTCACCAGAATCAGGGCCGCAAGTTCAACATGCCGCCGAGCCAGCGCAAGGCGCTCCTCAGCGGCCTCGCCGTCGCCCTGCTCACGCACGAGAAGATCAAGTGCAGCCAGGCGCGCGCCAAAGAGGCCCAGTCGCTGGTCGAGCAGGCGATCACGCTGGGCAAGCGCGGCGACCTCGCCGCCCGCCGCCAGGCGATCGCCAAGCTGCGCAACAAAGAGATCGTCTACAAGCTCTTCAACGATGTCGCGCCGCGCTACGCCGACCGCAGCGGCGGCTACACCCGCATCGTCAAGCTGGGGCCGCGCCCGGGCGACGCATGCGAGATGGCGTACCTCGAGCTGGTCTAGCCCGTCGGGCGCTGCCACCGACGCTGGTATGGGGGCGGGGGCGCCGCAGGCGCCCCCGCCCCTTCGCCGTTACCGGGGCCGCCCGGCCGCCGGTCCGCCTACGGGCGGAGGGGGTGCCGGCGTGCCGCTGATCGACATTCGCGGGCTGCGTTACCGGTACGCGGGCGCCGACGCCGACGCCCTGAGCGCCGTCGACCTTGCCGTGAACGAGGGCGAGTTCGTGGCCGTGGTCGGCGCCAACGGCTCCGGCAAGTCGACGCTCGCCCGCCTGCTGGGCGGGCTCGCCCGCCCGGCGGGGGCCGCGCGCGCCGACGTGTGCGGTCACGACCTGTGTAGCGACGACGGACACTTTGCCGTGCGGCGCGACGTCGGGGTGCTGTTCCAGAACCCCGACAACCAGCTCGTCGGGGCCACCGTCGAAGAGGATCTGGCGTTCGGTCTCGAGAACGTCGCGCTGCCGTCGGCCGAGATCGCCCGGCGCGTCGACGAGGTGCTCGAGCAGTTCGACCTCGAGGGACTGCGCAGCCGCGAGCCCCACCTGTTGTCGGGCGGCCAGCGGCAGCGTACGGCGCTCGCCGGTGTGCTCGCGATCCCGCGCCGCGTGCTCGTGCTCGACGAGCCGACCGCGATGCTCGACCCGGCCGGCCGCGACGAGGTGCTGGCCGCCGTTCGCCGCGAAGCCGAGCGCGGCCTGACGGTCGTGCTCGTCACCCAGGAGATGGACGAGGTCCTGCTGGCCGACAGGGTCGTGGCGCTGGCCGCCGGCCGGGCGGTCTTCGCGGGACGACCCGCCGACCTCTTCGCAGAGCACGATCTCCTGCGCGAGCTTTCGCTGGGACTGCCGCCCGCCGCCGAGGTGGGCCTCGCACTCGTGGAGCGCGGCGCCCTGGCGAAGCTCACGTTCACACTCGACGAGCTCGTGGCGGCGCTCCGGGCAGGCACGTCGTGAGTCGCCGCGCCGCCGTCGACACCACACCGAGGGACGTCCGTCCCCCGGATGTACGTTGCGAAGGCGTGTCGTTTGCCTACGACGAGGGAGCGGCCACGATCGAGGCGCTGCGCCGCGTCGATCTGACGTTCGCCTCCGGCGCGAGTGTGGCCCTGCTCGGCCCGACCGGCTCGGGCAAGTCGACCCTCCTGCAGCTTGTGCGCGGCCTGCTCGCGCCCGACGAGGGCCGCGTGCTGCTGGACGGACTCACGACCGGCGAGGCCGGCTACGAGGAGCGCGAGCGGCGTATGGGGCTCGTGTTCCAGATGCCCGAGATGCAGCTCTTCGCGGCGACCTGCCGCGACGACGTGGCTTTTGGACCGAGACAGCTCGGCTGGCCGGTCGACGCGGTGGACGAGGCGGCGACGGACGCGCTCGCGGCGGTCGGCCTGCCGGCCGACCGCTTCGGGGCGCGCCACCCGTACTCGCTCTCGGGAGGCGAGCAGCGGCGCCTGGCGCTGGCCGGGGTGCTCGCCATGCGGCCCGGCCTGCTGCTGCTCGACGAGCCGTTCGTGAGCCTCGATCCGGCCTCGCGCCGCGATCTCGAGGCGATCCTCAGCGGCCTGCGGACGGCGGGCATGGGTCTCGTGCTCGCCACCCACGACGTCGATCGCGCCTACGCCCTGTGTGACTCCCGCGTGGTGCTCGACGAGGGCGTCGTGGTCGACGCCGGCCCCTGGCGGTTCGGCGCCGGCGGCGAGGACGTGCTCCTCTCGCACCGGCTCAAGCCGCCGTTCGTGGTCGAGCTGTGGCGGCGCCTCGGCCGCCACGCGGCCGAGGCGCCGCCACAGCTCGCCGCCGCCGCCGAGGCGCTCGCGTGAGCGTGTGCCGCGGCGCGGCAGCGCCGGACATCGCCGTCCGGTGGGCGGGCGCCGTCCGGCCGACTCCCGCGTGGAGCGAGGCGCCGAAATGAGAATGGCGATCGCCCAGTACTACCCGCGGCCGTCGCCGATCCACCGGCTCGATCCGCGCTGCAAGGTGGTCGCGGTGACGGCGCTCGTCGTGGGCTTGTTCCTGCGCTCGTCGTTTGCGGCCCTCGCGGTGTACGGACTGGCCGCCGCCGCGGGTCTGCTGCTGAGCGGCGTACCGCTGGGCTGGATCGCCCGCGGGCTGCGTCCGGTGGCCTGGCTGCTCGTCCTGACCTTCGTCGTGCAGCTTCTGTTCGCGCCCGGTGCCGCCTTCTACTCGCTCGGACCGCTGCACCTGTCGATGCGCGGCCTGGCCGTCGCCGGCTACCTCAGCCTGCGCCTCGTCGTCCTGGTCGTCGCCAGCCTGCTGCTCACGCTCACGACGCCCCCGATCGCGCTGACCGACGCCCTCGCCTGGCTGTCCCGGCCGCTGCGCCGTCTGCGCGTGCCCACCGAGGAGCTCGCGCTGATGGTGACCATCGCCCTGCGCTTCATTCCCACGCTCATGCAGGAGATCGACACGATCATGAAGGCCCAGCGGGCTCGCGGGGCGAACTTCACGCGCGGCGGACCGCTGCGCCGGGCGCGGGCGCTCGTGCCCGTGCTCGTGCCGCTGTTCATCCTGAGCTTCCGCCGGGCCGACGAGCTCGCCCTGGCGATGGAGGCCCGCTGCTACCTGCCCGGGGCCCCGCGCACTCGTCTCCACCCGCTGCGCGCGCACCGGCGCGACGCCGTCATGCTCGTGCTGGTGGCGGCGCTCGTCGTCCTCGCGGAGCTGGTCTAAGGTGGCCGCCCGGGCCTGGTGGCGGCTCGAGCTCGCCTACGACGGCACGCCGTTCGACGGCTGGGCCCGGCAGCCCGGCCGGCGCACCGTCGAGGGCGAGCTCGAGGTCGCGCTGGCGACCGTGCTGCGCGAGAGCGTGCGGCTGCACGTCGCCGGCCGCACCGACGCCGGGGTGCACGCGCTCGCCCAGGTGGCGTCGTTTTCCACGGTCGCCGGCGAGCTCGACGTGAGCCGCCTGCGCCAGTCGCTGAACGCCCTGCTGCCCCCCGAGATCTCGATCACAAGCGTGGCGCCGGCGGCGGCGGGCTTCGACGCCCGGGCCGCCGCCGCCCGTACCTACCGCTACCGGTTGTGGCTGGCGGACGCGCGCCCCGTGTTCGAGCGTCTGTACGTCTGGGAAGTGCGCGGCGGCGTCGATCCGGCCCTGCTCGACGCGGCCGCGGCGCTGCTCGTCGGCCGCCGCGACTTTGCTGCTCTCACGCCGTCGGCGCGCTTCTACCGCACCTGCGAGCGCGAGGTCGCCGGTGCCCGGTGGTGCCCGGCGGCCGACGGCCGCGAGGCGCGCTTCGAGATCACCGCCGGCAGCTTCCTGCACAACATGGTGCGGGTGGCCGTCGGCTCGATGGTCGATGTCGCCCAGGGGCGCATGAGCCTCGCGGCACTCTCCGCCGGCCTCGCCGGCGGTCGCCGGCGCGATCTCGGCCGCACGGCTCCCGCCCGTGGCCTCGCCCTGGTCAGGGTAGACTACTGACGTGACTCGTCGAGCGCTCCCGCGACCCACCATCGGCGGGCTCGAGATCGCGGCCGTGGTGTTCGCCGCCCTCGCCGGCCTATACAGCATCGTCACGACCGGGCAGATGACGTTGCGACTGGCGCTGGTCCTGATCGCACCGACTCTCGAAGCGGCTCTGCCGCTCGCGGCGCGCGTCGTCGCGCCCGGCAGGCTGCATTCCGCGCGGGTGATCGCCGCCCTGCTCGTCGCCTTCTACGTCGCCTTCGCCCCGATCGGCATCGACAACTACCTCTACCTGCCGGCGGTCGCGACCCTGATCGTGGTGGTCACCATGAGCAACCGCCAACGCTGGCGCGAGATCCGCTCGCGCGGGGGTGTGGAGCACTGAAACCGGCGCGGGTCTTGCGCGACGACGGCGAGGTCGCGTGGGCGGGGCGTGGCGGCGCCGGCTGCGGCGGGGCCGGGGGTCGGGCTCGCGCTTCGCGAATCAGAGTACGGCACCCGCGGCTGGCGCCGCGGGTAGCACTCACGCTCAGAGTTCGCCCTCACCCCCGGCCCCGCCTCCGCCGGCGCCGGCGGGGCGTCCGCGTCGGGCGGATCGAGCCAGCGCTCAAAGGTGCCCGTGCCGACGCTCCCCTGCCCGGGCTCACTTTGGCCGGGGATGGGGCTTCGCTTGCTTCTGCCTGGGTACGAGCGAGTGGGCGGTGGGTCGGTGGGCCGCCGCGACTGACGACGGGCGCGCGGCTGAGAACGCGGTGGGCGGACGGCTACTCGTCCAGGAACTGGCGCACGGTCCGGGCCAGGACCGCCGGGTCGACCACCACGTAGCTGCCGCCGCCGATCATCTCGGGGGTGCCCAGGAGCACGGTCTTGTGCTGCTTTGCGCCCTTGGCGCGCCAGTCCAGATAGGCGAGCTCGATGATCTGCCGGGTCGAGAGGTCGGTGCCGACGCCCTTCATCATGCGCGCGCCGATCGACGGCAGCCGGAAGATGTTGCGAGGCTGGCTGATCTTCTTCTCGAGGGCCTGCACGACCTGTTGCTGACGGCCCATACGCATGAAATCGTTGTCCGAGTGCCGTACCCGGGAGTAGATCAGCGCCTGCTTGCCGTTCATGAGCTGCGGGCCCTTCTTGAAGTGCACGGTCGTGTTGCCCGTGTACCACGAAGTGAGGTCGTGGGGCACGTCGACGACGATGCCGCCGACGCTGTCGATGACGTCGGAGAAGCCGTCGAATCTGACCAGGACGATGTGGTTGATGGGCACGCCCGTGAAACTGCTCACGACCTTGATGGCAAGCGGCGCGCCGCCCCAGAAGTAGGCCTCGTTGATCTTGGTCTGTCCGTGGCCGGGCACGCTCACGAGCGTGTCGCGCGGAATGGAGAGCTGGCTCACGGTGTGACTCTTGGGATCGAACCGCATGAGCAGGATGCTGTCGGAGCGGGCCGGACCACGTCCGCGCTGGTCGGAGCCGAGCACGAGCAGCGTGGTCGGGACGCTCAGCACGCCGCCTTGCGGGTCGACGAGGGCGGCGCGGGTCGCCTTGGTGATGCGATGGTTGCTCTTGATGACGGCCTTGTTGAAGACCGTGTAGCCCCGGAAGCCCCAGACGCCGAAGAAGATCGCCAGAGCGAGCGGGATCGCCAGCAGATACCACCAGTGAAACAGCCGCCGTTTGCGTTCGGTCTGCGGCACGAGCGCGAGGTCCGGGCCTCCGGGTCGGCTCTCCGCGCGGCGGTCGGCGCGGTAGATGCCGACCGGCTCGTCGCGGAGGCGGGCGGCGCCGGCGCCGCCCGCCTCCGCGACGTTCACCCTGCGCGCGGAATCGTCGCCGCCGCCGCGCGAACGCCTTGGCGGCGAGCTCGCCGACGGTTCGACCGGCGCGTCGGTCCGCGGGCGACGCACGCGTCCGGCGCGGTACCTGGTGTATGGCTTGTCGTCTGCCTGGCTCATGTCTTGTCGTCGGCGGCGGCCGCAACAGCGGCCGCCGCGAAGGCGATGTGTCGGGCGGCGGCGTGCCCGGCGCACAGGTTCGCATCGAGGTGATCGGGATGGCCGCTTGCGAGGCGCCCGGTGAGGGTAAGTACGCCTCGCCACGAGGAGTTTCCTTCTATTGGCCAGTGTACACCGTGGTATCGTGTGCGACGCGACCCTGCCGTGGGGGGTCTCGGCGCAGGGAGGTGGTGGTCAGCCTTGAGTCCGGCGCGTTCCATCGTGGGTGTCGATCTCGGCGGTACCAAGCTCGCCGTCGGCCTGGTCGACGACACGCTCGGCATTCTTTCGCGCACGAGCGGTCCGGCCGCCACCAGCTCGCCCGAGGCCTGCCTCGACAACCTCTACCGGCGCCTCGACGAGGCCATGGCCGAGTACGGACCGGTCGACGCCCTGGGGATCGGCACCGCGTCGATGGTCGACTTTCGCGCCGGCCGCGTGGTGCTGTCGACTAATCTGCCGCTGCGCGACGTGCCTCTTCGCGATCTGCTCCGCGAGCGCTACGGCGTGCCGGTGGCCATCGACAACGACGCCAATGTGGCCTGCCTTGCCGAGTTCCGCTACGGCGCCGGCATCGGCACGAGCGAGATGATCATGCTGACGCTGGGTACGGGGATCGGCGGCGGCATCGTCACTAACGGACGGCTCTATCGCGGCGCGAGCGGAGCCGCCGGCGAGCTCGGCCACATGCTCATCGACTACGACGGGCCGCGCTGCCAGGGAGCCTGCCCGAACAGTGGCTGTCTCGAGGTGTACGCCTCGGGCCAGGCCATGGGCCAGGCGGCGAGCGAGGTCGCCCGCGCCCGGCCCGAGTCGGCCCTCGGGAGGGCGCTCGCGGCCGGCGAGGAGATCGACGGGCCGCTCCTCAGCGCCCTCGCGCTCGAGGGCGACCCGGCGGCGGTGGCCGCCCTCACCGACATCGGTCAGAAGCTGGGCATCGGCATCGTCAGCCTCGTCAACATCTTCAACCCCGAGCTCGTCGTCGTCGGCGGTGGAGCGGCTCAGGCCGCCGAGATCCTGCTCGCGGCGGCGCGGCGCGTGGTGGCCGAGCGCGCTCTGCGCCCGCAGCGCGACGAGGTTCGCATAGTGCCGGCCCAGCACGGCGTCGACGCCGGCGTGCTGGGGGCGGCGGCTCTCGCGATCATCGAGCTGTTCCCCGACGAGGTCCCGGCCCATCGCGGCCGCCCGTAGACGTAGCGCCACGGGCGCCGCGCGAGCGTGGCGGGCTCGTTGCCTTGCGCCGTGGGTGCCGGTATCCTTGGCACAGACGATCCATCGTGGCGATCGCCGGTCCGGCGTCGTCCGACAGGAGGTGAACGTAAGCCAATGGCGCATAGGATCACTGAGGAATGTCTCGCTTGCGCGGCGTGCGTGGACTGAGTGCCCTGAGGGCGCGATCTCCGAGGGCGACGACATCTACGTCATCGACGCCGAGCTCTGCACCGACTGCGGCACGTGCGTTCGACTCGTGCCCCAACGAAGCCATCGTAGCCGACTGACGTCCTGCTCGAGGCAGCGTCGGTCGCCGGCGGCGCCCGCCCGGGCCGAGCCGCCGTTCTCGTGAGCGTTCGCCGGGGGCGGGGTGTGCGCGGTCGCGCACACCCCGCCCCCGGCGCGTCGGGCCGCCTCGCCGAGCCGCGACAAGCGTCGTCTCGTCTGGACACAAAGGTGTAGCCGGCGGCCCCAGCGACCGATATCTGCAACTACAGGCGGGACCGACCGCCGACGACCATCGAGAGGGGCGGCGACCGCGGCCAAGCGGCATTCGCCCTCCCGAGACCGTGTCGCCGGCCATGGGTCCCGCTTCGTGAGAGAATTGCCCCGGTGCTCTACGTGTGCGCCACACCCATCGGCAACTTGGACGACGTCACCGCGCGCGTGCTCGAGGCGCTGCGGCGCGGTCGAGCTGATCGCCGCCGAAGACACCCGCCGCACGCGCAAGCTGCTCTGCGCGCCACGACATCCACACGCCCACGACGAGCCTCTTCGCCCATAACGAAGCGGCCAAGACCGCCTACGTGCTCGAGCTGCTGGGTGCGGGGCGCGACGTGGCCCTGGTCACCGACGCCGGGCTGCCGGGCATCTCCGATCCGGCCTGCGCCTGGTCGCGTGGCGGCCGCCGGCGAGCCTGCCGCTGACCGTGCTGCTGGTCCGTCCGCGCCGGTCACGGCGCTGGTCGCGTCGGGCCTCGCCGCCGACGCAGGGCTTTCGCTTCGTCGGCTATCGTGCCGCGACGCACCGACCGACCTGCGCTCCGCCGTGGAGGGCTGGCGGCGCTGCGGCGGAGTCGTCGTCGCTTTCGAGACGGCGCCCGACTGGCGCGCAGTCTCGCCTGCCTCGCGGCTCTGGCGCCGACGCTCCGGTCGCAGTCTGCCGCGAGCTCACCAAGCTGCACGAAGAGGTAGCACGCGGCACGCCTCAGAGCTCTCGGCCCGCTTCTCCGGCGACGTGAAGGGCGAGATCACGCTGGTGATCGACGCCGGCGTGGCGGCCGCCGGCGAGGCGGCGGCGAGCGAGCGAGGGCGGCGGCGGCGCCTCTGCGGCAGCGGGCCTGACGCGCCGCGACGCCGCCGCGGCCCTCGCCGTCTGTCTGGGTGTCAGGCGCAACGAGGCCAAGCGCCTGGTCGACAAGGCGACGCCGGCCGACTGACCCGCGAACGGCTCCGCGGTCGCGCGGCCCGGCCCGGCTGCGATAGACTGGTCGCCTACCAGCGGCCGTCGCGAAGGAGGAGCGCGGTGGACCTGCTCACCGGAGCTTCACACGCACGCTCGTCTTCGACGGCGCCATGGGCACCGAGCTGATCGCCGCTGGCTACCGTCCGGTCGATGCGCCCGAGGCGTGGAACCTGAGCGATCCCGACACGGTCGCCGGCATCCACCGCGCCTACCTCGAGGCGCGGGAGCCGACATCATCGCAGACCAACACGTTCGGCGGCTCACTGCGCAGCAAGCTGGCCGCCTACCACGCCGGAGAGCGCGTCGCCGAGTTCAACGCGGCGGGCGCCCGCCTGGCGACGGCGGTGCGTGACGAGGTCGCGTCCGGAAGCTGGTCGCCGGCGATATCGGACCGTCCGGCGCATGCTGCCGCCGATGGGCGACGCCACCGACGGCGAGCTGCGCGACGTCTTTGCCGAGCAGGCCGAAGCGCTGGTGAGCGGCGGCGTCGACCTGATCTCGATGACGACCTTCTTCGACCTGGCCGAGGCGAGGGCCGCCGTGCTCGGTGCCCGCGCGATGGCCGGTTCGCTGCCCGTGCTCGTCGATGGCGTTCAAGCCCTCGCCGCGCGGCTACCGCACGATGATGGGAGTCACGCCCGCTCAGGCCGCCCAGGCGCTGCTCGAGGCCGGCGCCGACGTGGTCGGCGCCAACTGCGAGATCACCGCCGACCAGATGCCGGCTCTCGTGGCGGAGTTTCGCGCCGCGACCGACGCACCGCTCGTGTTCCAGCCGAACGCCGGTCAGCCACGACTCGAGGCGGGGCACACCGTCTACGACGAGACGCCCGAGCGCTTCGCCTCGTTCGTGCCGGAGATCGTGGCGGCGGGCGCGAACATCGTCGGAGGATGCTGCGGCACGACGCCGGAGTACGTCGTGGCGCTGGTGACGGCGCTGGGCCGCCGGGGCTGACCGGCAGCGCCCGGGCCGGCCGGGGCGCCGGCTTACTTCTGCAGAGCGGCGCCGACGGTATCGAAGATGAGGCGCACGGCGTGCAGCGCGGTGATCTCCATGGGGTCGTAGAGCGGGTTGACCTCGACGATGTCCATGCCGATCACGTGCGCCCGGAGCGCGACCGCCCGCAGGATCGCCTTGGCCTCGTAGTAGGTGAAGCCGCCGGGCTCGGGCGTGCCGGTGCCCGGGGCGATGCTCGGGTCGAGCGCGTCGATGTCGAAGGTGATGTAGACGTCTTCGCCCGGCACGATGTGGGCGACGAGCTCGTCGACCGGCGTGCGCTTGGCCTGCTCGCACCAGAACGTGGTCACACCGCGCTCGCCGGCGAGCTCGATCTGGTCGGCCGCGGTGTGCAGCCCGCGGATACCGTACTGGGTGACGCGCGTCGCCAGGCCGCTTTCGTGGGAGCGGACGATGGGACTGGCGTGCGTGTAGAGCATGCCGCCCTCGTCGTTCCAGTAGTCCATGTGGGTGTCGAACTGCACGAGGTGCAGCCGTCGCCCCCCGAAGGCCTTGAGGACCGGGTAGGTGATCGAGTGGTCGCCGCCGAGCACGATCGGAAAGAGCTCGTGTTCGAGCAGGCGGCCGACGCGCGCCCCGATCAGCGGGTGGCTGCGCTCGGGCTGCGCCGTGGGCGGCAGGTCGACGTCGCCGGAGTCGACGAAGCGCACGCCGTCGAGAAGCTGCGCCCCGGTCTCGCCGTCGTAGAACGGCGTGACGCCCTCGCGATAGGCCCAGTTGGTCGAGGCGTCGCGCATGGCGCGCGGTCCGTACCGCGCCCCTGGGCGGGCCGTGGTCGCCTCGTCGTAGGGAATACCGAGGATGGCCACGTCGGCGTCGGCGCTCTTGGGGTCGGCCAGGTAGGGCGCCTTGAAGAAGCTCGCGATGCCGGCGAAGGGCGGAGATTCTCCCATGAGGGGAATCATACCGTGGCGGCAACGGTCGTCGGCAACGGTTGGGTAGGGCTCGCCCGCGCCTGCCGCCGGGCGTCGCCTTAGCGTGATGTAGGATAGCGCCCGCAAGCTGCGCGACAAGGAGAGCGATGAAGATCCAGCGGAGGCCCACGAACGTGCTTCTGCCCGTGCCTTTGGTCATGGTCAGCGTCGCCGGCGCCGACGGCGGCGCCCCCAATATCGTGACCCTCGCCTGGGTCGGAACGGTGTGCTCGGCGCCGCCCATGCTGAGCATCTCGGTGCGACCGTCGCGCCACTCCTACGATCTTCTGCAGCGCAGCCACGAGTTCGTCGTCAACGTGCCGCGCGTCACGCAGGTGCGCGAGGTCGACTATTGCGGGAACGTCTCGGGGCGTGACGCCGACAAGTTCGCGGCCTGCGGCTTTCACGCCGTGCCGGCAGCGCGCGTGGCGGCGCCGCTGATCGAGGAGTGCCCCATCAACATCGAATGCGTCACCCGCCATCGCCTCAGCCTGGGCGCCCACGACCTGTTCGTCGGCGAGATCCTCGCCGTCCACTTCGACGAGGACGTCCTCGACTCGCGCGGCCGGCTGCAGCCCGCCAAGATCGATGCCCTCGCCTACGTTCACGGCGACTTCTGGTCGCTGGGCGAGAGGGTGGGCACCTACGGGTTCACGCGCAAGGAGCCACAGGGAGAGACCAAGGGGTGAGCCGCTACTCCATCACCACGCCGATCTACTACGTTAACGGCGACCCGCACCTGGGGCACGCCTACACGACCATCGCCGCCGACATCCTGGCCCGCCACCACCGTCAGCTCGGCGACGACGTCTTCTTCCTGACAGGTACCGACGAGCACGGCAACAAGGTCGCCCAGGCGGCCGAGGCCCGCGGGCTCACGCCGCGCGAGCACGTCGACGCCCTCGCCCCGAGGTTCCGCGAGATGACCCTGCGGGTGAACGCCAGCAACGACTTCTTCATCCGCACGACCGACCCCCAGCACGAGGCCTTCGTACAGGGCTTCGTCGAGAGGCTGCGGACCGCCGGCGACATCGAGAAGCGCACCTACGGCGGCCTGTACTGCACCGCCTGCGAGGGTTTCTACTACGAGCGCGACCTCGTCGATGGCAACTGTCCCGTGCACGGCACCAGGCCGGTCTGGCTCGAAGAAGAGAACTACTACTTCCTGCTCTCGCGCTACCAGGACCGGCTGCGCGACTTCTACCTCGCAAATCCCGACTGGGTGCGGCCCAGGTCGCGCTACAACGAGGCCCTGTCGTTCATCGAGGGCGGTCTCGACGACATCTCCATCAGCCGCCGGTCGATCACCTGGGGCATCCCCGTGCCCTGGGACCCCGAACAGGTGATCTACGTCTGGGTCGACGCGCTGATCAACTACATCTCCGCCCTGACCTACGCCCGGCCGGACGCCGATCTGGAGAGCCGGTACTGGCCGGCCGACATCCACCTGCTGGCCAAGGACATCCTCAAGTTCCACGCCGTGATCTGGCCGGCCCTGCTGTGGAGCGCCGGTTACGAGGCGCCGCGCGCCGAGTTCATCCACGGCTACCTGCTGATGGGCGGCGAGAAGATGTCCAAGACGCGCGGCAACGTCCTCGACCCGTTCGCGGTGATCGACGAGCACGGCGTCGACGCGCTGCGCTTCTATCTGTTTCGCGAGGTCGCCCTCGGCCAGGACGGCGTGATCTCGCTCGAGGGCTTCGAGCAGCGCTACAACAACGAGCTCGCCAACGAGCTCGGCAACCTCGTGAGCCGGGTCGTCTCGATGGTCGGCAAATACCGCGCCGGCCGCCTGTCGCCGACCGGCGCGCCCGGTGGCTCGCCCCAGGACGGCACCGGGGGCGGCGCTGCGAGTCTCGCCCGCGAAGGCGAGACCATGGTCGTCGCCGCGAGCGAGCGGCTCAGCGCCGTCGAGATCACGGCCGCGCTCGAGACGGTGTGGGAGTACGTGCGCCGGCTGAACCGCTACGTCGAGGAGCAGGCGCCCTGGAAGCTCGCAAGAGACGACTCCCAGGCCGAGCGCCTCGACGCCGTCCTGAACGGCCTCGCGGCCGGCCTGCGCCTCGTGGCCTTAACGCTCTACCCCGTCATCCCCGGGACGGCGGTCGAGATCCTGCGCCGCCTCGGCCAGTCGCGCGAGCCGGCCGACCTGCTGCTCGAACGGGCGCGCTGGGACGGTCTTACGGCGGCCGACGTCGTGCCGGCGCCGCCGCTGTTCCCACGCATCGAGGCCGGGAAATAGGGTCGCCCGCGCGAGCCGGGCGCCGCGGACGTGACGAAAGGGCCCGCATGGGGCTGATCGACACTCACTGCCACCTCGACATGCTCAAGGGCACGCCCGAAGAGGCCCTTGCCGAGGCCGGCGCGGCGGGGGTCGACGCGGTCGTGACGATCGGCATCGACCTGCGCTCCTCGCGCCTCGCCGCCGGTTTCGCGGCCCGTTTCGACAACGTCTATGCGACGGCCGGGGTGCATCCCCACGATGCCGTGACCTTCGGCAAGGTCGCGCGCACCGGCCTCGAACGGCTGCTCGGAGAGCCGCGGGTCGTGGCCGTCGGCGAGTGCGGCCTCGACTTCTACCGCGACCTCGCCCCCCGCGACGTCCAGCGGGCGGTGTTCATCGACCAGCTCGACCTCGCGCGCGCCTCGGGCAAGCCCGTCTGCGTGCACAGCCGCGAGGCCGGCGGCGAGACGTTCGCCCTGCTCACCGAGCACGGCGACGGTCTGCGGGTCATCCTGCACTGCTTCTCGACGCCCGAGTACGTCGAGCTCTGCAACGAGCGCGGCTACTTCGTGTCGTTCGCCGGCAACCTGACCTATAAGAGCTCGGCCGACCTGCGCAAGTCGGCTGTGGCGGTGCGCGACGACCTGCTGCTGGTCGAGACCGACGCGCCGTTTCTGACGCCGATGCCCTATCGTGGGCATGGCAACCGGCCGGCCTACGTCGCCTTGACGGCCCAGTTCCTGGCCCGGCTGCGCGGCTGGAGCGACGACCAGGTGGCCGCCGTCACGAGCGCCAACGCGCGGCGGGCGTTCGGCATCGACGATCCGCCCGCCGCCCGACCTTCTTGAGCGCGGGCCACGCACGTCCCGCCGCCAGGCGGCGCTACGGCCAGCATCACCTGGTCGACCAGGGCACCCTCGGGGCCATCCTCGCCATGGCCGGGGTACGCCCCGACGACGTCGTGCTCGAGGTCGGCGCGGCGGATGGTCTGCTGACGGAGCGCCTCGTCGAGCAGGCGCGCTTCGTGCACGCCTTCGAGATCGACACACGTTTCGCCGCCGGTCTCGATCGTCTGGCGGCCGGTCGCGACGACCTGCGCCTCTACATGGTCGACGGCTTGCGCTACCGCCTCGCCGACCTCGACCCGCCGCCGACGGCCGTGGTGGCCAACCTCGCCTACAACATCGCCGTGCCCCTGCTGATGCGCACCATCTCCGCCGTGCCGAGCGTGCGGCGCTGGGCCGTGATGCTCCAGCGCGAGCTCGCCGAGCGGCTCTTCGCGAAGCCGCGTACCAAGGCCTACTCGGCCGTGTCGGTGCTGGTGCAGCTCTCCTGCGAGCTCGAGGCGCAGCGGCCGGTGCCGCGCACGGTCTTCGCGCCGCCTCCGCGGGTCGATTCGGCCTTCGTCACCTTCACGCGCAGCCGCCTCCTGCCGGCAGGGGAAGCCGCTGTGCTCGAGATGCTGGTGCGCACGTCGTTCGCCCAGCGGCGCAAGCAGATCGTGAACTCGCTCTCGGGGGCGTCGGCGCCGAGCTCCGGCGCGCCGCGCACGGCGGCGCTCACGCGAGCGGACGTGCTCGGCGCCCTCGAGGCGCTGGGCCTGCCCGACACGACCCGGCCCGAGGAGCTCGCCCCGCCGGTCTTCGTGGCCCTGGCAAGGGAGCTCGCGTGGCTGCCGGCGACGTGAGCGACGACGCGCGGATCGGTCGGGAGCCCGGCGTCGGGGCCGTCGTCGAGGTGGCCGCCCCGGCCAAGATCAACCTCGGCCTGCTGGTCGGTCCGCTGCGTTCGGACGGGTTCCACGAGATCTTCTCGCCGATGCTGCCGGTGACGCTGGCAGACCTCGTGACGGCGAGGCCGGCGCCGGACGGCGCCGGCCTCGCCGTCGAGTGCGCCGTGGCCCCCGGGGAGGACAACCTCGCCGCCAGGGCCGTGCGTGAGCTCGAGCGGCGGCTCGAGCGCACCTTCGACGTGAGCCTGAGCATCGTCAAGCGCGTGCCGGCGGCGGCGGGTCTGGGCGGCGGCAGCTCCGACGCCGCCGCCGCCCTGTCCGCCCTCGACAGACTCTTCGCGCTCGACCTGCCGGCGCGGCTGCTCTACGAGGTCGCCGGCGCGGTGGGCTCCGACGTGCCCTTCTTCCTGTGGCCCGGCCCGCAGCTTTCCATGGGGCGCGGCACCGTCCTCAAGGAGATCGAGCTGCCCGAGCCCCTGCACGTGATCATCGCCGTGCCCGGTCTGGCTCTGGCGACCGCCGACGTCTACCGCTGGTTCGAGGCGCGACCGGGGGCCAAGCGCACGCGTCTGGCCGAGCGCAAGGCCTTCGTCGAACGGACGCAGACCCTCGTCGCCCGCCTGGCCGCGGCGCGGCGCCCGCGCGACCTGGCAGCCGTGGTCGAGAACGACCTCGAAGGACCCGTCGTGGCGCGCCACCCGGTGGTCGGCGAGCTCCGCCGGCGCTTGCGCGAGGCCGGCGCCTTCGCGGCCGCCATGAGCGGCAGCGGCTCAAGCGTCTTCGGGCTGTTCGCCAGTGCGGCGAGCGCGCAGCGCGCGCTCGCCGCACTGGCCCCCACGCCCGCGGTCTACGTGACCGACCTCCAGCCCGGCGCCGCGCCGGCGACCGGCTCCCGCTCCGGGCGCTCCGGTCCGCGACCGGCCAGGTGATAGACTCCGGTGGGGCAGGCGCCTCTCGACGCCGCGCCGCTGGGGCGTGGCCAAGTGGCAAGGCAACGGGTTTTGGTCCCGTGATCGGAGGTTCGAATCCTCCCGCCCCAGCCAGCATCGGTCCGCGAGCGAAAGATGCCTATGTCGTCCCTGGGTCGTAGCTCCGAAGATCGTGGCGCTGAACGCCCGCTGGCCGTCATCGTCATGGCGGCGGGCCTCGGCACGCGCATGAAGTCCGACCTGCCGAAGGTGCTGCACGACGTCTGCGGCAGGCCGTTGCTCCTCTACGTCCTCGATGCGGCCCGCGGCCTCGGCGCGGCGCGTCTGGTCGCGGTCACCGGCCCCGGCGACGACGACCCGGTCGCCGCGGCCCTGCCGGCCGGCTGCGAGCGCGCCGTCCAGCACGAGCGGCGCGGCAGCGGCGACGCGGTGCGGGCCGGCATGACCGTGCTCGAGGGCTTCGACGGCGACGTGCTGGTGTTGAACGGCGATCATCCGCTGATGAGCGTCGAGGTGCTGGCCGGGCTCCTGGCCCGGCATCGCGACGAGAGCGCCCAGGCGACCATCACCACGGTCGTGCGCGACGACCCCGTCTTCGGGCGGGTGATCCGCGACGACGACGGTGGCGTCGCGCGCATCGTCGAGATGCGCGACGCCACACCCGCCGAGGCGGCGGTGCGCGAGCTCAACGTCGGCTTCTACGTCTTTGCCGCCGACCGCCTGCGGACCGCGTTGCCGCGCCTGCGCGCCGACAACGACCAGGGCGAGCTCTACCTCACCGACCTCGTCCATCTCCTGCTCGCCGACGGCGACCGGGTGGCCGCCTTCGTGACCGGCGATCTCGAGGCGACGATCGGCGTGAACTCGCGCGTGGAGCTCGCGCAGGTCAACGCCGTCATGCGCCGGCGACTGCTCGAGCGCCTCATGCTCGACGGCGTGACGGTCGCCGACCCGTCGTCGACCTACGTCGACTGGGGCGTCACCGTCGGCCGCGACACCGTCATCCTGCCGCAGACCATGCTGACCGGGGCCACCGCCGTCGGCGCCGGCTGCACGGTGGGGCCGGGCTGCTACCTGGCCGACGTCGTCGTCGACGACGGCGCCGCGATCGTCTCGTCGCACCTGATCGGCTGCCACGTCGGGCCGGACTGCACGGTCGGTCCCTTCACGCACGTGCGGGCGCGCACCGAGCTCGCCGCGGGCGCCAAGGCCGGCAGCTTCGTCGAGATCAAGGCCAGTCGCGTGGGCAAGGGCAGCAAGGTGCCGCACCTGAGCTACGTGGGCGACACGACGATCGGCGAGAACACCAACATCGGCGCCGGTACGATCACCGCCAACTACGACGGCGAGCGCAAGCACCCGACGACCATCGGCAGCGACGTCAAGGTGGGCAGCGACACGGTGTTCGTGGCGCCGGTGTCCGTGGGCGATGGCGCCACCATCGGCGCCGGCTCCATCATCACCAAAGACGTCCCCGAGGGCGCGCTCGGCGTGGCCCGCAGCCGTCAGCAGAATGTCGAGGGCTACGCCGACAGGCACCGTGGCCGGCTCCACGACGGCGCCTGAATGGCGTGCGGCGAGCGGATGATGCGGCGACCTCTGGTACAATCGGGGGCCGCAAGGACGATCGTCGCAAAGGGATCACGGTGACCGACAAGGTTTGCCATGTCGTGGGGTCGACGCAGCGCCGGCTCATGGTGTTCGCGGGGCGCAGCAACCCGCAGCTCGGCGACGCCATCGCCGAGCACCTCGGCATCGCGCTCGGCCCGATCCTGCTCAAGACGTTCGCCAACGGCGAGATCTACGCCCGCTACGAAGAGAGCATCCGCGACGCCGACGTCTTTTTGGTCCAGTCGCCCCACGGCAAGCTGAACCAGCACGTCGTGGAGCTGCTCATCATGATCCAGGCGGCCAAGCTGGCCTCGGCCCATCGTGTCACGGCCGTGCTGCCGTACTTCCCCTACTCACGGCAAGACAAGAAGAGCGCCGCTCGCGAGCCCATCGCGGCCCGGCTCATGGCCACGCTGCTCGAGGCCGCCGGCGCCGACCGGGTGCTGTCGATGGACCTCCACCAAGGTCAGGTGCAGGGCTTCTTCGAGATCCCCGTCGACCACATGACGGCCGTCCCCATTCTGGCCGACTACTTCAAGTACAGAGGTCTGGGCGACGCGGAGCTCGTCGCGGTCTCGGCCGACGCGGGCGGCGTCAAGCTCGCCAAGCGCTTCGCCAACCGGCTCGACGCCGACCTCGCCGTGCTCACCAAGATGCGGCCGGCGCACAACGTCGCCGAGACCATGCACTTCATCGGCGACGTCGACGGCAAGATCGCGATCGTGATCGACGACATCATCGACACCGCCGGGTCCATCCTGAACGCGATCGACACGCTGTACGAGCACGGCGCCAGCGAGGTCTACGTCACCGGCGACCCACGGCATCTTCTCGGGCCCGGCGCGCGAGCGCATCGCGGCGTCGCCGGTCAAGGAGATCGTGGTCACCGACACCCTGCCGGTCGTGCTGAACGTGACCGACACCAAGATCAAGGTCCTGTCCGTGGCGAGCATCCTCGCCGACACCATCAAGCGCGTGTTCGAAGGCGAATCGGTCAGTGAGCTGTTCGCCGGCGAGAACGCCCTTTTCTAGCAGGAGACGACACCGATGGATCGAGTCAAGCTCGTCGTACACACCCGCGACGTCGCCGGCAGCCGCGAGGCCCGACGCCTGCGCCGCCGCGGTCTCATTCCGGCCGTCCTGTACGGCTCGGGCAAGCCGGCGGTGAGCATCGCCGTCGACGAGCACGCCCTGCGCGACGCGGTGGGCACCGGAGCCGGCCTGCACGCCGTGCTCGACGTCGTGATCGAAGGTCACAAGCAGCCCCACGTGGCGATCGTCAAGGAGTACGAGCTCGACAAGGTCAAGCACGTCGTGACTCACGTCGACTTCCAGGAGAGTCAAGCTCACCGAGCTCATCGAGTCGAACGTGACCGTGACCCTCGAGGGCACGCCGGTCGGCGTCAGCCTGAACGGCGGCCTGCTCGACGTCGTCACCCGCGAGGTCGACCGTGAGCGCCCTGCCGACCGACATCCCCGAGCACCTCACGCTCAACGTCGAGGCGCTCGACGTCGGCGACGTGTTCCGCGTCGCCGACCTCCAGGTGCTCCGACAACGTCACCATCCTCGACGATCCCGACGAGGTCGTCTGCTCCGTGCTCGCCGCCGCGCGTGGCCGAAGTCGAGGCCGCCGAAGAGGGCGAGGCGGCGGCGCCGGCCGAGCCCGAGGTCGTGGGCGAGCGCGAGGCCGAGCCCGAGGAGTAGGCGCTCACGGCCGGCCGCTCGCGTCGCGCTACGTCGCCCGGGCAGCCGGTGGAGCTGCTCGTCGTCGGTCTCGGCAACCCCGGGGCCGAGTACGCGTCGTCGCGGCATAACGCCGGCTTTCTGGTCGTCGACGAGCTGGCGCGCCGGCACTCGTTTCCGCGCGCAAGACGCGGCTACAGCGGACGCTACGCGGCCGGCGCGATCGCCGGCCGTGACGGTCGGTCTGCTCATCCCCACCACCTACATGAACGAGTCGGGCCGCAGCGTCGCCGCCGCCCTGCGCGACCTGCGCCTGACCCAGGCCGACCTGCTCGTGGTGCACGACCACATCGACCTGCCGTTCGGGCGGCTGCGGCTCACGCAGGGCGGCGGCCACGGCGGCCACAACGGCATCCGCAGCATCTTCGAGCTCGTCGGGCGCGACTTCGACCACGTGCGTGTGGGCGTGGGCCGGCCGGCCAGCACCGATCCCGACGTCGTGGCCGAGTACGTGCTCGGCCGCTTCAGCGAGCCGCGCGCCGCCGTCGACGACCTCGTGCGGCGCGCCGCCGACGCGGTCGAGCTCTGGGCGACCGAAGGCATGGAGACGGCCATGAACGAGATCAACGCCGAGTAGGGAAGGCGACCGGGTGATCGTGGCGACCCGACAAGAGCGGGGCGAATGATATGGCTGTCTGGACGAAGGCGCGCGGCTTCAGACCCGGGGGGCCCGAGCGCGCCGTCCTCGCCTCGCTCGCACAGGCTCGTCCCGTGCCCTTCTGGCTGGACGACCCGTCCGCTCCCGAGGCCTGCGCAGCGCTCGCCGGCCAGGCGAGCTGCGACCTGGCCGTGGTGGGCGGCGGGTTCTCCGGCCTCTGGACGGCGCTGCTCGCCAAGGAGCGTGAGCCCGGCCTCGACGTGGCCCTGGTCGAAGGCCAGCGCATCGGCTGGGCCGCGTCGGGGCGCAACGGCGGGTTCTGCTGCGCCAGCCTTACCCACGGGTTCGAGAACGGGCTCGATCGGTTTCCCGCCGAGATCGAGCGCCTCGAGGCTCTGGGGCGGCAGAATCTGGACGAGATCGAGCAGACGATCGCGGCGCGCGCCCTTGCCTGCGACTGGGAGCGGCCGGGCGACCTGACCGTGGCGACCGAACCGTGGCAGGTCGAGGCGCTTCGCACGAGCGCCGGCGACGCGGCCGACGACACCGTCGTGTTCCTCGATGCGGAGGCGGTGCGCGGCGAGGTCGACTCACCGACCTACCTCGCGGGGCTGTGGGACAAGACCAGCGCTCTCGTCCATCCGGCGAAGCTGGCGTGGGAGCTCAAGCGGGCCTGCCTCGAGGAGGGTGTGCGGATCTTCGAAGGGACGGTCGTACGAGGGCTTTCCGGGGACGGGTCGGGGATGACCTTGACCACCGACTACGGCAGCCTGAAGGCCCGCCGGGTGGCGCTCGGCACGAACGCCTTCCCCCACCTGCTCAGGCGGGTGCGGCCCTATGTCGTCCCCGTGTACGACTACGCGCTGATGACCGAGCCGCTCAGCCCACGGCAGCTCGGCGAGATCGGCTGGGCCCACCGCCAGGGGCTCGCTGACGGCAGCAATCTGTTCCACTACTACCGCCTCACGGCCGACGACCGGATCCTGTTCGGCGGCTACGACGCGGTCTACCGCTACGGCAAGCACGTGCGCCCCGACTACGACCAGCGGCCGCAGACGTTCGTGAGATTGGCGCAGCACTTCCGCACGTGCTTTCCGCAGCTTGCCGAGGTCGGCTTCAGCCACCGCTGGGGCGGCGCCATCGATACCTGCAGCCGCTTCTGCGCCTTCTATGGGACGGCCTTCGCCGGGCGAGCGGCCTATGCCGTCGGTTTCACCGGCCTCGGCGTGGCGCCCACCCGGTTCGGCGCCCAGGTCATGCTCGACCTGCTCTCCGGCCAAGCGACCGAGCGCACCGGGCTCGAGATGGTGCGTTCCCGGCCCCTGCCGTTCCCTCCAGAGCCGCTCGCCACGGTCGCGATCCGCGCGACCCAATGGTCGATCGCGCGGGCCGACCGTAACGAGGGCCGGCGCAACGCCTGGCTGCGCGCTCTCGACTCGCTGGGTGTGGGGTTCGACTCGTAGCGGCCGCCGCGCTCGATGGGTGGCGGGAAGCCGGGCAGTCGCGAGAGATCGGACAGGAGCCGGCGGCCCGGGTCGGGTAGAATCGATCGCGTCAGTTCGTAACCCCGGCGCCCGCGGCTCCGGGGCTTTTCGCGTGTCACTCGACCGACTGCGACGACGGTGTTTCTCGACTACCTGACGAGCGACGAGCGCTTCACCAAAGCCGCCCCGGCTTTGCGCCGGGGCTCATCGCTGTACGCCCCGAGCTTCTTCGCGCCCTACGTGCTGGCGGGGTTGATCCGCGCCGCCGACGCGCCGGGCTGGCTCGTTGTCGTGCCCGAAGCCGAGCAGGCGGCGCGCTTCGCGGCCGAGCTCGCGGTGTACCTGGAGCGCGAGGTCGAGACGCTGCCGGCGCGCGGCGTGCTCTACGGCGCCGATGTGACGCCGGCGGCCCACATCCTCGGTCAACGCCAACGGGCGCTCGCCGCGCTCGAGGGCGGCGGCGTCGTCGTGGCCGACGCGGTCGCCCTCCTCGAGCGCTTCATCCCGCTCGCTCTGCAGCCGCGGCCGCTCCTGCTGAGCCAGGGCGCCGAGGTCGCGTTCGACGCGGTGCTGGCCGCCCTCGCCAGCCTCGGCTACGAGCGCGCCGAGCAGGTGCGCGAGCGCGGCCAGTTCGCGGTGCGCGGCGGCATCATCGACGTCTACCCGTCGACCGGCGATCCGGTGCGCGCCGAGTTCTGGGGCGACACGGTCGAGTCGCTGCGTCGCTTCTCGGTGTTCTCGCAACGCGCTGTGGCCGAAGTCGACCGCTGTCTGGTCACGACGGCGAGCGAGGTCGACCCGACGAGCGACGAGGTGCAGGCGGCCGTCTCGCAGGAGCTTGCTTCGTGGGAGCTGGCCGGCCGCGACGAAGCTCCCGACGACGCCTACCGCCGGGCCGAGACGCGGGCCCTGGCGCGCCTGGCGAGCCACTTCGTCGATCTCGGCGCGCTCTGCGAGGAGCGTGCTCTACGCTTGGCGAGCGTCGGCCCCGACGACGTCGTCCGCGAGCTCGCCGGCTTCGATTCCGAGCTCTCGACCGCGCTGCCCGGCGACGTGCGCGAGAGCTTCTACCTGCCGCTCGTCGAGGTGCGCCGCCTTCTGAGCGACGCCGTGTCGGTCGATCTCGTGCAGCGCGACCAACGCCTGCAGTTCCACGCCGCCCGGCCGCAGGCGGCCGGGCGCGACATCACCGCGGCCGAGCGCGACCTGCGCCGCCTGGCCGACGACGGCTACCGGGTGTTCGTCGTCTTCCGCCACCCCGGCGAGGCCAGCCGCGCCGGCTACCGCATGAAGGCGCTGGCCGTCACGCAGCTCGATGCGGCCGAGCTCCAAGAAGACAGGGGGTCGGGCCCCGACGAAGTCGCTCGCGCGAATGCGCGACCCGACGCCCCAGCCGGCCCCGCAGGCCGCCGGGGCGCGCCCTCACGCCCTGGCCCCCGGCGTCTACTTCGTGGCGGCGCCGCTGCGCGAGGGCTTCATCTCGGCCGAGCTCAAGCTGGCGGTGATCGGCGAGCGCAGCCTGTTGCGCGCGGCCCCCGCGGGGCCGCGCTTCGGCGGCGGCGCTCGCCTCGCCTCGTTCTTCGACCTGCGGCTCGGCGACTACGTCGTCCACGAAGACCACGGCATCGCCCTCTTCTCGGGCATCGAGACGCGCACGGTGGCCGGCGTCACCCGCGACTATCTCTTCCTGCGCTTCAAGGAAGAGGACAAGCTGTTCGTGCCCCACGACCAGATCGGCAAGGTCACCCGCTACATCGGCGCGAGCGGCGCCGCCCCGCCGCTCAACCGCCTCGGTGGCACCGCCTGGCAGGCCGTCAAGACACGGGCCCGCAAGGCGGTCGCCGAGATGGCCGGCGAGCTCCTCGTCCTGTACGCCGCCCGGCAGGCGGTGCCGGGCCACGCCTTCGCTTCGGACGGCGAGCTCACGCGCCGCCTCGAGGACGAGTTCGAGTTCGAGGAGACCGACGACCAGGCCGAGGCCATCGACGACGTCAAGAACGACATGGAGGCCGCCCATCCCATGGACCGGTTGATCTGCGGCGACGTCGGCTACGGCAAGACCGAGGTGGCCCTGCGGGCGGCCCTCAAGGCGGCCGAGGGCGGCAAGCAGACGCTCATGCTGGTGCCCACGACCATCCTCGCCGAGCAGCACTACCTCACCTTCGGCGAGCGCTTCAAGGAGCTGCCGGTCGGCGTCGAGATGGTCTCGCGCTTCCGCAGCGCCGCCGAGCAGCGCCGCATCCTCAAGGAGTTCCAGGAGGGCAAGGTCGACGTGCTGATCGGCACGCACCGGCTGCTCAGCCGCGACGTCGCGCCGCGCGACCTCGGCCTCGTCGTCGTCGACGAGGAACAGCGCTTCGGCGTGCGCCAGAAGGAGCTGCTGCGCCAGCTCAAGCTGCAGGTCGACGTCGTCAGCCTGTCGGCGACGCCCATTCCGCGCACGCTGCAGATGAGCCTGACGGGCATCCGCGACATCTCGGTCATCGAGACGCCGCCGCGCGGCCGTCACGAGGTGCGCACCTACATCGGCGAGTATCGCGACGACCTCGTGCGCATCGCCATCGAGAAGGAGATCGCCCGCGAGGGCCAGGTGTTCTACCTGCACAACCGGGTCGAGACCATCGACCAGGCCGCCGAGCAGGTGCGCGACCTGGTGCCGGGCGCCCGCATCGTCGTCGGCCACGGCCAGATGAACGAACGCGAGCTCGAGAAGGTCATGCTGCGGTTCCTCGCCGGTGAGGCCGACGTGCTGGTCTCGACCTCGATCATCGAGAGCGGCATCGACATTCCCACCGCCAACACGCTGATCGTCGAGCGCGCCGACATGCTCGGCCTGGCCCAGCTCTACCAGATCCGCGGACGCATCGGGCGCAGCGACCAGTACGCCTACGCCTACCTGCTCTACCCGAGCGAGGACTACCTGACCCAGGACGCCGCCGCCCGGCTGCGCACCCTGTCGGACTACACTGAGCTCGGTTCGGGCTTCAAGATCGCCATGCGCGACCTGGAGATACGCGGCGCCGGCAACCTGCTCGGCGACGAGCAGTCGGGCCAGGTGGCGGCCATCGGCTTCGAGATGTACGCCCAGCTTCTCGAGGAGGCCGTCGCCGATCAGCGCGGCGAGCCGGCGGCGATCCTGGCGCCGGTGCGCCTGGAGATCCCGGTGACGGCCTACGTGCCGCCCGACTACATCGCCTACGAGGCGACCAAGATCGACGCTCATCGGCACATCGCCCAAGCCGGCGACCCGCAGGCGTTAGACGAGGTGCGGGCTGAGCTCACCGACCGCTTCGGGGCGCCGCCCGAGCCCGTCGAGAACCTGCTGGCGCTGCAGTCGATCCGCCTCAAGGCGGCGGCGCTGCGCGCCGCCGCCGTCGTCTACCGCGGCGATCGCCTGCAGATCGAGGGGCTGCAGCTCGACGACCAATGGGCCGCCACCGTGCGGGCCGCCGGCGACGAGTACGTCTACTTCAAACAGAAGCACGTACTAAGCGCCCACAGACGTAACGAATCTTCACATATCCTGGGCTGGGTCGACTCTGTGCTCGATGCTATAATCGGAGCTCGCAATGTCTGAGCTCGAAAGTGTCTGATCCGCCAAGCTCCCGAAAGAGGCCGTTCATGAAGAAACTCGCCCTGGTCGCGCTCGCGCTCGTCTTGGGCCTTGCTCTCCTCGTCGCCGCCGGGTGCGGCGGCAACAAGGTCCCGCAGGGCGCCATCGCCACGGTCGGGGGCGTGCCGATCACCCAGGCGCAGTTCGACCAGTACATCAACCAGGCCAAGGCGAGCGCCGGCCAGAACGGCCAGCCCGCGTTCCCGAGCCCCGGGACCACGACCTACAACCGCTACGCCGCCGAGATCGTCAACTATCTGGTCGAACAGCAGGTGGTACTGAACGGCGCCGACAAGCAGAAGATCGCCGTCACCGACGCCGAGGTCACCACCCAGCTCCAGCAGATCGCCGCCCAGTACGGCGGCACGCAGAAGATGTACGCCGCGGCCCAGAAGGCCGGCATGAACCCCGCGCAGCTCAAGACTTACGTCAAGAACTCGCTGCTCGGCCAGAAGCTCTACCAGCAGGTGATCGGCAAAATCGCCCCGACCGAGGCCCAGATGCAGGCCTACTACAACGCCAACAAGGCGACCTTCGACCAGCCGGCGACACGCACGGTGCGCCACGTCCTGGTCAAGACCAAGGCCGAGGCCGAAAAGGTGCGGGCCCTGCTCGCCGCCAACAACACCACCGCCAACTGGGACAAGGTGGCCAAGAAGTACTCGATCGACACGGGCACCAAGAACAGCGGCGGCAGCCTCGGGGCCATCAAGCGCGGCCAGATGGTCAAGCCGTTCGACAACGCCGCGTTCTCGCTGCCGCTCGACACCGTCTCGCAGCCGGTCAAGAGCCAGTACGGCTGGCACGTGCTCGAGGTCACCACGATCACCCCGGCCAAGAAGTCCACCTTCGCGAGCGCCCAGGCCAACATCAAGAGCACGCTGACCAGCCAGATGCAGCAGAAGGCATGGACGGCTTGGCTGGCCAAGGCCACCAAGGCGGCCGACATCAGGTACGCGGTCGGCTACGACCCCGCCGCGCTGACTCCGGCCCCGAAGGTCTCGCCGTCGCCCTCATCGACCAAGTAGAGCCGGCGCGGCCCGCCGTGTCGGCCTCGCCGCAGGCATGAGCATCCGCTTGCTGTACATCGGCGCCGTCGCCGCTCTGGCGCCCGCGGCTTCGCTGCGGGCGCTCGGCGACGGCGCCGTGCTCGTCCCCCGCGACCTGCCGGCCGACCTGACCGACCTCATCGTCGAGGCCCACGGTCTGCCGCCGGCGGGGACGATCGAAGTCGACGACGTGCCGGCGGTCTGCGAACGGGGCGCGACGGGGACCATCACGGTGTGCATCGCCGGGGCGCGCGGACCGGCGCTGGCGCGCGCGCTGCGGGTCGGCGCCGGCGCTCGCTCGGTACCCCTCGAGACCGTGCCCGAGGGGGCGGCCTTCGACGACTGCCTGGTCGGTCAGGAGCTCATCTCGCTGCGCCACGTCACCGCCATCCTGCGCGAGCAGTGCCCCTGGGATCGCGAGCAGCGGGCCATGGACATCGTCTCGTACACGATCGAAGAGGTCTACGAGCTCACCGAGGCGATCATGCAGGAGCGTCTCGACGACGAGCACGACGAGCTCGGCGACGTGCTGTTTCAGGTCTACTTCCTCACCCTTCTACTCGAAGAGGAGCAGGCCGGCGATCTCGGCAGCGTAGCGGCCGAGATCGAGGCCAAGCTCATCCGCCGTCACGCCCACATCTTCGGCGACGACGTGGCCGAGACGGCCGGCGACGTGCGCGGCGTGTGGGAGCGCGTCAAGCGCGAAGCCGAGGGTCGTGAGGGCGTGTTCCACAACGTGCCGGCCACGCTGCCGGCCCTGCTGCTGGCGCGCAAGGTCCAGCAGCGCGCCGCCGCGGTCGGGTTCGACTGGGAGCATGCGATCGAGGCGTTTCCCAAGATCGCCGAGGAGCACGGCGAGCTCGCGGCCCTGTTCGAGGGACCGCTGTCCGTGTCCGGAGGGGGTCAGGCCGGCCTTTCCGAGCTCGAACTGCAACTACGCCACGAGTTCGGCGACCTGCTGTTTGCCACCGTCAACGTGGCCCGCAAGACCGGCGTCGACCCCGAGATCGCCCTGCGCGAGGCCTGTGACCGGTTCGTGCGCCGGGTCGACAGCGCGGCCGCCCTCGCCGCTCGCGACGGTCGGCAGTGGACGAGCCTCGACCTCGCCGCCCAGGACGAGTACTACCGCCGCGCCAAGTCGGGCGAAGGCGGCCTCTACAGCGATAGCCAGGAGGACACCCCATGACCATCATCGTCGACGTCGTCGGCAGGCAGATCCTCGACTCGCGCGGCAACCCCACGGTCGAGGTCGAGGTCGAGCTCGAATCGGGCGCCGCCGGGCGCGCCGCGGTGCCCTCCGGCGCGTCGACCGGCGAGTTCGAGGCGGTCGAGCTGCGCGACGGCGGGGAGGAGTACGGCGGTAAGTCGGTCCGCCAGGCCGTCGACAACGTGAACAACGAGATCGCCGAGGAGCTGCTCGGCCTCGACGCGACCGACCAGCGCATCGTCGACCAGACCCTGATCGCTCTCGACGGCACGCCCAACAAGGGCAAGCTGGGCGCCAACGCCATTCTGGGAGCTTCGCTGGCCGTGGCCCACGCCGCCGCGGCGGCGATGGGGCTGCCCCTGTATCAGTACATCGGCGGCTGCAACGCCCACGTCCTGCCGGTGCCGATGATGAACATCATGAACGGCGGCAAGCACGCCGACAACAACGTCGACCTGCAGGAGTTCATGGCCATGCCGGTGGGCGCCGAAAGCTTCGAGCAGGCGCTGCGCATGGGCGCCGAAGTCTTCCACGGCCTCGCCGCCGTGCTCAAGGGCCGCGGCCTGTCGACCGCGGTCGGCGACGAGGGCGGCTTCGCCCCGAACCTGGGTTCGAACGAAGAGGCCATCCAGGTGATCGTCGAGGCCATCGAGAAGGCCGGGTACGAGCCCGGCGAGGACGTGTACATTGCCCTCGACCCCGCCGCCAGCAGCTTCTACGCCGACGGCAGGTACGTGCTCTCAGGCGAAGGCCGCACCCTCGACTCGGCCGGCATGGTCGAGCTCTACCGGGGTCTCGTCGACAAGTACCCGATCATCTCGATCGAGGACGGCATGGCCGAAGACGACTGGGACGGCTTCAAGCTCATGAACGACGCGCTCGGCGGGCGCATCCAGGTCATGGGCGACGACATCTTCGTCACCAACACCGAGCGCATCGCGCGCGGCATCGACGCGGGTTGCGCCAACTCCGTGCTGATCAAGCTCAACCAGATCGGTACCCTCTCCGAGACGCTCGACGCCATCGAGATGGCCAAGCGGGCCGGCTGGACCGCGGTCGTGTCGCACCGCTCCGGCGAGACCGAAGACGTCTCGATCGCCGACGTGGCGGTGGCCACGAACGCCGGTCAGATCAAGACCGGGGCGCCGTCGCGCAGCGAACGCGTGGCCAAGTACAACCAGCTCCTGCGGATCGAGGAGATGCTCGCCGAGGCGGCCGAGTTCCCGGGCCTCGCCGCGTTCTACAACCTGCCGCGCTGACCGGTCGGCAGCCTCGCCGGCCGCGACGCGGGGCGCCGATGACCTCGGACGGGCAGCAGGGAAACCCCGGGCGCTGGGCGAACTCAAGCGACATGGCTTCACAGTCAGCTGCAGCATCTCGCCGCACGAGCCGGCAGGGTCGCGTGGCGCCGCGCGCGCCCAGCGCCACCGGGGCGGCGCGCCGGCATACCCGTGGCGCCGGCGAGGGCCTGCCGGGGAGATCCCCGGTCGAGCTGCGCCCGCTGCGCCTCGCGGCGCTCGCCCTGCTGCTGGTGGCGGCGGCGTTCTACGTCTCGCCCCTGCGCGCGTTCTTCGCCCAGCAGGACCGCTACGACCGTCAGGTGGCGGCCTTGGCCCAGGCCCGGACGGCAAACCAGACGCTGCGCACGCAGATCGACCTCATGCACACACGCGACTACATCACGCGCCAGGCACGTGAGCAGTATCAGCTCGTGCCCCCGGGCCTGCAGGCGTTCGTGGTCAAGGGGCTGCCCGCCGCCGAGCCGAGCGCCGGCCCGGCTACCGCGACCGCTCCCGCGCCCTCGTTGCTCTCCCGCCTCGCCGACCTCTGGCACACCATCCGCGAATGAGCCGCGCGCCGGCGGCGCGCGACCTCGCCTGCGTCGCGGCCCAGCTCGGTCGTCTGCCACACCCGCTCCGCCGGATCGCCGCCCGCTGCCCGTGGGGCGCCCCTGCGGTCGTCGAAGATCTGCCCTACGACGCCGCCGGCCGGCCGTTGCCGACCCTGTTCTGGGCGACCTGTCCTGCCCTCGTGGCGGCGGTGGCCGCCCTCGAGAACGCCGGCGGCGTGACCCGTTTCGAGAGGCTCGCGGCGAGCGACGCGCAGCTCCTTTCGTCGCTCGTCGCGGCGACGCGCTACGAGCGCCGCCGCCGCCGCCGGCTGGCCGCGCTGTGCGAGGCGCCCCCGCGCGACGGCGGCGCCTCGCTCGCCACGGGGATCGCCGGCGTCGCCCGGATGTCGAACCTGAAATGCCTGCACGCCCACGCCGCCCACGCGCTGGCGCGCCCCGGCTACCTGCTCGGCGAGCGCGTGCTCGAAGCCGCGGCGCCCGTCTTTCCGGCTCGCGGCTGCTGCTCGCCGGCCGCTGGCGCGGAGGACCGCAGGTGAAGGTGGCCGTCGTCGATCTGGGCACGAACTCGGCCCGTCTGCTGCTCGCCCGGGTCGAAGGCGGACGGGTGTCCGACGTTGTTCGCGAGACGACCGTCACCCGCCTCGGCGCCGACGTGGACCGGCGGCGGCGGCTCGACGCCGCCGCCGCCGCGCGCACGCGGGCCTGCCTGGCCGGTTACGCCGCGCGGACGGCGGGCTTCGCCCCGCGAAAGAGTCTGCTGGTCGCGACCAGCGTCCTGCGCGACGCCGCCGACGGCCCGGAGTTCCTCGACCGGGTGGCCGCGGACTTCGCGCTGCCCTGGAGGATCCTCACCGGCGAGCAGGAGGCGGCGCTGTCGTTCGCCGGCGCCCTGAGTGGGCGCGTGGCGGCGCCCGGCCCGGGCGCCGGCGTCGCGGCGCCGGCGGGGCGGTCGGCCACGGTCGTCATCGACATCGGCGGGGGCAGCCTCGAGCTGGCCGTCGGCACGGCGACCGGCGTGGCGGCGCCCAGCGCGGGGGCGGCGCCGACTCTCGCCGTGCCGACCATCGGGGCGTCGCTCGACGCCGCGCCGCTGGCTCTCGCCGCGCCGTCGTTCGTCTGCAGCCTCGACATCGGCGTCGTTCGTCTGACCGAGCGGTTCTTTGCGTCGGACCCGCCCGACGACGCCCAGTGGCGCGCCGCCGAGGACTTCGTCCGTGCGACGCTGGCCGCCGCCATCCCGCGCGCTGTCGGCGCCGCCGTGGGGCAGGGGATCGGCCTCGCCGGCACGTTCACGACCCTGGTCGCGCACAAGCTCGCCCTGCGCACCTACGACCGGGCGCTGGTCCACGGCCACGAGCTGACGGTCGCCGACCTCGACGCCGCCCTGCGCGAGTTGCGGCCGCTGTCGAGTGCGGCGCGCGGCCGCCTGGCCGGCATCCAGCCCGGCAGGGAAGATGTGATCCTGGCCGGCGTGCTGCTGGCGCAGGAGGTGTGCCGCCTGTTCGGTCTTGCCGCGGTCACGGTGAGCGAAGCCGACCTGCTCGACGGCGTCGCCCTGTCGCTGGCGGGCGAGTGAGGGCGACGTATACTGTCCCCGCCGGGGCCGGAGTGGCGGAACGGTAGACGCCGGCGACTTAAAATCGCCCGGGCTCGCGCCCGTGTGGGTTCGACTCCCACCTCCGGCACCAGACCTCGCCGTGCGGGCACCGGCTGATACACTGCCCTCGCCATGACGTTCTTCGTGCTCGTCGCCGTCGCCGTGATCGTCGGCCTGCTGGGCAGCATGCTCGGGGTGGGCGGCGGCATCCTGCTGGTGCCGCTCCTCACGCTGTTCCTGGGCGTGCCCGTCAAGACCGCGATCGGCACGAGCCTCGTCTGCGTGGTCGTCACGTCGTCGGCCTCGCAGATCGTCTATGTTGCCCGCGGCTTCACCAACAGCCGCCTGGGCATGACCCTCGAGGTCGCGACCACGCTGGGCGCCCTGGTCGGCGGGGTGACCGCCATCCTGGTAAGCGGGCGGACGATCTTCGCCGTGTTTGCGGCCGTGCTGGTCTACGTGCTCATCACCATGGAGCGCAAGCCGGTAGCGCGTCGCCAGGCCGAGCCGGGGTCGGCGCTGGCCGGCTCGTTCACCGACCCGACGACCGGCGAGGAGGTCGCCTACGGGGTCGGGCACGTGCCCGGCGGCCTCGCTTTCAGCTTCGTCGCCGGTAACGTCTCGGGGCTCCTCGGCGTGGGCGGCGGCGTTATCAAAGTGCCCGTGATGAACCTGCTGATGGGCGTGCCGCTGCGCGCCGCCATCGCCACGAGCAACCTCATGATCGGCGTCACGGCGGCCACCGGAGCGCTCATCTTCTTCGGCCGCGGCCTCGTGGAGCCGCGGTACGCGGTGCCGACCGCGCTCGGCATCCTCGTCGGGGCGCAGCTCGGGCCGCGACTGTCGGACAAGGTGAGCACCGTGCTCCTGCGCCGCGTGTTCGAGGTGCTGCTGGCCGTGCTTTCCGTCGAGATGGCCCTCAAGGCCCTGGGGATCTGACCGTGGGCGCGCCGGACGACAACGGGACGGCCCAGCCGGGCGGAGGCGACCGGCTTCAGGGAGGCGACGGGCTTCGCGGCGACGGCGCGCGGCCCGGGCGCCGCCGCGCGACGATCGACACGGTGGTGCACCACACGCTCGTGGCCGGCGTCGCGGTCGGCCTCGCGCTCCTGCTCACCGGTCTCGCCCTGACCGTCGCCGGCCGCGGCGGGCTCGCGGTCGCCAGCCTCAAGGCGCCCGCGGCCGTGCGGGCCGCCGTTCATCTGCGCGCCGCGGGTTTCTACTCGCTCGGTCTGTTGGTCCTGATCCTCACCCCGTTCATCCGCGTGCTGGGCTCGATCGTGGCTTTCGCCGCCGCCCGCGAGTGGCGTTTCGTCGCGGTCACGTCGGCGGTGCTCGTCGTGATGCTGGTGAGCATCGCCGTCGGCGCCGCCTGAATCGCCCCGAGCGCGGACCCCGACCGCCGTGGGGCCGCGGTCGCACCGCCGGGCGCGGCAGGGTCGGGGCGGTCGCACCACCGGGCGCGGCAGCGTCGCGGCGCCCGCCTTGCGATATGCTGACCCACGTGAACCCCATCGGACAGATCCAGCGAGAGCACGGCATCGTCGGCCGCGCCGACGAGCTCGCCATGGCGCTCGCCGTGCTGGGCAGCGGGCGGCATCTGCTGCTCGAAGGGCCGGTGGGGGTCGGCAAGACGACCGTCGCCCTCGCCGTCTGCGCCCACATCGGCCGCAGCGTGGTACGCGTCGACGGCGACGACCGCTACTCCGAGAGCAAGTTGACGGGCTGGTTCGACCCACCGCTCGTGCTGGCCAAGGGCTACAACGACGAGACGTTCTTCGCCGGCCCTCTGGTGCAGGCCATGCGTCAGGGCTCCGTGCTGTTCGTGAACGAGCTCAACCGTATGCCCGAAGCCGTGCAGAACGTGCTGCTGCCAGCCCTCGACGAGAGACTGCTGATCGTGCCCCGCATCGGCGACGTGCGGGCCGCACCGGGCTTTCAGGTGGTGGCCACCCAGAACCCGGTCGAGTACATCGCCACGGGACACCTCTCCGAGGCGCTGCGCGACCGCTTCGAGCACGTCGGGCTCGACTATCAGAGCGCAGACGAAGAGAGCGAGATCGTGCGGCGCGAGACCGGCTGCCCCGATCAGGCGCTGGTCGACGAGGCCGTCGCCATCACGCGGGCGACGCGCAGCGACCCGCGGTTTCGCAAGGGCGCCTCGGTGCGGGCGGCGATCGCCATGGTGGCGATCGCCACCCGCACCGACGGCCCCGACGCGCTGCGCCGGGCCGCTGGCGCCGCCCTGCCCACCCGCGTCGAGCTGCGCGACGAGACCGACGCGCCCATGGCTGAGGTCCTCGACGAGCTCGTCGGCGAGGCGCGAAAAAAAGCCTGACGGCCGCCGCCGGCGCGCGGCGGCCGGTCATCGTCGTGGCCGCCGGCGCGCCGCTCACCCGGCCCTCGTCGCTGCCACCTCCGGACAGCCTCTCCGACAGCGACGCCCACATGCTGCTGGCCGGCCGGCTGGGCGTCGCACCCGACGCCGTCGACGGCTGGGCGGTGGCGACCAGGCTGAGCTCGACGAGCTTCGAGCTCGGCAACCGCGAGCTCAAGGCCTACGCGCGCCGCATCGCCACGGCTGCGGTGCTGCGACGCGCCTGGCGGCTGGTCGGTCCGATCAGGCGGGCGACACGTCCCGTGCTGGCGGTCATGGACGAACCGTTCCGCGGCGAGCTCGAGGTCGAGGCCACGCTCGAGAACGTCGCCGGCAAACGCTTTCCGGAGCGCGACGACTGGGTCGTCGAGCGCCGCGAGGACCGCGAGCAGCAGCTCGTCCTGATGATGGACGCGTCGCTGTCGATGGCCGGCGAGAACCTCGCCGTGGCGGCCGTGGCCGCGGCGGTGCTCACCCTCAAGCTGCGCAGCGAGGACGTGTCGATCGTGGCCTTCGAGAGCAAGGCTCGGGCTCTGAGCCACCTGGAGGAGCGCGATGACCCGGAGGAGGTGGTCGAGCGGCTGCTGTCGGAGCCGGCGCGCGGCTACACCAACATCGAAGACGCGCTGCGCGTCGGAGCGCGCGAGATCCGGCGCGGCCGCAATCCGCGCAAGGCCGGCCTGCTGATCACCGACGGCGTGTACACCGTCGGCGGCGACCCGGCTCACCTGGCCGACGCCTTCCCGTGCCTGTTCGTGCTGCTCACCGAGGACTACAAGATGGACCCGACGCTGTGTGAGCGCCTGGCGAGCATCGGCAGGGGCGAGGTGTTCCGCGTCAAACACCACAGCGAGCTGCCGGCCAAGATGCTCGACATCGCCAACCGCGTACTGCGCTAGGGTCGCGCGCGACCCTAGCGCGCGGGTTCGCGACTCGTCGGGCTCACGATTCGCCCTGCGTCCGATACATCCGGCTCGCCTAGTGGTACATTTGTAGTGAGCGTCGCCACGGCGCCGTCGTTCTCCTGAAGGAGGAGGCACTCCATGGGTTGGATCGCAGGGGCAGTAGTAGCAGTCGTCATCCTGTTCATCATCTTCACCCTGCTGTCGGGCATCCGCATCGTGCGGCCGACGCACCGCGGTCTCGTGGAGCGCTTGGGCAAGTACAACCGCTACGCCAATCCGGGGATCCATCTGACCATCCCCTACGGCATCGAGCGCATGTACCAGGTCGATATCCGCGAGGTGCTGGTCGAAGCCCAGCCGCAGACCATCATCACCAACGACAACCTGAACGCCAAGGTCGACGCCCAGGTCTATCTCAAGGTCAAGGCCGACGAAGAGAACGTCAAGGCGTCGATCTATAACGTCACGAACTACGAGCTGCAGATCGTCAATCTCTCTCGCACCACGCTGCGCAACATCATCGGCACCATGACCCTCAAGTCGGCCAACTCCGAGCGCGGCAAGATCAACGAGGAGCTGCGCGGCACGCTCAAGTCCGAGACGGCGAGCTGGGGCATCGAGATCTTGCGCACCGAGCTCAAAGAGATCGACCCGCCGCCCGACGTGCAGGAGACCATGAACAAGGTGGTCAAGGCCGAGAACGAAAAGATCGCCGCCATCGACTTCGCCACCGCCACCGAGACCCAGGCCGACGGCGCCCGCCGCGCCGAGATCAAGAAGGCCGAGGGCATCAAGCAGGCCAAGATCCTCGAGGCCCAGGGCGAAGCCCAGGCCATCCAGCTCGTCAACGAGGCCGCCGACAAGTACTTCGTGGGCAACGCCCAGATGCTGCGCAAGCTCGAAGCCGTCGAGCGGGCGCTCTACCAGAACAGCAAGGTGGTCGTGCCCAGCGACACGCAGCTCGTCAACGTGATCGGCGATCTCGGCGGGCTGCTGCCGATGGCCTCCGACGGCAACAACGGCAAGTAGAGCCCGCTACCGTCGGTTCGCCGGCGGCTTCCCGGCGGCGCGAGGCTTCTTCTGCTTGGGCGGCAGCGTGCGCGCGTAGTCGAGCGCTGTGGCGAGCCAGGCTCCGAGCGCGGTTCCGTCGGCGAGCATGGCCTGCGGCACGCAGACGTACTCGCGCATCGGCCGGTCGGGCATGGGCTCGAACTGGTGCGCGCCGGGTAGCGCCAGGAGCGCGGCGCGCTGGTCGTCTCCCAGTCGCACGAACAGGTTCTCCTGATGGATGCCGGCGAACATGTTGCCGCCCCAGAAGAAGCAGGGGCAGCCGAACATGCGCCGCACCTCGACGCCCGGGTCGTCGGGCACGAGGTCGAGGAACTGGTCGACCAGCTTCTCCGGAGGTCTGCGCCACTTCAAAGACGCCTCCTGGACGGTAGCTCGACGACCCTACGACGAGCGGCTGCGGCCGAACGGGCAGGCGGCCACGCAGAGCCCGCAGGTGTGGGCGCCGCCGGCCGCCTCGAGTGAGTCCATGTAGGCCTCGCAGGCGGCGGCGTCGAACAGCAGGTCGCGGGCCATGCCGGCCTGCCAGGCGACGTCGCGCCCGGCGCCGGCCGGACAGGCGTCGAGGCAGCGGCGGCAGTCGCCGCAGCGGCCCTGGGTCACCGGCACGCCGGCCGCCAGCTCCAGATCGGTGAACACAGTGGCGAGGCGCACCTTGGGACCGGTCTCAGGAGACACAAGCAGCGCCGTCTTGCCGATCCAGCCCAGGCCGGCCCGGGTCGCGGCCGTCTTGTGGGCAAACACGCCGGCCGCGAGCCAGTCGCCCGACACGGGCGTGTCGGTGTAGATGGTGGCCGCGGCGCCGAGCGCCTCGTAGCCCCGCCGGCGCAAGGCCGCGACCAGCCCGTCGGCGGCGGCGTCGAGCCGGCCGTTCAGGCGCTTGTACTCGGCTCGGTAGGCGGTGGGCTCGCCGTGTTCGAGTCGGGCGAGCGCCTGCGGGTCGATGCGCGCGATGAGCGAGATCGCCGTGGGCAGGGAGGGAGCCAGGGGGAGGGCGGCAGCGTTGGCGGCGACGCCCCACAAGTCGATGCCGGCGCGGCTCAGCGCCTCGTCGACGAACTGCCGGTCCCGACTCCGATCAGCGGTTGACACGGACTCCCCTCGCTTCGGACCCGGCCAGTGTACCACCCCCGAGCGACGCTCGCGGACCGGCCGGGCGGCGGGGTTTCGCCGGGCCGGTGGGTGGGCACTATAAGGATAACAATCATCCGGTATTGGAACAGAGGGTCATCATGGGTAACTTCGTCGCCACCAGTTTCTACTCGCGCAACCGCCGCGACGAGCGCCGCCGCGACAACACGGCGCGGACGCGCTAGCGAGACACCGACCGACGGCGATCGCCGGCCCCAAGCCGGCGTGTGACGGGGGCGGGAGTGCCTTTCTTGCGAAAGGCACTCCCGCCCCCGTCGGCGTTTGCCGCTCGCGCGGGTCAGGCGGCGGCGCGGAAGCGCCGCAGGCGCAGGCTGTTGCCGACCACGGTCACGCTCGACAGACCCATGGCGGCCGCGGCCAAGATCGGGTTCAGCAGGATGCCGAACGGCGGATAGAGGACGCCGGCGGCGATGGGGATCAGGGCGGCGTTGTAGGCGAAGGCCCAGAACAGGTTCTGCCTGATCGTGCGCATCGTGGCGCGCGACAGGTCGATGGCGGTGACGACGCCGCTCAGGTCGCCGGACACGAGCGTCACGTCGCTTGCTTCGATGGCGACGTCGGCGCCCGTGCCGATGGCGATGCCGACGTCGGCCTGAGCCAGTGCCGGAGCGTCGTTCACGCCATCGCCGACCATGCCCACCCGCTTGCCGCCTTCCTGCAGTCGCGCGACGGCGGCGGCCTTGCCGTCGGGCAGCACGCCGGCCACGACCTCGTCGAGGCCGACCTCGGCGGCGATCGCCGCCGCCGTCTCACGGCGGTCGCCGGTCACCATGACGACGCGCAGGCCCAGACCGTGCAGGCGCGCGATCGCCGCCGCGGCGCCGGGCTTGACGGGGTCGGCGACCGCGATCAGGCCGGCGGGCCGGCCGTCGACAGTCACGCGCACCGGCGTCTTGCCGCCGGCGGCGAGGGCGCGCGCCGCGTCGCCGTCGCCCCCCGGGGAGTCCTCGGCGATGCCGCTCAGCGCCATGAGCCGCTCGTTGCCGACCAGCACCTCGTGACCTTCGACCAGGGCCCGCACGCCGTGACCGGCCGCGGCGCGGAAGTCGCGGGCGTCGGGGAGCTCGAGGCCGCGCTCGGCGGCGGCCCGCACGACGGCCGCGGCCAGGGGATGCTCCGAGCCACGCTCGGCCGCCGCGGCCAGGCGCAGGAGCTCGTCGGGCGAATCCAGCGGGCCCCGTCGGCCGCCGTCGTCGGTGGCGAGCGCCACGTCGGTCACCGTCGGTCGTCCCGCGGTGATGGTGCCGGTCTTGTCGAGGACGATGGTCTGCAGGGTGTGGGTCGTCTCGAGCGAAGCGCCGTCGCGGATGAGCACGCCGTTCTGGGCGCCCTTGCCGGTGCCGACCATGACCGCCGTCGGCGTCGCCAGGCCCAGGGCGCACGGACAGGCGATGACGAGCACGGCGATGGCGTTGATCAGGGCGTAGTTCAGGGCCGGCTGTGGCCCGGCGAGCAGCCAGACCACGAAGGTCACCCCGGCGATCGCCATGACGGCGGGCACGAACCAGCCGGCGATCAGGTCGGCGAGCCGGGCGATCGGCGGCCGCGCCCCCTGGGCCTGCTCGACCAGGCGCACGATCTGGGCGAGCGCCGTCTCGGCGCCCACCCGCGTGGTCCGCATCGTGAAGGTGCCGCTGGTGTTCAGGGTCGCGCCGATGACCTCGTCGCCGGGTCCCTTCATGACCGGCAGCGCCTCGCCGGTGAGCATCGCTTCGTCGACTCCCGAGGACCCCTCGACGACGACGCCGTCGACCGGCACCTTCTCGCCGGGTCGCACGCGCACGACGTCGCCGTGGCGGACGTCGGCGATCGGTACGTCTTCGTCGCCGCCGTCACGCACCACGCGCGCCGTGCGGGGCTGCAGGCCGATGAGCGTGCGGATGGCCTCGCCGGTCTGCCCTCTGGCGCGCGTCTCGAACAGGCGCCCCAGGAGGATGAGGGTGATGATGAGCGCCGCCGAGTCGAAGTACATCGGCGTGCCAAGGCCGTGGTGGTCGAAGAAGCCGGGGAACAGGACGCCGGCGGCGCTGTAGAAGTAGGCCGCCGACGATCCCAGGGCGACCAGCGTGTCCATGGTGGTGGCGCCGTGGCGGGCCGCGGCCAAGGCGGCACGGTAGAACTGGCGGCCCACCCAGAACTGCACCGGCGTGGCCAGCGCCCACAGGACCCAGCCGTTCGAAAGGAAGGACGGCACGAAGGCAAACCCCATGCTGCCGGCAAAGACGAGCGCCGACAGGACGGCCCCGACTTCGACCTTGCGGCGCAGGCGCAGGTAGGCGGCGCGGCGGGCCAGGGCGTCGGGGTCGTCGACCGCGCTCAGAGCGTCTTCGCCCTCCGCGCCCCCGGCGGTGCGGCGGGCCGGCTCGGCTACTTCGTAGCCGGCCCGCCGCACCGCCGTCGCCAGGTCGTCGAGGGTCGCGACACCGGGCAGGTACTCCACGGTGGCCTTCTCGGTCGCCAGGTTCACGTCGGCCCGCACGACGCCGGGCACGCGCCGCAGGGCCTTCTCGTTGCGCGCCACGCAGCTCGCGCAGGTCATGCCGCCGATGGGGATCTCGGGGCACGTCGTAGCCGGCCTGGTCGTCTGGCGGTGAGACGGCCGACGTCGACCTGCGCCGGGTCGTAGGTCACGGTGGCCTTCTCGGTGGCGAAGTTCACGTTGGCCGAGCTGACGCCGGCGAGGCGCCGCAGGGCCTTCTCGTTGCGCGCCACGCAGCTCGCGCAGGTCAGCCGCCGTCGGGACTCGACTGTCGCGGCGTCGCCGACGGAACCGTCCGTTCCCTGGGCGACCCGCCGGAACCGCCGTCCACATACCCCTGACGGTATCATACCCGAGGGCGATCATCGCCCGCCGGGGCTCCCGCTCCACCCGCCACGACAAAAGAAACGGGGCCTCATCTCTGAGGCCCCGTTTCTCTTCTGTTGGAGGCTTCCTCTCCCCGCGATTGGTCTCCACTACCCGTTATCGGGTGGGCGCTTGCCGCGTGAGATAGGACAGATGTCTACCGCTCCGTCTACCGCCCGCCTCGCGGGTGGGGCCGACCGAGGCCGGGGACGCCCGCCCCTACGCGGTCACGCGTACGAGCTCTAGGTAGCTGGTCGAGCCGTCGAGCACCTTGCGCACGCCGTCGTCGCGAATGCTCTCGACGCCGCGTTCGCGGGCGGCGGCGCGCATGGCGCCGACGGTGGCCCCCAGGGCGATCATCTCGCGGAGCTCGTCGTCGACGGTGAGCACTTCGTAGAGTCCGAGACGACCGAAGTACCCCGTGCCGAAGCACTTGGGGCAACCCACCGGCGAGGCGATGTCCATGCGGGCGGCGGGCGGCTCGCCGAGGCCGAGGTCGGTCCAGCGCGCGGCGCTCAGCACCTCGGGTCGCTTGCAGTGGCGGCACAGGCGCCGCACCAGCCGCTGCGAGACGATGCAGCGGCAGGCCGCGGCCACCAGGTAGGGCGGCAGACCCATCTCGATGAGGCGGTTGATCGACGAAACGGCGTCGCCGGTGTGGAGGGTGGTGAACACCAGGTGGCCGGTGATGGCCGCGTCGGCCGCCATCTTGGCGGTCTCGAGGTCGCGCACCTCGCCGACCATGATCACGTCGGGGTCGGCCCGCACCAGGGCGCGCAGGGCCTGGGCGAAGGTAAGGCCGATGATCGGCTTGACCTCGGTCTGGACGATGCCGTGCAGCTTGCGTTCGATCGGGTCTTCGACCGTGTAGATCTTGCGCTCCCTGGACTTGATCAACTCGAGCGTGGTGTAGAGGGTGGTCGATTTGCCGCTGCCGGTCGGCCCGCCGATGACGATGCCGCCGTCGGGACGCTTGATGGCCTCCTGGAACCGGGTCAGGCTGGATTGGGCGAAGCCCAGCGAGACCAGCGTCGGCGGCAAGGGAGAGGCTTCGAGGATGCGGATGTTGATGTTCTCGCCGTAGAGGCTCGGAATGGAGGCGAGACGCATGTCGACGACGGCGCCGTCGGTCGTCTCGAAGCTGGAGCGGCCGTCCTGGGGCAGGCGGCGCTCGGCGATGTCCATGTTGGACATGATCTTGATGCGGCTGATGACGCCGGCCTGCAGCTCGATGGGGTACTCGCGCAGGTCGTGCAGCACGCCGTCGACCCGGCAGCGGATCTGCAGCACCTCTTCGCGCGGCTCGAGGTGGATGTCGGAGGCCTTCATGCCGATGGCGTCGATCAGGACCGAGTCGACGATCTCGATGATCGAGGCGTCGAGCGCGCCGGGCCGTTCCTTGGTGAAGCCAATGGAAGCGAAGAGATCGGGGGTTCCGTTCCAAAGCAGATTCGATGAATGCCTCTTCCTAGGATCTACCGGGTAAGCTTCAACTACTTCCGCGCCGTGAGCTTTCATGTAGTGGAAGAAGCACCTTCCAAAGCCGCTCTCGCCACGCCTTCCCTCCTGTTAATCGCGGTCAGTGAAGAAACAGGTTATCTTCCAAAGACCATCATGATGCGTCGGTTTATAGTCCTTCATGTTCTCGATACGTGGCAATTCCTCGCTTGGACCGAACTGGCACCAACCAACAGGTTTTCCGCCGTGATACACGATTACTCCGTGCGCTTTCCCTTGCGTCACCGGTGCAGTGTCTTTGCTTTGTTCTGCGCTCGATTCTTATCCCTCCAACCTTCCGCGACCTGATAGAACATGCACCAGCAACCACCTTGCACCCCACCGTGCTTCTCGAATAACCTCTCAAAATCAACCCAAGTTGAAGGCGACAACTCCCTAGTCTCATAATGAAGACTCACTGTGAGACTCTTCTACTCTGGTGAATTTGGTTCAACTAAATTCATCTTTTTCGTGTGTGTTTCGTTCAGCGTAGCGCAGGGTTCGCGTCCGGAATCATTCAGCGTTCTAAATGATTCATTCTCAGCAGTTAGCAAAGTTGAGTTTTGTGCTCAGTTTCTAGGCATGTCGTTTTGATTCGTTAAATCAAATTTCAGGTGATTAGGTGACGATAGGTGTGTCACCTGATTTACATCTAACAAGTCGAGCTGCCCTGGGATTCACGTCCACTCAAGCTATTTGTGCAAGCGCGACAGACA
>CAWCWZ010000040.1:0-91274 GCA_963799395.1 uncultured Actinomycetes bacterium
GGCCGGACGAGCTGACCTGCGTGGTCAGCTTCGAGGCCGGTGAGATCGACCCGGTCTGGCAGGACCGCCGCCTCGCGCTGCACGACTGGGCCACCTGGGCGCTGGCGGTGCGAACGCCGACGACGGTAGCCGTGGAAAGCGATCGGGACGAACGCCTGAACGAGCTGGAGCGCCGGGAGATGCGCGAGTACGGCCAGCGAAGCTGCCTGACGGTGCCCCTCATGGCGAGAGAGTCGGTGATCGGCCTGGTCGAGCTGCTCGAGACGCGCGCCGAGCGCAGCTTCACGGACGACGAGATCGCGACCGTCGAGTCGGTCTGCCGGATGGCTGCCCTCGCCATCGACAACGCTCGCGTCTACCACGAGCAAGAGGAGCACGCCCGCCGGCTGACCTCGCTCATCGAGGCCGGCCGCGCCATCACCTCGAGCGTCGTGCTCGAGGACGTGCTCGACGCCGTGGCGCGCGAGACGGTGGCGGCGCTGGGGACGACCGACTGCATCATCTTCGTCTACGACAAGGTCGCCGACACCCTTACGGTACAGGCGGTCTACGAGGTCGAGCCGAGCGGGTGGGACGTCGGGCGCGACCTACCCGGTCGCGGAGTACGCGTTCGGCCGCGAGATCATCGAACGCGGCGAGATCTGTCTGGAGTGCCTCTCCGACGAGGGGCTCGACCCGGCCAGTCGAGAGTCGATGGAAGAAAACGGCGAGAAGAGCTGCCTCTCGATCCCCCTGTGTTTCGGAGGCGAGACCCTGGGGATTGCCGTCATGACCGAATCGGCCTATGAGCGACGGTTCAGCGCCGAGGAGCTGGCGCTCGCGCAGGCCCTGGGCGAACAGGCGTCGGTCGCGATCCACAACGCACGTCTCTTCCAGGAGATCAGGCGGCTTCACCTCGCCAACCTCAAGGCGCTGAGCTCGGCGCTCTCCGCCAAGGACTACTACACGCTCGGCCACGCAGCCCGGGTGGCCGCCTATGTCGTCCTCCTGGGACGCGAGCTCGGCTGGCCCGAGGACCGGATCGCCGAGATCCAGGACGCCGCCTACTTGCACGACATCGGCAAGATCGGCGTCTCGGACCGGGTCCTGCTCAAACCGGGCCCGCTCAACGCCGAAGAGTGGGAGCTCATGCGCCAGCACCCGGCAATCAGCGCCGAGATCGTGCGGCCCCTGTTCGACGCCGAGCTCGTCGCCGGCGTGCGCCACCATCACGAGCGTTTCGACGGTGGCGGCTACCCCGATGGCCTCGCGGGCGAGGCGATCCCGCCGATCGCCCGGGCGATGTGCGTGGTCGACTGCTACGACGCCATGTCCTGCGCGCGACCCTACCGGCGCGGCATGACCTGTCGCGAGTGCCTGGTCGAGCTGCGCAAGTGCAGCGGGACGCAGTTCGATCCCGCGATGGTCAAAGCCTTTCTGCGCGTGCTCGAGGGTCTCGAGAAGCGTCGCCGCCGGATCGTGGGGCTCGCCACGAAGGCCGCCCGTCTCGTCGACCCCGACAAGCACGGCCTCTTGCGCACGCGCGCCGACGAAGCGAGGCCCGAGTACCGGGAGATGGTGGCCGCCCTGCGCGAGTTCCGCGACGACCACCCCGGCGTGCGCTTCGTCACCACCTACGCCACGGAGGGCGATTCCTGCATCACGATTCTCGACACCGGCGAGACCCCTGCCGACGTCTCGCACGTCGGCGACCGCTGGTTCGACCACGACGAGCTCGCCGCCGTCCTCGCCGGCGGCAGCCTCGAGGCCAACGTGCTGAGCGCGGACGGCTACGGCGTCTGGGTCAGTCGCTGCGTGCCCATCCGCGACGCCCGGGGAGCTGTCGTCGGAGCGCTTACCGTCGACGAGGCGGCGATCGAGGAAACCGGCCGGCCGGAGCTGGGCGGCGACTTCTCGCAGGGCCTGGCATCGATGTTACAGACCGCGACCCTGCGCTACAGTCGCGCCGAGCTCGAGGCCATCACCGACGGCCTCACCGGACTGTACAACCACCGGTATCTGCACGAACGCCTGGACGAGGAACTGACCCGGGCCCGCGAGGACGGCCGAACCCTGTCCCTCCTCTTCGTCGACCTCGACCAGTTCAAGTCGTTCAACGACTCGCTCGGCCACAAGACCGGTGACGAAGCGCTCTGCCGCGTGGCTCGCGCGATCGAAAAGTCGACGCGGCGCATCGACCTGGCCGCCCGCTACGGAGGCGACGAGTTCGTGGTCGCCCTGCTCGGCTCCGACGCCGAGGCCGCGGTCGTGGTGGCCGAGCGCCTCCGCGAGACGATCGCCGACGACACCTCGAGCCACGACCCCGTCACGGTGAGCATCGGCACGGCCACGTACCCCACCGACGCCGTAGGCAAAGCCGAGCTCCTCGAGAAGGCCGATCTGGCGATGTACGAAGCCAAGCGCGCCGGTCGCGACCGGGTCGTCGCCTTCAATGGCGAGATAGGCCCGACCGGGGGCGACGGGGCGTCGCCGGAGGCCGGCGGTGGGCAAGAGAGCGGCTGCAAGCGGGAGGTCGGCGAAGCACCGAGGCCCGAGCCGGCCGTCACGGCCGCGCGCACCGGCCGGCGCTGACCGGAGTAGAATCGGGACGTCGATCGAGGGGCGGCTATGAGACGGCGCCTGAGGATGGACGTGCTGCGGCCGAGCACCGAGTGGTGCTGGCTGCACGGACCCGTGGAGTTCGCGCTTCCCGGGGCGAGCCTCGACGCGCTGGCGCGGGCGCTCGCCGCCCAAGGCGACGGTGCGCTGCTCGTCTACCGGGGGTGGGAGTACGTGCTGTCGTGGCAAGACGGGCCGCCGCGGCCCGAAGACGGAGAGGCTGCCCGCGCCACCCGCATGTTCGAGCTGACCCCGCGCCACCAGAACCGGGCCCAACGGCGGCCGGGTGATGAGCGCAGCCTCCCCGGGCCATTCACAGAGGCGGCGGCGCTCACCCTCAACGATCAGAGAGAGGGAGCCGACCTCGAAGGTCAGAGAACCGACCTGCCGGACGTCGACGGAACGAACCTGCGCGACGCCGTCTGGTGGCTGCTCTCCCGGGCCGGTTCGGCCCTGGATGCGGTCGGCTGACTCCCGGCGCCGCCCGACGACCGGCCGTCGATCGCGGCTCTCTGCCGACGCGCCTCAGCTCCTGCGTGGCCCCCTGCGGGTCGGTGGCGCCGTCCGCGTATCTCCCATGGGACTGGCGAGCTGGCGCTCGAGGTCAGTGAAGGCGCGGATCACCTCGGCCGCCTCGAAGGCGCGGTTTCGCCTGCCCACAGTCGTTTGTGAGAGGACCTTGGCCCCGACCATACGGGTGATGGCTTCGTTGGCCGCCTGGGTGCTGCGACCGATCAGCTCGGCCGCGCTCGCCACGGTGAGAATGGGTGCGCCAGGCAGCCGGCGCAGCAGGAGGTCGGCCGCGGAGTTGGCACGAACGCGGCCGAGGCGCTCGCGCCAGGCGCCCTCGAGGATTTGGACGCGCGCCTCGAAGGCGTCGGCGTCGGCCACCGATCGCTTCGTGGCCGCAGCAAACAGCCCCACCCAGCGATTCAGACCCTCCCGCGCAGACGCCGAGTCCTGCGCTCCCAGATAGCGCGTCCTGGCGAGTGCCTCGATATACTCCTTCGCCCACGTCGCGAGGATCAGCGACACCGGCGGCAGAACCCGCGAGACCACACCGCGGCGGCGCAAGATCAAGTGGATGAGTGTACGTCCTACCCTTCCGTTGCCATCGGCGAATGGATGAATCGTCTCGAATTGGGCGTGGGCGATAGCCGCTTGGGCGACGGCAGGCAGTGAGTCGTCGTTGCCGAACTCGCACAAGTCGGCGAGCAGCTCGGGGGCGAGTTCCCAGGGGGGCGGCACAAACTCGGCCGAACAGGGATTGAAGGATGAGCCGCCGATCCAGTTTTGCTCCTCTCGCAGGCGACCGCCGTGGTGCTCCAGACGCGTGCCCAAGAGCAGACGGCGGTGAATCTCGAGGAGCAGATCGACGGACAACAGACCGCCCTCACCCATGCTCTCGACGGCGTAGAACATGGCGTCGATGTTGCCGAGTACCTCCGCGGCGGTCACGTCACGGGTCGCCTCTCCCAGATTGCGCTCGGCGTCAGCGTGCAGAAGACGACGAGCACCGATCTCAAGTCCCTCTATCCGCGAGGAGGCCACCGATTCGGTGCGCAGGAGAAGACGCGCCAGCGCCTCGCTGTCGGACAGCGCACCGACCGCAAGATTGAGGCGGACCAACGCGGCCTCGGCCTCGCTGACGTCCGCCGCTACTGGCCCCTCCATGATGACTGCGCGACCAACCAACGGGTCGGGGATGTAGGCTTCGTAGTCACAGGAGCAGCGATCCATGCGAGCCAGACCCGCGCCTGCGTCGGTGACCCAGTGACGCTTCACAACCTTGGCCACAACTCTTCCTTAATCAAGGTTAGGAAATAACCTTGAACATATTGCCATGCAAGTCAAGGTTATGAAACTCCCGCACGCAGCAAGTCCTGGCCGGGACCCCGTGGCCCGAGTCGCCGCGCGGGCGGCCATGAGCAACGCCCAGGGTGCCATGGGCAAAATGTGGGCGATCCCCGCGACCCTCAGTCTCCTGCTCAGCGGAAGCACTCCCACATAGATGCCATGTTGCAGGATTTCTTGGTGCCGGAGGCGGGGGTCGAACCCGCACGCCGCGTGAACGGCACCGGATTTTGAGTCCGGCGCGTCTGCCAGTTCCGCCACTCCGGCATCGGCGCGGAAGGGCGCATCTGCGAGCCTCCGCGTGAACCCGCGGCCCACCGCCCGGAAGGGGCGGCGGGCAGCGAGTCATTATAGCGGCTTCGCCGCGTCGCTGGCTCGTCGCCCACCGCCCCGCCGACTCGCCGCGCCGCCCGCCGCATCGCCCCGACGTCGCGGCGCGCAGGATGGGCTCGCCGCCGGCCTGCTTGCGACCGGCGGGTGAGTGGGATACTCGGAGTGCTTTGCCCTTCGCATCTTCTCGAGGAGGACCTCGATGGCACGTTACGACCTCGCGGTGATCGGCGGCGGACCGGCCGGCCTGGCGGCCGCCATGTACGGCGGCATGCGGGGGCTGTCGACCGCGGTCTTCGAGGCCGAGGCCTTCGGTGGCCAGCTGATCAACCTCTACCCCACCAAACCGGTCAACAACTTCCCGGCCCACGCCGAGATCGCCTCGCGCGACATCGCCCTGCGGCTGGCCGAGCAGGCCGGCCACTTCGGCGCCGACCTGTTCGAGTGGCGACCGGTCGAGTTCGTGGGTCGCGGCGACGGCGACTTCGTGATCCGTACGCGCGACGATATCCACGCAGGCGGAAGCGCGACCAGCGGCGACGGCGGGAACGGGAGTGACCGCGGCGACGAGATCCGGTCCAGAACCCTGGTGCTCGCTCTTGGCCTCGGCCGTTTCGTGCCGCGCCGGCTGGGCCTGGCCGACGAGGAGCGCTTCGAAGGCAGGGGGCTCGCCTACCGGCTGCCGCCGATCGACGAGATCCGGGCGGAGCACGTCGTGGTGGTCGGCGGCGGCGATTCGGCGCTGGACACCGCGCTCTCGCTGCGTTCCGTGGCCGAAGTGACGATCGTCCATCGCCGCGAGGCCTTCAGTGCCTACGCGTTCTCGCAGCAGCGCCTGGCCGAGGCCGACATCAGACTGATCACGAGCGGCGAGATCGTCGGTCTGGCCGGCCGCGACCGTCTCGAGCGGGTGATCGTGGCGCTGCCCGACGGGACGACGGTGGAGTGCCCGGCCGACCTGCTCATGGTGAGCATCGGCCAGGTGCCCGAACTGAGCGGCGTGGAGCGCTGGGAGCTCGACATCGGCGCTGCGCGGCTGCCCGTCACCTCCGCGATGGAGACCGCCACGCCCGGCCTGCTGGCCGCCGGCGACTTCGCCGACTACCCGGGCAAGGTCAAGATGATCGCCACCGCTGTGGCCGAGGGCTCGACCGCCGCGGCCTCCGCCGAGCGCTACCTGATGAGCATGAGTTAGACGGCACCGGCGGAGCCGCGGCGACCCAGCCGCAACGCAAGCGGGGCGGCGGCGTGCTCGTACGAGCGCGCCGCCGCCCCACCCGGTCGGGCTACCTCAGAACGCGCGCGGGTAAGTGTTCGGCCACATCTGCGGACCCCAGCCGCGGCGGATGGCGACCGCGGTGGCGCGGATCTGGGCGGCGCCGTTGTAGAGCGACACGGCGCGCCACGGGTTCCAGGCGGCCCGCCACGTCGACCAGCAGTACTGGTAGAGACCGTGGAAGCTGCCGTTCTCGGCGTGCGCGCGGCCGCCCGATTCGAGCGACATCAGCCGCCGCAGGCCGGTCGCGCTGATGTGATTGCGCCGCGCCGCGTCGCGCACGATCGGCATCCAGTTCCCTTGCGCCGCGGCCTGTCGCAGCGCGACCGCGTGCCGCAGCCGGACGACGAGCGCGTGCAACGCGCGCACGCGATGGCGGTCGCCGCGTACAGCCTGCTGCAATTGAGCCAGCGTGAGGACGGGCGTGACTGAAGGCGCCGGCGTCGGCGTCGCTGCGGGCGTGGCGGCCGGCGTCGGCGTCGCGGCGGCGTCCGCTGGCGCCGCACTCGCCGCCGCCAGCGCCGCCGCGTAGGCGGAACGGTCGAGGCGGAGCCGCACGCGAGCATGGCGCAGCTCACGGCGGGCGAGGGTCAAGCGGGTGGACAGGCTCGCGGCGCGAGCGGGACTAGGAGAGGTGAGAAGGAGTACTGAGGGGATCGAGAGTGCGGTGATGCTGATGAGAACTGCGCTGACTGTCTTCTTCCATCCGGTCACGGGGTCCCTTCGACGCGGTGTGTCCGGCGGCAGCGGGCTGACCTGTGCCGCAGGACCGGGCCGCGCTTGCGCCCCCTCGCGACCCGCACCTGTCCCGCACACGTCGCACGTGTGCTCGAAGAGACTGGGGAGGGAGTGTGAGAAGGGGCGAAGCGCTTGTCGTTCGCTGGCGCGGTAGTAGACCACATTTCGAGTGCCTGCGCAACCCGAACCGGCTCCGTGCCGCCTGCCCGAGACGCCCGTGCCGCCCGATCGGGCGGCCTCGCGTACCTAGCGAAAAGCCTCGATCTCGACTATCCAGCCCAGCAGATGATCGCGCCGCCGCGTCACCGCAAAGCCGGCCGACTCGAGCAGACCGACGGTGTCCTGATCCAGACGGCAGCCTTCGGCGACACGCCGCCAAGCCGGCGCCGCCAGGCTCTGCAGCCGCCGGCCGGGCTGCCAGGCGAGGTGCACGTGCTCGAGCAGGAACAGCCGTCCGTGCGGTAGCAACACCCGGCGCACCTCGGCGAAGGCGGCGAGCGGATCGGCGACGCTGCACCAGGTGAAGGTGGCGACGGCGCGGTCGAACGACGCGTCGGCGAAGGGCAGCGCCTCGGCCCTGGCTTCGACGATGGTGATCGCGGCGGCCCCGGCGCGGGCTCGGGCCCGCGCCGCCATCGCCGCCGACGGTTCCACGGCCGTGACCTCGGCCCCCGGCGCGAAGTACGGAAAGCCCGCGCCGGTGCCGGCGCCGATCTCGAGCAGGCGGGCCCCCGGGGCGCTGGCGGCGGCGCCGTAAAGGCGCCGCCGCCAGCGCCCCACCAACAGCTTCTCGGCCGGCCACATCAGCACGTCGTAGAGCCGGGGGGTGACGCCGCCGTAGGTCGCGGCGCCCGCCACCGCGGCGCCGTCCGCGGGAGTCCCGCTCGAGTCCGGCGTGAAATCCATCACGCCCGAGCATACCCGCCACGCGGCGCGGCCCATCGTGATACATTCGCTCGGGCTTCGAACTTAAGGACCTGCGACCGACCAGCAGACGGCAACGCGGGGGGCGCACTACTCCCCCACCTTCTGGAGGACTCATGGCGAACGTTAGGCGGATCGGCATTCTTACGGGCGGCGGCGACGTCCCCGGTCTGAACGTGGCGATCAAGGCGGTCGTCGGCCGGGCGGCCGACCACGGCATCGAGGTCGTCGGCCTGCGCCGCGGCTGGGCCAGCGTCGTCAACATCGACCCGGACGACCCCGCGACGACGGCGACTTACACCATGGCATTGGACCGCGGGGCCGTGCGCCGTATCGACCGTACCGGCGGCACCGTGCTGCACAGCTCGCGCACCAACCCGGTGGCGGTGACGGCCGGCGACGTGCCGGCGTTCGTGCGCGCCGCCGATCGCGCGGCCCGCGACGACGGCAAGGTCGACTGCACGGCCCACGCCGTGCGCGTGCTCAACCACCTCGGCCTCGACGCCCTCATCCCGATCGGCGGCGAGGACACGCTGTCGTTCGCCGAGCGCCTCAGTCGCGAGGGCTTTCCGGCGGTGGCCATCCCCAAGACGATGGACAACGACGTCCTGGGCACCGACTACTGTATCGGCTTCTCGACCACGATCACGCGCTCGGTCGAGATGATCACGAACTTCCGTACCTCGCTCGGCTCGCACGAGCGCATCGGCATCATCGAGCTGTTCGGGCGCCACTCGGGCGGCACGAGCCTCTATGCCGCCTATCTGGCCGCCGTCGACCGCGCGATCATCCCCGAGGTGCCGTTCGACATGGAGCGGCTCGCCGGCTTTCTCGCCGCCGACCGCAAGGCCAACCCGTCCCACTATTCGATGGTGACGATCTCCGAGGGCGCGGTCCCCGAGGGCGGCGACATCACCGAGGCCGGCGAAGCCGACGCCTTCGGCCACCGCAAGCTGGGCGGCATCGGACTCGCCGTCTCGAAGGAGATCAAGCGCCTCACCGGCACCAACGTCATGTTCCAGCAGCTCGGCTACGTCATCCGCTCGGGCGCTCCCGACACGCTCGACCGCATGGTCGCTACAGCCTACGGCACCCTGGCCCTGGATGAGGTGGTCCAGGGTCACACCGGCCGCCTCGTCGCCCTGCAGGGCGGCAGCTACACCTCGATCCCGCTCGACACGGTCGCCGGCGGCCAGCGCAAGATCGACGTCGACGAGTTCTACGACCCGGGCGAATACCGGCCGAAGGTGCGCGACATCCTCGGCAAGCCGATGTTCCTCTCCTAGACGTCGACCGCCCCGGACGAGCCGGAGACTCCAGGCCGGAGGGACGAGATCAAAGCGCTGCGCAGGGTCATCTTCTTCGTTCTGATCGTCGTCGTTCTCTACCTGCTGCTCCCGCGCCTGGTGGGTCCCGAGCGGGCCCTCGGCATGCTGCGTCACGCCCGCTGGCCGCTGCTCGTGGTGGCGGTCGTGGCCGAGGCCGCGTCGCTCGTCGGCTACGCCGACCTGTTCCGGCACGTCCTGCGCGTGCTCGACGTCCGTCTCGCCTTCGGCTCGGTCATGAACGTGGTGCTGGCCGGTCTGTCGTTCAGCCACCTGTTCGGCGCCGGGGGCGCGGCCGGCATGGTGGTGAGCTACAACGCGCTGCGCAAACGCGACGTGCCGCACGGGCTGATCTTCGTGGCGATCGCGGCCCAGAACTTCTTTACCTACATCGTGCTCTGGGCCATGTTCCTGGTGGCGCTCGTCTCGGTCGTGTCGAGCGGCCGGCTTCAGCCGTGGAGCTACGGGCTCGCGCTCATCCTGATCGTCGCCCTGCTGTGGCTGACTGGTTACGGACTGTACCTGTACCGCCACCGGCCCAGGATGCGCCGCCGCGTGTCGCAGGTCGCCGCTCTCATCAACCGCGTCTACCGCCGCGAACGCATACGGCCCGACCACATCGACGAGTGGCTCGACAGTCTGTTCACCGGCATGCGCCGCATGAGCACGCACCGCGGCGCCAAGCGCACCGCTGTCGCCTACTCCTGCATGTTCTGGGTGTTCGACCTGCTCTGCCTCTACCTGGTCTTCGCCGCGCTCGGGTACCACGTCCCCCTCGCGGCCCTCACCGTAAGCTATGCGGTGGCCAACGCGGTGGGCAGTCTGGCGCCGACCCCCGGCGGCCTGGGCGCGGTCGAAGGCCTGCTCATCACGTTGCTCGTGAGCTTCGACGTGCCGTCGCCCGAGGCGGTCGCGGTGGTGCTCGTCTACCGGCTGATCAACTTCTGGCTGCCGATCCCGGTGGGGTTCGGCAGCTACCTCACGATCAGGTGAGCGCCCGGCTCTAGGCGACCCCTGCGCGGCGCAGCGAGGCCACGGTCAGGCTCCGCGGCAGTCGGTAGACCGTGATCACCGGCCCCTGTTCCCCAGGCCGCGGCGAGAACCTCGCGATCAGCCGACCGTGGCGACCGAGGGCCTCGTAAAAGGCGACCTGGGCCGGGTAGGTCGCGCGCGCGGCCAGCACGCGGCTGTCGACTTCGGAGCTGAGCACCACGTAGTCGACCCCGTGCGCCACGAGGAACCGCAGGCGCGCCTGGGGATCGCCAGCGCCGGGCAGGGGCAGGGGCAGCGGGTAGATCCGGTAGCTCGGCGTACTCAGGCTGGCGGCGGTGTAGAAGCGCAGGTCGAAGCGCCTCACGAGCGGCGGCCCGTAGGGCTCCATGGCGATCACCGCGGTGGCCGGGAGATGCCGCTCGATCCAGACCTTGGCGACGGTGCGCACGTCGGTGCCGCTGAGCGAGCGCGAGTAGTTGATCGAGGCCCGCGCCGGCAGCACGATCGCCCCCAGCAGCAGCGCCGCGGCGACGGCCACGACCACGCCGCGGCGGCGGACGACCGGCACCGAGGCGAGGGCCAGGCAGGCGCGCACGGCCAGCACGATCAGGAGCGGCACGATGGGCAGCAGGTAGCGGTCCATGAGCTCGTGCCACGAGCTCACGTAGAGGTAGTAGGCGACCACGTAGGGAACGAGGATGAGGTCGGCGCGCGTGCGTTTGACGAGCGCCAGCACGACTCCCGCCAGGCAGAGCGCAAGCAGCACCACGCCCAGCGAGCCGACCAGGTTGACGCTCAGGTTGTACCAGTAGCCGTCGTGCACCTTCTCGAAGCCCAGCCAGCCGTTGGCGACGATCTGGTTCTGGCGGTAGAAGTCGCCCAGGAAGTGCCGCGGGTCGAGCACCGCGAACGGCGTGCTGAGCACGAAGGCGAGGAGCATCGGCGCCGCCACACGGCGCAGCGAACGGGCGGCCAGAGCCCTCCCCCGGTGGGCGACCGGCCGGTCGCGATAGACGTGCCAGCAGGCGATCACGCCGGGCACGACGAGCAGGCCGAGGTTGTACTTGGTGCCGGTGGCAAGACCGGCGGCCAGGGCGCCGAGGAGCAGCGTGCGGGGGTCGCGCAGGCGCGACGCCCGCAGGAACAGCAGGAGCGCGAGCAGGCCGAACATGGTCGCCGGCACGTCGGTCACGGCCAGGTGAGAGTAGCGCACGTGCAGCGGCTCGACCGCGAGGAACAGCGCGGCGAGCAGGCCGACGGGCCGCGAGAAGGCCTCTTTGCCGAGATGGTAGACGAGGTAGACCGAGGTCACGCCGCAGGCGGCCACGACCGCGCGCCCGATGAGGTAGTAGGGGGTCGGGTTCGTGATGAAGGTGACCGGACTGATCAGCGTGGCGCCGTGCGGAAAGTAGAACTTGCTCACGAGCCAGGTGACCGATCCGATCATCGTGAACAGCATCGACGGGTAGTAGAAGAACTCGGGGTTGAGGTGGCCGCGAGCGATCCGGAAAGCCCCCAGGAGCACGACCTTCTCGTCGGGGTCCTGGTAGGCGTAGGGCAGCCCCCAGCTCAGGCCCTTGAGCCGCAGGCAGGCAGCGAGGACGAGGATCGCCAGCACGACGAGGCCGGCCCAGCCGATCGCCGCAGACAGCCCGGCCACGGCCGCGAGGGCACGGCGCAATGCGCGCCGGGCAACGGTCATGAGCGGCGTGTGGAGACGGGTGCCCATCGGTCTTGTGCGCGCCATTCTATTCCCTTCGCAGCCCAAGGAAAGCCGTTGGCGCGAGGCCTGGAAGCGGTCAGACGACTCCCTGAGCCGCGAAGAACTCCTGCATGATGCGGTCGCCGACGCTCGTGCCGATGCGGGCCGCGCCGGCGTTGATCAGACGCTGCACGTCGTCGAACGTGCGCACGCCGCCGGAGGCCTTGACGGCCACCCGTTCGCTCAGGGCGTCGCGCAGCAGTTCGACGTCGTGGACGGTGGCGCCTTCGGGGCCCAGGCCGGTCGAGGTCTTGACGAAGTCGGCGCCGGTGCCTTCGACGATGCGGCAGGCCATCTTCTTGAGCTTGTTGGACAGGTAGCAGGTCTCGACGATGACCTTGACGAGCACGAGTCCGCGACCGTTGTTGACACCGGCCATGCGCACCGCGCGCACGACCCCGGTGAGCTCGTCGCGGACGTAGGTGAAGTCGCCCGAGAGCATCGCCGGCAGGCACATCACGACGTCGATCTCGTCGGCGCCGTGGGCCACCGCCTCTTCGGCGGCCACGACCTTGGAGCGCATGCCGTCGGCCCCGAACGGAAAGCCGACGACCGTGCAGACCTTGACGTCGGAGTCCACGAGAAGCCGGCCGCAGAGCTGCACCCAGTGAGGCAGCACGCAGACGGCGGCGAAGTGGTACTCGGCCGCCTGCTCACAGAGTCGCTCGATGTCGAGACGGGTCGCGTCGGGCTGCAGGAGGGTGTGGTCGATCGTCTTGGCAAGTTCCTCAGCGTGCACCGGGCAGCCCTCCCTTCCGTGCTCTCGGGCGCGCCGGCCGCGCCGGCCATCGCCTGTGAGTATATCAAAGCGCCGTCGTCTCAGGCGGCCCGGCGGGCCCAGGCCGCGCCGGACCGCCTGAGACGACGGCGCCGCAGCGGCGCCGGACGCCCCGTCAGAGCAGGTGGTCGACGTAGCGGTCGTCGCGTCGCCAGTGCTTGCGCACCTTGACGCGCAGCGAAAGAAACACGCGGGCGCCGAGGACGGTCTCGATCTCGCCCCGCGCGCCGCTGCCGATGCGCTTGACGACGCTCCCCCCCTTGCCGATGAGGATGGCCTTCTGGGACTCGTGCTCGACGATCAGGTAGGCCTCGATCTCGACCAGCGAGTCGCCGGGACGTTCGGCGATCGACTCGACCTGGACCGCGACCGCGTGCGGCACCTCCTCGCGAGTGACGCGCAGGGCCTGCTCGCGGATGAGCTCGCCGACGAGCAGCTCGAGCGGCTGGTCGGAGATCTCGCCCTCGGGAAAGTAGACGGGGCCTTCGGGCATGGCGGCCACCAGCGCCGCGACGACCTCGGCGAGGCCGTCCCCGCGCAGCGCGCTGATCGGCCTCACCTCTCCCCCACCGAGCAGCTCTTCGGCCGACTCGCGCCGGGCCTCGAGGACGGAGCGGCTGACGGCGTCGACCTTGTTCAGGACGGCGACGTAGGGCGTACGGGCCGAGGCCACGGCCCGGGCGATGTAGTGATCGCCGCCGCCCGGCGCTTCGGCGGCGTTCAGCATGAACAGGGCGGCGTCGACTTCGGACAGGGTGGCGTCGACCGTCGCCTGCATCCTGCGGGTGAGAGAGTCGAAGGGCCGCTGAAAGCCCGGCAGGTCGAGCAGCACGAGCTGGAAGTCGTCGCCGGTGACGACCCCACTGATGCGCCGCCGCGTGGTCTGCGGATGGTCCGACACGATGCTCACCTTGCGGCCCACGAGCCGGTTGACGAGCGTCGACTTGCCGACGTTGGGACGGCCCAGCACCGCCACGAAGCCGGAGCGAAACGGAGGGCCGCTCATGGCGCCGGGCGCGGCATGCGAAAGGGCGCGCGCAGCAGGTTGGAGAGCGAAACGACCCGCAACCGGCCAGGCTCGTCGGCCGGCGCGCCCAGTGACCCATCGGCCGGCGCGCCCGGTGACCCGTCGGCCGGCGCCGGCGCCACCACCACCAGGTCGAGCTCGCCGAACTCGGCCAGCGCCTGCAGGCAGGCGCCGCAGGGCAGGATCGGCGCCCCGGACCCGTTGGCCACGGCAAGCGCCGCGAAGTTCCGCTCGCCGGACGTGACCGCGGCGGCCAGGGCGCCGCGCTCGGCGCACAGACCGACCGGGTACGAGGCGTTCTCGACGTTCACGCCGGTGAAGGTGGCGCCGGCGGCGGTCACGAGGGCCGCCCCCACGCAGACGCCCGAGTACGGCGCGTAGGCCTGCGCGGCGGCGGCTCTGGCTTGCAGCCAGAGCCGCCGCTCGGCGCCGCCGGCCGGCCGCCCGAGGATCGTCTCGTCCATGCTCGCCTCGATCCCTAGTACAGCGGATAGAACAGCCGAAAGACGAGCACCGTCAGGCCGGCGCCGAGCAGCCCGCCGAGGGCCACCTCGAGCCAGGTGTGGATGCCGGCCTGCACGCGGCTCTGGGCGGTCAGCACGGCCATCACCAGGGCGATCAGCGAGATCGGCAGGTCGAAGGCGGTGCCCGAGGCGACGAACGTGACCGCCACCCAGCCGCCGAAGGCGACGGCGGCGTGGCCACTGGGCAGACCGCCACGCAGGGGCGTGCCGCGCCCCGTGAGGGCTTTCACGGCGATCACCACGACGACCAGCAGAAAGAAGGTGATCGCGGCCACGTCGATCGGCGTCTGGCGCACCTTGTTCAGTACGGTGTAGGGCACGCCGGTGACCCGGTCGTAGAACACGAGGTAGGCGACGACGAGCGCGTTCATGGTGGCCACGAGCACCGCCCCGGCGGCGACGTCCTTGGCCAGCTTGGCCAGCGGGTCGTAGCGCGACGTGAAGATGTCGATGGCGTACTCGAGCGCCGTGTTCAGCATCTCGGTGATGAACACGAAGGAGATGGCCACGAACAGGGCCACGATGGAGAGGCGGTCGAGATCGAAGAAGAAGGCGGCGACCAGGACGACGATCGCGAGACCCACGTGGATCTTCATGTTCCGCTGCGTGCGGACGACGTGGATGATGCCCTCGAAGGCGTAGTTGAAGCTCTGCAGGAGGGAGATGCGGCTCTCGTCAGACTTGGCCAAGCAGACCCTCCCAGCTCGCGTCGTCGAGGTGGCGCGCCTGGCGCAGGGCCATCTCTCCGGCGTCGGCGTCGTGGTCGTAGCCGAGCACGTGCAGCGTGCCGTGAACGAGCAGCATGGCGATCTCGAAGGCGAGCGGCGTGCCGGCGGCCCGCGCCTGGGCCGCCGCCCGCCGCGGGCACACGACGACATCGCCCAGAAGGCGCGGCACACCGGACTCCGGCTCGCTTGCGTCGTCGCCGTCTTCGAGCGGAAAGGCGAGCACGTCGGTGACCTCGTCGTGACCCAGGTACTCGCGGTTGAGCCGGCGCATGCGGGCCGCGCCGACGAACCGCACGCCCAGCTCGCCCGACCTCATGTCCTCGCCGGCGAGCACGCCCGTGACGAGGCGCGTGACCGCCTCGGGGTCGACGGCCAGTCGGGTGAGATTGACGACCTCGACGCTGACCGCGCTCACCGGTGGCCGCCGGGGTCGCGCCGGCTTTCGCTGCGCTCGCCGTACTCCTTGTAGGCGGCCACGATGCGCTGCACCAGCTTGTGGCGCACGACGTCGCGCTGGTCGAAGGTTACGAACGAGATGTCGGGGATCTCGCCGAGCACCTCGGGCACGAGGGCGAGGCCCGACTGGCGGCCGCGCGGCAGGTCGATCTGCGTGACGTCGCCGGTCACCACCATGAGCGACCCGAAACCAAGTCTCGTGAGGAACATCTTGATCTGCTCGGGGGTCGTGTTCTGGGCTTCGTCTAAAATGATGAAGGAGTCGTTCAGCGTGCGGCCGCGCATGTAGGCGAGCGGCGCGATCTCGATCTCGCCCTTCTCGACGAGCGCCGCCAGCTTGTCGCCGCTCATCATGTCGTAGAGCGCGTCGAACAGCGGCCTGAAGTAGGGGTCGACCTTCTCGGAGACGGTGCCCGGCAGGAACCCGAGGCTCTCCCCCGCCTCGACCGCCGGCCGGGTCAGGATGATGCGCCCCACGCGCTTGTTCGAGAAGGCTTCGACGGCGGCGGCCACCGCCAGATAGGTCTTGCCCGTGCCGGCGGGTCCGATCCCGAAGGTGATCGTGTTGGCGCGGATGGCGTCGACGTACTGCTTCTGGTGGGTCGTGCGCGGCCCGATCTGGCGCCCCCGGTGGCTCCAGACGATGTCGCCGTAGACCTCGGAGGGCTTGCCGTTCTCGCTCACCGCGATGTCGACGAGCGACTCGACGGCGCCCGCGTCGACCGGTCGCCCGGAGCGGATCACGAGCAGCAGCTCGCCGACCACGCTCGCGGCCTGCTCGACCCCGGCGTCGTCGCCGGACAGGCGCAGCTGATCGCCGCGCAGCGTGACCTGGCAGCGCAGCTCACGTTCGAGGACCTTGAGGTTGGCGTCGTGCTCCCCGGCGAGGGCGAGGGCCTCGGCGTTGTCGCCGAGCTCGATCGTCTTGTGCGTCATGGCCTCCTCGCGGCCGCCCCGGCCGGCGCCGGCGCGACCTTCATCAGCCGCCCAGCCGGTCGCGCACCAGGCCCTTTACGAGCGCACCGTCGGCGCTGCCCGCTACCTTCTTCATGACCGTGCCCATCACCTTGCCCATGTCCTTCATGGTGGTCGCGCCCAGCTCGGCGATCGTCTCGTCGACGATCGCCGCGAGGGCGTCGTCGCCGAGCTCCGCTGGCAGATAGGCGACGATCAGGCCTTCTTCGTAGCGCTCCTGGGCGGCGAGCTCGCCGCGGCCGGCGCCGTCGTAGAGCTCGGCGGCTTCGAGACGGCGCTTGCGCTCGCGCTTGAGAACGACGATCTCGGCGGCCGCGTCGGGGGTCGCGCCGGCGTCGATGCGTTCCTTCTTGAGGGCCGCGGTCAGCAGCCGCAGGGCCTGGGTGCGCTGCTTGTCGCCGGCCTTGAGGGCGACGACGGTGTCGGCCTTGATACGCACCTCCAGGGCGCCCGCTTCGCGGATCACATGATCACTCCTTTCACGCCGTCTCGATGAAGGGCCTCGGCCACGGCGTCGACCAGGCGGCCGCGAGCGGCGACGCCCCTCAGGTAGTAGCGCACATACGTCGAACTGTACCCCCTCCACTCGCCGTCGCGGTACTCCTCGACCAGGACTTTCGCCGGCCGGCGAAGCGAGGCGGCGGCGGCGGCGCTGCGCGCGGCCGCCGCCGCCTCGCGCGCCAGGAGCGCCCGCGCCCTGACCGTGGCGACCGGCAGCGGTGCCAGCGCCGCCGCCGGCGTCCCGGGCCGCGGCGAATAGGAGAAGACGTGCACCCTCGCAAAGAGACCGGCGCCCGGCGCGATGGCGGAGAGCGAGCGGGCGAAGGCCTTGTCGTCCTCGGTCGCAAAGCCCACGATCAGGTCGGTGGAGAGGGCGAGACCGGGCAGCCGCCGGCGCGCGGCGGCGACCGCCGCGCGGTACTCGCGCCACGTATACGGGCGGCCCATGGCCCGCAGCACGCCATCGTCGGCCGACTGCAGCGGCACGTGCAGATGACGGGCCACCAGCGGGTCGCCGAGGGCCTCGAGGAGCTCCTCCGTCAGGTGCCGCGGCTCGATGGACGACAGACGCAGGCGGGCGAGCCCGGGGACTCGTGCGAGCCGCGTGACCAGGGCGGCCAGGCCGGCGCCGCTCGCCGGATCGCGGTAGGCGCCGACGTCGATGCCGGAGAGCACGATCTCGCCGCGGCCGGCGTCGACCGCGGCCCGCGCCCGGGCGACGGCGGCGTCGGCCGCAAGGCTCCAGGGACGTCCCCTCACGAGCCGCACGGCGCAGTAGGAGCAGTGTCCGGCGCAGCCGTCCTGGACCTTCAGCGTGAACCGGGTGCGCCCGTCCTGGTCCGCCGGCACAGCCGCCGCCGGACCAGGGCTCTCGTGGTCGACGACCGCGTCGCCCCGGGCGGCATGCGCCCGGCAAGGCCGTCGCCGACCGGCCGCCGGCCTCGAGCACGCGCCGCGCCACGGTCTCGACGCCGGCCGCCCGACCGGCCGAGGCCGACACCAGGGCGACGCCGGCGTCGGCGAACTGCTCTGGCCGCAGCGCCGCGGCGCAGCCGGCCACGACCACCGGCCGGCCGTGAGCGGCGAGCCGCCGGGCGAGCTGGCGCGACGAACGCTCGGCCTCGCCGGTGACGCCGCACGTAAGGAGCACCTGGACGTCGGCCTCGGCGGGATCGCCGACCGGCCGGCAGCCGTGCCGCGTCAAGCAGGCGAGGACCGCCTCGCTGTCGGCCTGGCTCACCTTGCAGCCGGCGAAGTCGGCGTGGACGCGTAGCGGGGCGCTCCCGTCGAGTTCGCCGGTGGCGACGCCGGCGCCGACTGGGCGCCCTTGCCGGCCGCCCGTCATCCGGGCGCCGGCTCCGGCGCTTCGAGCACGACGCAGCGCCATTCGCCCTCCGCGTCGGTGCGGCGCCGGCGGTAGCCGCCGAAGGCGGCAAGAGCCGGCGCCACCTGCTCTTCGAGGAGACCGGCCAGCACGACGAAGCGCGGCGCTTCGCCGGTGACGCGCGCCCGCATGCAGCGCTCGCCGAGGGCGATGATCGGGGTGAGCGCGATGTTGGCGACCACGATGTCGGCCTGCGGCAGCTCGATCGCCCCGTCGGTCACGTCGGCGCCGAACAGCAGCGGCCGCAGGCCGTTGCGACGCGCGTTCTCTTCGGCGATCACGAGCGCCGCGGGGTCGTAGTCGAAGGCGAAGACCGGCGCGAAGCCCAGCCTCATGGCCGCCAGCGCCAGCACGCCCGTGCCGGTACCGGCGTCGAGCAGCGAGCCGCGCGGCAGGTCGGCGAGCGCCGCGAGGCACTGGCGGGTGGTCGCGTGCGAGCCCGTGCCGAAGGCCATGCCCACGTCGATGATCACATCGAAGGTGCCGGGCAGCGGTGTGGACCACGGCGGCCGCACGGTCACGCCGCCGACGGTGACCGGGTGGTGGAACGTGCGCCATTGCTCCTCCCAGTCGCCTTCTTCGGGCTCGACGAAGAGGCGGCCGAGTCCGCGCAGCGCGGCGACCGCGCCGCCGCGCTCGGCGGCGGCGTAGGCCTCGGCCGTGAGCCAGAAGGTGACCGTGGGCAGGCGCTCCTGCCAGCCGACGCCCAGATCGAGCAGCACGTCGACCAGCTCGTCGTAGCGGTCGTCGGCGATCTCGACCGTGCAGCGCTTGAAGGGCACGGCGGTCACTGCCTGAAGGCGGCGCGCAGCTTGTCGAGGAAGCCCTCGTCGGGCTGGTAGTTCTTGTCGGTCGACAGCTCCTCGAAGCGCTGCAGCACCTCGCGCTGCTCGTCGCTCAGATGACGCGGCACCGTGACGTTCAGCACGACGCGCAGGTCGCCGCGGCCGTAACCCTGGAGCGCCGGCACGCCGCGGTTGCGAAACACCTTGACGTCGCCGGGCTGGCTGCCGGCCGGCAGCTTGAGCTCGATGTCGCCGTCGAGCGCCGGCACGACCGTCTTCGTGCCCAGGGCGGCGTCGACCATGGTCAGGTCGAGGCGGTACACGAGGTCGTCGCCGTCGCGCACGAAGTGCGGGTCGGGACGCACGCGCGCCAGCACGTAGAGGTCGCCCGGCCGGGCGCCGGGGCCGCCGGCGCCGCCCTCGCCGGTGAGCCGCAGCCGCTGGCCGTGAGCGATGCCGGCCGGCACCTCGACCGTCACCGTGCGGGTGGCCCGCCGGCGACCGGTGCCGCGACACTTCTCGCAGGGCTCGCGCACGATCGTGCCCTCACCGCGGCACACGCTGCAGGTGCTGGTGCGGATGAACTGCCCAAAGCCACCCAGCGAGCTGACCTCGCGCGTGCGGCCGGTGCCGCCGCACTGGGGACAGCTCTCGCGACCGGTGCCCGGCTTGGCGCCACTGCCGCCGCAGGTCTCGCAGGCGACGTCGGCGCGCACTTCGACGTCGCGCGACACGCCGAAGACCGCCTCGACCAGGTCGAGCTCGACCTCGGTCTCGACGTCGTCGCCCCGCGGCGAGCCGGCCATGGCCGAGGCGCCCCAGGGGCCGCTCGCCCCGGCGCCGCGCAGCACCGAACCGAACGGGTCGCCGCCGAAGAACACGTCGAACAGGTCGGCGAAGCCGAACTGCGAGAAGTCGGGCACGGCCTGGCCCCGCAGACCGTCGAACCCGTAGCGGTCGTAGGCCGCCCGCGTCTGGTCGTTGGAGAGCACTTCGTAGGCCTCGGCCAGCTCCTTGAACCGGGACTCGGCCTCGGGGTCGTCGGGGTTCACGTCGGGGTGAAACTGCCGCGCGAGCTTGCGGAACGACTTCTTGATCTCGGCGTCGTCGGCGTCGCGACCGACACCGAGCACGTCGTAGTAGTCGCGCTTCATCTACCAGGTCTCTTCGAGCAGTGAGCTGAGCGTGACCGCGGCGCCGCGCACGGCGGCGATGGCGGTGTGGTAGTCCATACGGGTCGGCCCCAGGACGCTCACCGTGCCGAGGTTGCGGTTGGCGACCCCGTAGGTGGCGCCCACGAGCGAGCAGTCCGCGAGCGACGGGTCGCCGATCTCGCGGCCGATGCGCAGGTACAGGTCGGGGCCGCGCAGCGCCTCGGAGAGGAGCTGCAGCAGGTTGTAGCGTTCCTCGAGCAGGCCGACGATGTCGTTCAGATGGCCCGCGCCCTGCTCGGTCAGGCGCTCGAGCAGCCGGGCGGTGCCGCCCAGGTGCAGGCCGTCGGCGTCCTGTCCGACCACGATCTCGAAGGCCGGCCGCAGCGCGGCCAGGAAGGCGCGCTCCTGAAGCCCGAGCTCGGCGCTCGAAAAGGCCGAGTCGATCACCCGCGTGCCGATCTGTTTGCCGGTCAGCCGTTCGTTCAGGTAGACGCGGGCGAAGTCGGCGAGCCCTTCGTCGATGGGACGCTCGACGCGCACGACGCGCTTGGTCACGCGGCCGGTCGTGGTGATCACCACGACCATCACGACATGCGGCTGCAGCGACAGCACCTCGATGTGGCGGATGGCGGTCGCCGCGAACGAGGGCGCCGAGACGATGGCCAGGAGCTCCGTGGCCCGGGAGAGGGCCTCGGCGGTCACCTCGAGAGCCTCGTCGATCTCGCTGCGCACCGCGGCGTGGTCGAGCGGCAGGGCCTGGGCGTCGTGATGTTCCTTGACGATCGTGTCGACGTAGTACCGGTAGCCGGCGTCGGTCGGCACCCGGCCCGCCGAGGTATGCGGATGATCGAGCAGGCCGAGCTCCTCGAGAGCCGCCAGGTCGTTGCGGATGGTCGACGACGCGATACCGAACGTCTGCGACTCGAACAGCAGCCGCGAGGGCACCGGCGAGCCCGAGGCGATGAACTCCTCGACCACCGCTCCCAGGACCAGCTCCTGTCTCGGTGTCAGAGCCACTCATGCCTCCAGAAACGAAGAATCGCGAAACAGGCGTACGCAGACCCCGCTGGCCACGTACCGCCCCTTTCGCGTCACCCGAAGTGTACCACCAGCGAGCGAGACCAATCCAGCGCCGGCGAGCGCCGGCAGGGCGCCTTCGTCGATCACCCCGGCGAGCGCCGCGAGCGGCAGCCGTTCGCCGGTGCGGGCGGCGAGCAGGAGGCGCTCGCGGGCGCGCACCGCGCCCGTGAGCGCCTCCTGCTCGCGGGGCGGCTCGTCGCCGGCTTCGAGCGCGTCCAGATAGGCTTCGACGTCGGGCAGATCGCGCCGTCGCACGCCGGCGACGGTGCCCACCGCCCCGGGCCCGATGCCCAGGTAGTCGCGACCCCGCCAGACCGCACTGTTGTGGCAGCAGCGGTGGCCCGGGCGGGCGAAGTTGCTGACCTCGTACCACTCGTAGCCGAGCCTGCCGAGGCCGGCGACGATGCGCCGGTACATGGCCGCCGCCGTCTCGTCGTCGGGCAGCTCCGGCGCCCCCCAGCCCATCCGCCCGGCGTCGCTCAGGGCCACGCGGGCGTCGAGCACCGTGCCGGGCACGAGCGAGAGCTCGTAGTACGACACGTGGTCGGGCCGCAGCCGCGCGACGGTCTCGAGCTCGGTCTCGATGTCGGCCGGCCCCTGGCCCGGCAGGCCGAAGATCAGGTCGACCCCGAGACCGGGAGCGCCTTGCCGCCCGGTGGCCGCCGGTCGCGGCTCAGGGACATCGCCCGCCCGCCCGGCACTGCCGGGCGGCGTGCCGGGAGCACCGACACCGGCCGCCCGCAGCCGCGCGAAGGCCGCCCGCCGGATCGGCGCTGCCGCGCCGACCCAGGGCCGCGCGCAGGCGGCCGTCGAAGCTCTGCACACCGAGCGACACCCGCAGCCGCCGGGCCGCGGCCCAGGCGGCATACGCGGAGGTGACGTCTTCGGGGTTCGTCTCGACCGTCACCTCGGCCCGCGGCGTGAGGAGCGGCTCGAGCGGCGCCAGGAGCCGCTCGAGCCGCTCCTCACCGAGCAGCGACGGCGTGCCGCCGCCCACGAACACCGTCTCGAGGCTGCGCACGCCGCAGCGCTGGCGCTCGCGCCGCCACTCCTCGGAGACGGCGTCGACGAAGCGGTCGAGCAGGCGCTCGCGAGCCCCGGCCGTGTCCGCCGGCGGGGGGGTGCCGGCGCCGGCTCCCGCCGGTGACCCGGCGCCGCCCGCGACCGCGCGACCCACCGGCACCGAGGAGAACTCGCAGTAGTCGCAGCGCTCGGCGCAGAACGGCACGTGGATGTAGAGGTGGCGCGGGGCGGGGGCGGCGTCCCGCCGCCCCCGCCCCGCGCCGGCCGCCGCAGCGGCGCCCGCCGGCGCCGCGCTCACGACCTGTCCTTGCCCTCGGCGTCGAGCTCGAGCACCGCCAGGAAGGCGTCCTGGGGCACCTCGACGGTGCCGATCTGCTTCATGCGCTTCTTGCCTTCCTTCTGCTTTTCGAGGAGCTTGCGCTTGCGGCTGATGTCGCCGCCGTAGCACTTGGCGATCACGTCCTTGCGGCGCGCCTTGACCGTCTCGCGGGCCACGACCCGGCTGCCGATGGCCGCCTGGATGGCGACCTCGAACAGCTGGCGCGGGATCTTCTGGCGCAGTTTCTCGACCAGGGCCCGGCCGCGCACCGGCGCGCGCTCCCGAGGCACGATCAGCGAGAGCGCGTCGACCGGCTCGCCGGCCAGCAGGATGTCGAGCTTGCACGAGGTCGCCGACGCGGTAGCCCCAGAACTCGTAGTCGAGCGAGGCGTAGCCCCGCGTGCGGCTCTTGAGCTGGTCGAAGAAGTCGATCACGATCTCGCCGAGGGGGAGCTGGTAGTGCATCTCGACGCGCTCGGGCGAGAGGTACTTCATGTCGACGAAGTCGGCAGCGCCGCCCCTGGCACAGCTCCATGACGGTGCCCACGAACTCGGTCGGCAGAATGACCGAGGCGGCGACGTAAGGCTCCTCGACGTGGTCGATACGCGCCACGTCGGGCATCTCGGCGGGGTTGCGCACCGGCACCATGGCGCCGTCGGTGAGAACGACGTGGTACTCGACGTTGGGCGTCGTCGTGATCAGCTCGAGGTCGTACTCGCGCTCGAGGCGCTCGCGCACGATGTCCATGTGCAAGAGGCCGAGAAAGCCGCAGCGAAAGCCGAAGCCGAGCGCCTGCGAGGTCTCGGGCTCCCACGTACAGGGCGGCGTCGTTCAGGGTGAGCTTCTCGAGCGCGTCGCGCAGCTCGCCGAACTCGTCGCCCTCGGTCGGGAACAGGCCGCAGAAGACCATGGGATGGACGACCTTGTAGCCCGGCAGACGGCTCGGCGGCGGGGCGCTTGAGGGCGGTGATGGTGTCGCCCACGCGCACCTGGGCCACCTCTTTGACGCCGGTGATGATGTAGCCGACCTCGCCGGTCTCGAGCCGTGCCGACCGGCACCATCTCGGGACCGAAGTAGCCGAGCTCCTCGACCTCGACGCGCTGGCCGGTGCCCATCATCTGCACCATCTCGCGACGCGCGAACGAGCCGTCGACGACGCGCACGTAGGCGACCACGCCGCGGTACTGGTCGTACTGCGAGTCGAAGACCAGCGCCCGCGAGGGCGCCTCGGGGTCGCCGCCGGGGCGCGGCGTGCGCGCCACGACGGCTTCGAGCACGTCTTCGACGCCCACGCCGGTCTTGGCCGACACGCAGAGCAGCTCGTCGCGGGTGGCCCCGGTCAGCTCGTGCACCTCGAGCTCGGTCTCGGCCACGTCGGAGGCCGGCAGGTCGATCTTGTTGAGCACCGGGATGATCTCGAGGTCGTTGTCGATGGCGAGGTAGGCGTTGGCCACGGTCTGGGCCTCGACGCCCTGGGTGGTGTCGACCACGAGGACGGCGCTCTCGCAGGCGGCCAGCGAGCGCGAGACCTCGTAGGTGAAGTCGACGTGGCCGGGGGTGTCGATCAGGTTGAGCTGGTAGGTCTGGCCGTCGCGCGCCTTGTAGTCGATGCGCACGGCCTGGGCCTTGATGGTGATGCCGCGCTCGCGCTCGAGGTCCATGCGGTCGAGGAGCTGCTCCTTCATGTCGCGCGCCGTCACGGTGCCGGTGAGCTCGAGGATGCGGTCGGCCAGCGTCGACTTGCCGTGGTCGATGTGGGCGATGATCGAGAAGTTGCGGATGTGGTCGAGGTCCATCTCAGCTCTTAGCGTAGCAGAGGCGCCACCCGAGGCCCCGTCACGGCACCGCCTCGGTCTCCTCGGGCGGCGTGGGCAGCTCTGCGGCCGCGGCGCAGCAGGAGGTTCACCACCGACAGCTCCTCGACGCGCAGGAGCCGGGCGGCGCCCAGGTAGACCACGCCGCCGCAGCCGAACACCGCCACGACGACGACGGTGAGCGCCACGAGACCGTGGTCGGCAAACGACCGCAGGCCGTGCCACAGGGCAAAGGAGACGACGGCGAGGGCGGCCGAACAGACCAGGATCTTCCCCAGGCTGACGAGGATGCGGCGGCCGTCGACGTACTCGATCTGGCGGCGCATGAGCACGAGCAGGGCGACGAAGTTGAAGAGCGACACGATCGAGGTCGACAGCACGATGCCGCGGGCGCCGAGCGAGGGATACAGGGCCCAGTCGAGCAGCGCGTTCAGGGCCAAGGTTGACGAGACCGACGTAGAGCGGCAGCCAGGGGCGCTGCAGGCTCTGAAAGCCGCGGTTGAACATGACGTTGACGTTGGCGAAGGCCATGCCGAGCGTGAAGAAGGCGAGGATGGGCGCCACCGCCGCCGTGTCGACCGCCGTGAACTGCCCGTGCTGGTAGATGAGCTGCACGATCGAGTGGGGCACGACCACGAACCAGGCGACGAACGGCAGCGAGACGAAGAAGATCTGGCGCACGCCGAGCGACAGCGTCTCGCGAAAGCGCGTCATGTCGAGGTCGGCCGCGTAGCGCGACAGAGTCGGGAACAGCACCGTGCCGATGGTGATCGCGAACATGCCCTGCGGAAGCTGGTAGAGGCGGAACGCGTAGTTGATCTGGGCGGCGGCGTGGTCGCTCACGAACTGGGCGAAGAAGAAGTCGACGAGGGCGTTGAAGTTGAGGATGCCGAGGGTGATCGTGACCGGCACCATGAGCACCAGCACACGGGTCAGCAGGGGGTCGCGCCAGGCGAAGCTGAGGCGCCACCTGAGGTCGACGCGATGCAGCGAGGGCAGCAGCAGCAGCAGCTGGGCGACGGTGCCGAAGAACGTGCCCCAGACGAGGGCGTAGATGCCGAGCTTGCCGGGGCCCGAAAAGAGCACGATGAAGGCGATGATGACGAGGTTCCAGACGATCGACACGACCGCCGGCATGGTGAAGCGCTCGTAGGAGTAGAGCACGCCGATCACCACGCCCGACACGCTGAACAGCAGCACCGTGGGCAACAGGATGCGCAGCATCTCGACGGCGAGGTGGCTCACGTAGGGCTGGTCGGCGAACTGCGGGAAGAAGACCTTGACGATCAGGGGCGCCGCCACCATGAGCAGCAGCGTGACCGAGCCGACCACGACCACCATGAAACTGAGCAGCGACGAGGCCAGCTTGTAGGCGCGTTCGCGCTCGCCCTTCGAGAAGAGACCGGTGAAGACCGGCACGAAGGCGGCGCTGACCGCGGCGTCGGCGACGAGCTGGCGGATGAGGTTGGGGATGACGGCGACCGAGGCGAACGTGTTGAGCTGGACGCTCACGCCGAAGGCGTTGGCCGTGAGGATCTCGCGGGCGACCCCCACGATCCGCGAGATGCCGGTCGCGCCGGCCACGACCACGGCCGCCCAGGCGAGCCTCTTCTGTCTCTCAGTCACTGGTCATAGTTCGCCGGGAGGGTGGCCTTGCCTGTGCCCGCCGGCCGGAGCGGTCGTCGTACGGAAGGCTTGACCGCCCCGGCCGGCGGGCAAAACAGCGACCTAGTGTAGCAGACCGGCGAGCTTGCCCGGCTCGCGGCGGCTGTGCTACCATCACACGCCTGCTCGCAAGGGGCGAGCGGCCGAAGCCCCGACCACGAAGGACCGACGTGCCCAACATCAAGCAGCAGAAGAAGCGCGTACGCCTGGCCGTCAAGCAGCGGCTCCGCAACCGGCAGGTCAAGTCGAGCATCCACAGCCTGTTCCGCAAGCTCGAGACCAGCCTCGCCGACGACGATCAGGCGGCCACGACGGTCGTCGTGGCGCAGCTCACGTCGACCATCGACAAGGCCGCGGCCAAGGGCGTCATCCATGCCAACAACGCGGCCCGCAAGAAGAGCCGCGTCGCGCGCATGGTCGCCGGCCCCACGGCCTGACGACCGCCCCACCGCCCGACGATCGCCTCGCGTCCCGCCGCTGTTCGCCGGCCGGCGAACGGCCCCGCCGGGCCGGTCTGCCTACCGGGCCCCCAGCACCCGTCCGAGGGCGAGCTCCAGACTGAACTCGGGATCGAGCTCGCTGCCGCCCACCATCGCCGCCTGCGCGTCGGCGAGCGCCGCCAGGGCGCGCTCGAGCGTGCGGCGCTCAAAGCGATCGCGCTGCTCGAGCAGCTTCTGGGCGGTGAACGGCTTGATGCCGAGCGTGGCGGCGACCTCCGGAGCCGGCATCTCGTGGGGCAGGTCCATCACGCTCGAGAGCTGCCCGACGTAGCGCACGAGCGAGTAGAGCGTCGAGCGCGCCACCTCGCCGGAGCTCTTGCCGCCGCCGGCGAACAACCCTTCGAGCACCCGGAACGCGGCGGCCGCGTCGCGCTTGCCGACGGCGTCGGTGAGCTCGTAGATGCGGGCGTCGAGGGTCGGCGAGCAGATCTCGTCGATGTCGCCGCGCGTGACCGGCCGGCCCAGCGTGTAGGCGGCGAGCTTGGCGAGCTCGGTGTCGAGCAGATCGGAATCGGAGCCTACCTGGGCCACCAGGTGGCGGGCCTCGGCCGCGCCCAGGCGGGCGCCGCGCGCCCGAGCCTGCCCGCGGACCCACTCGGCCACGTCGGACTGCCTCTTGGGCAGATCGTAGCGCAGCACCTGACCGCCCTTCTCGAGGAGCTTCGTCAGGCGCTCGGTCTTGCGGAACGTCTCCCCCACCAGGGCGAGACAGACGCCGGGCACCGGGTCGGCGAGGTAGTCTGCCACGCGGTCGCGGTCGGCCGCCTTCCACTCGTGGGCAGAGGCCACCAGCAGCAGACGCGTGCCGAGTGTGAAGGTGGCCGTGTCGGCCGCCTGGATGACGTCGGCGGCGGCGTGGACGCGCCCGTCGAAGAGGCTGATGTTGAGGTCGCTCGCCGTCTGGTCGAAGACGCGCTTGCGCAGGCGCGCCGCGCTGCGCCGCACCTTGGGCTGGTCGGTGCCGCAGATGAGGTAGGCGGGCTTGAGGTCGGGGAGTTCGTCCATGGGGACCCCTGATAGGATAGCATGCGCCGCCGGCCCGGCGAGCGGCCGAGAGCCGGCCCGACCGGCGACGCGCGACGTCCGGCCGCCGCAGACGAGGAGGCTCCGATCGAGGCGTTTCTCTGCTTCGCAGCGCTCGCTGCGGCCCTTCACGCCACCGCCGCTGCCGAGACGCTCCGGCTCAACCCGGGCCTGCTCATCGCGCTCGCCGTGCTGGCCCTCGCCAACCTCGCTCTGATCGTCTGCGCGCTCGTCAGCCTCATCCCGCGACCGGCGGCCGGCGTGCGCTTTCACAACAAGTGGATCTGGGCGGCGCTGATCGTCCTCGTCAACTGGATCGGGCCGCTGGCCTACTTCGCCGTGGGACGCATCGACGTGCCCCTGCCCGACGACTCGGGCGCCGGCGACACACCCGCCGCCGAGCGCGCGGTGCGGGCCGTCGAGCTGCTCTACGGACCGCCGGAGCAGCGGTGAGCGACACTGGCGCGGCCGGCGCGCCGCAGTCGCCCACGCCCGTCGTGCCGCAGCCCCCAACGCCCGCCGTGCCGGCGGCGGTCGAGCTGCGCGGCCTGACCAAACGCTACGGCCGCAAGGCCGCCCTCGACGGCGTCGAGCTCACCGTGCCGGTCGGCGCGATCTTCGGCTTTCTCGGCCCCAACGGCGCCGGCAAGACCACCACGCTGCGCATCCTCGGCGGACTCGCTCGTCCGACTGCGGGCAGCGCCCTCGTGCTCGGCCACGACGTTCTGACCGCCGGCAACGAGGTCAGGTCGCTCGTCGGCTTTCTGCCCGACGTGCCGGGCTTCTACAAGTGGATGACGGCGGCCGAGTTCCTGCTGTTCGCCGGCGGCCTGTTCGGCCTGGACCAGGCGACGCTGCGGGCGCGGGTCGCGGCCCTGCTCGACCTCGCCGGTCTGGCCGGCGTCGAAGCCCGCATCGGCACCTACTCGCGGGGCATGAAGCAGCGCCTGGGCGTCGCCCAGGCGCTGATCAACGCCCCGCGGCTCCTGCTGCTCGACGAGCCGACGAGCGCGCTCGACCCGATCGGCCGCAAGGAGGTCCTCGACATGATCGCCGCCCTGGCGGGGCGCACGACCGTGTTCTTCTCGACCCACATCCTGGCCGACGTGGAGCGCGTCTGCGACACGATCGCAGTGCTCGACCACGGCCGCGTCGTCGAGCAGGCCTCGATCGACGATCTCAAGCACCGTCACGGCCGCGGCCAGCGGCTGCTGGTCGAGGTCGACGACCCGGCCCGGCTCGCCCAGGCCGTGGCCGCGCTGCCCTGGGTCACGCTGGTCGAGCGCAGCGGCGCGACCCTGCGCCTGACCGTCAGCGACCTGCCGACGGCCGAGCGGGCGCTGCCCGCCGTGATGGCCGGCGCCGGTCTTGCTCTGCGCCGCCTCGAAGCCGACGAGGTGAGCCTCGAAGAGGTCTTCGTCGAGCTCGTCGGGGAGCGCCGGCCGTGAGCGCCTTCTCGACCTTCCTGGGCAAGGAGCGCCGCGAGACCTTCAGGACGTGGCGCCTGTGGATCGTGCCCGGCATCCTGCTGTTCCTGGCCCTGTCGTCGCCGGTGCTCACCAAGCTCACGCCCGAGCTTCTCAAGGCCACCGCCAACTCGCAGCCCGGCGTCGTGATCCACATCCCGCCGCCCACGGCCCGCGACTCGTACCTGCAGTTCATGGGCAACCTCGCCCAGCTCGTGATCATCGCCGTCATCATCGCCGGCGCGGCCACGATCTCGTCGGAGCGCCGCGCCGGGACCGCCGTCCTGGTGCTCACCAAGCCGATCTCGCGAGCCGGCTTCGTGGTCGCCAAAGCGATCTCGCAGCTCGTCGTCCTGGTCGTCGCCACGGTCCTCGGCGTGGCCGTCTGCATCGGCGTGACCGTCCTCCTGTTCGGCGGCGGATCGGTCGCGGCGTTCGTCGAAGCCGCCGCGCTGTGGCTGGCCTTTGCCGCCATGACCCTGATGCTCATGGTGATGCTCTCGGCGGCCATGCGCGGTCAGGCGCCGGCCATCGGCGCCGGCGTCGGGGTGTGGGTCGCGCTGTTCGTCCTCACGGGGCTGCCGCTCATCCGCGACCACAGTCCGGCCGGCCTGCTGGCCGCCAACGACGCCGCTCTGCGCGGCCGCGATGTCGCCCTGCTGTGGCCGCTCGCGACCACCGCCGTCGCCGGCGCCGTGTTCCTGGCCGCCGCGATCTGGTTCTTCAAGCGGCGCGAGCTGTAGCCCGGCGGCGCCTCGACGGCGCCGCGGGCGCGGCCAGTGGCCCTGCGACGGCGCGGCGCCGGCAGCGGCCGCGCCGCGGCCCGTCACGGCGGCCGCGCCGCCGCTACCGTCAACCCCCGCGGCCCGGCGGTCAGCGTGACGTCGCCGTTGCGGTCGGTGCGCAGAAGCGGCACGCCGTGCCCGGCCATGAGGGCGAGCATCGCCCGAGTCGGATGGCCGAAGGTATTGGGTCCGACCGACACGATCGCCAGGCGTGGCCTGAGATCGGCCAGCAGACGGTCGTCGAGCCCGCCGACCGAGCCGTGATGCGGCAGCTCGACGATCGCGCAGGGGCCGAGGGCGAGCGGTTCGAGCGCCTCGGCCTCGGCGTCGCCGGGCAGCAGCACGCTCTGCCCGTCGAGGGTGACCACGACCACGAGGGCGCAGTCGTTCTCGTCCTGGTTGTCGGTGCCGCCGCTCTGACCGGTGGGCACCACCGCGAGACGGCCGCCGTCGATGGCGATCGACAGGCGGGCGGTGCAGGCGTGCACCGGCACCCTCGCCGAGCGCAGCTCGGAGACGACATGGTCGAGCGCCGCCGACGGCACCACGGGCTGCGGCACCAGGGCTTCGCCGATGGGGATCTGGCCGAGCACGTCGGACAGTCCGGCGGTGTGGTCGGCGTGGCCGTGCGAGAGCACGAGCAGGTCGATGCGCCGCACACCGTGGCGCCGCAGGCAGGCCGCCAGCGGCGTGGGCCCGGCGTCGATCAGGACGGTGGGTCCGCGGGGCTCCTGCAGCAGTGCCGCCGCGCCCTCGCCCACGCTCAGCACGGTGAGGGTGGGCCAGGTGGGCGCCGCCGGGCGCGCCGGCGCCATCGCCAGCGCCAGCGCCAGCAGCACGAAGGCCACGACCACGAGCCGGCTGCGCCGCCGGCGCCCGCCGGCGTACTCGCGCAAGGGCACGCCGGCGCGGTGGGCGAGGTAGGCGGTGGCGACCAGCGCGGCGCCGAAGAGCGCGGCGACGAGGAACCCGAGCGACAGCCCCTGCCAGCGGTAGACGGCAAACGAGGGGTGGCCGAACCAGGCGGCGACGGTGAGCAGAAAGCCGGTGAAGAGACCGGCCACGACGTTGAGCGGCATCGACAGGTCGGGAGAGACGAAGCCGACGAACACGCTGAGCATGCCGAGGAACATGATGGGCCCCAGCACGAACCCACCGACGATGTTGGCCGGTACCGCCACGAGCGAGGTCTGACCGAAGGTCGCCACCGACACCGGCGCCGTCGAAAGGCTGGCCGCGGTGGTGATGGCGGCCGGTTCGCCCAGCCAGCGCGGCAGAACGGCCAGGGCGTGTGTGAGCGGCCGCGCCAGCAGCAGCAGGCCGGCGACCGCCGCAAACGAAAGCTGGAAGCTGACGTCGAACAGCACCGCCGGACTGCGTGTGAGCATGAACGCCGCCGGCACGAGCCAGAGGAACCAGCCGTCGGAAGCTCGCGACGAAAGCCCGGCCAGGAGCGCGACGACGCCCGACACGCCGGCTCGCACGATCGACGGCGTCGCCCCCGTGACCACCACATACAGGATCACCGACGGGATGAGGATGAACGAACGAAGGTCGCGGCGCACGCGGGCGAGGGTGAGGACGAACGAGCCCATGGTGCACAGCAGCACGACGTTCTCGCCGGACACGGCGAGGATGTGCAGGAGACCGCTGCGACGCATGTCGTCGACAGGGCCGGCCGGCACGGCCTGCTGGTCGCCCAGCACCATCGCCTCGAGCACCTCGCGCACCGGAGAACGCAGGCCGCGACGGATGTGGCCGCGGGCGGCGAGGCGCAGGCGGTCGATCAGACCGCCGACGCCGCCGCGCCGCCCGGTCAGGCGCAGCGAGGCGAGCGGCGCGGCGAGCACGACGTGCTCGCCGCGCCGCTCGAGGTAACGCCCGTAGTCGAAGGCGCCGGGCTTGGCCACCGGAAGAGCCTCGATCTGGGCCGCCGGCAGTCGCAGACGCGTGCCTTCGACCAGCGGCCCGAGCGACGTGAAGGGCGGCGGCGGCGCCGTGCCGAGGTCGAGTGTCAGAGGCGCGCGCTCGGCGACGGCGGCGCCGTCGACCGCGGTGACCTCGACGTCGAGCGTGAGGCGCTCGCCGCTCACCTTGGGCAGCGTCAACGCGGTCGCCTGCAGGTCCACCGTGTGGCCGACGAATCGCGTCAGACGGCTGTGCGCCTGCGCGTCGAGCCGGGCCGAACCGACCATGAGCCCGGCGACCGCGACCGGCGGCAGCAGGCCGGGGAGAGCCGAGCCGCACAGACGCCGGCGCCACACCGCCGGCGACCCGGCAGCGCCCGGGGCGCTGGCGGCCACCTGGGGCGACCGCCCGGGATTCCGAGCCGCACAGGCGAGCGCCCAGAGCGCGACCACGCCGACGAGGCCCAGGGCCGCCCCCTGGGACGGCCGGAAGGCCAGCGCGGCGACGAGACCGCCAACGTAGGCGCCGACCAGCAGGTGGATCGTGGGCGGCGCCCGCACGCGGCGGTGTTCCTAGACCGTGACGAGCGGCTGCAGGGTGGCGAACTTGGCGTCGCCGATGCCGGACACGTTCTTCAAGTCGTCGACGCTCTTGAAGCCCCCGTTGGCCGTACGGTAGTCGATGATCTTCTGGGCGGTGGCCGGCCCGACGCCGGGCAGGGCGTCGAGTTCCTCGGCGGTGGCGCTGTTCAGGTTGACCGGCGCGGCCGGGACGGCCGTGCCGGCCGCCCCCGCCGCGCCGGTCGCCGCGCCGCCGCTCGCTGCGCCGGCGACCGCCACGGCGCCGGCGTTCGCGGCACCGCGAACCGGCACGACGACCTGCTGGCCGTCGAGGAGCTTCGCGGCCAGGTTGACGGCCTGCAACTGCGCCTTGGCGCCGGCGCCGCCGGCGGCGGCGAGCAGGTCGGCGACGCGCGCGCCGGGCGCCAGGTGGTAGACGCCCGGGCGCCGTACGGCGCCGCACACGTAGACCACGAGCTCCTGGGGAGTCGCCGACGCACTCGGCGCGGCGGAGGCCGTCGGCGCAAAGGACGAGAGGCCGAGGAGGCTCTGCCCACCGGCCGGCGCCGCCGTCCGCGCGGAGAACAGGTAACGAGCGCCGAGCACCGCGACCACCAGCGCCAGGCCGATATAGACGTACGCCTGGCGGCGCGAGATGTCCATGGTGAACCTCCGGAACTGGGCCTGCGGACCGATGCCACGGAGGCTAGCCCCCCAGCCGCGCCGCCGTCAGCCGCGCGGCCGCGGGCGCGGGGTGGCGATCGACTGTCGCGGCGGTGGACGACACGGCCGCAGGCGACGCGACGGGCAGGCGGGGGAGCGGACAGGCCCGACGCGGCGGACAGACGGAAGGGACGAGGCGGGCGCGAGCTTGTTCTTGTCAGCGCACCACGAAGTTCACGAGTTTTCCGGGAACGTAGACCTCTTTTTCGACCTGCTTGCCCTCGAGGAAACGGCCGGTGTTGTGGGCGGCGCGCGCGAGCGCCAGCACGTCGTCGCGCGCCACGCCCACCGGCACCTCGAGCCGGTCGCGCAGCTTGCCGTTCACCTGGATCACGACGGTGATCACCTCGTCGGCGGCGAGCGTCTCGTCCCACTCCGGCCACACCTCGTCGAGCACCGAGCGGTCGTGACCGAGCCGCTGCCAGAGCTCCTCGACGATATGCGGCGTCATGGGCGCGAGCAGGAGCGTGCAGGTCTCGGCGATCGTGCGCCACTCGCCGGCGTCGAGACCCTCGCGACGATCGCTCCACACGTCGAGCACCTCGTTCAGCGCCTCCATCAGCGCCGCCACCGCGGTGTTGAAGCGGAAGTCCTGCAGGTCGCTAGTCACCTTGCGGACCGTCTTGTGCAGCGTGCGCAGGAGGCGCCGGGCGTCGCTGTCGCCGTCGCCCTCACCGCTCGAGCCGGAGTCTCCGCGCCGGCCGGCGCCGGCTTCGGGGTCGAGCCCGACGACGCCGAGCGCGAACCCCCAGAACCGTGTGAGGAACCGCAGGCAGCCCTGCACGCCGCGGTCGTTCCAGGCGACCGCCTGCTCGAAGGGCGCGATGAACAGCTCGTAGAGTCGCAGGCTGTCGGCGCCGTAGCGCTCGATCACGCTGTCGGGGGTCACCACGTTGCCCTTGGACTTGCTCATCTTCTGGCCGTCCTCGGCGAGGATGAAGCCCTGGTTGCGCAGCGTCGCGTAGGGCTCGTCGAAGTCGACGAGGCCGGCGTCGTTCAGCACCTTGCAGAAGAACCGCGAGTACAGCAGGTGCATGACGGCGTGCTCGGCGCCGCCGACGTACAGGTCGACCGGCAGCCAGTAGGCGACCGTTTCGCGGTCGAAGGCGGCCGTGTCGTCGTGCGGCGACGGGTAACGGAACTGATACCACGACGAGCAGACGAAGGTGTCCATCGTGTCGGTCTCGCGGCGCGCCGGCCCGCCGCAGCGCGGGCAGGTCGTGGCGACGAACGCGGGGTCGCGAGCCAGCGGCGAGCGGGCGTCGTCGGTCGGCTCGTAATCTTCGAGCTCGGGCAGCAGCACCGGGAGCTGGTCGGCCGGCACCGGCACGACGCCGCAGGCGTCGCAGTAGACGATGGGGATCGGCACGCCCCAGTAGCGCTGGCGGCTGATGAGCCAGTCGCGCAGCTTGTAGTTGACCTTGGGGCGCGCCTCGCCGCGCTCGGCCAGGCGAGCGACGATGGCGGCGAAGGCGGCGCCGGGCGCCGCGAGACCGTCGAACTCGCCGGAGTTCACCATGAAGCCGTCGCCGGTGTAGGCCTCGGCGAGCGTGCCCTGCGCTCCGGCCGGCGGCGCGATCACCTCGACGATCGGCAGGCCGAACTTCGTGGCGAAGGCGAAGTCGCGCTCGTCGTGGGCCGGCACGGCCATGATCGCGCCGGTGCCGTAGCCCATCAGCACGTAGTCGCTGATCCAGATGGGGATCGTGCTTGCCGTTCACGGGGTTCACGGCGTAGGCGCCGGTGAACACGCCGGTCTTGTCCTTCTCGGTCGAGAGTCGTTCGATCTCGCTCTCGCGGCGGGCCTCGTCCTGGTAGGCCGGCGACGGCGGGCCGCTGCTCGTCGGTCGTGAGCTCGCCGACCAGCGGGTGCTCGGGAGCGAGCACCATGTAGGTGGCGCCGAAGAGCGTGTCGGGCCGCGTGGTGAACACCGTCAGGGTGTCGGGGCGACCCGGCAGCGCGAACTCGACCTCGGCGCCCTCGCTGCGGCCGATCCAGTTGGCCTGCATGAGCTTGATCTTCTCGGGCCAGTCGATCGTGGCCAGGTCGTCCAGCAGGCGCTGGGCGTAGTCGGTGATGCGGAAGTACCACTGCTCGAGGTCGACCTTGGTGACCTCGCTGCCGCAGCGCCAGCAGCGGCCCTGTTCGACCTGCTCGTTGGCGAGGATCGTCTTGTCGACCGGGCACCACCACTGCTGGCCGGTGCCGCGGTAGGCCAGGCCGCGCTCGTACATGAGCAGGAAGAACCACTGGGTCCAGCGGTAGTAGTCGGGGTGGCAGCTCGTGATCTCGCGCGACCAGTCGAACGACAGCCCGATCAGGTCCATCTGGCGGTGGTAGTTGGCGATGTTGCGCTCGGTCGTGACCCGCGGGCTCACGCCCATCTTGATCGCGTAGTTCTCGGCGGGCAGACCGAAGGCGTCCCAGCCCATCGGGTGCAGCACGTTGAAACCGCGCATGCGCTGGAAGCGCGAGACCAGGTCGGTCGGCACGTAGTTGCGGCAGTGCCCGACCGACAGGCCGTCGCCCGATGGATACGGGAAGAAATCGAGGCAGTAGAACTTGGGCCGGTCGGAGGTGTCGGGCGTGCGGTAGGCGTCGCGCTCGCGCCACAGGCGCTGCCAGCGTCTCTCGATCTCCTGTGGCCTGTAGTGGTCGTCCACCTCTGCCGTTCCTTGCCGGGTCGTGGCGGGAACACTCATCGCAAGCGCAAACGCGCGCGGCGTCTCGGCGCGCCCGCAGGGCCCGCGCCGCCGCGCGCCGTCGCCTAGTATACCGGGCGCCGGACCGCGGCGGCGCGAACTCCGCTGCGGGCTCGGGGGCGCGAGTTGCGAGCCCAAGGCGCGATGGTATACTCAACCGTCGCCGGCCGCGGGCCGGCGTACCCCGCGGTGGGGGTATAGCTCAGTTGGGAGAGCGTTTGGCTGGCAGCCAAAAGGTCACCGGTTCGAGCCCGGTTACCTCCACCAATCACTAGCATTATAGTAGGCCATTTCGGCCGTTAGCATTGAGCCTGTCACCCCTATGGATGGCGGGCTCTTTTCGTTGAGTTCGAGCTATCTGGGAAATCACCCAAACAAGACTCGAACCAGCAGCTCATCAGAGGTGGGCGTTTCGTCATTAGCCGAGATGTGCTCGAGTTTCGTGGTGGTGACGCCAGCCGACTTCGGCCGCGGACTGGGCTGCTGTAGTACTCTGCCACAGCTTCGAATGACTCTTTCGGCTCCCAGGTCATGTCCGGATACGTCACGCCATGACGTCCGTCATCGTAGAACTTCACGATGCTGTAGCTCGCCATGTCGAGGTCGTGCAGGGAATCCTCATTGGAGGGGCTTTGCGGAAACACGAACGTAAAGACAAAGGCACTGTCCACGCCAACGCTGTCGAACGCCTTGAGTGATTCGACGACCTCGCGGGCCGGCAGCGCTTCATCGCGCACGTACTGCCCTTTCAGGCGCGGCTGGACGAACCTGCCCAGTAGCGGGATCTGGTGCATGACCAGCGTCTTTACGTCCACGATGTTGAAGGCTTGCCCGCCGGCGTCCTCGGCTCCTTGATAGGTGCAGCAGCCAAACTCCATGATCGCCACTGGTTTGTCATGGGCCAAGAGCGGTTTGAGCATGTCCGTATAGCGATCATTGATCCGCGTTGCTCGGTAGTGATCGACACCGATGAAGTCAAACGACTCCCAGTCGATGTCCTCGAAGGGTAGCGACGCGTAGGTAATGGGGCCTTGGTAGACCTGGCGCACGGACTCGACCACGTGGGACAGGTAGTCGTTGAGCGGCCCGTTGTGCTTGCCGGCCTTCACGTCGCCATCGCGAAAGGCGTGGCGCATCCGAGATAAAACCGAGCCGCCTGAGACAATGCCCTTCATGAACAGCGTCAGCTCGCTGCCGACGCTCATCACCAGCTTGTCGGGGTATTGCTGGCGGAGTTTCTCGGCTACCTCGGCTGCTTTGGCCGTGTAGGCAAGGGTTGTTTCAGGGCTCTTGTTCCAGAGCTCTGGGGAAAGCCAGACCTCAAGTCCTAGCCCCAATGCGTCTTCAGAGGCAACCGCCAAACGGCCGAGATCCTTGCTGCAGATTCTGACAGCGTTGCAGTGCAAGTCGTCTCGGATGATCTCCAGCTCACGATGAACCGTCTGGGGGTTGTAATCCTTGCGCCAATCACCGTCGAGATAGCGGCCGACGTCGTAACAGACTCCTCTGCGCTGCATATTAGGAGTGCCGCCTCTCTGGCCGTTGAAACGCGGCCTCAAATCGTTGCAGGAAGCCAAAGAGAGCATCCAATTCCTGCACGTTGAACGTCTGCCTCAGAACCTCTTGCTCGGTCTTGAGGATGGCTTCCGCCCGACTGAGCACATCTGCGCCCGCGGAGGTGAGGGAGAGATAGAAGGACTTTCTGTCGCCGACTCTTTGGTTACGCTGCACCAGCTCGCGGTGCTCCAGCCCAACAACAAGACGATGCATTGTCTGCGGTGTGACTGAAGCAACATCCGCTAACTTAGCCATGTTTATGTCGGGATAGCGATCGATGTGGAGCAGTACTCCTGCCTGGGATGGCGTTATGCCGAGTGGGCGCAACGCTTCTGCGAAGGCCATTCCCATGGCATGTTCAGCCCGGTGGAGTTGATTGCCGACGTGGTAGTGAGAAGTTGTCATAGGCACAAGTTTATTAGCATGCTGATAAAAATGCAATGCGCTGGCGCCGCTCGTCCCACTGCCGACCGAGCGCGTCGTGGAGATGGTCGGCCCGACACTGGTGCGCCATCTCGTGGAGACACTGACGACGCGGGTCTGACTACTCCGTGAGGGCGCGTGCTACAATGTTATCGTGCTAGTAGGCGCTGGACTTCGTCTCGTAAGTTCGAGAGCTGTCTGGTTAGGTCCACCACTTCCGCTCACAAGAATCCGCGCAACCGCCTGCGCCGCGGCGTTGGCGAGCTCAGCTCGACGGGAAGTCGAAGTACCGGTGGCTCCAGCGGTAGCGCGCCAGCCGGTTCATGAGAGCGTAGCCCGTCCTGAAGGCCGGGCCGTGCTCGTCGATGCGTGACTGCGGATAGAACGCGTACCTGGTCACCGCCGAGATCGCCCGCAGCTTCTCGACGTAGGCGCTCGTGTGCCAGGGCGGCTCGAAATGGAACACCTCGATCGCGCCCCATTCCTCGAGTGACTGCGGCGGCCGGAACTCGGGCGGCAGCGCGTCGAGCAGAGGGCTCGGGAACGGCGTGTAGAGAAAGATGCCGTAGTGCTGCGTGCGGGGGTTGACCCGGCCCATCTCGTCCATCAGGTCGAACGTCTTCTCCATGTCCGAGTAGGTCTCACCGGGCAGACCGCAGAGCCACGAAACGAACGGGTCGATCGACGGCGCGAACTGGCGGAGGTTCGCCGCGGACTGCAGGATCTCGGCGGCCGTGACGTCCTTGCAGACGAACCGCTGGATGGCTTCGGAGCCGCTCTCGCCGCCGAAATCGAGCTCCATGCAGCCGGCCCGCTCGAGCAGGCTCACGAACTCTCCGTCGTACCCGGCGAGGTAGTCGAAACGGCAGTTCGCCCGCCAGGCGACCGCGGGACCGCGCTCGAGGAGCCTCGTGCAGATGTCTTCGACGCGCTTGCGGTTGACGAAGAAGTTGTCGTCGACGGGGTCGACGATCTTCAGCTGCGGAAAGCGCCGCAGCAGGTACCGGATCTCGTCGACGACGCGTTCGGGACTCTTGCCGCGCCACTTGCGGTGATTGAAGCCGGTGTTGTAGCAGAAGCCGCAGCGGCTGGGGCAGCCGCGGCTCGTCTGCAGGTGGGCCCGGCCCGCCTGCAGCGTGGGGTACCGGGCGAGATCGAGCAGCTCGAAGGGCAGCTCGACGGGGATGGCGTCGAGGTCGACCAGGTCGGCGTCGGGCGTGCTCACGATCGCCCCGTCCGCCTTGTGGTCAGGCCCTTCACGTCGTCCAGGGGCGCGCCCGCGGCCAGCCGGTCCGCCAGCGGACCGACGACTTCCTCGCTCTCACCGCGGACGACGACGTCGACGAGGGCGCTGGCCGCGGTCTGCTCGGGCAGCAGCGTCGGGTGGACGCCGCCCCAGACGATCGTCGTGCGCGGGCTTTCGGCGCGCACCTTGCGGGCGAACTCGAGGCCGTAGCGGATCTGGGGACCGCTCATGCAGGTCAGCCCGACGAACACGGGATCGCCCAGGGTGAGGCTGCGATAGTCGTGCAGCCTCATGTCGGAGATGCGCACGTCGTAGCCGGCACGCTGCAGCGCGCCGGCTACATGCAGGAGCTGCAGCGGCACCTGCGGGTCGGGCGCCTTGAACCGGCCCGGAAAGACGAGCAGGACCTCGTTGCGCAGTGGCTTCACGTGGGCGCTGACCCCCGGCGTCGTTCTCTTGCCCGGCAGTGTACGACAGTTGGACCGCAAAAGCCTCGCGTTCTCAGTGCGGAGCGCGTGTCGAAGAGCGTTCACCTGCCCTATCATTGGAAGCGCCGCCGGTGCACGGGCCAGAGTCGAGGCCGGCGCCAGAGTTCGGGTCGCGAGCACACGAGGGACCGCATGCCCAGGGTAGCGTTGGTCTTTCCCTACTTTCGCACCAGAGTGGCCACCGAGATGCTCTTTCCGCCGCTCGGCGTCGCCGTGCTCGCCGGTCAGCTGCGCGCGCTCGGGAGTCGAGACGAGGGTCTTCGACTGCACGTTCTCCACGTTCGAGCGACTGGCCGCCGACCTGACCTCCTGCGAGCCCGACATCGTCGGGATCTCGTCGATGGTCAGCCTGACCCGCAACACGCTCCGCGTCGCGGAGATGGTCAGGCACGACCCTGCCGCACAGCCTGCTGGTCAGCGGCGGGCCCCTGCCGACCGTGTTCCCGCAGCGCTTTGCCCGGCACTTCGACGTCGTCTTCAGGGGCGAGGCCGACCTGAGCTTTCCGCGCTTCTGCGCAGGACTACTTCGAGCGCGGCGCTTCGTCGCGGACGATGGGTACGCTTGCCCTCGACGCCTACGGCGGCCTGTTCGTGCCCAACCACGGCCTGCGGGTCGACAACCCGACCGTGCACCACTCGGAGCGCGAGCTCGAGTCGTTCCCTCTGCCCGACAGGAGCGACTTCGACCACGCCGCCTACCAGGACGAATGGCTGCGGACGACCGGCTCCAGGGTCACGTCCATCATCGCCACGCTGGGCTGTCCGTTCGGCTGCGACTTCTGCTCAAAGCCGGTCTTCGGCGACGTCGTTCGGCGCCGCGCGCTCGACGCGGTCTTCGCCGAGATCGAACAGATCCGCGCCCTCGGCTACGACGGGCTGTGGATCGCCGACGACACCTTCACGTTGAACCTGCCCCACGTCCACGAGTTCTGCCGGCGGATGGCCGGACGAGGGATGAGCTGGAGCTGCCTCTCGCGCGCCAACGGTATCGACACCGCGACCGTGGGCCTGATGAAGGAAGCGGGCTGCCGCAGGGTCTACCTCGGCCTCGAGTCGGGCAGCCAGACGACCCTCGAGCTCATGAACAAGCAGGTCACCGTCGCCGACGGGGTCCGCGCCGTGCGGCTGTATCGCGAGGCGGGCATCGAGGCGGCCGGCTTTTCATCGTCGGCTACCCGGGCGAGACTGTGGCGTCGATCGAGGAGACGCTCAGCCTGGCGCTGGCGCTGCCGCTCGACGAGATCTCCTTCAACGTCCCCTATCCGCTGCCCGGCTCCCGGCTGTTCACCCGGCTCGGCGGGCCCGACGACGGCGCCGACTGGGACGAAGAGAACGAGGTCACCTTCCTGTACCGCTCCGAGTTCGACACCGACTGGCTGCGGCGCCGGATCGACGAGACCATGGCGGCCTTCGCGCGCCGTCGCTGACCGGCGCCGCCGGCCCCTACCGGAGGCGCCGCAGCACCTCGTCGGTGGGCCTCTCGACGAGCTTGAGGGCCGTGGGTGCCAGCCTGCCCAGGCGGCGCTTCATCTCGAACTGGACGTGGCCCTTGACGATGGCGAACCGCATCTTGGTCGCCGAGACGTCGGCGTCGAAGGTGAGCGTCTGGTTCAAGAGCAGGCCGCCCTCCTGCCGCCACTCGCGCGCGCGCCGCCCGCCGAGCCGCTCGGCGAGGGCCGTTCCCGGGAGCGGGTACGGCATCGTCAGCCCCAGGTAGTCGAGCGGCAGCGAGCCGGCGAAGCGCAGCGTGTCGAGCACGGTGTCGTCGCTCTCTCCGGGGTAGTAGACGATGAAGAAGGCCCCCACCTCGAGCCCGGCGCGATGGGCGGCCCACACGGCGTCGCTCGCCTGTCGGGTCGTGATCTGCTTGTTCATCAGCCGCAGGATCTGGTCGCTGCCGGACTCGATGCCGAAGAAGATACGAAAGCAGCCGGCGTCCTTCATGCGCCGCGCCATCTCGAGTCGAGGGAATCGACGCGGCCGAGGCACTCCCAGGCGACGCGCAGACCGCGGCGGGCGATCTCGTCGCAGATCGCCGTCACCCGGCGAGCGCTTCAGCGTAAAGACGTCGTCGGCGAACGAGATGCGGTCGTAGCCCAGCGCCAGGACCTGCTCGATCTCGTCGACCACGTTGCCCGGCGAGCGCTCCCGGAAGGAGCCGCCGAACACGACGTTGCTGCAGAACTCGCAGTCGAACGGGCAGCCCCGCGTGCTCATGACCGTGGTGATGGCGTAGCCGTACTTCCTTCTGCCGTAGGCGATGTAGCGCTCGTTCGGAAGCAGGTCGCGGGCCGGAAACGCGATGGCGTCGAGTTCGGTCGCAAACGGCCGCGGCGCGGGCTGGGGGTCCACCTCGCCCCCGGCCTCGTAGGCGGCGACGATCTCGCACATCGCCTGTTCGCCCTCGCCGCGCACGACGACGTCGAACTGGCCGAGGAACGCCGCCGGCTCGCAGGTCGGCAGCGGACCCCCGGCGACCAGCAGCCCGCAGCGCCCGCGCAGACGCGTCGCGAACCACAGACAGTCGCGGGCCAGCGTGGCCATGGCGTAGATGCCCACGACCTCCGCCCGCGCCGCCAGGGCCCCGGCGAGGGCCTCGTCTCTGCTTAAGAACGTGCAGTCGAGCAGCGAGACGGCGTGTCCCGCGCTGCGCAGGGCCGCGGCGATGTAGGCCGGGCCGAGCGGCGGGAACCGGAACCGGGACCGGTCGCGCGAGCTCCGGAAGAACGGGTAGATGAGCAGCACCCTGGTCATGGGGTCCTGGCGATCGTCACGTCGTAACCGAAGCCTCCGAGGCTTGGCGGGAACGAGTAGCCGAAGCCCGACCAGGCCACGCGGGAGCCGATGAGCTCCCGGCCGCGGCGCAGCCGCGCGCCCTCCACCTGCCCCACCGCGAACGCCACCCGCCGGGCGGCGCTGACGAACGAGGCGCTCGCGGCGGTCACCTCGTCCCAGGTGCCGATCTCGGCGCCCCGCAGGGTGGTGCCGTCGGCCTCGACGTAGCGGTCGAAGTGCCGCGCCCCCTGTTCGTTCATCACGACCACCTCCGTGAAGCCGTCGACCGGCAGACCCGACACGTCGACGGCAACCACGACACGCCCCTCCCCCGCCCCGCGGCTGCTCTCGCCACCCGGGATCGTGTAGGTCAGCGTCAGGGTCGCGACCGATCCTACCTCCTCGAAGGTCGTCACCCAGCCGAACGAGCGCCGCAGGGCGGTCGACGCGGCGGTCAGCGGACCACGCAGGGCGGGAGCCCGGCGGTGCAGCGCGGCCAGCGAGTTCTTGGCGGCGTAGAGCGAGCGAGACCTGAGGCTCAGGGAGCCCGGCCGGACCAGCCGTTCGACGAGGTTCATCTCAAAGGCGGCCGTCACTTCGCGACCCGCGCCCATGCGCCGCTGCGCCAGCGCGACCTCCCCGGGGAAGATGGTCTGGATCCCCCGCTTGAGGATGGGCACACCGAACCCCACCCCTTCCTCGGCCAGCTCCCGACCGTCGACGACCAGCAGCAGGCCCTTCTGCAGGCGCCCTGTGGGGTAGCCCCCCGCGCCGCTCGCGCGGTCGGCGATCGAAAGCGACAAGACCCGCGGACAGGGGGACGGTGAGCTTCACGGCGCGAGTCCCTCGACGGCGCCGCCGGGCACGCGGGAGCCGCTCCCTCGCAGGCAGGAAACGACGATCCACCAGCCCGCGACCTGCCAGGCGACCACGACGGCGGCCCGGGCGTCGAGGGTGACGTCGCTGTAGCGCCCGACCCAGTCGAGCGCCCTCTCCATGAATCCGGGAGAGACGACCCACAGCAGCTGCAGCGGCGAGGCGTTGAACAGGGTGAAGACGAGGGGGAGCACCCACACCGCCGTCAGGGCGCGACGGTCGAGGGCTCCCACGCGACGTCAGGATGAGCACCAGCGGCAGGAGCAGCACGACGTTCGTCTCGGCCAGCCAGCTACGTGTGAGAAACACGATCAGGGTGAGCCCGACGCACTTCCTGAGAAGGTCCTCGAAGCCGCCGTCGCCCCGTCTGAGGGCAATCATGCCGATCGCCAGCGCGGGGACCCAGAGCAGACCCAGGAGCCACCATCTGCCCTGCATCAGGAGGGGGTCGCGAAAGAGCCTGACGACGGTCATGAACGAGAGCGCCCCCTGCATGACGAGGTGGACGTTCAGTCGCTGCGTGAACGGCGCCCGGCTCCAGCCGAACAGGAAGAAGGGCCCGACGTAGAGCAGGAGCACCCCGGCAAGGGACACCGCCGCGTAGCGCACTGCCCTCGAGACGGACGTGCCGACAAGCCAGATGAAGGCGGCGGGCAGCAGCGCCAGCGCGGTGGGCTTGACGCAGATGGCGAGGGCCAGCAGGAGCGCCGAACCGTCGCGGCGCCGGGCGGCGAGCAGCGCGAGAGCCGCCAGCGCGAGCAACGTGACGATGGCGTCGATCTCGCCCCAGGCGGCGCCGACGTAAAGGAGATACGGGTTCAGGAGCAGGAACGTCCACGCCCTGCGGGCGACCGTCGGCGAGACGCCGCGACCTCTGCAGGATCGCGCCGACCAGGTAGGCGAGGCCGACGTTGGCCGCGATCACCGGGATCTTGATGGCGAGGTTGTAGAGCAGGAAGCCGTGACCGACCGCGTAGAAGCCACGGTAGATCAGCCCCAGCAGCAGCGGCCACGGCGGCGGATACCCCACCGAGTTGATCACGCTGAAGCCGGCATGGTGGAACACGCGGCTCAGGTTCAGGGCCACGTACGGGTCGTGGCCGCTCCCGACCAGGTAGCCGGTGGCCATGAAGACGCGGGTGTCGTAGGAGTGCCCGAACACGAGCCCCAGGGCGAGCTGCAGGAGGATGCTCAGCACGAGCACCCGCCGGTCGGGCGTCACCGGCCCTCTCCCGGCCCCGCCGCGGCGGCGCGCGGCGACGGCGGACGCCGTCTCGGGCCCGTCCGCCTGCCTGCTCTGTCGGATCGCGTGCACAGTCACGTTCGAGCGCTGGGACCGCAGGCAAGCGCGTGCTCGCCCGTCGTCGCACGAGTACGCGTGGGTCCTACGTGAGACTGTTCCCGTAGGCGACGACGAACAGGATCACACCCGTCAGGGTGGCGAGCAGGTAGAGCGCATACGAGGCCCGCATGAAGCGCTTGTAGTTCGTGAAGCGTAGCCGCCGCGGGACGAGCTCGCTGGCGCGCAGCACGACGAACACGCCCAGGACGACGGCGACGACCCCCACGCAGGCATGGACAGTCGCCACGGCGTACGACCCCTGACCCAGCTTGGCCGGGATCCCCGGCAGGACGTTGCGCACCAGGGATCTGACCATCCAGGCGGCTACCACGACCGCGTTCAGGGCCACGGCCGACGTCTGCACCCAGCGGTGAGCCGCGAAGCGTCTGCGCACCGCGAGCCGCCAGCCGATCGTGAAGAGCACGGCGGCAAGCACCATCAGCACGAGCGAGACGTCGGCCCCCAGCGGGGCCTTCGTGGCGACCGGGCCGGCGCCGTCGAGAAGACCGTTCACCGGTCGCGCCGGTCGCGCCGGTCGCGGCGTCGCCCGGGCCCCGCGACCCGGGCGGCTCTGGGAACGAACCGCGAGATGTTCATCGACCCCCTCGAGACCCGACGGCAGTCCGCCTGTGGGCGCCATCGGCACCTGTTCGCCACTCTAGCTCGACCCAGCGGCAGGGGCAACGCTCGAGCTGCCGGCGAGAGCGATCTGGGCTCGACCACCGGGACGATCGCCTGGACGCCGCTTTCGTACGGGCGTTTAGGAGGCAAATCCGGTGGCCATAACTTGACATCGGCGGGCTGCCGGGCGGTGCCCGACAGCGAACCGGCCCGCCGGGGCAAGGGAGACCGGGGCCAGCAAGGGGAGTGCATGGACGACAGGCCACAATTCGGCGTCGAACTGCTCCGCTTCGGCGATGACGTCGCCGTCGTGGCGCTCGAGGGCGAAGTCGACATCTACTCGGCGCCCCAGTTCAAGGAAGTCATGATCCAGAGCATCGACGAAGGTGCCAAGCACATCGTCGTCGACCTCGACAGCGTCACCTTTATCGACTCGACGGCGCTGGGCGTGCTGGTCAGCGGCGCCAAGCGGGTGCGTCCCCAGAACGGGACCCTCGACATCGTCTGTCACGACGAGAACATCACCCGGATCTTCGAGATCACCGGGCTCGATCGCATCTTCGGCATCTACCCCACTCGTGAGAAGGCACTCGCCAGCGCGACAGTCTGACAAGGTGGCGCCGGCGACCGACGGCCGGCGCGCGGCAAGGAGTGTTCGGGCATGGAGTATCGCACTACCAGGGGCCTCAGGGGACGGCGACTGTCCGTGCAGGTCGACGACATGAGCAAGAGCAAGACGTACGGCGGCGGCCGCGTCTGCACCGTGCCCGGATGCGAGACTCGACTGTCGACCTACAACCCCTCCAGCATCTGCGCCCTGCACAACGGCGGCTGGAAGGACGAGCTCAAGCGGCCCTCGCGCAAGCAGCGCCCGCGCGAGGAGATGACGCGCTACTGCAGCTTCGAGCCGTGCAGCCGCGAGTTCGTCACCAGCAACCCCGCAAAGAAGTACTGCAGCGACGCCTGCCGCATGAAGGCCTTCCAGGCCCGCGCGGTGGCGGCCCGTCAGGCGGGCCTCGGCGAATCGCGGCGCAGGGCAAGCTAGAGAGGGTCCGCGCAAACGCGCCCGTCGCCCGCCGGGCGACGGGCTTCCGAGTGCCGCGGCCGGCCGGGCCGGCGCCGTGTTTTAGTCCCAGGAGAGCGCCGCGCGCGACCCCGCACCCGGCACGAACGGCGCCGCGTCGAAGGGCGGCGGGATCAGCGGAGCGCCGCCCTCGAGCGCCCTCAGCGCGGCGTCGAGCGACTCGTAGACCGGTACCAGGTTCGGCAGCCCGACGAGGGCGAGGGTGCGGCGCACATAGCCCACCGGCCGGGTGATCAGGAGCTCCCGGCGGTGTTCGTGCAGGCGGGCGACGAGCGAGACCACGAGCCCCACGAACGACGAATCGATCAGGTCGACGCGGGCGAGATCGAGCACGAGATGCCGGGTCTTGAAGAAGAAGGGCCCCAGGTGACGCCGCAGGAAACGCTCGATCTCGGGGACGTTCTCCAGGTCGAACTCACCGCTCAGGGTGAGCACCGGCACCTCGCCGGCCCCGCGAAAGCTCAGACGCAGGCCCCCGCTGCCCCCGCTCAACGACATCGCCTGGCAGGCCGTCCCGCCAGGGTCTCTCGGCTCGATGTTCACGATCACCCCCCGGCCGTCGGTCTCGTGCCCGTCGCCGGCGGCGCGAGAAGACGACCGTCTCTTCTTCTTTCAGTTTCGCGCCGTCCACCCCATGACCGACGGCGAGGCGGGCCGCCGGTCCTGACGACGTTCTGAAGGGCCGACACTAGGACGGCCGGCGGGCGTTGTAAAGGCGCGAAAGCCCTTCGGGAGGGCCCGGGACCTCATTCTCTGCACGAGCCTCAGCGCGGGTGTGCGCAGGCTCGACCTCGACCGGCGCCGCAGGGTGAGGGAGGTCGAGGGCGCCGCGCCGCCACGAACGGCGGCGCCAAGCTACGACAGCTCGCCGGCCTTGATGGCGAGCTTGCGGTACTTCGGTTCGCGCTCCTTGAGGATGGTGAGCACGGGGCTCGCGACGAAGATCGACGAGTAGGCGCCCGAGGCCACCCCGACCAGCAGGGCGAAGGCGAAGTCCTTGAGGGTCGAGCCGCCGAACAGGAGCAGGCAGACCACCGGGATGAGGGTCATGAGGGTGGTGTTCATCGACCGCGTCAGGGTCTCCCAGATGGAGCGGTTGACCATGTCTCCGTAGGGCACGCGCGACATCTTGGGCGCGTTCTCGCGGATGCGGTCGAAGACGATGACCGTGTCGTAGAGCGAGTAGCCGAGGATGGTCAGCACCGCGGCGATGGTGTCGGTCGTGACCACGCGCCCGGTGAGCGAGTAGATGCCGATCACGACGAACAGGTCGTGGAACTCGGCCACGATCGCGCCGATCGCGTACTTCCAGGAGAAGCGCAGTGAGATGTAGACCATGATGAGGACGAGCGCGACACCGATCGCCTTGTACGACGACGTGATCACCTCGCGACTGAACGAGGCGCCCACGGTGTTGATGTTCCAGTCGGAGCCGCCGTTTGCGGTCGGCGCGATCGTGAAGCTCGAGTCGAGGGCGTTCTTGAGGGCGAGCTGCTGGTCGGCCGACAGCGAGGTCGTCGAGATCTGGAAGGTGGAGCCGCCGTTCTTGGACTGGACCTGCTGGATGACCGCGTCGGAATAGCCCTTCGCGGCGACCACGCCACGCACCTGGGACGTGGTCGCCGACTTGACGAACGTCACCTCGATACGCGTGCCCGACTTGAACTCGAGCCCGTAGTTGAAGCCCTTCACGGGGTTGCCGCCGCCGCGGATGAACATGGACAGCAGGCCGACGGCGATGACCGTGCCCGAAAGCGTGAACCACAGGTACTTGTGGCCCATGTAGTCGAACGAGTAGATCTTGCGGAACCAGTTCACGGCCTACTTCTTCTTCTTTCGCGCGGTGGACGAGCGGCGCTTGGCGGGGCGGGCCGAGGCGCCGGCGGCGGGCGCCACGCCGGCGCCGCCCGACGTGAACACGGAGCCGGCGGCGTTGGCCGACGAGGCCGAGGCCGGGCGCCGCCGCGGGCGCCGCCCGCTGTCGGCCTCGTCGTCGACGGTGTGGATGTCGGCGGCCCTGACGCCCATGAACGACGGCCGGTTGAAGAAGGCGAAGTCGGACAGCAGGCCCAGCAGGGCGCGCGTGGCGACCACGGCCGTGAACATGCTGACGAGCACGCCGAGGATGAGTGTGAAGGCGAACCCCTTGGGCTGCGCCGTGGCGAACTCGAAGATCACGCCGGCCGTGAGGAGGGTCAGGACGTTGGCGTCGAGGATGGTGCGAAAGCCGCGCGCGTAGCCGGAGTTGACCGCCGAGCGCACGGTGCGCCCGCGGCGCACCTCTTCCTTGATCCGTTCGAAGATGACCACGTTGGCGTCGGCCGCGACGCCGATGGTGAGAATCATGCCGGCGATGCCGGGCAGGGTGAGCGTGACGGGGATGGCGTTGAACAGCCCCCACAGCAGCACGCCGTAGATGATCAGCGCCATGTCGGCGACGAGGCCCAGGAAGCGGTAGTAGAAGAGCATGTACAGCAGGATGAGGCCCAGGCCGGCCATGCCGGCGATGAGCGCCTGGTGCAGGGAGTCCTTGCCGAGGGTGGCCGAGACCTCCTGGCTTTCGATCTGGTTCAGGGTCACCGGCAGGGCGCCGGTGTTGATCACGAGGGCGAGGTCTTTGGCCTCCTGGATCGTGAAGTTGCCGGTGATCTCGGCGCTGGTACCCTGGATGCCGTTGGGATTCTGCTTGTAGTCGACCTGGGGGTCGGACTCCATCTGGTTGTCGAGAACGATGGCGAAGGTCTGGCTGACGCCGGTGATCTGGCCGACGTGCGCGAGATCGGCGGTGATGCGGCCGAACTCCTTGCCGCCCTTGCTCGTGAAGTTGATCAGCACGTTCGGCCTGTTCTGCTCGTCGAAGCTCTGGCTCGACGAGTGGATGGCGCTGCCGGTCATCGCCGGCGGCAGGGTGTAGATGAAGTAGAGGGGCGCGGTGTTGTCGCCGTACATGCCGGGCGCGGCGATGACGGTGAGGTACTTGGTCGACGGTTCGCCCTTGGCGAGCTTGCCGAGCTCGACCTTGGAGCCCGCCGGCAGGGGGATCAGCGGGGCGGTCTGGGCCGTCTTGACGGCCGCCGCCAGGCTGTCTTCGGGGCCGGCCACGCGCTGCTTGCCGTCGTTGAAGAACTGCAGCTGGGCGGTCTGACCGACGGTCTGCACGGCCTGATCGACGTTCTTGAGGCCCGGCAGCGCGACCGAGATCTGGTCGGCGCCCTGGATCTGGACGGCCGCGTCGGCGACCCCGAGCGCGTTGACGCGCCGGTTGATGATGCCGACCGTCTGGTCGAGCTGGTCGCGAGAGGGCGCCGCACCACTGGGCAGCGCGGCCTTGTAGATGATCTCGAGCCCGCCCTGGAGGTCGAGGCCGAGGTGGGTCTTCTTGCCCACCGGATAGATGTACAACGCCGAGACGACGAGCAGCGCCGCGACGACGAGCAGGATCAGGATATTTCTCTGCTTGTGGTGTTTCATGGGACTCGAGCAATCAGGCTCGTGGCGAGCCCGTCAAGCGCAACAGCATAGAGAATCCGGCGTCCAATTGCAATCGGTCCCGGCCCGGCCGGTTTCGACAGTTTACCTGCAAACGACGCCTTTTTTGAGGATTCGGCGGCGGCGGTCAGCGGCGCCGCCGCGTCAGTGGTCCTTGAGGAAGCTCGGGATGTCGAGGACGTCGTCGCTGACCTCGAACGACGGCTTGGGCTCGGCGCCGAAGATGTCGGGCGCCGGCGCCTTCTGGGTCTCGGCCGGCCGCCGTTCGACCGCGCGCGGGCCGTCGAAGCCGGTGGCGATCACGGTCACGCGCACCTCGTCGCCCAGCGACGGGTCGACCACAGCGCCGAAGATGATGTTGCAGTCGGCGTCGGCCGCGCTCGAGATGATCTCGGCCGCCTCGTTGACCTCGAACAGGCCGAGGTCGCTGCCGCCGGTGATGTTCAGCAGGATGCCCATGGCGCCTTCGACGCTGGCCTCGAGCAGCGGCGAGCTGATGGCCGCCTTGGCCGCCTCGACGGCGCGATTCTCGCCGCCGGACACGCCGATGCCCATGAGCGCCGAGCCGGCGTCCTTCATGACGGTGCGCACGTCGGCGAAGTCGAGGTTGATGAGGCCGGGCACAGTGATGAGGTCGGTGATGCCCTGCACGCCCTGGCGCAGGACGTCGTCGGCGACCTTGAAGGCGTCGATGATCGAGGTCCGCCGTTCGACCACCTGGAGCAGGCGGTCGTTGGGGATGATGATCAGGGTGTCGACCTTCTCGCGAAGCTCACGGATGCCGTCTTCGGCCTGCCGGGCGCGACGCTTGCCTTCGAACATGAACGGCCGCGTGACCACGCCGACGGTCAGCGCCCCGAGCTCCTTGGCCAGCTCAGAGATGACCGGCGCGGCGCCCGTGCCGGTGCCGCCGCCCTTGCCCGCGGTGACGAACACCATGTCGGCGCCCTTGATCGCGTCGCGCAGTTCGTCCTTGCTCTCGATCGCCGCCTGATAGCCGATGTCGGGGTTGGCCCCCGCCCCCAGGCCCCTCGTGATCTTGCTGCCGATATGGATCTTGACGTCGGCATCGCACATCTGCAGCGCCTGGGCGTCGGTGTTGACGGCGATGAACTCCACGCCCCGCAGGCCGGCATCGACCATGCGATTGACCGCGTTCGTGCCTCCGCCGCCCACGCCGACGACCTTGATGACCGCGAGGTAGTTGCCTGAAGACTCGATCATGGCGCCCTAACCCTCCTGTTGAAGTCGAGGCTTACTGTCGTGCCGGCGACCACCTTCGAGCGGCCCCTGAGACTTGCTGAAAACCTGTGGAATGTGACCCTCGAAAAGCTTGTTTTGCAGGGAACTATCTGTTCACAAACTCTAGACGACAAAATGAGACCGAGCCACCTTCGTAGCATATGGGCCGGTCGCTCGGGGTGTCAAACAGTCATCCGGGCTCACGGCTTGCTCGTGGACTTGCCGGTGGGAGCGCTCTTCGGAGTCCCAGTGGCCCTGCCGGTCGGCGAACGCGAGGGCTTGGTCGTCGGCGAATGCGAGGGCGTGGTCGTCGGCGTCGCCGCTTGCACGGGCGGCGCGGCGAGCACGGGCGCCCCCAGCGGCCGGTCGGGCACCGACACGTCCACGAACGTGCAGACGACGTGGCGCGCCCGGTAGCGGCCGAGCACCGCGCTGAGGGCGAGGACCTTCGCCCGCAACCTGGTCGTGTCGCCGAACTCGATCGTCGGACCGCCGTTCACGTAGACGCGGATGCTGGTGGCGGTCGCGCTGGCCCCGAGCGCGCTGCGGCGCAACGCCCGCGGCAGGGCGGCCAGCACGGTCAACGCGCTGCGCACGCGAGCGTCGGCCACAGTCCCGCCGACGGTCAGCGGCGCGTCGGTGACGATCACCGGCAGGCGGCGCGTGCCGCGCGGCAGCACGACCGTCGCGGCCGGCCGGGGAAGGCGCGTCGACGACGGCGAAGGCGAAGGTGAGGTCGCCGGTGAGCCCTGAGCGGCCGGCGACGGCGAGACCTGCCCCGTGATCGACGGCGCAGGTGAGGGAGACGTACCCGGCGAGCCCTGCCCGGACGGCGCCGGCGACGTGCCGGCCGTGGACGCGGCGCTGGGCACGATCGCGGTCTCGGCCAGCACACGGCCCTCGGTCGACACGACATACCAGCGCTCGCCGCTCCACAGCAGGGCGGCCGGCACGTACTCGGTCATGCGCACCTTCAGCGTGTCGGGGAAGTCGCGGTCGATGGCCACCCGGTCGACGAACGGGAATCCGGCCAGGGCGGCGCGCACGCGAGCCGCCGTGACCGTGAAGAGGTTGGCACCGAGGAAACGTCGTCGCAGGACCACGCGCACGGCCCTGGCATGGCCGGGGCGGGCGCCGCTCACCTCGATGTGACCGACCCGGAACGTGCCCGACGTGTGTCCCCAAGCATAGACGCCCAGCGGCACCGCGACGATCAGCGCCGCCAGCGCGACGGTGGCCAGCGCGCGGCGCCGGCGAACGCCGACCGTCCTCATCGGCCCGAGCCGGCGTCCCCGGGGGGTGCCGTCCCGCCTTCGAGGGCGGCCAGCAGCCGCTCGCCGACGCGCAGCACGTCGCCGGCGCCGATCGTGAGGACGAGGTCACCGGGGCGCACCCGGGCCTGCAGATGCCGCACGGCGTCGCCCAGGCGCGGCAGGTAGAAGACCGGACCCCCCGGCCGTTCGACGAGATAGGCGTCGACCACGAGCTTGCCCGTGACGCCGGGCTCGGGCTCCTCGCGGGCCGGGAAGATGTCGGTGACGATGGCTTCGTCGGCCATGGTCAGCGCCCGTCCGAACTCGCGCTGCAGGTAGCGCGTGCGCGAGAACAGGTGGGGCTGAAAGACGGCGATGACCCGCCGGTAGGAGCCGCTCCGGGCGGCCTTGAGCGTAGCCGCGACCTCGGTCGGGTGATGCGCGTAGTCGTCGATCACGACGACGCCGTTGTGGCGACCGATCTCCTGAAAGCGCCGAGCGGCCCCGCTGAAGGTCGATAGCGCCGGCGCCGCCTCGTCGAAGCCGACGCCGGCGTGTTCGAGCGCGGCCAGCGCCGCCAGCGCGTTCAGGACGTTGTGCTCGCCGGGGACGTGCAGCTCGACCCGCCCCAGCGGCTCGCCACCCCGGCGCACCGCGAACGCGCTGCCCCGGTCGTCGACGTGTTCGATCGCGGCCGTGAGGTCGGCCGCCCCGTCGTCCGGGCGCTCACCACGGGCCGCGCCCCCGGCCGTCCCGGCGACGAGCGCGTCCCCAGCCGTCCGGGCCACGGGCGCGCCGCCGGACGCGGTGACCTCGCCGCCGGCGAGCCCGTACCAGACGGACTCGGCCTCGGTCTCGCCGGCCAGAAAGTCGGCGCCCGCGCCGCGCGCCGCGACGAGGCGGCCGCCAGGCGGCAACAGCGCGACGAAACGACGGAACACGTCGCGCACGTCGGCAAGGCAGCGGTAGTTGGCGTGGTGGTCGAGCTCGACGTTGGTGATCACGGCGACCTCGGGGCGCAGGAACAGCAGGCTGCCGTCGCTCTCGTCGGCCTCGGCGACGAGCCACTCGCCGTCGCCGACGCCGGCGTTCGAGCCGACGTCGTTCAGGTCGCCGCCCACGAGGAACGTCGGCCGGCGGTCACAGCGCAGCATGGCGTGCGTGATCATCGACGACGTGGTCGTCTTGCCGTGCGTGCCAGCCACGGCCACGCCGCGGCGCGTCGTCATGAGGCGGGCCAGCATCTCGGCGCGTTGCAGCACGGGCAGACCGCGGCGGCGCGCCTCCTGGAGCTCGGGGTTGCCGGGCGGGATGGCCGACGAGATGACGACGAGGGCGGCGGCGCCGACCTGGGCGGCGTCGTGACCGATGCGCACCGGCACGCCGCACTCCTCGAGGTGGCGCGTGTATCGCGACACCTTGAGGTCGGAGCCCGTGACCGCGACCCCCAGTCTGGCGAGCACGGCGGCGATGCCGCTCATGCCGGCGCCCCCGACGCCGATGAAATGCACCGGCTGGGGAATGCCCGTCTCGTACTTCACGCTCGACTCCTCGCTTGTCTTCGGGCCGCTCACCGTGGCCTCATGGGCGCCGCGCGAGCAGCGACTCGACCTCGTCGGCCACCCGCAGCGTGGCGTCGGGCCGGCCGGCGGCTCTGCTGGCCGCCGCCATGCGCGCGAGGCGCGGCTTGTCGGCCAGGAGCTCCCTGACCAGACGGCCGAGCAGCCTCCCGTCCAGGTCGGCGTCGGCGACGACGACGGCGGCGCCCGCGGCGGCCATCCAGGCGGCGTTCTTGCTCTGGTGGTCGGCGGTGGCGTGCGGGTAGGGGACCAGGATGGCGGGACGCCCGAGTGCGGCGATCTCGGCCACCGACCCGCCCGCACGGCCGACGATGAGATCGGCGGCGGCCATGGCGTGCGCCAGGTCCTCAGTGTAGGGCAGCAGCCGGTAGCGCTCAACGTCGACCCCGCGAGCCGCGAGCGCGGCCGTCATCTCGTCGAAGTGACGCGCTCCGCAGATGTGCAGCACCTGGATGTCGAGCGCGGCGTCGCCGAAGGCCTCGAGGCAGGCGCGGTTCAGGCTCTGCGCCCCCTGGCTGCCGCCGAACACGAGCACCGCCGGCAGCGCCGTCAGGCCGAAGACGGCCCTCCCGGTGGCCGCGTCGGCGGCGAGCTGGGCGGCCGACAGCGGCCTGCCGGTGACCACGAACCGGGGCGCGTCGCAGCCCTCGATCGGAAAGCTCAGGCACACGCGCGAGACCAGCGGCGCGAGGAGACGGTTCGTCACGCCCAGGTGGGCGTCGCTTTCGATCGCGAGGGCCGGCACGCGGCGCAGGGCGGCGGCGGCCACGACCGGCCCGCTCAGGTAGCCGCCGCCGCCCACGGCGGCCTGCGGCCGCACGGCCGAGACGATCGCCCACGACCGCGGCGCCGCGGACGCGAGCCGCCACAGCGTGACCGCGTTCCGGCGCGGCGAGGAGGCGGCGGTCGAAGCCGCGCATGGTGAGCGCCCAGGCGGGGTACCGCTCGGCGACGCGCTCGACCTGCGACGGCGTCGTGACGAAGGTGACGGCGGCGCCGCGCGCGGTGAGCTCGTCAGCGACGGCGAGAGCCGGGGTGATGTGCCCCCCCGTCCCGCCCGCCGCCACGAGGACGCGAGTGTCGTTCAGTGCTGGCAACGATGTAGCTCCTGCGGTTGCTTGCGATGTTGGCCACGATGCCGACCCCGGCCAGCACCACCACCAGGCTCGTGCCGCCGAACGACACGAGCGGCAGCGGCACGCCGGTGAGCGGCAGCACGCCGAGGGCGGCCCCGATGTTGACCGCGGCCTGACTACCGATCGCGCTGCCGATGCCGGCGGCGAGCAGCTTGCCGTACGGCTCGCGGCTGTTCAGGGCGATGTGGAAGATGGTCCATACGAGGACCACGTAGAGGGCGATCAGGACCAGGAGCCCGATCAAGCCGAGCTCCTCGCCGATGATGCCGGTGATCGAGTCGGTCGTCTGCTCGGGCAGAAAGCCGAACTTCTGGATCGAGTTGCCCAGGCCGACGCCGAAGAGGTGGCCGGAAGCGATCGAGACCAGCGACTGGACCGTCTGCATGCCCGCCCCGCGAGGGTCCTTCCACGGGTTCACGAACGAGGTGAGCCGGGCCATGCGATAGGGCTCGACGACGATCGCCGCGGCGACGCCGGCCACCGCGAGCGAGCCGAGCGTGACCAGGTGACGGACCCTGGCCCCCGCGGCCACCACCACCGCCATGACCGACAGGACGAGGATGATGGTCGTTCCCAGGTCGGGCTCGGCCATGATCAGCACCGCTGCCGGCCCGATGCCGATCGCCACCAGGCGCACGAACCCGCCGGCCGTGAGCACGTCGGCCGGCCGTTTGATGACGAGGCTGGCGACGAGGCAGACGCAGGCCAGCTTGGCGAGCTCGCTCGGTGAGTACGAGAAACCGGCCACGATGATCCAGCGGCGGGCGCCATTGACCTCGGTGCCGATGCCCGGCACCAGCACCACGAGGAGGCTGAGCAGGGCGAACACCCAGAGCGGCAGCGCGAAACGCCGCCAGACCACGTAGTCGACCCGGGCGAGCACGACCATGGCGATCACGCCCAGCACGGCGAAGAACGCCTGGCGCTCGATCAGATACCAACTCGAGCCGTACGAGAAGAACGCCTTGGCGGTCGAGGCGCTGTAGGCCATGACGAGGCCGTACAGCAGCAGGAGGCAGGTGGTCGTGAGCAGGATGCGCCGTTCCCGCGCGCCGGGGGCGGCGCGGCGTGAGGCGGCGCGGGCGACGCTCGTCGCCGCGCCGCCGCTCGGGAGCCGCGAGCTCCTCCGCCGGACCGGGCGCGTCGGCGCCGCGGCGCTGCCTGGCCCGGCGTTCGGCGCTGCGGCGCCGCTCCGCCGCGGCCTCGTCGAGCCACTCGGGCAGCGGGCGCTCGTCGCCGGTCGTCGGCCTGCGCGCCGTCATCTCGGCCGACGCTCCTCGAGACGCCCGACCAGCTCGGCGAAGTGCTCGCCCCGGTGCTCGAAGTTCCTGTACTGGTCGAAGCTGGCGCAGGCCGGACTGAGCATCACCACGTCGCCGGGCACGGCGGCGGCGGCGGCGTGCGCGACGGCCGCGGCGAGATCGGGCAGCACGACGCAGGGCGTCGCCCTCTCCCCCACGGCGGCCCGCCGGCGCTCGAAGGCCTCGCGCAGCGGACCGGCCGCGGCGCCGATGAGGATGGCCTCCTTGACGCGCCCCTCGGTGGCGGCCGCGAGCGGATCGAACGACGCCCCCTTCAGCGACCCCCCGAGAATCAGGTGCAGAGGCCCGGAGTAGGCCGTGAGCGCCTTGAGGGCGGCGTCGACGTTGGTCGCCTTGGAGTCGTTCACCCAGGTGACGCCGGCGACGATGCCCACGACCTGAAGACGATGGACGACGCCGGCGAAGCTCCGCAGGGTGGCGGCGATGTCGGCCGCCGCCACGCCGAGCGCGGCCGCGGCGACCGCGGCGGCCAGCGAGTTGGCCACGTTGTGCTCGCCCTTCAGGGCAAGCTCCCCGACCGGGCACAGCTCCCGGCGATCGTCGCCGGTCCGCAGCCACAGCGTGCCGGCGCTCACGCCGGCCAGCAGGGGCACAGCCGCGAGTCCGTTGGCACGTCCCTCCGGCGCTCGGTCCGACAGCGCAAAGGCGCCCCGGCGGCCGCGTCCCGGCAGGCCGGCGGCGACGGCCGCCACGGTGCCGGGGTCGTCGGCGTTCACCAGGGCGAGATCGTCCGGTGTCTGGTTCTCGAAGATCCGCAGCTTGGCGTCGACGTACCCGCCGAAGCTGCCGTGCCGGTCGATGTGGTCCTCGGTCAGGTTGAGGAGCACGGCGACGTCGGGCCGGAAGCGCTCGATGTGCTCGAGCTGGAAGCTCGACAGCTCCGCGACCACGACCGCCTCGGGGTCGATCCCGCCGGGCAGGTTGGCGAGGGCCCGGCCGACGTTGCCGGCCACCTCGACCGGTCGGCCGGCGTCGCGCAGGATCTGACCGGCGAGCTCGGTAGTCGTGGTCTTGCCGTTCGTGCCCGTGATGGCGATCCAGCGGTTCCTCAGAAACCGGGCCGCGAACTCGACCTCGCTCCAGATCGTCACGCCGCGCGCGAGCGCCGCGGCCACGACCGGCGAGTCGTTGGGCACGCCGGGGCTCTTGACGAGCAGCTCGACACGCTCGGGCAGCGCGGCCTCGGCGCCGAGCAGGAGCGAGGCGCCGGCCGAGCGCAGCTCGGCCGGCGCCTCGCTGAGCTCCGCCTCGGCCTTTTCGTCGATCGCGACGATCTCGGCGCCGGGTAGCTCGCGTCGCGCGAGCAGCACCGCCGCCCGTCCGGAGCGGCCCAGGCCGACCACGGCGAGCGAGCGCACCTCGGCGATCGTCCCGGTCACGTTCCTTCCTTCCTCTCGCGGCCGGCCCATGCGGCCGTCCCGATCCGGGCGGGACGGCCAGCCGCACGGGCAGGCGGCCGGCGCGGACGCGGTGCGTCGTGCGACGCGAGAAGCCGCGCTCCCATGGGGTGGTTCCGGCGCGCCCGGCCGAACCCTGCCCCGCGGGTCTCGACCTCTCCCTGAGGCACCATCAAGTCTTGCTTGAGTCTTGCCCTCAGGCAACGCTCGAGCCTCGCCGTCGGCGCCCCGGCGGGACCCTCGCCGGCAGGCGTGATGGAGCGCGAGAGACACACCGTCGAGCCGAGCCTCAGGTCGTCAGAAGGTCGCGTAGTAGATCGCGAAGCCGATCCCGGCGAAGATGGCGGCGACGATCCAGAAGCGCACGATCACCTTGGTCTCGGACCAGTTGAGCAGCTCGAAATGATGGTGCAGCGGCGCCATCAGGAAGATGCGCTGGCGGGTGAGCTTGAACGAGGCCACCTGGAGGATGACGGAGAGACCCTCGAGGACGAACAGCCCGGCGACGACGATGAGCAGGAGCTCGGTGCGCGTGAGGATGGCCATGCCGGCGATGGCGCCGCCCAGACCGAGCGAGCCGGTGTCGCCCATGAACACGTCGGCCGGGAACGTGTTGAACCAGAGAAAGCCGAGACAGGCGCCGACGATGCAGGTCGACAGGACCGAGAGGTCGAGGATGCCCGGATCGGGCAGATGGCGGCCGATGATGAAGGCGATGCCGGCATAGGCGACGAGCACGATGGCGGCGCTGCCGGCGGCGAGGCCGTCGAGGCCGTCGGTCAGGTTCACCGTGTTGCTCGCCGAGGCGATGACCAGGAAGACGAGGATGTAGAAGCCGACCGTGCCGAGGTGCCACTGGGCGTGCGAGAAGGGGATGGAGACGCTCGTCGTGAGGCCGGCGAAGTGCAGCGCGATGTACCCCGCAAGGAGCCCAAGGGCGAGCTGCAGCAGCATCTTCCAGCGCGCCGAAAGACCGAGCGACCGTCCCTTGATGATCTTCATCCAGTCGTCGGCGAGGCCGATGAGGGCGCAGCCGAGGGCGATGACGAGCACCGAGAACGACGCCACCGAGAGCTGGCTGAAGATGAAGAAGGGCACGAGCACCGCGAGCCAGATGAGCACGCCGCCCATGGTGGGCGTGCCTTCCTTGGTCTTGTGGCCCTGCGGCCCGTCCTCGCGGATGGTCTGGCCGAACTCGTTGCGGCGCAGCCACTCGATGAACCACGGCCCGACGATCAGGATGACCACCATCGAGGTGATGCCGGCGGCGAGGGCGGTGAACATCAGCGCGCCCCGCCGGGGCTCGGCTCCACGGGCGGGCCCGGGTCGGCGCCGCCGGCCGCCCCGGAGGCCGCCCCGATGGCGTCGGCGACACGTTCGAGCCGCAGAGCCCGCGACGCCTTGACGAGGACGGCGCTGCCCGGGGCGATCGCCCCGGGCAGCGCCGCCAGGCACTCTTCGACCGTCGGGTACCACACCCCGCCTTCGGACTCCTCCAGGTAGTGACGCGCGAGCGGGCCGACGGCCAGCACGCGGACGCCCCTGGCGTCCGCGTGCCGGCCGACCTCACGGTGGAAGGCCGCGGCGCCGGCGCCGAGCTCGAACATGTCGCCGAGGATGGCCACGCGCGGCCGCTCGCCGGCCACCTCGCAGAGGTGGTCGATCGCGGCCTTCATCGACAGCGGGTTGGCGTTGTAGGCGTCGTTCAGCAGCAGGCCGCCGTGGGGCAGCTCTTCGAGCCGGCCGCGCAGGGCCGAGAACTCGACGCAGCGCGCCCCCGCCTTCGCGTCCTCGAGGTTGTAGCCGATCGCGATGAAGGCGCCGATGGCCGCCAGGGCGTCCTGCAGGTAGTGGCCGCCGCTGAAGCTGAAGTCGAACGCGGCCCGGCGCCCGAAGGCGTCGATCAGGGCGTGCGTCTCGTAGCCCCGGACCTGGGCCTCGGCCACGCAGACGTTGGCGCCCTCGCCGCCGAACGTGACGAGGCGACCGGTGTGGTAGCGCAGGTGGGGCTCGAGGAGGGCTTCGTCGGCGGGCACGACCAGCGCGCCCTTGCCCAGGTCGGCGATGATCTCGGCCTTGGCGGCGGCGACCTCCTCGATCGTGCCGACGAGCTCGAGGTGGACCGGGGCGATGTTGGTGATCACGGCGACGTCGGGTTTGACGATGGCGGCGAGCTCGGCGATCTGGCCGCGACCGCGCATGGCGAGCTCGCAGACGAGCACCTCGGTGGCCGGTTCGAGCTCGAACACGGTGAGCGGCACGCCGATCTCGTTGTTGTGGTTGCCGCTCGTGGCCACCACCCGCGCGACCGGCCCGAGGAGGGCCGCGAGGATGTCCTTGGTCGAGGTCTTGCCGACGCTGCCGGTGACGGCCACGACGGTGGCCGTCGAGCGGCGCCGCACGGCGGCCGCGAGGGCGGCGAGGGCGCGCTGGCCGTCGTCGACCACGATCCGCGGCGTGCCGGCCCGCATGGCCGACGCCGTGCGCTGCTCGACGACGGCGGCGACCGCGCCGGCGCCGAGCGCGACGCCGGCGAAATCGCCGCCGTCCAACGACTCGCCGCGCAGCGCCACGAACAGGTCGCCGGGTGATGTCGTGCGGCTGTCGATGGCGACGCCGCTCGCGACGGCGCGCGGATCGCCGGCCTCGAGGCGGCCGCCGCAGGCGGCCGCCGCCTCTTCGAGGGTCAGGGGGATCACGCGCCCGCCGCCGCGCCGCCCGCACGCCGCCCGCCACACCGGGACGCGCCCGCCGGCGGGCCCATACCCCAGCGCGGCGAGCTCGTCGGCGGCGACCTCGCGGTCGTCGAAATGGATCGTCACGGGCCCCAGGATCTGGTAGGTCTCGTGACCTTTGCCGGCGATCACGAGCGCGTCGCCGGCCCGCGCCTCGCGCAGGGCCAGACGGATGGCCGCCCGCCTGTCGGGTTCGACCACGAGGCGCTCCCGGCCGCCGGCCGGAACGCCCGCGAGGACCTCGGCGATGATCGCCAGAGGATCTTCGCCGCGCGGGTTGTCGGAGGTCAGCACGGCCACGTCGGCGAGCTCGGCGGCGACGGCGCCCATGAGCGGTCGCTTGCCGCGGTCGCGGTCGCCGCCGCAACCGAACACGGTGAGCAGGCGGCCGGCCGTGAGCCGGCGCACGGCGCGCAGCACGCTCGCGAGCGAGTCGGGCGTGTGCGAGTAGTCGACGAGCACACTGAAGGGTTGACCGGCACGCACGGGCTCGACGCGCCCGGGCACGCCGCCGGCCCCCGACAACCCCTCGCGCACGTCCTCGAGCGGCAGACCCATCGCCAGGGCGGCGGTCGCGGCGGCGAGCGCGTTGGCCACGTTGAAGCGCGCCGGAGTCTCGATCCGCACCGTCTCGCGCAGGCCGAGCCGCGACGAGACGAGGGTAAAGACGGAGTGCTCGGCGGAGAGGATGAGGTCGATCGCGGCGCAGTCGACCGCGGCGCAGTCGACGGTGCCGCCGGCGTCGGGCACCGCGCCTTCGAGCGCGTAGGTCCAGAGGTCGGCGCCGTAGGCCTCGCGGCAGTCGTCGATCAGGCGACGGCCGTACTCGTCGCCGGCGTTCACGACCGCGGTCGCGCCCGGCCGCCGCCGCTCGTCGGGCAGGAACAGGAGCCGTTTGGCGGCGAAGTAGTCGTCGAGGGTCGGGTGAAAGTCGAGATGGTCGCGCGACAGGTTCGTGAAGACGACCGACTCGAAGGTGACGCCGGTCGTGCGCTCGAGCGCGAGGGCGTGCGACGACGCCTCCATGACGCACGATCGGTCGCCGCCGTCGACCATCTCCCGGAACATGCGCTGCAGCTCGATCGAGTCGGCCGTGGTGAGCTTCGCGTCCCGTTCGACCCCGGCGATGCGGTTGACCACGGTACCCAGGAGGCCCGGCCGCAGCCCGGCCGCCGCGAAGATCCCCGCCAGCAGGTGAGCGGTCGTCGTCTTGCCGTTGGTGCCGGTGATGCCGGCGACCCGCAGCTCGCGCGTCGGGTCGCCGAAGAACAGCCCCGACATGAGCGCCATGGCGTGCCGCGCGCCCGGCACGACGACCTGGGTGACCGGCAGGGGCAGCGGTCGTTCGCAGACGAGCGCGACCGCTCCGGCGGCGACCGCCGCGGCGGCGAAGTCGTGCCCGTCGGCCTTCAGCCCGGGGATGCAGAAGAAGAGCGACCCGGGAGCGACGTCACGGGTGTTGCAGGCCAGCGATCCGATCTCGACGTCGGGATCGCCGTCGATGCGGCCACGTTCAAGACCGGCGGCGAGAGCGGCTACGTTCATGCGGGCCGATGATATCAGAACCCGCCGCGGTCACGGGGCGATCTCCAGCCGTTGCAGGGCGTAGCTCGCGATCTGGCGGAAGGCCGGCGCGGCCACGGTCCCGCCCCAGTAGGGGTGGGGCTCGTCGACGACCACGGCCACCACGAGCTGCGGGTCCCGGGCCGGCACCATGCCGATGAACGAGGCCACGTAGTTGACCTTGGAGTAGCCGCCGCCGTTGGGCAGCGCCTTCTGGGCCGTGCCGGTCTTGCCGGCGACCACGTAGCCGGGGATCTGCGCCTCGGTGCCGGTGCCGTCGGCGACCACATCGGAGAGCATGCTGCGCAGCTCGGTGGCGACGTAGGGGGTGACTATCCGCCGGCCGGGCTGGACCTTGTGCACCAGGGTGCCGACCTGGGCGGTGAGGTAGGGCGTCATCATCACGCCGTCGTTGGCGATCGCGGCGTAGGCGGCCACCATCTGGATGGGCGTGACCGAGATGCCCTGGCCCATGGGCACGTTGCCGATGGTCGACGACCACCACTGGTCGCCGGGCAGCACGAAGCCCGGCACCTCGCCGGGAAAGTCGATGCCGGTCAGCTTGCCGAAGCCGAAGCGGGCGATCCAGTCGAGCAGGCGCTGCTTGCCGAGCCGTTCACCGATCGTGACCGCGCCGATGTTGCTCGACTTGGCGAGGATCTCGCCCACGTTCATGCGCTCCGTGCCGCGCAGCTCGGCGTCGTGGATCACGCGATCGCCGACGCGCAGGGCGGGCGGCAGCAGGAACGAGGTCGTGGGCTTGACGAGGCCGTCCGACAGCGCTCCGGCGATGGTGACCATCTTGAACGTCGAGCCCGGCTCGTAGGTGTAGATGACCGCCTTGTCGCCCTGGTCGGCCGGCGTCGCCCCGAAGCGGTTGGCGTTGACGAGCGGCACGTTGGACATGGCGTAGATCTCGCCCGTCTTCGGGTTCTCGACGACCGCCGTGCCGCCCTTGGCGTGGTACTGGCGCACCGTCGCCGCCAGCACCTGGTCGGTCATGAGCTGGATGCCGTTGTCGATCGTCAGGCGGACGTCGTCGCCCGCCGTCGGCGACACCGACGACATGACGCGCAGCGCCTGTCCGGCCGGGTCCTGCACGACCACCTGGCGCCCGGGCGTGCCGGCGAGCTGCTTGTCGTACCGGTACTCCATGCCGGCCAGGCCGTGACCGTCGATCCCGGCGAAGCCCACCACCTGGGCCGCCACCGTGTTCATCGGGTAGACGCGCTTCTCTTCGACGTAGCTGGCCACGCCCGGCAGGCCGAGCGCGGTCGCCTTGTCGGCGAGGGTCGGGTCGGCTTGCCGGTCGACGTAGGCAAAGCCGCTCTTCGGGTCGTCGATGGCGCGGTAGACCTTGCGCCACTTGAGCTTGAGCGCCGCGGCGAGCTCCCTGGCGGCCGTCCTTGGATCATCGAGCATGTACGGCGTCGCGTAGACGGTCTTGGCGGGGACGGAGGTGGCAAGCTCCGTGCCGCTGCGATCGAGGATCGAGCCCCGCTGGGCCGGCAGCACGACCGTGCGCACCTGCTGGTCGCGGGCGATGGCCGAGAGCTGAGCGTCGGCGGAGGTGAGAGCGATCGCCTTGCCGCCGATGGCCAGGAAGGCGACCACGAAGACGATGCGCAGCAGACGCACGCGCCCGTCGAGCGTGCGACGTACGCTCCCGCGGCCGGCGCGTCCGGCGCGGCCGCGGGGCCGGCGCGCAGCACCGCCTCGGTCGCCCGCCCGAGCCCGACCCTCCGCTGTGGCGCGCGCCGCTCGGCACTACCGCCCCATGCGCGTCCCGGCGTGGCGCGGATGCACGGTGATGAACTGCGCCGAGGGCGAGACGATGAGATGGTACTTCTTGACGGCCACGTTGCGGACGGTGAGCGCCGACGACAGCCCGGCCGCCGTCTCGGCGAGCTGCTGGTTCTGGGCGTCGACCAGGCGGTACTGGCGCGCGACCGCGTCGGTCTCGAGGTTCTTCTGGACGACCGCGAAGCTGAGCGCCACGCGCCCCACCGCGAGGACCGCGAGCAGGACGCCGAACACGAGCAGGCGCGCGGGCAGGGACTGCAGGCGACGGCGCGGGGCGGGGGCGGCGCCGTGCCGGCGGCGCGGAGCGCCGACCGGCCGGCGCTCGGCGTCGTGCCGCTCAGGCGCCGGGAGCGGGCGCGCCGAGGCGCCCGCGGCCGCCACCTCAGGCCTCCAGCTTGACCGCCGCGCGCAGCTTGGCCGACTTGGCGCGCGCGTTGCTTTCGATCTCGCGCGCCCGGGGCGTCACCGGCCGTCGGGTCAGGACGCGCATGGTCGGCTCGTGGCCGCAGACGCAGATGGGCAGGCCGGGCGGGCAGATGCAGCCGGCCGCGTGTCCCCTGAAGAACTCCTTGACCGTGCGGTCTTCGAGCGAATGAAAGGAGATCGCCGCGAGACGGCCGCCGGGCCGCAGCACGCGGTAGGCCTCTTCGAGGCCGCGGGCCAGCGACTCGAGCTCGTCGTTCACGACGATGCGCAGCGCCTGGAACACGCGGCGCGCCGGGTTGCCGGCGCCGAACCGGGCCGGGGTGGGAATGGCGCACTTGATCACGTCGACGAGCTGGCCGGTCGTCGCTGAACGGCTGCCGGGCGCGCTGGCGCTCGATGCGCCGCGCGATATCGACGGCGTAGCGCTCCTCGCCGTAGCGACGGAACACGTCGGTCAGCTCGCTCACCGACAGGGTGTTGACGAGATCGGCGGCGGTGACCGCCTGCGACGGGTCCATGCGCATGTCGAGCGGCGCGTCCCAGGCATACGAGAAGCCGCGCTCGCGGCGGTCGAGCTGCATCGACGAGACGCCCAGGTCCATGTAGATCACGTCGATCGAAGCGTCGGCGCAGCCCGGCCAGGACGTCGGCGAAGTTGCCGTGGTAGAGCTCGCTACGCGCAGGGCGCCTCGCGGGCGACGTCGCGGAAGTACTCGGCGACCGTCGGGTCGCGGTCGCAGGCGATCAGCAGGCCGTCGGCGCCGAGGCGCTGGGCGACGGCCGCCGCGTGGCCGCCGGCGCCGAAGGTGGCGTCGAAGGCGGTCTCACCGGCGGCGGGCTTCAGCAGGTCCACGAGCTCCTCGAGCAGGACCGGCGTGTGGGCCAGAGCCATCTCGAACTCACTGACGTGAAAGTTGGTCTGCGGCAGCATCGGCCCCCTCCTCCATCTGCTTGCGATACTTCGCCCACGCCGCGCGGTCCCAGATCTCGATGTGGTCGTGCATGCCGATGATGGTGACGTCCTTCGAGACCCCGGCGAACCCGAGCAGGTTGGCCGGCACGGTGATCCGCCCTTGACGGTCGAGCTCGTCGAAGGTGGCGGCGGCGAAGAGGAAGCGCCGGACCTCTCTGCCCTTCTCGCTCATCGCCGGCAGATCCCCGGTCTGGTCGGCGACGAAGCGGTCCCACTCTTCGGGCGAGTAGGCGGCAAGGCAGCGGTCGAAGCCCCGGGTGAGGTAGACGCCCTCGGCGAAGACGGCCCGCAGGCGCGCGGGGATGGCGACGCGATTCTTCGCGTCGAGCGTGAAATCGAACTCCCCCAAGAGCACCGAGCGCTGCATGGTCGGGACTGTATCCCACTGTTCCCCACTTTGCAACACATTTCGTACATTCTTCCCCACGAGAGACACCGGGCGCCCCACGAGGGCCACGGTATCGCCCTCGGGGCGCCGAGCCGGCCTGGGTCCGCGCTCTGCGCCGGTCGAGATTGCGACCGGCGGGCCGCGACGAAGAGGGGGCGCGATGAGGTGTGCCGGGCCCGCCGCCGGCGCGGCGGCAGAGGCGCGGCGGGCGCGCGGCGGGTCAGCGGGTGTTGGGGACCCGGATCCTTTGGCCGACAGCGATCGTGCTGACGCTGACGCGCGGGTTCATCGCCAGCAGCCGACCGAGCGTGATGTGGTACTTGCTGGCGATCGTGGACATGCTGTCGCCCTTGCGCACGCGGTAGTAGGTGTACTTCGCCTTGGCCGTCTGGGAGACGGCGACGACGGGGTGGCGGGCGGCGGTCTTCGTGGTTCCCAGCACGCCGGAGTGCACGGTCAGCGTGACCACCGCGAGAACGGCGGCCAGCAGCACGATCGGCGCCACGATCCGCGGCCACGCCGGCCCGGAGCGGCGTCGACGCGGACGGCCGGCGCGAGCCCGCGCCGGCTGCTCGGGCAGTGGTTCGTCGAGCCAGTCACGGGCGCGGTCGGGCGCGACCCGGGTAGGGTCGGCGCCGTGGCCCGCGGCGGCGGCGGCCGGCGACAGCACCGAGGTCGACTCCTCGTCGGGCGCCCGGCCGGAGCCGTCGACCGCCGAGCCGCGCGGCGGCGCGCCGCCGCGCGGCTCGGCAGACCAGGCGTTCGCGCCGGTCGTCTCCTCGTCGGGCAGCGGCCACAGCGGACCGGTCGCTCCCGGATCGTCGTCGCGAGGCCCCTGGCGAGTCGTGTCGTCGTCCATCAGAAGCCCCCGATCGCGCCGCGCATCTCGGCGGCCGCGGCGGCGGCGGCGCTGCGGTAGTCGCCGCCGCGCTCTTGCCAGGCATAGATGATCGACCGCGAGGCGTTGACCACATAGCCCAGCGCCTCGCCGCGACTGAGCCCCGCGAGCGCCTCGGGACCGGCGCCCTGGGCGCCGAAACCCGGGATGAGCAGGAAGGCGCGCGGCAGCGCGGCGCGCACGGCGGCGAGCGACGTGGGGGCGGTGGCGCCGCCACCGCCCCCACGTCGCTATAGCCGTGGACTCCCACGCGCCCGCTGCCGAGGCGCGCGATCATCTCGGTCACGTGCAGGTAGAGGGGCCGGCCGCCGCAGTCCCTGTCCTGCAGGCCGGCGGCGCCGGGGTTGCTCGTCCGGGCCAGCACGAAGACGCCCTTGCCGCGGTCGCAGCACTCGAGGAACGGCTCGAGGGCATCGTCGCCGAGGTAGGGGTTGACGGTCACCGCGTCCGCCCCCAGGCCGGGGAGCGGCGCCCCGGCCAGGTCCGGCGCGCCGCCGAAGGCGGCGGCGGCGTAGGCGACCGAGGTCGAGCCGATGTCGCCGCGCTTGGCGTCGAGGATCACCGGCAGATCGTGCTCGTGGGCGCAGGCGATCACGCGCCGCAGCGCCTCCCAGCCGGGCGCGCCGTACTGCTCGAAGAACGCCGCCTGGGGCTTGACGGCGGCGGCGACGTCGGCAACGGCGTCGATGACGCCGCTCGCGAACTCGGCAAAGCACGCCGCCACGGCCCCCGCGTCGCCCAGCTCGCCGACGCGCGCGGCGTAGGACGCGCGCAGATCGTCGGGCAATCGCGCGAGATCGGGGTCCATCCCGACGCACACGGCGCTCCGTCGGCTGAGGATGCTTTCGGCCAGCCTGTCTGCGAATTTCGTCATCTCACCTGACCAATTGGGCGTCGGGCGGCGCAATCCTGCCCGCCGGCGCCCGTTGACCGGCGCGCTCAGGCAGGCGGCGGGTCGCCGCCCTCGGCGGGGCCGCCGGCCTCGGCGGGGTCGCGGCCGGCCGCGTCGGGCGGGCCGCCGACCGACCCGGCCGCCGCGTCGTCGAGCCCGGTCAGACCTTCGTCGTCGAGCTCGGTCAGACCCTCGTCGTCGAGCTCGGTCAGACCCTCGTCGACGACGTCGATGGAGTGCCGCTGCTGGGCCTGGAAGGCGCGGACGTTCTTGCGGATCGTGTCGAGCTTGGCGCGAATGTAGTCGCGCGACGAGTCGGCCGTGCCCGGCGCCTCCTCTTCCTGCTCGAGCTCCTCGGATTCCTGCTGCATCTGCCGCAGGACGTCCATGAGCTGGCCGTCGTCCATGGTGGTGAGCGTGTTCAGGTCGTACTTCATGACCTTGCTCGAGGCCTCGTGCACGGCGGTGAGCTTGGAACGCACGACCGGGTTAAACACGGCGCTCGGGTCGACCTGGGCGGTGATCGCGTCGACGTCCCTGATCCAGTCCTCTTCGCTGGCCCCCAGCTTGGGGATGATCTTGATCTGACCTTCGTTGTTCTCCTCGATGCGGTCGATCGACAGGTAGGCTCGCAGGAACCCCTCGGTGAAGGCGACCGGCACCGTGGCCGCGTAGGTGATGACCTGGAGGATCTCGGCGGCGAACTGGGTGAACGTGCCGGTGTGCAGGAAGCTGTCCTCGATCAGGCCGAGGAGCATGGACTTGAGGTACGGATCGGCGCGCTGGGCGACGTCGAAGTTCGGCCCCGACGCCGGCGTGGCGGCCGCGTTGGCAGCCCCCGCTCCAGGCGCCCCCTGTGCGTCTGCGCTCGACTCGGGTGCGTCAGTCATGGCTCCCTCACCTCGTGCTCGCCGTCGACTCGCAGCAACCTTACTCCAAGGTCGAAAGGCATGCCAAACACGGGCGCCCGACGCAGAGGCGAGACGCCGACTCGGCCTTTCCGGTAGGCTGACCGCAGCCATGGACGAACCGCGCCAAGCCTCGTCGCAGGCCGCCGGCCGGACCGGCGGCGACGCCGGCGGCGAGCGTGGCGCCGGCGGACTGGTCCTGCGTGGCGCCGGCCTGCTCGCCGCCGTGCTGCGGACGGCCGCGCGCGAGCCGCGGGCGACCGCCCTCTTCTGCGACATCGACGGCACCATCTCGCCCATCGTCGCCGACCCCTACGCGGCCGAGGTACCCGAGGCGTTCCGCGCGGCGCTCGCCGCGCTCGCGCCGCGCCTGGGCCTGCTGGCCTTCGTCACGGGCCGCGACGTGCGCCAGGCCGCGGCCATGGTCAAAGTCGAGGGCGCCGCGTACGTGGGCCTGCACGGCTTCGACCAGATGACACCCGACGGCACGGTGGTCCGCGACCCCGCCGCCGAGCCCTACGTCGACAGGGTCCAGGCGATGGCCCGCCGCGTGGCCGGTCTCGACGCCGGGCGCCTCGGCCTGGTGGTCGAGAACAAGGGCCCGATGCTCGACCTGCACTACCGCCGGGCGCCCGACCCGGCGGCCACCCTGGCCGTCCTCGAGGCCGAGATCCTCGGTCCGGCGCGGGCGCTGGGACTGGGCGTCGCGACGGGACATTTCCTCGTGGAGCTGCGCCCGCCCGAACCGGTGAGCAAGGGCACGGCGGTGCTGCGCCTGCTGCGCAGCGGCGGGCGCGACGGCGCCGGGCTGCGCGTGACGATCTGCGCCGGCGACGACCTCACCGACTGCACCGGCTTCGCGGCGGTGCACGAGTGGGCCGACGAAGCCGAGGCGGCGGCGACCGGCGGCGACGCGCCCGCAGGGCGCGTCGCCCTCGCCGTCGCCGCCCTCACCGGCGAGACGCCGCGACGAGTCACGGACGAGGCCGACGTCGTGGTCGCCGCGACGCCGGGCGTCTACGAGGTGCTCACTGCCCTGCTCGCGGCAGTCCGCGCCTAGTCAGGCCGAGGAGCGCTCCCCACAAAGAGCTCGCGGCGGGCGACGGCGCTACCTGCCCTCGAACCCCTTCGGCGGGCGCTTCTCGAGGAAGGCGTCCATGCCTTCGACGCGGTCCTGGCTGGCGAAGGCAAGGGCGAACAGGTCGCGCTCGATCTCGTGGCCGGCTTCGATGTCGACGTTCAGCGCGTGGTGGATCTGCGACTTGATGTAGCGCACGGCCAGCGGCGGCCTGGCGGCGAGCTCCCCGGCGAGCTTGAGCGCTTCGTCCATGAGCTCCGCGGCCGGGAACACCGCCTGCACGAGCCCTATGCGAGCCGCCGCGGCGGCGTCGATCAGGCGGCCGCTCAGGCAGAGGTAGGCCGCCCAGCCGTTGCCGACCTCGCGCGGCAGGCGCTGGGTACCGCCCCAGCCGGGGGTGATGCCGAGACCGACCTCGGGCTGGCCGAAGCGGGCGCCCTCGGCGGCGAAGCGGATGTCGCAGGCCAGGGCGAGCTCGCAGCCGCCGCCCAGGGCGAAGCCGTTGACGGCAGCGATCCAGGGTTGCGGTGAACCTTCGATGGCCTCGATCACCTTGCGACCCAGCCACGAAGCCTGGCGGGCGTCTTCGGGGGTCATGCCGCGGAACTCGGCGATGTCGGCGCCGGCCACGAAGGCCTTCTCGCCGGCGCCGGTCAGCACGACCGCGCGCACATCCGGATCGCGGCCGATCTCGCGGGCGACGGCGAGCAGCTCCTGGTTCGTCGCCGTGTTCAGGGCGTTCAGCACCTCGGGACGGGCGACCGTGACGATGGCGACGGCGCCGTCGCGCTTGACCTCGACTGCCATGAGTAGACCCTCCTTGCGCATCGGTGGGCCGCGATCGGCCCAGGGCAACTCTACCCCACGAGCCCGCGGAAGATCGCCGGACGGACGGGATCGCGACGGCAGCCGGGGCCTTCGTGGAGACGAGTCGTGGCGGCAAAGGAAGCAAGTCGGGGGCGGGCCGGCGGCAGCGTCTGCCGCCGGCCCCACCCTCGCGACATCCGCGGCCCGAGGGGGCTCGGCTCGTCCGGGGGGAGGGCGAGTCTTGCCGCGGACTCTTCGTGTCGGCGCGCCGCGGTCCCGATCGATCCCGGGCGAGGTTCGCGGCCGGCGGACGCGTCTGCTTCCCGCTCGCACATCCTGCGAACTACCCGCAACGCACGAGTACATCCCACTCGCGTCCGCTCCCGCGCGCTTCGATCGCTCCGGCGCTCATGTGACCGACGCGACGACCAAGCGTGCTCGAACAAGACCCATTGTAGTGCTGCGCGAAAGTGTGGTCAATCGTGAGTTTTCTTTCGTTTCGTGTGACAACGACGGCACATGTCGCTCGCGAGACGTCATGGAGACCCGTACAGAAACGCACAGGATCGCATTGTCATCCTGTACAGGGCGAACGGCGTGTGATGGGCTTCGCGACGACCGCGTCGAGGTATGGAGGACCGCATGCGCACGCAGCCGCCCACGCCGCCCCGCCGCCGGGTCGGTCGCACGGCGGCGGCCCTCGCGGTGCTGCTCGCCGGCGCCTCGGCCGCCGTCCTCGTCTGCGGCTGCGCCGCCTCGCCGACGCCCACGCCGACGGCGGTCCGGTCGGCGGCGGCCACATCCCGGCCGGCGGTCTCCTCATCGCCTGAGGGCGCGTCCACGCCGTCGCCCGCCGCGACGATCACGGCCGGCCCGGTGCCGCCGGCCGCGGCGCGCACGGCACTGCGCTACTGGCGTCTGGTCGGCGCCCATCGCTACCGCGCCCTGCTCGCCGTGGTCACGCGCGACTCGCAAGCCGCCGTCGCGCTAAGAGCCGGCGACGCCGCCGCGTTCTGGGGCATCGAGGGCGTCCGCGTCGTGTCGATCGACCGCACCGCGTCGCCGCTGCCGCCGCCCGGCGCCACGCTCGAGTTCGCCATGACCGTCGCCATCCGACCGACCCGCACGAGCGCGTGGAGCGCGGGCCGCACGCTGGTCTTCATGTGCCTGCGTCGCGTCGGCGGCTCCTGGCGGGTCTACGAAGCCGGCACCGGTCCGTAGAGCGGCGCCGGCCGGGCGGAACTTATCGGTAAAGCGGCTCCGGCCGGCGCCGCTCCCCTATGACCTAGGCCCTGAGCTTGCGCAGCGGCGCGATGGTGGCCATCAGGCGCCGCTCCGAGCCGTCGTTCTCAAAGCGCACGACGATGATCCCGCCCGGTTCGGCGGCCGTCACGGTGCCCTCGCCGAGCGTGGCGTGCAGCACCCGGTCGCCGGCCGCGAAGAACTGCTCGACCATCGTCTCGGCGGGCTTCTCGAGACCGGTGATCAGCCGGCCCGAACCAGCGATGCCTTCGTCGTCGCGCTCGCGCCACTCCGACCAGTCGTCGCCGCCGCGACCGCGGTCGCGGCGGCCGTCGCGCGCCGCCCGGCCGGCCCCGGCGCCCGACCAGCCGCCCGTCTGATAGGCCGGACCGCCGACACGCGTGACCTCGACGAGGTCGGCGGGGATCTCGGTGAGGAACCGCGAGGGCAGGCCGTACAGGCTGCCACCCCAGAGGTTGCGCGCCCGGGCATGGAGCAGGTACAGGCGATCCATCGCCCTCGTGATGCCGACGTACGCGAGGCGGCGCTCCTCCTCGAGGTTCTGGTCGTCGAGTGAGCGCTGGTGAGGGAACACGCCCTCCTCCATGCCGGTGATGAACACGACCGGGAACTCGAGACCCTTGGCGTTGTGCAGGGTCATGAAGGTGATGAGCTCGCTCGTGTCGACCATGGTGTCGATGTCCGAGTAGAGCGAGATCTCCTGCAGAAAGCCGTCGAGCGACGGCTCCTCGGCGCGCTGGTCGTACTCGGCGGCCACGCCGACGAGCTCCTCGAGGTTCTCGACGCGGCCCTCGGCTTCGAGCGTGCCCTGTCCCTGGAGCATGGCCGAGTACCCGCTCTCGTCGAGCACCCGGCGTACGAGGGCCGCCACCGACGGCGTCGACGGCGCCGTCGCCCGCCAGGCGTTCACCACCGCCGCGAACGCGCCGAGCGAGGCGACCGCCGCAGCCGTCAGCCCGGGCACGTCGGCGGCGCGCTCGATCACGCTCCACAACGTCTCGCCGAGCGTCTGCGCTTCGGTCTGCAGGCGCGCCATCGTGGTCTGGCCGAGGCCCCGCCGCGGCATGTTGACGATGCGCAGCAGGCGCTGCTCGTCGGCCGGATTGTTGATGACCGCGAGGTAGGCGAGCGCGTCCTTGACCTCGGCGCGCTCGTAGAAGCGCGTGCCGCCGACCACCTGATAGGCGATGGCGTAGCGGCCGAACTCCTCTTCGAGCACGCGCGACTGGGCGTTCGTGCGGTAGAGCACGGCGATGTCGTGGGGCGCGAGGGGGCGGGCTTCGCCCGCCCCCTCGCGCCCCACGCCCTCCTCGAGCAGCTTGCGCACCTCGCTCGCCACGAAGCGCGCCTCGGCGTGCTCGTCTGCGACCTCGACGACGTGCGCCGGCCGGCCGGTCCCCCGTGCCGTCCAGAGGTTCTTGCCCTTGCGCCGCCGGTTGTTGGCGACCACCGCGTTGGCCACGTCGAGGATGTGGCTCGTCGAGCGGTAGTTCTGTTCGAGCCTGATCACCTTGGCGTCGGGGTGGTCGCGCTCGAACTCGAGGATGTTGCGGATGTCGGCCCCGCGCCACGAGTAGATCGACTGGTCGTCGTCGCCGACCACCGCGAGGTTGCCGCTCCCGCCGGCCAGAAGGTTGGCGATGCGGTACTGGGCGTGGTTCGTGTCCTGGTATTCGTCGACCATGATGAAACGGAACGTGCGCCGGTAGTGCTCGAGCCGGTCCGGGTAGATCTCGAGCAGGTTCACCGTCTTCATCAGCAGGTCGTCGAAGTCCATGGCGCTCATCTCCATGAGCTTCTTCTCGTAGAGGTCGTAGACGTCGGCGGCGGCGCGCTGAAAGAAGCCGCCGGTCTGCTCGCGAAAGGCGGCCGGGTCGGTCAGGCGGTTCTTGGCGTCGGAGATGGCGCGCGCCACGGCGTCGGGGGTGAAGCGCTTGTCGTCTAAGTCGAGCTCGGCGAGGCAGCGCTTGACGAGGCGCTTGGCGTCGTCGGCGTCGTAGATCGAGAAGGTCGACTTGTACCCGAGGCGCTCGGCCTCGCGGCGCAGGATCCGGGCGCACATCGAGTGGAAGGTCGAGATCCACATGACCCGCACCATCGGGCCCACGAGACTGCCGATGCGGGCGCGCATCTCGCCGGCGGCCTTGTTGGTGAAGGTGATGGCCAGCACTTCGTCGGGCCGCACGTGGCGCACCTTGATGAGGTAGGCCACGCGGTGGGCGAGCACGCGCGTCTTGCCCGACCCGGCGCCGGCGAGGATCAGCAGCGGGCCCTCGAAGTGCTCGACCGCCTCGCGCTGGGGCTCGTTCAGGCCGGCCAGCAGGGCGTCGCCGGCGGCCGACCGGCCGGGGTGCTCGCCGGCGCGGCGGGGGCCCTTGTCTGCGGCGGATCGGCTCACGGCGCGCTCACCGCAGGCCGATGTCGAGAAGCGCGCTCAGGGCCAGGCAGAGCACACCGGCCACCGCCAGCTTCACGCCCGACCAGACGAGGCGCTGGCGCGACACGCGCCCCAGGAACATCCCCAGCAGGAAGAGCTCGACGAAGGCGATGACGACGCCCGCGACATAGGCCCCGTGGATGCTCGTCGAGGCCATGAAGAAGGGGATGAGGACGAGCGTCGCGGCGAGGAACGGCGACACGCCGTCGACGCAGGCGACGACGATCGTGGCGTAGGTCGAGGCCGCGGCGATGTCGGAGTCTTCGAGGCTCGACAGCGTGACCTCTTCGAGCTCGCGCAGCGAACGGTCGCGCTCGGCGCGTTCGATCAGGTAGGAGCCGTAGAAGCCCGAGACCCCCATGGCGACGGCGGCGCCGAGGCCGACGGCGATGACCTGGTGGGCGGAGTGCACCCGCCCGATGTAGCTGCCCACCAGCACGCCCAGCGTCGTGAGCACGCCGTCGAAGGCGTTCATGGCGAAGTACCGGCGGGCGATCTCGCCGACATCGGCGACCCGGTGGTAGTGGCGCAGCGTCGCGAACCGGCTGCGCAGCCAGCCGGTGAGACCGGAGGCCGCCTGGGGGCTCATGTGTCAGGCCGGCGGCGGTGGGTCACCGCATCCAGCGGGCGCCGGCATCCTGGGGAGTCTCGGCTTCGTCGATGAGCTGACGGCCGGTCGACACCTTGTCGATCGAGTGGATGCTGCCTCCGGAGTCCTGGATGACCTCGGCGACTTCCTGGTAGTCGACGTCGTTGCCCTCGAGCGTGATCTTGATGTTCTCGACCTTGTTGTCGATCTCGAAGAGCGTGATGTCGACGCCGGCCACTCCCTCGAGATCGCCGAGCTTGTCGGCGAGGTTGAGCATGGTCGGCATGTGCGGTTTGAGGACGTCGAGGACGAGACGTCGAACGTGGCTCACGGCGGGATCACTCTCCCTGAGTGCTGGTTGATGCGGCGATAGTAGCATACCCGCGAAACGGTGGGCCGGCAGCTGTCAGATGCCGCCGCCCTCGCTGAAGTGCAGCAGCCGGTCGAGCGTCTCCTGGTTGCGGGCGATGCGCTCGCGGCGGCGCGCCTTGCGTTCGGGGTTGATCTCGTCGAGCTCCTGTTCGAGGGCGATGATGCGGTCGACCAGGCACTTGAGGGCCTCGGCCACGGGGTCGGGCAGATGCGTGTAGTCGATGTCGGGAATGCCCACGCGCTGACCGTCGACCAGCACCGGATGCCCGGGGTTGCCGACCACCGTGGCGTTGGCCGGCACGTCGTGCACGACCACGCTGCCCGAACCGATCTTGGCGTTGTCGCCGATGTGCACCGAGCCGAGCACGCTGGCCCCCGAACCGACGACGACGTTGTCGCCCAGGGTAGGGTGACGCTTGCCGTGCTCCTTGCCCGTGCCGCCGAGGGTGACGCCCTGGTAGATCGTGACGTTGTCGCCGATCTCTGTCGTCTCGCCGATCACGACGCCCGCGCCGTGGTCGACGAAGAAACCCTCGCCGATGCGCGCGCCGGGGTGGATCTCGATGCCGGTGGCGAAGCGGTTGAACTGGCTGATCCAGCGCGGCAGCACCGGCATGCCGCAGCGGTACAGGGGATGGGCCACACGGTGCAGCCACAGCGCGTGCAGACCCGAGTACGAGGTGACGATCTCGAAGGTGCTGGTGGCCGCCGGGTCGCGGTCCTTCACGGCCCGCACGTCGCGGCGCATGCGCTCCACGAACTGCCGCGGCCGGCTCTTGCGGGCGGCGCACCAGGCACCTTCGGCGATGTCGGCGACGGTCCCTACGGCACGATTCACTTACCGGCTCCCTTCGGTACGCGGCGCCTCGTTCATGCTGCCCGAGCGAAAGCCCTGCAGGTCGAGCGCGACGTAAGTGAAACCCAGGGCGCGCAGCCGGCGCGTGACGGCCTCGCGCAGGTCGGGCTCGGCGGCCTGCTGCACGACAGCGGCCGGCAGCTCTATGCGGGCGATGGCGCCGTGATGTCGCACCCGTAGCTCGGGACCCAGGCCGAGCTCGCGCAGCACGTCCTCGGCGGCCGCCACCTGGCGCAGCTTGTCGGCCGTGACCGGCTCGTCGTAAGCGATGCGCGAGGCCAGGCAGGCCTCGGCCGGTTTGCTCCAGTCGGGCAGGTCGAGGGCCCGGGCGAGGGCCCGCACGGCCGCCTTGCCGAGACCGGCTTCGATCAGCGGGTGGCGCACGCCGTGCTCGGCGGAGGCGCGCAGCCCGGGCCGTTCGTCGCCCAGATCGTCGCGATTGGCGCCGTCGATCAGGGCCGCGCTGCCGGCGTCGGCCGCCGCTCGCTCCATCGCCTCGAGCAGGGTCGACTTGCAGTAGTAGCAACGGTCGCGCGTGTTGGCCACGAAGCGCTGATCGTCGAGCTCGCGGGTCTGCCAGGTGAGGTGGCGGACGCCGAGCGACCCGGCGAAGGCGCGGGCCGCGGCGAGCTCGTCGTCGCGATACGTTTCGGAGACGGCCGTGAAGGCCAGGACGTGGCCGGCGCCGAGCACGCGCGTGGCCACCGCCAGCACGACGCTCGAGTCGACGCCGCCCGAAAAGGCCACACAGACCCGACCCAGCGGCTTGAGCACGGCTTCGAGAGGATCGAGCAGCGAGCCCACGGTGGCGATCAGCGCCGCGCTGGCGACGCCCTCGTGTGGCGCCTCGGCCATCAGCCGCCGGTCATGGCCGGCGCGCCCTGGTCGGCGAACAGCGGCGTCGACAGGTAGCGTTCGCCGGTGTCGCACAGGATGGTGACGACCAGCTTGCCGCGATTCTCGGGGCGGGCACCGAGCTCGCCGGCGGCGAAGGCGTTCGCGCCGGCCGAGATGCCCACGAGGATGCCCTCGTCGGCGGCCAGGGCGCGCGCCGTCTCGAGCGCCCTGTCGCCCGGGACCTGGACGATCTCGTCGTAGACCCCGGTGTCGAGCACGCGCGGCACGAAGCCGGCGCCGATGCCCTGGATGCGGTGCGGTCCGGGCTGACCGCCCGACAGGACGGGCGATTCGAGCGGCTCGACCGCGTAGACCCTGACCTCGGGCTTGCGCTCCTTGAGCACCTGCCCCACGCCGGTGACCGTGCCTCCGGTGCCCACGCCGGCGACGAAGACGTCGACCGCGCCGTCGGTGTCGACCCAGATCTCCTCGGCGGTCGTCGCCCGGTGGACGGCGGGGTTGGCGGGGTTCTCGAACTGCTGCGGCATGAAGCTGTCGGGGGTCTCGGCGACGAGCTCGCCCGCGCCGGTCGATGGCGCCGCGCATGCCCTCGGGTCCGGGCGTCAGGACGAGCTCGGCGCCGTAGGCGCGCAGCAGGTTGCGACGCTCGACGCTGAACGTCTCGGGCATGGTGAGCACGAGCCGGTAGCCGCGCGCCGCGGCCATCATGGCGAGGGCGATGCCGGTGTTGCCGCTAGTCGGCTCGACGATGGTGGTGCGCCCGGGGGCGATGGCGCCCGTCTGCTCGGCGGCGTCGATCATGGCCAGGCCGATGCGATCCTTGACGCTGCCGCCCGGGTTGAAGGACTCGAGCTTGCCGACGATGGTCGCGCCGCTGCGCTCCGAGAGCGCCCGCAAGCGGACGAGCGGCGTGCCGCCGATCAGCCTGGTGATGTCGTCTGCGATGTTCACTCGGTCCTCCGGCTAGATGTAGTACATGGCTTCGCGCGGCGCGCGGGCGCGCTCGCGCTCGACCAGGTCGGCGATCGTGGTCTGGCGCAGCACCCGTTCGAGGGCCTCCTTGGCCTCGAGCCAGACGGCCGCGGGACCGCACTCCTCGATGCGCTCGCACTCGCCCTGGGTGCAGACGGCCGGCGACACGATGCCGTCCAGCGTCTCGACCACCTCGAGGACGGTGATCTCGGCGGGCGGGCGGGCGAGGACGAAACCGCCACTGGCGCCGCGGCGGCTCCTGACGATCCCCGCCCTGCGCAGCGCCGCGAAGAGCTGCTCGAGGAACTGCAGCGGGATGCCCCGGGCCGCGGCGACGTCGGTCAGTCTGACGAGATGGTCGGGCCGCGCCTGGGCCCGCTCGGCGAGCTCGACCAGGGCCCGGACCGCGTACTTGCTCTTGGCGGAGATGTTCATCGTCGACGATTCGTACAGGAACTCGATAAGTCTTGTCAACAATACCCGCGCGGGACCCGGCTCAGTCACGCGCCGGCGCGGCGGCCTCGTGCCCGCCACGGCGACCCGCGTGCCGGCGCCCGGCGACGGGCAACGTCACCGTCCTCGAGCGTTCGTCATCCTTGCCGGCCGCGCCGCCGCGGCGCAGCATCGCCAGCATGGATCTGCGCTCCCACCGGCCGCTCGTCGCCGCCGCCCGCTGGCTCGTCGCCGGCGCCGCGGTGCTCGCGGTCGTCGGAGTCTGGGCGGCCTGCGGGCGGACGGCACCCGGCCCCCTGTCGCCCGCAGACCACGCGGCGGCGGGGCGGGGGCCGTCGGCCCCCGCCCCGCCGCCGCCAAGCGCGTCCCCCGCCGTGCCCGCCGGCTCAGCCGGCCTCGAGGCGGCGGCCACGGTCTTGCAGCTCACGCGGCTCGTCGACCAAGGGCGCCTGGCGGCCGCCCGCCGGCTGCTCTCCGGCGCCGGCGTCTGGCCGCACCGCGAGCTCGTCGCCATCCGCCACATCGACTTCATCTCGGCGCGGGTCTGGGGAGACTCTCGCGCCGGCGCCGTCACGCTCGCCGCCACCGTGCGCCTCGCGGTGCGGCCCGGCAGCCCACTGTCGAGCGGCCTGACGACGTTGTTCTTCACCCTGGGGAGGGACCGGAGCGCGGGGGACTGGCTGGTCACAGCCGTCGCCACGAGCCCGTAACCCGACCCGAAAGGGGGTCGCCATGCTCCACCTCCCGCACCCGCGAGCGGCGCTGCTTACGCTGCTCGTCATCCCGCTCGTCGTCGCGCCGCCACCGGCCCGCGGCGCCACCGCCTCGCCCGCTCCGCCACCGTGCGGCTCGGGCGGCGGCGTCGCGGGCCGCGTCCCGCCCGCCGCCGACGCAACCGTCGCGGCCGCGACGGTCGCCTACCTCCAGGCCCAGGCGAAGAGCGTGCTGGGCCCGGCCCAGACCCGCGCGCTCGCCGCCCGCTGCCTGCCGGGTTCGCCACTCGCGCGGCGCCAGGCGACCCTCGCGCGCGGCGCCCGTGTGCTGGCCCGCGAGCTCGGGCACACTACGACCGCCGTCTCCTGCCGCGTCACGGTCGGCGAGCTGCGCGTCTCCCCCGCGACCGGAGCGGCCACCGCGACCGCCCACGTGGTCACCCTCGTCACCTGGACCGACTCGAGGGGCCGATCCAACACCGAGGGCGACGGTCTCGACCATGTCGTCACCCTGGTGCGAAACCACGGTCGCTGGCTCGTCACCCGCGACGCCTGTTCGTCCGATCTCACCCCGCGTCTGCTCGAGGCCGCCGGCGTGCCGGCGGCCGCCGTCGCGGCGGCGGCGAGCCGCCTCGAAGTTCATGCCCGCAGCCTGTCGGTAAGCGCGGGACCGGCCACCGTCCTTGTCGGCGTCCCGCCGGCCGGCGGGGCGGTCGCGGCCGGCGTGCGGCCCGGCTACTCGGCCAAGCTCACCTTCAACCGCGACGCCGCCAAGGCGTACGCCGACAAGTACGCCCTGTCGTACAACCCGACCTGTACCAGCTTCAGCTCCGATTGCGCCGACTTCGGCTCGCAGGTCATGTACGCCGGCGGCTACCCCCAGTTCGGCAGCACCTACGCGTCCGGCTGGTGGTACGACAAGAACGGCACGAGCTCGCCCACCGACGACTCCTACAGCCACGCCTGGATCGCCGTGGCCAACCAGCAGGGGGCGTGGAACGTCAGGTACACCGACTTCGTCTCGTCGATCGGCGGCGTCGGCAAGGGCGACTTTGTCTACTACGACTGGACCGGGAGACGGCACGTGGGACCACGTGGCCGAACTGGTCGGCACCAACAGCGCCGGGCAAAGGATCATCGACGCCCACACCACCGACCACTATCACGTCTTCTGGAAGCTCGGCACCTCCGCCACCCGCTACCGGTTCGCCCGCACCCGCGCCACTGTCGTCGTCTGACCTCCACAGGGCGGGTGGCAGGCCGGCAAGCCGGCCTGCCACCCGCCGCCCGCGGCCCCGTCGCCCGCGCTCCGCCCGCAGCCTCGAGCGCACGCGTTGCGCGACCGCTTCGAGCACACGTCTCGCGTGACTGTTTCGAGCGAGAACGGGTACGAACAGCGTGCGGCGTCAGCGACGGTCATAGACGAGGGGCAAGTACGTGGAATCGAGCGACGACAACGTGGTCCGGTTCCCGCACGAGAGGGCAGGGTCGGGCGGCGGCGAGGCCGAAGGCGAAGGCGCCGATCTCACGGCCGGCGCGCTCAAGTCGGGCTGGCTCACCCAGGGTGCGGCGGTCAGGCGGCTGCAGGAGGCCGCCGAAGCGTACCTCGAGCGGCACGTCGTGCCGGTGGCCGGCGGCTCGGCCGGCCTTCATCTGGCGCTCCTCGCCATCAACGTCGACGACGGCGGCGAGGTCATTCTGCCGGCCGTGTCGTCGTCGGCCACGGCCAATCTCATCATCCTCGCCGGCGGGCGCCCCGTCTTCGCCGACATCGAAGCTCCCGACCGGCCGTTCCTCGAAGCCGCCGACGCCAACCGTCTCGTGGGGCCCCGCACGCGAGCCCTGCTGGCCGTCCACGAGGCCGGCTACCCGGCTCTCACCGACGACCTGCAGCGCGTCGCCGACGACCGCGCCATCACGCTCGTCGAAGACTGCCGCGCGGCGCTCGGCGCCACCATCGACGGCCGGCCGGTCGGCTCGAAGGGTCGTCTTGCCATCTTCGCGTTCGGCGACTCGCCGGCCGCGGGCGGCCTGGTCTCGACCTCCTCAGAGAACCTCGAACGGCATCTCACCACCCTGCGCTCGACCGTCATCGCCACGAACGACGAATGCTTCTCGCACGACTGCGCCGACGGCCTGGCCAACGGCTACCGCACCGACGAGGCGGCCGCGACGGCGGGCGTCCGGGCGCTGGCCGAGCTCCCCGAAGCCCTGGCCCGGCGGCGGGCCGTGGCGGTCGCGGCGGGCGAGCGGCTGAACGCGGCCGGCCTCCAGGTGCTGGGCGCCGGCACACGAGGGGTCAGCACGGTCCCCAGCTGGCGCTGGCTGATCGCCCTGGCAAGGTCGCGCGAGCGGCGCGACGAGATCGTCTCGACCTGCCGGCGGGCCGGCATCGAGGCGGTCATGCCCGTCGCGGCCTTCGCCCAGCCGGCCCAACTGAACAGGCACGCCCTGCCCAACACCCGCGCCTTCTGCGACCTCGGCATCAAGCTCGCCGTCGGGCCCGGGCTCGACCGGCAGCTCGCGACCGCCCTTTAGTCTCGGCCAGAGGCCTGCGCACCGCGCCGAGCGGATGCGGCGGGCACGTCGGGCGCCGGCGAGCGGGGCGGCGGGCACGTCGGGCGCGGCGTCTCCGGCTACCATGTCGTCGAGGGTGTCGGCGGCGCGGATCGGTCGCACCGTACCCCCTTCGACGGCGAAGGCGGCGGCCCGCGGCCGGGCGTTGTAGGGGTTCATCATCTCGAGCGTGTAGGCGCCGGCGTCGAAGAAGACGACGACGTCGCCCGGTGCCGTACCCTGGGGGAAACGGCGATACGGCGTCTCGTCGTCGCCGGCGAACACGTCGCCGCCGTCGCAGAGCGGCCCGGCCAGGCGAAACGGCGTGTCGGCGGGCTCGTCGGCCCGGCTGGCGACGATCGTGCGGTAGTACCAGCGGTAGTTGGTGTGTTCGAGCAGCGTGTTGAAGCCGGCGTCGACGGTGAGCCAGCGCTCGTCGCCGACGCGCCGCCCCTCCTCGTCGCGCCGGCCCTTGACCTTGGTGTTCTCCACGGTCGTCACGAGCAGCGCCGTGTTGCCGGCGATGAAGCGGCCCGGTTCGAGCAGCAGCTTGAGACCGGGCCGGCGGCGCTCGACCGGTTCGCAGACGGCCTCGGCGTAGTCGTCGATCGTGAGAGGGGCGCAGAAGTAGTCGACCGGCTCGCAGATGGGCCGGTCGCGGTAGGGGATGGCAAAGCCGCCGCCGGCGTTCAGGTGATCGAGGCGGAGGCCGCCGGCCTCGATCGCCTCGATCAGGTCGAGCGCCTTCTCGACGGCCTCGCTGTAGGGCTCGACCCCGGTGATCTGGGAGCCCACGTGCAGGTGCAGGCCGCGGGGATCGAGGGCCTCGTGGGCGCCGGCGAACGAGAACGCCTCGAGCGCGTCGTCTAAGTCGATGCCGGCCTTGCCGCCGTGGGCGGTCACGAGGCCGGGGTGGGTCAGCGTCGGCACATTGACGTCGATCCTCAGGTCGACCGGGGCCGGTGCGGCCGAGCTCGCCGGCCACCTCGGCGATCCGCTCGAGCTCGTAGAGCGAATCGACGGTGAGCCCCCTGACGCCCGCCCGGACGGCGGCGCCGATCTCGTCGCGAGTCTTGGCGACGCCGTTGAAGATGATCTGCCGGGGCGCAAAGCCGGCGCGCTCGGCCTTCCACAACTCGCCGCCGGAGTTCACCTCGACGTTGACGCCGGCACGGCGCACCTGGTCCAGGAACCACAGGTTCGAGCAGGCCTTGCTGGCAAAGAAGATCTCGGTGTCGAGGTGGCGGCGCGTGAAGGCGTTCACCAGGCTGCTCACGTTCCAGCGGATGCGGCGCGGCGAATACACGAAGAACGGCGTCCCGACCCGGCGGGCGAGGTCGACGATGTCGACCCCATCGAGCGCCAGGTGGCCGTCGCTCACCGTGATGTCGCCGTCGAGGTCGACCATGCCTGCCTCACTTGCTCGAGTTGGCGGAGTCCCGGCGTCCGATTATACTGTCCCCGCCCGGCCCGACTGCCCGGGCGTTTGCCCGATGCGTACGGCACCCGACACCCATCTCGGCCAGCGCTTCGCCGCCATCTTCGGCGGTACGCTTCACGACTACTAGAGGCGGTCGGGTCCCGCCTGCCCCCGGGCAGGCCAACGCCGGCACGACAGGTCGCCCATGTACCCCCGGATCACCTTCGATCTCGACGCCATCGGCCACGCGACGCAGACCCTCGCCGAGCGGCTGCTCGCGCGCGGCATCGAGCTGATCGGCGTGACCAAGGCCGTCGACGGCGAGCCCGCCGTCGGGCAGGCGATGCTCGAGGCCGGCTGCGCCGGCCTCGCGGATTCCCGCCTGCCCGCCCTCGTGCGGCTCGCCGCCCACGCCCTCGCGCCGCTCACCCTATTGCGGGCGCCGCAGGCCCACGAGATCGCGGCGGCGGCCCAGATCGCCGACCGCGTCCTGCTCTGCGACCCGGCGACCGCCGCGGCGCTCGGCGAGCACGCGCCGGGGCTGCCGGTCGAGCTGCTCCTCACGGTCGACCTCGGCGACCGCCGCGAAGGCGTGCTGCCCGGTCAGGCCGGCGAGGCGGCGCGCCGCCTCGCCGGCCTGACCGGCACCGACCTTGGCCGGCGTCTCGGTCAACTTCGCCTGCCTGTCCGGGCAGCTGCCCAGCGTCGAGCTGTTCCGCGCCGCCGAGGACGTGCTCGCCACGGTCGCCGACTGCGTCACGCTCGACGCCCCGCTCCTGTCGCTCGGCGGTTCGTGCTGCCTGCAGCATCTCGCCGGGTTCGAGCCCCGCTTCCGCACCGAGATCCGCTCGGGCGGCGGCCCCCTCTACGGCTACGATTTCGTGTCGGGCGCGCCGCTCGACGGCCTTGAGCGCTTCGACCCCGTGCTCAGCGCGACCGTTCTCGAGTCGCTACGTCAAGCCACCGGCGCCTGCCGGCGCCGACGGCGTGACGCCTTCGGCCACGTCCCCGACACAGCCCTGCCCGACGAGCACGCCTGGCTACGCGCTGGTGGCCCTGGGGCGCCGCGACTGCGAACCGCGCGGCCTGCGCCCGCTGCTCGACGGCGTCGGATCGCCGGCACGACCAGCGACGTGGCGTGCTCATCACCCCCAGACCTCTGCGGCCCGGCGAGACACGGTCGACTTCGCCGTCGACTACGACGCCCTCGTGCGCGCCGTGACCTCGCCTTTCGTCATGCAACGCTTCGCCACGCGGGCGGCCGGCGGCGTGCCGCCGGCCGCCCGCCCCGACACCGAGGAGGCTCAGTGACCCACGCCGACACCCGCCGCGTCGGCCCGCGCCGACCCCTGCAGATCCTCTCGCCCGACGAGGTGCGACGCATCCACGAGACCTCGCTCGACGTGCTCAGCGAGGTCGGCTGCGTCTACTACTCGAAGCGCGCTCTCGACGTGCTGGCCCAGGCCGGCGCTACGGTCGACTACGAGACGACCGTCGCCAAGCTGCCGCCCGAGCTCGTCGAGCGCGCCCTGGCCACCCTGCCCCACGGCTTCACGCTCGGCGGCCGCACGCCGGCGTTCGACCTGCCGCTCGACGGCGAGCACGCCTACATCACCTCGGACGGCTGCGCCACCTTCGTGCGCGAACACGACGGTACGGTGCGCCCCTCGACCAAAGCCGACGTGAGCGCCGCGGCCAAGGTCGTTCAGGGGCTCGACAACATCTCCGCCACCTCGGCACTGGTGTCGGCCCAGGACTGCCCCGTCGAGACGCGCGTGCTGCACGAGTTCGACGCCTGCATGCGCGCCTCCGAAAAGCACGCCATCGTCGTCTCGGTCAAGGACGAGACCGAGGCGCGCCACCTGATCCGCATGGCCGAGGCCGTGGCCGGCGGCGCCCGGGAGCTGCTACGAGCGCCCGACCTTCTCGGTCATCCTCTGCACGGTGAGCCCGCTCCATCAGGAGCGCTTCGGCATGGACCTGGCCTTCACCCTGGCGCAGGCCGGCATCCCGCTGATGCTCTACCCCATGCCCATCCTCGGCGCCACGGCGCCGGTCACGCCGGCCGGCACGGCGGTCGTCAACAACGCCGAGATCCTCGGCGGCGATCACCGCCATCCAGCTCGCATGGCCCGGCGCCCGGCTCATTCACGCCGGCGGACCGACCGCCCTGTACATGCGCACCGGCGCCTACTTCGCCAACGTGCCCGAGGCCCTGCTGCTGCGCGCCGTCCAGGGCCAGATGGCGCGCTTCTACGGCCTGCCGGCCGGCCTGGGCTGGGGCGGCACCAAGGGCAAGGAGCCGGGCGTGCAGGCGGCCTACGAGAACACGCTCGGCATGATGCTCGAGCTGTTCGCCGGCGCCGACTTCCTCTTCGGCGCCGGCCTGCTCGACTCGGTCACGCAGATGTCGCTCGAGGAGCTCGTCGTGGCCGACGAGGTCTTCGGCATGGTCAGCCGGCTGCTGCGCGGCGTCGCCGTCGACCGCGAGCACGCTGGCGGTCGAGCTGATCGAGCAGATGGGCTTCAAGGGCGATTACCTGTTCGCGAGCCACACGCGCGAGCACGTGCGCGAGCTGTGGCAGGCGAAGCTCGGTGAGACCGGCACCTACGACGGCTGGCGGCAGGCCGGCGCCAGGAGCACGGCCGAGGCCGCGCAGGCGCGCGTCGCCGAGCTGCTCGCCGCCGAGCCTGCCCGAGTTCCCCGCCGCGCTCGGCCGCGAGTTCGACGCCATCATCGCGGCGGCCGAAGGTTGACGTGCCGCTGGAGCACCACGACCGGCCGGGCGCGCACGTCGCGGCCGTTCCCGCTACTATGCTCGGTGTGAGAGACCAAGGAGCACCGTGAAGGCCAACCGCCTGAAGTCGGCAGCCAGAGACCACCCGGCCCTGTAGGCCACCACGCTTTGGCGACGGCGACCGCCGGCGCGCCGACAGGCGCCCCGGGGCGCCGTCCATCCGCGTCCCGAAAGGAGACCACCGTGGCCTACGCAGACGGTTGTTACGTCGGCAAGCGCGTCAAGCTCGAGCTTCTCAGCGCCGACGAGATCAGGCAGATCCACGAGGCGACGCTCGACGTCATCGAGAACGTCGGCGTCATGTTCCACTCGCAGAACGCCCTCGACGTGCTCGAGGCAAACGGCGCGACGGTCGACCGCGAGACGACGGTCGCCAAGATCCCCGGCGAGGTCGTCGAGAAGGCGCTCGCCACCGTGCCCCACGAGCTCACGCTCGGCGGCCGCACTCCCGAGTACGACCTGCCGCTCGACGGCGAGCACCTCTACATCTCCTCGGACGGCTGCGGCGTGTTCTACCGCGACCCCGCGAGCGGCGCGCGTGCGCTCGTCGCGCAAGGAGGACCTGCGAGAACTGCGCCAGGGTCGTGCAGGCGCTCGACAACGTGAGCGCCACGAGCGCCGTCGTCAGCGCCCAGGACTGCCCCACGCAGAGCCGGGTCCTGCACGAGTTCGACGCCTGCGTGCGCAACTCGGCCAAGCACAGCATCGTCGTCTCGATCAAGGAGGACTGGGAGGCGCGCAGCCTGATCGAGATGGCGAGCGCTCTGGCCGGCGGCCGCGACGAGCTGCGCCGGCGGCCGACCTTCACCGCCATCATCTGCACGGTGAGCCCGCTGCACCAGGAGCGCTACGGCATGGACCTGGCGCTGACCCTGGCCTCGGCCGGCATCCCGGTGAGCTTCTACCCCATGCCGATCCTGGGCGCCACCGGGCCGGTGACGATCGCCGGCTCGGCCGTGCGTCAACAACGCCGAGTTCGTGAGCGGCGCCACGCTCGTGCAGCTCGCCTACCCCGGCGCCCCGGTCATCCACGGCGGCGGCCCGACGGCCATGTACATGAGCAGCGGCGCCTACGCCAGCAACTCGCCCGAGGCCATCCTCATCCGCTCCGTGCAGGGCCACATGGCCGACTTCTACGGCGTGCCGGCCTGGTACGGCGCCGGCGCCACGACGGCCAAGGAGCCCGGCATCCAGAGCGCCTACGAGAACGCGATCGCCATGTTCATGGCCTACGCCAACGGCGCCGACGTGACCTTCGGCACCGGCCTGCTCGACGGCTCGCGCATCCTCTGCCTCGAGAACATGGTGGTCGACGACGAGATCCTCGGCATGGTCAAGCGCATCCTGCGCGGCGTCGAGGTGTCCGACGAGACGATCGCCCGCGACCTCATCGTCAGGATGGGCTTCAAGGGCGACTACCTGTTCGACAACCACACGCGCGAGCCCACGTGCGCGAGCTCTGGCAGGCCAGACTCGGCGAGACCGGCACCTACGAAGGCTGGAAGGCGGCCGGCGCGAAGAGCACGGTCGAGAAGGCCCAGGACAGGGTGCGCGAGATCCTCGCCGCCGAGCCTATCGGCTTCCCCGACGACCTCGGCCGCGAGTTCGACGCCATCATCGCCGCCGCCGAAAAGCAGGCCGTCTAGAACATCCCCAACGTCCGCAAGGTCCTCAGGATCGTTGTGAAGTAAGCTTCGTGGTGCACCGCGACGGTGCACCACGGACGTGACCGACACACATCTCACCATACGGCAAGCCGACGGCGCGACGCAGGAGGTCGCAAGCGACCTCCTGCGTCGCTTCTTTGCCGAAGAGGGCTTCGCCACTCCGGCGTCCCGGCGGCACGCCGGTCTTGCCGCCCTGCTCGACGACCCGCGTGGCGCCGTCCTGCTGGCCTCGCGCGCGGGCGCTGCCGACGTGCCGGTGGGCATCGCCACCGCGAGCTGGAGGACCACCGTCGAGCACGTTCGGCTGGCGGAGATCGGCGAGCTGTACGTCGTCCCGGCCGAGCGCGGCCACGGTATCGGGGGCGCGCTCACCGAGGCGCTGGCCGCCTGGGCGAGCAGCCGGGGCTGCGCCGCTCTCGCCGTCGCGGTGGGGCCCGACGGCGAGCTCAGCCACGGCCTCTCCGGCTTCTTCACGCGACGCGGCTTCGGCGACGAGTACCGCAACCTTCTGTCGCTCGAGCTGCACCCCGCCGACGGCGCCTTCGAGACCGGCGTCGCGCCCGTGGGGACCACATGACCACGCCCGCCGGTGCGCCCCGCGAAGAGGGCTTCTCAAAGGACGCCGACAAGCTCATCCGGCGGCTGTCACTCGTCGCCTTTCTGCTGTCGCGGCCGGACCGGCCGGCCACGGCGGCCGAGATCCGCCAGCGAGTCGAAGGCTACGCGCTCATGACCGACGACGCCTTCAAGCGGCGCTTCTACGAAGACCGCGCCGAGCTCGCCGCTCTCGGTATCGGCGTCGTCGGCGACGCCGACGCAGAGACCGACACCGAGCTCTACTGCCTGCCGGCCTCGGCCTACTACCTGCCGGCCATCGAGTTCACACCCGACGAGCTCGCGGCCCTGGCCGCCTGCCTGTTCGTGCTCGAACACCGTTTTGCCTACAGCGAGCCGCTGCGCCTCGCGCTGCTCAGCCTGACCCACGGACGCCCCGAGCTGCTCTTCCCGGCGGCGGCGGCGGCGGTCAGCGTGCTGCCCGAACGCGAGGCGCGGCGCGCGGCCACCGCCCTGCCCAAGCTGCAGCAGGCGGTCGCCGCTGGCAAGACGGTCACCTTCGACTACTACTCGATCGGCCGCGACGAGCAGCGCGAGCGCACCGTCGACCCGTACGGCCTGCTGCTGGTCGGCGACGAGTGGTACCTCATCGCCTGGTGTCATCTGCGACAGGCGATCCGCACGTTCCGCCTGTCGCGGTTGCGCTCGCGGGTGACCTTCGCCAGCCGCGCCCCCCACGACTTCGCGCCGCCGGCCGGCTTCTCGATCGACGACTATCTCGATCGGCCGGCCTGGCAGCTCGGCGAGGCGGTGGGCACGGCCGTCGTGCGCGTCGCGACCGACATGGCCTGGTGGGTCGAGGCCCACTTCTCGCGCTGCGGCACGATCTCGCCGGCGCCCGCGACCAGTGGCGCGGCCGACGAGCCCTACTCGCACGACGCGCACGACATCCTCTACACGACGTCCTACAACTCGCCAGGCGAGCTCGTGTCGTGGGTGCTGTCGATGGGCGAGGCGGCGGAGCTGCTCGAGCCGCCGGAGCTGCGCGATGAGCTGCGCGGGCAGCTCCGGCGCCTCGCCGACCGGCTCGCCCGGCCGCCGCTCGACGCGGACGCCGCGACCGGGCTGCTCGACGACGCCGCTGCCCCGGGCGCCCGCCGCCCGACCGCGACCGCCGACGCTGACTGGAACGTCGAAGCCGATCGCTTCACTCGCCTTGCGACCCTCATGACGTATCTGCGCGGCGTCTGCCACGCCGCCGGCGACACCGACGAGACGCCGGTGCCGGTGGCGGCGGTCTGCGCCGCCCTCGACACGACACCGGCCGCGCTGGCCGCCGACGTCCGTCTTCTGAACCTCGTGAACTTCGGCGGCGAAGGCACGCTGCTCTGGGCCGAGCTCAAGGGCGAGACGCTGGTCGTCACCTGCGACGTCGCGAGCTCGGCCTTTGCCCGCCCGGCGCGGCTGTCGCCGCTGCAGGTCGACACCCTGCTGCTGGCCGTCGAGATCCTCGGCGGACAGCTGCCGATCGAGCATGGCGCGGCGCTGCGCAGCGCGGCCCAGAAGCTGCGCCGCGCCCGAAGCGCCGCCCCGCCGACGGTCGCCGCCGGTGAGCGCCTGCCGACGGCCGAACCGATCCTCGACGCGGTGAACGCGGCCATTGGCGGGCGCCGCCTGCTCGACATCGAGTACTGGTCCGAGGGCAGCGGCACGACCTCGATGCGCACAGTCGAGCCCTACCTGCTGGTGCGCACGCGGGGCGAGTGGTACTACGTCGCCTGGTGTCGCCGCTCACAGGGCACGAGGACCTTCCGCGTGGCCACCACCAAGCGGGCGCGGCTGCGCGGCGAACACTTCACGCCGCGGCCCGACGTCGAGGTCGAGCTCTACCGTCGCGAGGGCGTCCGCAGCTCGGAGCGCTACGCGCCGCGCCGGGCAGTGGTCTGGTATGCGGCAGCCGTCGCCCGCTGGGTGGCCGAGCGCGAGCCCACGGTGACCCTGCCGGCCGGCGGCTGCCTCGCCCGGCAGCCGTACGTCGACGAGCGCTGGCTCACCCACGAGCTGCTGCGCTTCGGCGGCGAGGCGCTGCCGCTGTCGCCGCCGGCCGCCGTCGAGGGCCTGCGCGACCTCGTGTCGCGACTCCTCGAGCGGAATGCTTAGGCCATGCACCTCCCCACTCTCGTCGTCCAGCTGCTGTTCGCCGTCCAGCTGCCGGTCTGCGTGTACGTGGGCTACCGCACGGCCAGGCGCAGCGGACGCGCCGTGCTCAACTGGCTCGTCTACGGCTGCCTCATGGCCATCGTCTACCCGCCGGCGGGCGCCATCATCGCGCTCGTGATCTTCTTCGTCTGCCCCCCGGCCGGGCGCGACGAGAGGCACGGCGGCGAGATGCCGGCGCACTCACACGGCGGCGAGAGGCACGGCGACACGCCAGCGCAGCCGCACGGCGGCGAGACGCCGACGCAGCCGCACGGCGGCGAGAGACCGACGTGAAGCCCTACGCACTCTCCGGACGGCGCTGCCTGCCGGTCGACGGCGCCTGCGAGTTCGAGGAGCCGACCCGCTTGCCCGACCTCGCCGACCTGCCGGCGGCCCTTGCCGCGGCGCTCGACGCGCCCCTCGGCGCGCCGCCGCTCGCCGAGCTAGCCCGCGGCGTGCACAGCGTGGCCGTCGTCGTCCCCGACGCCACCCGCGACTGTCCGGTGGCCACCCTGCTGCCGCCCGTGCTCGACCGCCTCGCACGAGCCGGCCTCGCCGACGAACGGATCGACATCGTCGTCGGCTGCGGCCTGCATCGCACGACCACGCCCGACGAGAAGGCGGCGCTCGTGGGCGCGCTGGTCGCCGCCCGGCTGCGGGTCGTCGACGCCCAGGGGATCAGCCAGACGAGCGTGGCTCTGGCGCCACCACGAGTGGAGGCGTCATCCTCATGAACGACGTCGTGGCGCGGGCCGACCTCGTGCTCGCCGTGGGCATCGTCGAACCTCACCTGTACGCCGGCTTCTCGGGCGGCGTCAAGGCCGTCGCGGTCGGCTGCGCCGGGCAGGAGACGATCGCCTGGACGCACCATCCCGTCTTCCTCGACCAGCCCGCCGTGCGGCTCTGCCGGCTCGACGGCAACCCCTTCCAGGAGGCGCTGCGCGAGATCGCGGCGGCCACCAGGCTGCGGTTCGCGGTGAACGTCGTGCTGAACGACGGCGGCGGGGTCGCCGGCGTCACCGCCGGCGACCCCGCCGCCGTCCAGCGGCAGCTCGCCGAGACCCACGGCGCGGCCTGGATCAGGCGGCACGAGGAGCCCTTCGACCTGGTCGTCGCCGGCGTGCCGGCGCCCAAGGACCGCAGCCTCTACCAGGCGTCGCGGGCGGCCACCTACGTAGGTCTGGCCGCCCACCCGGTGGTCGCCGGCGGCGGCCTGATCGTCTGCTGCGCCGACCTGCCGCTCGGCGTCGGCGACGGGCCCGGCGAGACCAACTTCGGGGCGCTGCTGGCGGCGACCGAGCGCCCCCTCGACCTCGTGCAGCGCGGCTGCGTAGAGCCGCTCGGGCCCGGCGGCCAGCGCGCCTACATGATGGCCAAGCTCATGACGCTGTACCGCGTCGGCGTGGTCGGCGCGGGCGACCACGAGCTGATCGAGAGCCTGGGGCTGCTGGCCTTCGCCACCGTCGACGAGGCCATCGCCGCGGCGCAGCGCGTCCGCGGCCCCGGCGCCCGCGTGCTGGCCGTCGCCGACGGCCTCGACACGATCGTCGAGCTCGCCGGCTAGTTGCTAGTGGCCCGAGT